>CAZMGF010000020.1:0-43178 GCA_964565765.1 uncultured Spirochaetia bacterium
CGAGCAGATACTGGAACCCGGTCAGCAGAAAATAAACAAAATACGAGCATATTGAAAGAGCCACAATAAATATGGTGTCATTTAATGCCCCGGGTGAAACCTTAAAGAATGTCCCGATTAAAACATTCCGGAACAAAAAATAAAGCGCAAGCAAAACAGACGCGCTGGCAATAAAATAAAAAAACATTGTGTTTATTATCATGTTAACATCATCGGGTGATTTTTTCGGGTCATATTTTGGTATCATGACCGATACCACTGACGGGGCCTGCAGCCCGGCTATAAGCTCCAAAAATATAAGCATGGTCGCAACCAGCGCCCACACGCCGTAAATTTCCCTGCCACAGCGGTGTATTATCATCGGCGTTATGATGAATGTCAGCGGAAATGTGGATATAAAAAATATGATGTTGGTTATGGTGTTCTTTTTGAGCCTCTGCTTTAACGGCTGGTCAATGAGGGACCAGTCTGTTTCACGCTCCGGAGTTTTATTTTTCATCAGTTTTTTCTTTGAGTCCCTGCAGCAACAGCCAGAGCGCTGCCTGTACCGCGCGGGAGCGTACGCCTTCCCTTGAACCCGGAAAAACAAACCTGTGGGTTTCTGCCGCGGCGCCTTTTATATCAACTCCGATATAAACCAGCCCCGCCGGCTTTTCAGCGGTGCCGCCGTCAGGCCCGGCTATGCCGGTAATTGAAACCGCGCAGCCGGTATTAAATAATTTTTTTGCGGAAGCCGCCATTGCCGCCGCGCTCTCCGGGCTCACCGCCCCGTATTTTTCCAGTATTACCCCGTCCACTCCGAGTATCTTTGTCTTAATGCTGTTATCATATGAAACGATTGACCCGGTAAAATATGCGGAACTTCCTGGTACATTTGTCAGCCTTCCTGAAAAAATTCCGGCCGTGCATGATTCCGCGGCCGATATTGTAAGACCGGATTTTTTGAGAAGCTCGCCGCACTTTTCCTCAAGGGTCTCTTCGTCCCTGCCGTAAATATTATCCCCGAGCTTTTCATATATTTTCTTTTCAAGGCCGTCTATTAGTTCTTCAGCCTGCGCTATGCTTCCCGCCTTTGCCGTGAGCCTGATTTCCACTTCATTTGAATGGGCATAAACCCCTATTGTGGGATTGCTTGATTCCCGAAAAAGGTCGTTGATCCTGTCATCAACCAGCGATTCGCCAAGCCCTGCAACCTTAAGCGACCTTGACTTTATAACCTGGTGCGTCCCGCCGAGCTTTCCTATTATATATGGTATGACGCTGTTTTTCATCATAGGATACATTTCCATCGGAACACCCGGCATGGCGGCTATTGCCTTGCCGCCGGCTTCAATTATAAACCCCGGGGCCGTGCCGTTTGGGTTTTCAAGAATTAATGAGCCTTCCGGAAGAAAAGCCTGCCGCCTGTTATTTTCAGTCATTTTTATGCCGCGTGAGTAAAACCTGGCCTCGAGCGCGGAAAGCGCGCTCTCATCCGCCACAAGCTTTTTTCCTGTAAATTCGGAAACCGCCTGCCTTGTTATATCATCAACCGTGGGGCCAAGCCCCCCGGTAATAATTACAATATCAACCCTTGAACATGCTATAGTCAGCGCCTCTTTCACTCTTCCTATATTGTCGCCGACTGTGGTTTTATAATATAAGTTCACCCCGACCTCGGCAAGTTTTTTGCCGAGGTACAGGGTATTTGTATCAAGTATCTGGCCGAGCAGCAGCTCGGTGCCTATTGTAAGTACTTCCGCGTTCACTTCAGCGATTCCCTTGCCTTGCCCAGAATGGGCTCTATGAGTGATGTAAATTCCATCGGTATGACGAATTTCGTGGAAGCAGACGAGCCGAGCGATTTTAAAGCCTCGAAATACTGTATCAGCATGGTCTTCGAGTCTATCTTACCGGCCGCTCCGAATATCTTCTCAAGCGCGTTGGAATAACCTTCCGCTTTCAATATCTGCGACTGGCGGTCCCCTTCGGCCTTTAATATTGCCGACTGCTTTTCGCCTTCCGCCACGGTTATGGACGCGCTCTTTTTTCCCTCTGCCTCTGTTACAAGCGCCCTTCTTGTACGCTCCGCAGACATCTGTTTGTTCATGGACTCCTGTATTTCCTTCGGCGGCGTTATTTCCCTTATTTCTACAGATGTTACCTTTACTCCCCAGCGTTCTGTTACCTCGTCCATCTTTACGCGAAGGCGCAGGTTTATCTCTTCCCTTTTCGCGAGCACGTCGTCAAGTATGATGTCGCCGATAATCGACCTTAAAGTTGTGGTAGCTATCCCCTGCGATGCCCCGGCAAAATTGTTTACCTGAACAACTGTCTTCACCGGCTCGGTGACTTTCCAGTAAATAAGGAAGTCAATTGATATAGGCGCGTTATCCTTTGTGATGCATGTCTGCTGCGGTATCTCCAGGAATGATTCCCTGAGATCCACCCATACGGGCCTGTCAACCACAGGAATAAGTATCACAAGCCCCGGCCCCTTTTCCCCGATACATCTTCCCAGCCGGAATACCACAAGCCGCTGGTACTCCGCCACAACTTTTACAAAAGACGGCACAACAATTACAAGAACAACTACAAGCGCGATTAATAATCCCAGTCCCATCTTAAACCTCCCTGTTTCTTGGTGTTTTTTTTACCTTTATTTTCATACCGTTTACTTCCAGCACTTCCACAATTTCCCTCGCGGCTATATCCTCGTCAGAGACAGCCTGCCATTCTTCCCCTCCGATATTCGCGACGCCTCCAAACCGGCTGATGGCCGTCACCGCCAGCCCTTTTAAGCCCAGTATTGACTGGACCCCGGAAATTGTTTTTTTCTTCATAGCCTTAACAACAGCAGCCACTACAATCACAAAAAAGAGAACCGTAACCGCCACTACACCGGCTATTAACACGTAACTCACCGCCCATTCCTCCCCCATTGCCCTGTTGGGGAATAATAATAAAGACCCTATTGTAAGCGATATGATCCCGCCAACGGTCAGGGCCCCGTGCGTTGGATTTATAAGATCAAGAAAGAAAAGCACAGCCGAAATGGCTATTAATATAACTCCCGTATTGTCAATCGGAAGGCTGCCAAATCCCAGAAACGCGAGCATTATGGCTATCGCCCCCGCTATGCCCGGAAATAAGACAGTCCCGCCGTTTGCCAGCTCATATATCAATCCGTATATTCCTATCATAAAGAGTACATACACGATATTAGGGTCGGACAATAAATGAAGAAATTTATATCTCTCAGTCGGAGCCACTTTTTTCAATGTATATCCCGCCGTGCTTATTGTCACTTCCCTGTCATTGACCTTCACCTTCATTTTATCAAGCTGCTTCATCAGGTTGTCCGGGTCCTTCGCTATTATATTTATCACCTTGAGCTTTAAAGCCTCAATCTCGGAAATGGAAACATTTTTTAACACAGCGTCCGCCGCCCATTGCTCGTTCCTGCCGCGCAGCCTGGCCCAGTCCTTTATCGTGGCCACCGCGTCATTGGTGATTTTTTCCGAGGCTGTGTGCCCCTGAAAATCCACAGGATGCGCCGTTCCCACGTTTGTTCCCTCTGCCATTGCGGCCACATGTGATGCAAGCAGAATAAAAACTCCGGCTGACGCCGCCCTTGAACCCTTGGGATATATATAGGTTATTACAGGAACTTTGCTGGCAAATATTTTTCCACATATCTTTCTCATAGATACATCAAGCCCGCCGGGTGTCTGCATAATTATAAGCACGCCCGCGTCGTTTTCCTTTTCTGCAAGCGCGATCCCTTTTTCAAGATAGTCGGCTGTGGCCACATCTATTATCCCTTCCACATTAAGTTCAAGAAATACCGGCCCTGCCGCGGACGGCGCCCTGTTTTCTTCAAGTATCGGCGGAGGGGTTAGCGCAGCCGCCGTCTGTGTGGCCGCCGCGGGCAACGCAGTTCCGTATGACGCAGCGCAAAAAAGAGCCAGAACGGATAAAACAGCAATAAAAATAATTTTTTTATTCATAATTTTCCACCTCAATTGAAGGGATTTTATCAATTCTAATACAATAAACCGCGAAAATCAAGGCAATAGAGTTTAATGTTGTGTGGTGGCGTAAATAAAATTGTTCACCGGCTGGAAACAACGGCAATTTTAAAGGGGTTTTTCAGCCCAGTAATATCTCGCTTCGGCGTCAAGGACCTTAAGCCCGAGCCCGTCAAGCATGCTAATAACCTCTTTTTTATCAATACCGTTCATTTCAACTTCGACATCCGCAGTGTGGGACCTGCCGTATTTTAATCTCCGGTAAAGTACCAGGAGCGGCTTGGAGACAAACTTTTTCAAAAAAACCCTCACAGAGCTGTATTGCGCCTTTTCGGGAAGCTGGAAAACAAGGAGTCCGCCTTTTTTTAGGACCCGGGCAAATTCCCTGATGTAATCAACCGCATACCTCGGGTCAAGGTGCTGGAGCACCATGTCGGTAAAAACAAAATCAAAAGTCTCACCGGCGAATACCGAAAGATCGTTTTTTTCATTCAGTACAAAACTGCACCTGCCGCCGCTTTTGTCATGTTCCCGGGCCAGCTTTATCATTGTCGCGGAAATGTCCACTCCTGTAACGTGTTCAAAACGGTGCGAAAGCGCCTGGCTTAAGCGCCCCACTCCGCATCCAAAATCCAACGCGTTTCCATCCGGTATTTTAATGGATTTTTCAGCGCCATAACCTAACATGGCGTCTATTAACTGAACCCCTGTAAGGAAAAACTCCTTTTCTTCCCATTTTCTTCCCAGCTTTACAGGATCGGAAGCCACTCCGTAAAAGGGATCGATCTGCGCAAGTTTATCCCAGTTCTTACGCGTGTCCTTCAGTTCCATGATTCACCGGCCCGCCGCTTGTTTTAAGCTCTTTATTTTTTTTGACATGTACAAGAAATAAAAAAGGCAGTACAAACCGAAAAAAACAAGGTTTGCTGCCGTAAAAATATACATATTAATGTTTTTAAAAAATTTTATGGCGACAGCCCCGGCCACTAATTGAAAACCGATAGTTATCATAAAAAGGCTGAGTTTGTATATAAACTTATCCGCGATGTTTGTGTAATAATAATATGCCATAACCCCGAGCCACACAAACGCGAATGCCGAAATTGCGTAAAACATGTTTTCCTTCATTTCAACACCTTATTTAAAGGCTTTAAAAACTGCCTATTTTTTTGCCAGATTCCTTGACCCGCGCTTTGTGAGCGGCGTACCGTCTTTGCACAGCGGGCATTCGGCTTCTTCATAGGCTTTAACGTCAAGCTTTGCCAAGGCGAAAGTATCCTGTATGCCGAAATCAGCTTTTCCGCCGCTGCGGTCTATAAAAATTCCAACTCCCGCTATATTGCATTTATAATTTGCCTTAAGCTCGTCAATGAGTTCCCGCACGGATCCGCCTGTGGTGACTATATCCTCTACAATAAGCACGTTCTCCCCTTCTTTAATCTCAAAATTCCTGCGCAGCTTTAATTTGCCCTCTTCACGCTCCATAAATACAGCGCGCGTGTTCAGGTGCCTTGCGGTTTCATACGCTATTATAATCCCGCCGACGGCAGCGCCAAGCACGACGTCTATCTTTTTCTTTCTGAAATGGGCCGCTATTTCCCTGCACAGCTTCTCAGTGTATTTCGGCCTCTGAAGCACCATGAATTTTTCAAGATAAACACTTGAATGCTTTCCGGAGGTCAAAAGAAAATGGCCAGCTAAAAGCGCGTTGGACTTTCTGAATATTTCAAGGACGTTTTCACCGTTCATTCTTCGTACCCCTCTTTTATCATATTAAGTATCTTATCTATCATTTCCAGTTTGTCAGGCGCCTCCAGTATCGGCCTTCCCACAACTATATAATCAGCCCCGGCCGCGATGGCCTCCCTGGGATTCATTGTCCTCTTCTGGTCGTGTTTCTTTGAATTGTCCATCCTGATGCCCGGCGTTACTATCAGAAAATCTTTTCCCAGTTCCTTCCTTATTATTTTAATTTCCTGCGGGGAGCAGACAATGCCGTCAGCCCCGGCCTTTTTTGCCATTATTGCCAGCCTGAGAACCATTTCTTTGGCGCTTATATCCACGCCGAGTATTTTTTTAAGGTCTTTTGTTTCCATTGACGTGAGCACCGTGACAGCCAGAAGTTTAGGCGCATCCAGGCGCATCTTTTCTGATGAAGCCAGAAGCCCTTCCTTTGCCCTTGCTATCATTTCCGGCCCGCCCGAGGCGTGTACGTTCATCATATTCACGCCGAAACGCGCCGCTTCATAAGCCGCGTTGTAAACAGTCTGTGGTATGTCGTAAAATTTGGCGTCGTAAAAAACCTTCAGCCCCTTGCGCTTTAGGGTCATTACCATCCTTGGGCCGTCCTTTGTGATAAGCTGAAGCCCGATTTTGTAGTATTTAACATAGGCGCCAAGCTTATCGATAAGGCTGTAGGCCGCCGCCGCGTCATCAAGGTCTACGCTTAATATTAATTTTTCCCTCAGGTCATATGTTGATTTTCCGCCGCTACTTTTTGTCATTAGTTTCTCCCGTTGTTTTATTTACAGCCGCAAGCGCCTTTTCCATTACCTTTTCATCAACCGGCCTGCCTATCATGAACATCCAGGCATATTCATAGTTCCCGCCGTCAAGACCTTTTGCCTGCACGCTTGCTATATAAAGGGTGCCTTTCAATTTTTTCGTAAAAACGTGGTTCAGCGTTTTTGTGGCCGGATCGTAATCAGCCGGCGGCAGGTCGCTGTCGCCTATCCTGAAATGTATCGTTGCCGTATTCAGCATGGAATCGTCAACCAGTTCCGCAGATAGCTGCGGCATTGCGCTGGATATTATAGCACCGTCTTCGGGTTTTACAAACTTAATTTGAACGGGTTTTTTCTCCAGTATTTTCCTTAAGCGGCTGACATTGGTGGTGTTGTATACTATTGTACGCCTCAACAAAAACCTTCCTGTATCCGCCGTGTTGTAGGAAGGCACCACCGAAAATCCAGCCTTATAACCGGCTTTCTTCACAAAAGCGTTGCTTTCATAGGAATACGCCCCGAAAGGATATGCCATGGTGTCAAGCGTGAGCCCCAGCATGTCCTCTATGGCCTTTTTTGATTCCACAATCTCATGGTTCAAAAACTTAATGTATTGCCCGTCATCTTTTGAACCCCTGCGTGTCAGTGGAGCGCCGTGTGAATAGGAATGGGAACCGACTTCAATGAGACCTGATTTTTTCATTTCAAGTATCTGCCCCACGGTCAGGGCCCCCAGCGCCGATGTTTCGTCCTTCCTGATAAATTCACGGTACACAAATATTGTGGCAGGAAACTTGTATTTTTTCAGCAGCGGGTAGGCCCCCGTATAAACCCCTTCGTAACCGTCGTCAATGGTTATCATTACTGATTTTTCCGGGAGCTGCTTTTTTCCGTCAATAAACTCCAGAAAATCGGCCATTGAAATGACATGATAGCCGTTGTCCCGAAGAAATTTAAGGTGCTCCTCAAACATGCCGGTTGAAATTTTATAGGTATCGTTTTTCCCGAAAAGACTGTTTTTTATAAACTGATGGTAGCAGAGCACATTCACGGGCGCGGACTCTTTTGCATTTTCAGTTTCCGCGGCAGACAGGCACACCCTGGATAAAATAAGTGCGGCTGTTAAAATCCAGATTTTTAGCGCGTTCATTTTGGAAGTTCTCCTTGTTCCCTTTTAAGGTATAATTTTTTTAAATACGCCGCGGCCGCAGCCGTGGCGAGCCCGAGTGCGAACCCGGCTATTACGTCCAGGGGATAATGGCCCCCGGTATAAACACAAAAAAAACCTACAAGCATTACAAATGCCGCAAGATAAACCCTTGCTCCGGGAAAGTCCTCCCATAGCATGGCACAGACAACGGTTGCCATAGCCGTATGGGTCGAAGGAAAAGCAAAGCCGTTTTTGTACATTTTTACAAGAAGCAGCGAGCCTTCAACGGAAAGGTAAGGCCTGGGCCTCTTAAAAATGTGCTTTAAGAGCCCTGATATAATATTAACGGCAATTAACGACCATAACATAAAGGCGATAACAGCCTTTTTCTGCTTCCACATATTCTTTACTATAAAAAAAAGGCCGGTGAATAGAAAAGCAACAAGAAAAATATCATTGGCCGTAAATTCGGCAATTGCCGCAAAGAATCCGTTATGCAGCCTTATATTTATAAATTTGAATGCTTCCGTGTCCATATTAAGGAGCAGGGTTAAAAAATTGCCTGTATTGATCATTTTTTAGACAATCACCTTACCCTGTAAAGAACCGAACTTCCGCTGATGAAAACCGGATCGCAGAATTTTCCGAACTTTTC
Organism: uncultured Spirochaetia bacterium; assembly: GCA_964565765.1. GTDB lineage: Bacteria > Oederibacteriota > PGYV01 > PGYV01 > Palsa-1178 > Bog-1181. The sequence continues at coordinate 8,320 of CAZMGF010000020.1, forward strand.
GATGGAAAGCGGACTGTATGACGCCCTTTCAATGGCGCCTATGTAAACATACCTTACATTATACTGCTTGAGGGCTGAGATTGCCTCGTCATCATTAAGTGTGGAATAAATATTATTTGCAACGCTGCTGCGCCCGGAAACATCTTCCCTGCCGCTCTGCTGGGAAACCTGATAGCTCCAGCCTATTAAAGTCGGCATCCCGGTAAATATTGATATTCTGGACAGCCCCGAATACATCCTGTCCCCCGGCGCCTCAAGTATTGGTTCAATAGTATTAAATCGGCTATTGATCCATTCAATCACAGAATGGTCCTCACTGTTAAAGTCAGTGGGTGAAAACTGCCTTTGTCCCATATCGGCCATATATGCAGTGCCGTTTAAGTGCGGCCCCTTTGACGGATTTATTGAGCAGATCATGTCCTTGGCAAGCGCGCCAAAAACAGGATAAAGCGCCGCCGGCAGAAGTATCAGCAGAATTGAAGAAACAGCCGTTATTTTTCCGATCCTGTCCTTCATTATAAAGAAAACAGCCGGTACGGCTATGACCAGAGCCACATAAAACCCCTTGAAGAGCGACCTGCCGCTTCTCGCGTCATATGCCATAAGGACAAGAAAAAGCGCAAGCAGCCCGAAAATTACAGCGGTAATAAAATATCCATCATGCTTTTTTAATGTAAAAATCTTTTTAAAATTCCACACAATTTTAAAAAGAATATATGGGACACCGCACGACAGCAGTGTCCACGCCACCATATAAAACTTAAATACCGTGTTCATCCTTCCGTCCGCTATATAAAACATCTCGGACCCGGCGATTATCCCCAGCGAAGTAAATACAAGCAGAAGAGAAAATACCTCCTGTTTGTCCTTAGATGTTATTACAGAAAAAAGGGCCGTCGCCGCCATCGCAAATATGAACGCGAAGGTAGGCTGGACAAAAAGCAGGGCCGCAAATATCACGGCAAATACAGCCGCTGTTATAAAACGGGGTAAAAGGAATCCTGAACCAAAAACCCTGTCCATTACGGCCGCGGCGTGATCCAGTATTTTATCAAAATTAAACTTTCTCATTTTAAGTTTCATGACGCCGCTTTTTTCAAAGAAAGGTGTGGAAAGAGAGTTCCATGTCATGAAGGTATAGCCCAGTATAATAAAAAAGAAGAGGCCGAAATACTCGAACATTGTGTAAAGGTCGGCCTGCTCGGGTTTTGTCACTATCCCGATTGACGCGCGGTATGGCGACTGAAAATGGAGGTGAAAAGGCACAAAAGCAATATAAGCTGCGGCTGCGAGCATAACGGCGGTTCCCGCGGCTTTACCGGCCGAGGACCATAAAAACCCGCCCCGTCCCGCAGCCTTTATTTTTTTCATAACACCTTTGTTGTCCCTGTACATCATATACGCAAGCGCGGTGATTGCGGCCATAAGGAAAAGAATGACCGGCGGGAAGTTCCAGGTGTTTATCGCAAGCATTGAGCCCGTAACAACGGCTATCGCCGCCGCGCTTAATATCATGCCCGGCTTATCCTGCCCGAAGCTTTCAAAAATGTTGTAAGTTTTGTTCTGCGCCGTGAAAAAATTATAGACCAGGGCTATGGCAAGCACTGTGACAGGTATGACTATATTGTGCGCGTGCAAATCCCCGTAAAGGTATGAGAAAAACGGCATTTCTGTTATTACAGGCGACGGATATATTCTGGTCGGGTCCCAGATAAACTGGAAGGAAAATATGCCGTTCAGGACTTCCCTGAAGCCGTGCAGGTTCACGATCTTGTCAAATATAAAAGAAAGAGTGTGAAAATTACCCGCGCAGGCCAGCATGAAACCCCCGAGAACGGCGTATTTGTATTTTCCCGTCATTGAATAAACAAGTGAAAACGCGGCCGTAAAACACAGGGCGAAAAGAAGCGAGAGAGAAAGGTTATATGTCAGCGCCGGGGCGTAGCCAAGCAGCTTTGAGGCGCTGGCCAGCATCAACTGCCCCCAGTAATAATAATTTAAAGTGTATCCCGACATCCACGGGTCGTGCGGCGGAAATTTCACATCGTTAAAAATGGCCGAAAGGTAGGCCATTCCCATTGGTTCTCCTCCGCCGTTGTAACCATGTCCGGCAATATTATGTATATCCGGGCAGAAAAGTTTTATTGCCACAAAAACAAGATATGCCGCAAGAAACACTGATTCGGTGATGATTATATGGCGCCTGTTTTCCCTGGCGAATAAAATGAATTTTTGACGGTTCTTCCAGCAGAAATAGGCGCTTAAGGCAAAGAGCCCGAGAACCAGGACAAAAAGATTCATCTGGTAAAATCTCCAGGCATTGAGTGACACAAAAATCCAGTTTATCCATGCAAAGAAAAATAGCCCTGAAACCTTCGCCAGTCCGTAGCCTTTGTCCCTCAGGTTTCCCAGAACCTTAAAATTAAAAGGAAGAGCGATAAACGAAAGCAGCTGGACAAGCACATACCACATTATGATTGATATTCCCGGAAAAACAGCCACAACACTGTCCCGTGCCGCCCCTAAATTCGCGTTACCCAGGTCCTTGCGTACTGCCGCAGTTGAACCGTGAAATCCCTGAAGCGTTCCAGTGCTGCCAAATTTTGCGGCTGTTTCACCCTCGCCGTTTATTAGCAGAGCCTTGATTTCATCCCTTGTCAGGTGTTTTTCGTTTTTGAAAATATAAACCCTCGGATGGTCGTAAAGCTGGAATGACTCATCAGCCTTATCGTCTTTTATATCGATGCCCAGAAACGACGGGTAAAAAACCCTGTCGTAAACCTTGGAGTAGCCGAAAAGATCCGGGTTTTTTATCATGGTGGAATAATAGAAATAATTTAAGGGATACTTTTGAGGTATCCTCTGGTATGTGCCGTATGCCCTCTTGTCAGCCATTACCACATAATCCGTATATGTAAGCATGGACGATAGTTCCTCAATTTTATTCGGGGAATCGGGCTCCTGCAGGTTCCATTTCAGGTTGTCATAATCTTCGGCTCCGTGTCCGTTGACCCACACAGGCAGGTCGTCCCCCCACATTTCATTTAATACCCTTGTCCTGCGCATTGTTTTTCCGTCCGGGTTTGGCTGTGTATTCTGGACATTTGCGAACATCCACCTGGAGGCATCAACCCAGGAGTGCGGGTTTTTGTAAACGTTCATAAAAGCTATGCCATAAAACATGGCGCCAAGCAGCACCACGGCCGTTATGACCCTGCCTATTAACTTATTTTTTAAATATGCCCCGATATCAAAAAGAAATTTTGCGGTCAATATAGCAAGAAACGGGGTGAAAAGCAGCATATACCTGTTAAATTTAGCGAACGACATGCCGACTACAAGAAAATAAGGTATGACACCCGCAAGAATTATCGCCGGCCCCTTGTCCCTTATTATTTTATTTTTTAATCCGGCGAAGAACATAAAAATATAAAAGGCCAGCGCCGTGAAAGCCGCGATGCCGTACGGTATCCCCATCGTATACAGAACAAGATTTTTAATATAAAAAAGATATGGCGTCGTGTTTATATACTGCCTGTTGTAAGGCACGTCGGCCTCGCCGGTTACCAGTATTCTTTTCTGTTCGTTCTGATCCTGGGTGAATTTCTGGAAATCAAGCAGGGCGTGTGGCATGCAGATAAAAAATACAATGAAAGCCGCGAGCGACGCCCAGCCAAGATAAACCCACAGCTCCAGCCTTTTGCTTTTCGCGCTTTTATTTGTTCCGGTTATGGAAAAGAACCTGAAAAGATGGGCCGCTATAACAGCAAGTGCGAATGGTATGGCCGCTGTCTTGGAAGCAAGCGCCATGCCGTAAAAAGCTCCGGCCAGTATATAATTGAGGATTCCTCCTTTTTTATAAATACGCGCGGCAAAATATATGAGCCCCGATACAAAAAATGTGACAAAAGTATCCACTGTAAAAAAATGGGAAGAATGTATGTGAAGGACGGTAAAGGCAAGCAGCGCGGACGCGAGCAGGGCTATGCCCGGTTCAAATAGTAAAAGGCAGGTTAAAAAGACAAAAACTATTGTTCCGGAGTCAAAAAGTCCGGATATGGCCCTGGCCCCTCCTATATACGCGGCGTTCATGTCCATATTGTGGAAAATTCCGTCTCGTATTTTTTCCACAATTCCCCTGTATGTTGAGAGTATATATAAAGGAAGTGAGCCGTACTGAAGGCCGATCGGCATATCCCCCCAGCCTTTAAGAGACGGCACCGCGCTTGAGACTATCCACCTTTCGTCCGGGTGGAACTGCCTGTCGTTGTACCAGTCAGGCTGGTAGAGCCGCATAAATATGGCTGAAATCATTATTATTGAAAAAATAAAATAAACCGAATATTTTTTAATATTTATTGCCGGGCCGTCCCTGCGTACTGCCTTTTTTTTTCCCATAAACTCTCCTTATTATTATATTGCTATTTCTTCTTCCCGCCTCTTTCGTACTGGAGGGTTTTTGTGGTGGCGTCTACAATCGCGTCGGGCCCGTAATACTGTATCGGCCCCGGAAAAAGATAATTGTCTTCAACGGCAAGTTTCTTTCTCATTGCCGACCAGGCCATGAACGGCTTTCCGGAAAGCTCAACAAGCGCCTTTTGAATAACCGGTTTGTCCTCGCCTTTTCTGCGCTCAATATTCATCATCATTGTCAGGGGCACTCCGCCCGCGATCCAGTTTGCCGGTGGTTTTGTGAGGCCGCGTACGCTGGACATATATCCTGTCAGGCCGTTTGCAATAAGCACAACCGCGTTATAACCCAGGGCATAGCAATAATTCGAATCAAAATTTGTCGGGAAACCGCAGCGCCCTTCGTAGCCGAAAAAGTGGGTAATAGCGGCGAATTTTCCCTTGAACGCCCCTTCTTTTTTCATATCGCGCAGTTTCTTCTCCACCATTTCCACAAGGAGTTTTTCCGTCTCAATCTGCGACACCATCACGTTGCCGTGCGGGTCGCGGTCCAGTATCAGCTGGCTTTCAATTGCCGCCGGCAGTGATTTCATAAGATCGGCGAGCCTGGGTTCAAGTATCTTATATACATAATCCTTTTTCAAGTGTATCTGTTCAATGGCCCTGAGCTGCTGCTCGTGTGTCGCCAGAAGGTCATTTAATTTTTTTATGAGTTCCTTGATTTCGGGAATAAACTCTATCAACCCTTCCGGCACCAGGCAGACCCCGAAATTTTTTCCTTCATCGGCCCTTTCAAGGATTGTCTCGACGATAGTGTCGACAACCTGCGAGAGGGTCATCTTTCTCTCGAGGACCTCCTCGCCGATAAGGGCGATATTGGGCTGGGTCTGGAAGGCCACTTCAAGGGTAATATGGGAGGCGCTCCTGCCCATGAGCCTTATAAAGTGCCAGTATTTTCTGGCTGAATTTACGTCCCTGCATATATTTCCCACAAGCTCGGCGTAAATTTTTGTGGCCGTATCAAAACCGAAGCTCGTTTCCACCATGTCGTTCTTCAGGTCGCCGTCAATGGTCTTCGGCACGCCTATAACCTGTACCGGCGCGTTCTCCTTTGAAAAATATTCCGCAAGCAGCGCCCCGTTGGTATTGGAATCGTCGCCGCCTACCATAACAAGCGCCTCTATCTTATTTGAAATAATTGTGTTTTTCGATTTTTCAAACTGCTCGGGTGTTTCTATTTTTGTCCTGCCAGACTGGATAATGTCGAACCCGCCCGTGTTCCTGTAAGAATCGATTATTTTATCCGTTATTTCCATCATTTTGCCGTCAATTATGCCCGACGGCCCGCCGAGAAAGCCTATGAGTTTGTTTTTTTTGTTGTGTTTTTTCAGAGCGTCAAAGAGCCCCGCAATTACATTGTGCCCGCCCGCGGCCTGGCCGCCTGATAAAACAACGCCGACTTTTAACGGTTTTTTGTTCACAAAGGAATTTTTACCCTTTGTAAAGGTTATAACAGGTTTGCCGAAGTTGTGCTCAAATATACCCTCAAGCTTTTCGGCGTCCGCCACTGACGAAGTGGGTTTACCGGTCTTGGGTTTTATCGACGAAAATCCGGCCCTTAAAATTGACGGGAGCACAGGTTTGAACTCAAGCCTTAATTTCTGCAATTCGGAAAGTTTTTCCATGAATATCCTCCGGTAATGTTATTTAAGCCGGCGCATTCGCTGCGCCACAGCCGAACAAATATAGATATTATACGGAAATAACCAAAAAATTCAATATAATTTGGGGGTTTTAAGGGGCGGCTTTGCGCCTCTTTTTTACAGTTTTTTAGAAACTATTTCCCTTTTTAAACGTCTAAAGTATGTAAGCAGACAACCGATAATATATGGAAAGGATATTTGCCCGAGAGCACCAGGAACCCGCAAAGGGGGCCGAAGCTTATGAAGGTAAAAGTGGCGCTATTTAAGATGAAAATAAAGGAATTAAAAAAGGTGGTAAGCGTAGAGGAACTCAAAGAATGGGGCCGGTATCCCGGGGACATGGAAAACAGCTTTCCACCGGATATAAAAAAAGATATAAATGAAGAAAGCCTTTACAGCATGGACCGGTCTGGAAAGAAAATGATATATCTGTCCGCGAATTAGTATGAATTTTTGAAAATTATAACCGCATTAATGCGGTCATTCCCTTTGGTTAAAATTACCTGGCTGCTATCGCGTCTATTTCCACCGAAATGTCTTTCGGCAGCCTGGAGACTTCGACTGTCGTCCTTGCCGGAAGATTTTTACCGAAACGCTCGTTTAAAACATCATTGATAAATTTTATATCATTTATGTCCCTCAAAAATACCGTCAACTTCACAACTTTTTCCAGCGAACTTCCAGCTGCGGCGAGAACCGCCTCAATATTATCCACAACAACTTTTGTCTCCCTGTGCACCCCTTCGGTCACAAGCGAGCCCGTAGAGGCCACTACCGGTATCTGCCCCGAAACAAAAATAAAATCTCCCGCAATTACAGCCTGTGAATATGCACCCGCCGGCGCAGGCGCCTTGTCTGTCAGAATAATTTCTTTTCCCATAAAAACCTCCTTCTTCATTTTTATTTCACCGTTGTTTTCGCATATTTTATATTTGAATACACTGTATTATTTTTTTTAACTACAATTCTTGAATTTCTATCTCACCGGCCTGCCTGTTATAACCCTTATTATCCTGTCCGTTATTTTTACGAGCCCTGTTATGTTCCACTTCCAGTCAAACGGCCTTATCTGCCTTAACAAATAACCCGGCCTCATCAATATTTTTGAATATGCTTTCGCGCGCAGTTCCTTTAACTGCTCCGCGGTAAGTTCCTCGGTGCGTATAACAGGCTCGTCAGATAACGGAAAATATTTCTCCCACTCCTTTGTAAGCAGCAGCCCTTTTTCCTCATAATAGCAGTACATTTCAGTATTTGGAAAGGGCGTTGAAAAACAAAACTGTGTGTAAAACGGGTCTATTTCTTTTATAAATTCAACGGTCTCTTCAATTGTCTTTTGGGTCTCTCCCGGCAGGCCGATTATGGCCAGGCCGTAGAACATTATACCGAGCTCGTGGCACCACTTTGCCGCCTGCCTGATATCGTCAAGGGTGACACCTTTTTTTGCTTTTTCAAGAACAGCGGCCGACCCCGACTCTATTCCTATGGCAATCTCTCTCATGCCGGCCTTTTTCATTGAAGAGAGCATTTCACGGCTGACAAGGTTCGCGCGCGTGCACGCGGTCCATTTTAATTTATCCAGCCCTTCCTCTGTCATGCGCCCGCAAAGCTCAACAACCCTTCCCTGTTTTATGGACAGGGTGTCGTCGAAGAAAAGGAAGGATTTTATTCCGAACTTTTCCCTGAGATATTTAAGCTCGTTTATAACCGAGCCCACGCTTCTCTCCCTGCATTTTGTCCTGCCAAAGGCGCAGAAGGTGCACTGGAAAGGGCATCCCCTTGTCGTCTGGACAAGTGCAAATGGCGGCTCCATCACACCTGTGTGGTATGGCTTTAAATCCGGAAGCAGGTGATAGGCCGGGTATGGCAGAAAATCAATGTCCGCTGTTTCAGCCGCGGGAAACGTGGTCATAACCTTTTCCCTGCTGAAAAAAGATATTCCCTTTACATTTACAAGAAAATTTAAATTATCTTTCAGCGATTCGCCGGGCTCAAGTGCCTCTTTATGTTTCAGTGTCTCGGCCGCCAGCCCGGCAACCACAACTTCGGGTTCAGAGTTGATAAAAATATCGGCAATGCGTGTCATTAATATTTCATCGCGTATCTCTTTTACATCCGCGATTATCCTGCTGCGCAGCGCTGTTATGGCGCCCGCCTCTTTGGCTATCCGCAAGACTTCAAAATCCTCTTTTTGTGTATCAAAGCCGCAGCGTGTTATCACAAAATCAGGCATAAATCCGGCAATGGCCTCTTTTACACCTTTTATATCAATATTATATCCGTTGGCGTCGAGCACTTTTACATCAAAGGCTGGGTTCTTTTCAAGTACCGCGGCCATATAAAGCAGTGATAAGGGTGGATAAACAGAGCCTATATCCTTGTGCTCGAACCTCTCTTCCCTGACGACAGGAAAGCCTTTAACCCTGGGAGGATTTATGAGCATTATTTTAAGTTTCATTTTTCTTCCTTTGCCCTGTATTCGTCAAGGATGTCCTTCGGAATAAGTTTGGAAATTATGAAGAGGCCGAGCGCCGCGACTCCGGTATCGTCCAGCAGCCCGATTAAAGGCACCGCGTCCCGGATAATATCAAAGGGCTGCAAAATATAAATAACAATCGCGGCGCCGATTATTTTCGGTACAAGCGGCGTCCTTTTGTCAAAAAGCGCCCTAATATAAATAAAAACTTTGGCAAAAAAGTTTATAGTGTTCTTTTTATCCTTCATGGGTTTATTATATCATAAAAAACCTTTTCATCCCCGTACTGTTGACTAAAACAGGGGAGATAGTATAATAAAAGAGCCTCAAAAATAACTGTAATTCAGAACGGAGGGTGCTTATGTCCGCAGAAAAGCCGGCGTCAGTAAAGGAACTTCTTGTTTCACTTGTCCGCATTCCTTCGGTAAATAAATTCATTTCCGGCATTGATGACACGGAACACGGTGTGGCCGCATATATTGAAGATTTTGCCCGCAACTGCGGGATGAAAACAAATCTGCTTGAAGTTGCCGGAAACGGAAGCAATCTTCTCATTACAAAGGAATTCTCGAAATCTGCGCCGTGGATAATGTTCGCCGCTCACATGGATACGGTCTCTTCGGACGGCATGGATTTTGATCCCTTTTGCGGCGATGAAAAAAATAACAGGATATACGGCCGCGGCTCGTGCGATGACAAGGGGAGCATTGCTGCGTCGCTATGGGCATTAAAAGAGATTGCCTCATCTCCAAATAACATAGCGCTTCTATTTACAATTGACGAGGAGCAGAGGCGGCACGGCGCAGGTACTTTTGCGGAAAAGCAGCTTGCGTCAATCGGTTTTATGCCGCGCGGCGTAATCGTGGCAGAGCCCACTTCCCTGAAACCTGTCGTGGCGCACGCCGGCATCGGCCACTTTTCAGTTACAGTAAAGGGAAAGGCGGCGCACGCCTCCGAGCCTTCAAAAGGTAGATCTGCCATAAAAGATATGGTAAAAGTGATGGATGCCATAGAAAAAAATTATATCAGCGGCCTTAATGCCGTGGACCCGCTCTGCGGCAGGGCCCAGTGCTCCATTAATATGATACAGGGCGGACGCCAGGTAAACGCCATTCCGGATGAATGCACTATAAGGGTGGACCGCAGGGTAATGCCGGGCGAGGATGTTAAGGGAATTATCCCCGGAGTGGAGAGAGCGCTTTCTGATTTGCACAGAGATGACCCGTCAATAATAATATCCATAAAACCGGAATTCAGCGATTCACCGCTCTCTCAGGATTTGAACCATCCCTTTATAAAATGGGCCCTTAATTCATTAAAAAAAGCGGGATTGGACGCAGCTCCCATCGGCGCGCAGTTCGCCACGGACGCGGGAGCATTAAGCGGCGCGGGCCTCCCGTGTGTCGTGCTCGGCCCGGGCGAAGCGCACCTGGCCCATACTGCCAATGAATCAATAGGAATTGACGAACTCGAAGAAGGGGTGCGGGTTTTTAAAGCTATAATGTCAAACGGCTATGTGCCGGCGTAATTAATTAAAATTTTCTGTATATTATTCCCTGCTTGCTATGTATTCCCAGCCTTCTTTTCCAGCGGCTGAGCCGCCGGTTTTCCATGTACCTTTTAGCCCTGTTTCCCCGGCCGAGATATCAAAGTTGCACATGGCAATGCCCATGTCCATAAGCTGCATGTCTTCCTTGCCGTGGCTCCTGTAACCCGGCGTACGCTCAAGGAAAAGGTGCAGTTTTCCGCCTTCTTTAATTATTCTCCACGGCTGTTTGTTCGAGGCTGACGGCGCGAGACGCAGCGCTTCAAGCGCTGTTTTAAATTCCCCGGCCGCTGTTTCCGTTAAATATTTATCGGCCGCGCCGTCAAAAAAAATATCCCTCCAGTGTTTCCTGGAATCGGCCCCCACAAAGACCCTGGTGGCGGTATCTGATACATCAACTTTTTTTGCGGCGTATCCGGTGGGAACCACCGCGGGAACAACCTGCCCGATCCCGGCGTTCAGCTTGCCCATGAAACCGGCCCTGCTGAAAGTTCCGCCGACCCAGCATGTGCCCAGCCCGAGAGACATTGCCGCCAGTATGTTCTTTTCCATAAGGTAACCGTAATCAAGCAGCGCGGCAAAAGAACTTGTTATTGTCCCGGCCATAAAATATTTAGGCCCCCTGATATTGCCGTAGCTTGCAAGTTCCTTTAATTCTTCCTGCCCGGCGCCGGAAAGATCTATAAGTTCAAAACTTATCTGCGTGCCGAACAATCCGGTGTTGTTTGACTTAATAAATGAAACAAGCTCTTCTTTTATACCCTGCTCCAGGAGTTTGTCCTCATATGTCCTTACAGATTTTCTATTTTTTATTTCTTCAAATGTTATCTTCATAGATCCTCCGTGTAATATAAGCCCTTCTCTTTATCAGGCAGCCTCGATTTTGGTGGTTAACACCGTCCTGAAGTGAAAGCCGTATATGGAAAGTGTCACGGCCTCCGCAAGCAGCGCCGGCTTTTTTAATGCAGTCCATATCATCATTCTCCAGAAATAAAACTTTCCCTTTTCCAGGACCCCCAGTTTCCACAGCGCCGAAACCAGGGCCCTGAGTTTGATGCCGAAATTCAGTTTGGTGTCCTTTGCGGTCATGTTGTATTCCTTAAGGAATGTGATAACCCTTGTATAATAATTTTTCGCGCCGAATATGGAGTTCAGCACCTTTTTATATCCGTCCACAAGCACCTTTGCGTCCATTTTAGGGACAAAATTTATTGTAAAATCCGTGTTGTTGCCGCCGCTTTGTTTTTTCAGGAGCCGCCCGGCTTCATTGAGCCTCTTGTAAAGCTTTGTTTCCGGCAGGGCGTTAAGCATTCCTATCATCGCGGTCACAATGCCGCTCTTCTGTATGAATTTCACCATGTCGTCGAATATCTTCGGCGTGTCGCTGTCAAAGCCGAGGATAAACCCCGCCTGCACCTGCAGTCCGCTGCGCTGGAGTATCTTTACTTTTTCAGAAAGGTCCTTGCCGACGTTCTGCACCTTGCCGCACGACTGCAGGGCCTCGTCGCTGGGGGTTTCAATGCCCACAAAAACCGCGTTGAAGTTCGCTTCACGCATAAGGGCCATAAGCTCCTCATCGTCCGCGAGGTTTATGGATGCCTCGGTGTAAAGGGTAAACGGCCTTTTTTTCTCCCTCATCCACACGCCGATGGCGCGCAATATTTCCTTTATCCTTGCCTTATTGCCGATAAAATTATCATCCACTATAAAAAGGCTGCCGCGCCATCCGTAGTTATAAAGGGCGTCGAACTCCCCTATTACCTGTCTGGGTGTTTTTACCCTGGGTGTCCTGCCGTTTATAACAACAATGTCGCAAAATTCGCAGTCAAAGGGGCACCCCCGCGATATCTGCATTGCCATTGAGGCATAATGTTTCTTATCAAGGATGTGCCAGTCAGGGACGGGCGTTTTGGAAATATCGGGCTTTACATCGGAAGTATATATATGCTTTGCGCGCCCCTGTGAGAGATCCTCGACAAACTGCGGCATGGAAGGTTCGCTTTCATTAAGTACAAAAGTGTCCACATTATGAAAATCAGTATAACCCGTGGTAAATACCGGGCCGCCTGCCACAACATATTTCCCGAGATGCTTTGCCCTGTCAATTACTTCCTGGGCTGATTTTTTCTGTACAATCATGGCGCCGACAAAAACGCAGTCAGCCCAGATAATATCGCTCTCCTTTAACGGCCCGGCGTTCATGTCCACGAGCCTTTTTTCCCAATCAGGCGGCAGCATGGAAGAAACTGTCAAAAGCCCGAGTGGTGGTAAAGATGCTTTTTTATTTACAAAAGGAAGAGCGTACTTAAAGCTCCAGAAAGTCGCCGGGTATTCCGGCGAAACAAACAAAATTTTCATAAAACCTGCTTCCCAAGACCCTGATCTACCGTGTGATTATATGTGAACGTCGGCATTAATAAGCGGATCAAGAAATCTTTTTAGGGTGATTTTTTTACAGTGACTTTTAATCAGTGTAAGCCCATATATAAAATATACACCTGAATAACTGGAATATCAAGTTTAAACGGGTAAACGTGTTATTAATAAGGGGTTATTTCTGCGTTAACACTATAATGATTATCAGTAATCCTTATTATGCCCTATGAGTGATTTTATGCCGCGGAGCGCGAGGGCTATGTCGCGTTTGTTGTTTAAAGTAAGAAAACTTTTTAACAGAAAGAGCGGGTGCTTGTGTATGTTCCACATCTTCCTGCACCAGTACGCGTTGTCGTAGTTTGATTTCAGTATGTCATGCTCCATATCCATCATTTCATAATCCATGCCGTCGTCCGTGAGCCAGCCGTTGTTCTGCGCGTCGCGGTACAGCGGCGTGCCGGGATAGGGCATAACAATAGAGGCCTGGAGCGAATCCCCGAAATGCGTTTTGTAGAGCATTAATTCCTTAGCGGCTTTATATGTCTGCTTTACGTCCTTTACATCCTCCCACGGATACCCGACCATCATGGTAAGCATTATCCTGAAGCCGTATCTTTTCGCCCGCTTCACGTTTTCTTTTATTTCTTCTATGGCCTCAAGCTTCCCTATCCTGCGCAGGGAGTCTGTTGTCCCCGCCTCAAGCCCGACTTTTAATAGCCTGTATCCTATGGCCTTCATGAGTCTGCATTTTTCCTCGGTAAGGTTTTCCGCGCGTGCGTTTGAGGATATTATAAATTTCCCCTTGAGCCTGCGTTTTTCCAGCTCCGCAAGGAAACCTTCGAGCCAAAGTTTGCTCCATACGGCCCCTGATTCATTGTCGTCAAAAACTTCGTAGACACCATATTTTTTCACCAGCATTTCAATCTCTTCTGCAACATTTTTCGGCGATCGCAGCCTTGCCTTTCTCTGCCAGAAAGCGTGCTGCCATATGCAGAAAGTGCACGCCCCGCCGATCTCTTTTCCTTCCCTTCCGCAGCCGCGCCCTGTAAGAATGTAAGCGCACGGCCTGTAAAGGTATGCCTCGCCGTAAATATCCCAGCGGGTCAGGTCCCTGTCAATAAAGGGCAGGCTGTCAAGGTTGTCATAAAGAAGGGCCCTGCCCGTATTTTTTATCTCCATTCCGTCCCTGTAATATATTCCTGAAGGCATGGCGGATTTTCCCTGGAGGTGCTTTACAAGTATGGAAAGTGATATGTCAAAATCCCCGCCTGAAATTACATAATCGACGCGCGATTTCTGTATGGACTCCTCCGGGAAAAAGCTCACATGGTCGCCTGTTATGGCAAAACGCGTGTTTTTCATCTGCGGCTTCATGTTGTTTATCCATTCCCAGTGGAATTTTATTATGGGGGTTTTTGTCTCAAGGACAACCAGTTCGGGGTTGAACTTTTTCAGCTCTTTTTCAAATTCATCCACGGCCATGCCGCGGTTTATGGCGTCAAGAAAAAGAACCTCGTTGCCGTCGCGCTTTAAAATGGATACGGCCTGCGCCGGGATAAGCGGGAATATTTTTATCTCCCCTGAATGGGTGTATTTGAACTGCCTGTTCTGGCCGAGAAGCGGAATCTTGCCGTCCTTAAAAACAGGAGGGTATATGAATGCTACGCGCATGGTTTCCCTTTTACCAAAGGAATTTCAGCGGGTCCAGGAGCTTTCCGTCCTTGTATATTGCGAAATGAAGGTGCGGCCCTGTGGTCCTTCCTGAATTCCCGGTCTTGGCGATGAGCTTTCCGGCAAAAACATTCTGCCCCTCGTGTACCAGTATTTTTGAAAGGTGGCCGTAAACAGTGATATAACCGTCCTTATGCGCTATTTTTATGCAATAACCCAGGTTGCCGCCCCACCCCGCGAAGATGACCTTGCCGTCGGCCGAAGCGCCGACCCAGGAACCCATGTCGGCCCTGATGTCCACACCCTGGTGCATTGATAATTCACCTGTGACAGGATGCACCCTCATACCGAAAAGCGATGTGTATTTTCCGGCAAGCGGCGAGCGGAAAATGGAGCGTTTGGCGTAAAGTTTTTTCAGGTTGTCGCTGATAAATACGGGCTTGGCGTCGGGAATAAAAAGCAGGTCCCCCTGTTTTAAAACGCCGAAGTTAAGGTTGTTTGCCTGAAGTATTGTATCCTTGCTGACGCGGTAAAGGTCTGAGAGCATCTGAACGTTTTCTTTTGTGTCATTTATCTCGTGGACAACCCCTTTTTTGGACAATATTATAAGCTGCTGGTTGGTATAAGCGCTCAATCCGTCAAGCTCCGGGTTCGCGCCGATTATGGTGTCAATGTTGATGCCGTATTTTTTCGCCACGGTCCAGAAATTTTCCTTTGGCTTAACCTTATAGATAAAATATGAGACATTTTTTCCCCTGAATTTTTCCCTCATGTAAATAAATGCCAGGTCCTTGTCCCGTTTTGCTATCTCGGAAAAAGAGTCCTTATAGAGCGCCCCGAGATTCTGTTTTTTATCCCTTAAAATATCATTGAAACTCTGCGGCTTTATTGATGAATAAGCGCTTGTTTCGCCCGTTGAAATAAAAATAGAGGCAAATATAATTGCGGCCGAAAACGTTATAAATCCGGAAAGCAGCAAAATCCTTTTAAATGAGAGGATTTTTACCTCCCCCGAAATCCGCTCTGCCGCTTTAGACAAAAACTCCTTCATTTTTCCTCCATTTTTTTACAGCAAATCTTTCAGATTATAATATATAATAAAGCACTTTTAAAATCAATAGGCAAAAACAGGTGGTTGTTCAAAGAACAAATTGACAATTATTGGCTGTTCCTATATAATCCTTTAGGATTATCGCTCTTTTTCCGGAAATTTACGCGTGTCTTCATTATTATATATAACTTCAACTGTCACGGAGGTGTATTATGCTTAATTTCAACAAAAAGTCCAATCTGTTCGAAGAGGAATTTTATCATTACGAGCTGCAGGATGTAACAGAGCCGCAGCTTTACAGGGACATGTTCCCGTATGACGACGTTCCCAGGGTCTTTTTCAACCAGCGCCTGGTGCCCATGAACGCGGTGGACAACGCCTATATTACGGACACCACGTTCCGCGACGGCCAGCAGTCCCTTCCCCCTTTCAAGGTGGAGCATATTGTAAAGCTTTTTGACCTTATGCACAAGCTTGACGGCGACACCGGCCTTATCCGCCAGACCGAATTTTTTCTTTACACAAAAAGGGACCGCGAAGCTGTGGAGAAATGCCTCGCGCGCGGTTACAAATACCCGCATGTAACCGGCTGGATCAGGGCAGTTGAGTCTGATTTCAAGCTTGTAAAGGAAATGGGGCTCAAAGAAACAGGGATATTGACCTCGGTTTCCGATTACCACATATTTTTGAAGCTCAAATGGACGCGCAGGCAGGCAATGGAAAATTACTTGAAAATAGCCCGCGCCGCCCTTGACAACGGGATAATACCCCGCTGCCATTTTGAGGATATAACCCGCGCCGACATTTACGGTTTTGTAATACCTTTCGCGCGCGAACTCATGAAGCTCTCAAAAGAATACAACATGCCGGTAAAAATCAGGGCCTGCGACACAATGGGCTACGGCATAGCCATTGCCGGCGCCGCGCTTCCCAGGAACACGCACGGCATACTTTACGGCCTTAACAAGCACGCCGAGGTTCCCTCTGAATGGCTGGAATGGCACGGCCACAACGACTTTTACCGCGGCCTGACAAATGCATCGCACGCCTGGCTCTACGGGTGCTCATCGGCAAACGGCGCGTGGCTCGGCATCGGCGAGCGCACGGGCAACACGCCCATTGAGGCCCTTGTTATGGAATACCTCTCCTTCCGCGGAAGGGAAGGCAAGGAAAAAATCGACACGACCGTGATAACCGAGATCGCGGATTATATGAGTTCTGAAATGGGCATTGAGATTCCGGGCAACAGGCCCTTTGTAGGCAAGAACTTCAACCTGACAAAAGCGGGCATACACGCCGACGGCATTTCAAAGAGCGAGGAGATATACAACATATTTGACACGGAAAAAATACTCAACAGGCCCCCCATGGTCGGCATCACCGACAAATCAGGGCTTGCCGGAATAACATACTGGGTGAACAATTACTTCAAGGTTCCCGCGGCGGATAAGGTTGCCAAGGACTCCCCCGGAGTCAAGGCCATTATGGCGGCGGTGGACAAGGCCTATGAGGGAGAGCGCACCATAGGGATTTCCGACGAGGAAATGATGGAATTCACACGGATACACCTCCCGGAAATATTTTCAAAATTTTCAAAGAATGTGAAGTGATACAATGGCCGAAAAAATTACCATTAACGAAAAAAACGAGCTTGTGGTGCCTGATAATCCTTACATCGCCTACATCGAGGGAGACGGAACCGGCCCGGACATCTGGCGCGCCACGAGCCTTGTGGTCGACAGCGCAGTTGCCGCGGCATACAACGGCGCGAGAAAAATAGAATGGAAGGAAATTTTTGCCGGTGAAAAAGCAAACACAAAATTCGGCGCCTATCTTCCGGAAGAAACAGTTGAGGCAATAAAGGATTATGTGGTTTCCATAAAAGGGCCCCTTACAACCCCCGTAGGCGGCGGCATAAGGTCTTTGAACGTAACGCTAAGGCAGAGGCTCGACCTTTACGCCTGCGTAAGGCCCGTCAGGTATTTTACAAACGTCCCCTCGCCCGTCAAAAACCCGGAAAAACTTGATATAATAATATTCAGGGAAAATACCGAGGACGTTTACGCCGGCATCGAATGGGAAGCCGGTTCCATTGAGGCAAAAAAAATAATTTCATTTATAAACGACACCTTCAATAAATCCATCATCTCGGAGTCCGGCATAGGTATCAAGCCCATGAGCGAGTTCGGCTCGCGCAGGCTCATGAGGATGGCCCTTCAGCACGCCATAAAAAATAAGAAACGCTCGATAACCATAGTCCATAAAGGCAACATCATGAAATACACCGAAGGGGCCTTCGCAAAATGGTGCTACAAAGAAGCCGAAGAAAATTTCCGCGAGTTTGTCATTAAAGAATCAGATTTAAAAACCGGCGAATCAGCCGGCGGTAAAATAATCATAAAGGACAGGATCGCGGACGCAATGTTCCAGCAGGTGCTGCTGCGCCCCGATGAATATGATGTAATTGTAACGCCGAACTTAAACGGCGATTATCTCTCCGATGCCGCCGCCGCGCAGGTTGGCGGTCTGGGAATGGCGCCCGGCGCCAATATCGGGAAATACGCGATGTTCGAGGCCACGCACGGCACTGCCCCGAAATACGCGAACCTGGACAAGATAAACCCCGGCTCGCTCATTCTCTCGGCGGTAATGATGCTGGACCACATAGGCTGGAAGGAAGCCGCCGCGCTTATCATAAAGGGCATTGAAAAAACTTTCTCGCAGAAAATCGTCACATACGACATGGCGCGCCAGATGGAAGGCGCAACAGAGGTAAAATGCTCGGAGTTCGCCGCTAAAATCGCGGAGAACATGAAGAATTAAATAAACCCCGGTCCTACCGCAATAAAAAAAGTTTTAAAAGGAGTTCAGATGAAAACCAAAATAGGAATCATCGGCGCCGGCAATGTAGGCGCTACCACGGCCCACCTGGCCCTTGTAAAGGATATGGGGGACATTTACCTTCTCGACATAGCCGCGGATATGGCAAAGGGCAAGGCCATAGACTTAAACCAGTCGAAATTCCTCTTCGGCTCCGACGCGAGAATCGAAGGCGGCAATGATTTTTCAAAAATACTTGAAAGCGACATAATAGTAATAACAGCGGGGCTGGCAAGAAAGCCGGGCATGACCCGGGACGACCTTCTTTTCAAAAATTTTAAAATTATAAGGGATATTTCGCTCAAAATAAAGGAATCTAAAAAGAATCCTGTTGTGATTGTCGTATCTAATCCGCTTGACGTAATGGCCTACACGGTTTTTAAAGTGACGGGTTTTCCCAGAAACCGCGTCATCGGAATGGCGGGCGTTCTTGACACTTACAGGTTCTATCACTTCATTCAGAACAGGCTCGAAGTTCCGTACCGCTACATGGAATCAATGATACTGGGCTCCCACGGCGACACAATGGTTCCGGTGCTTTCGCAAACCATGGTCGCGGGAAAGCCGCTCGACGCGAAGGTAACTCCGTCCGAGGCGCATGAGCTTGCCGATATGGCGCGCAACGGCGGCGCCGAGATAGTTTCGCTTTTAAAAACAGGCAGCGCTTATTACGCCCCCGCAGCCTCGGTTGTAAGAATGATGGAGTCCATACTTTTAAACAGAAAGGGCATCCTGCCCTGCTCTGTTTACGCAGACGGCGAATACGGCTACAGGGATATTTTTATCGGCCTGCCCATAACGCTGGGGGAATCCGGAGTGGACAAAATATCCACCATAAAGCTCACTGAAGGCGAGAAGAATTCCCTTGACGCCTCGGCAAAGTCGATAAAAGAACAGATAGACAAAATTAAAGACAAGATCTGACATGCGGATAATTTCTCCCGAACTGGTAACCTCACGGACTGCGGAGCTTGTATCCGACTGCAATTATTTCCTGCCCCACGACGTGGTAAACGCCCTTAAGGAAGCGGCCGAAAATGAAGAGGACAAAAAGGCCAAGACCATGCTTTATAAAATAATAGAAAACCACAAAACCGCGAAAAAAGGGGTTTATCCGCTCTGTCAGGACACCGGAATATCGGTTATATTCCTGGAGGTTGGAAACGAAGTTCAGGTGGACGGAGATATTTACAGGGCCATAAACAGGGGGGTTGAGCAGGGTTATGAAAAAGGATTTTTAAGAAAATCTGTTGCAAATCCGCTTACCAGAATAAATACCGGAACGAATACTCCCGCCATCATACACACTTCCCTGATAAAAGGGCCGAATATTAAAATCTCCGCCATGACAAAAGGGGCCGGTTCCGAGAATAAAGGGGCCTTAAAAATGCTCAGTCCAGCCGACGGCGAGGCCGCAATCATGGAATTTGTTATTGATACAGTAAAAAAAGCCGGAGCATCCGCCTGCCCTCCTTATATAGTAGGAGTCGGTATAGGCGGCGATATGGAAACATGCGCTCTGCTCGCTAAAAAATCTCTGCTCAGAAGCGTAAATGATTTCAACGGCGGGGACAAAAACGCGCTTAAGCTTGAAAAGGAACTTTTGAGGGGAATAAATTCCCTCGGGATAGGGCCTCTTGGGTTCGGCGGCCGCACCACCGCGCTTGCCGTAAAAGTTGAAACCTTTCCGTGCCACATAGCCAGCCTGCCCGTTGCCGTGTGCATACAGTGCCACAGCGCCAGGCATAAAACAATAACCATATGAAAAAGGAGCAAAATAATTGAAACGGATAACCGTACCGCTGGATAAAGATACTCTGGAGGACCTGGAAACCGGCGACGAAGTCGCGATCTCCGGGGTAATATACACCATGCGCGACGCCGCCCACGCAAGGATAACAGAGATGATAAGAAAAAGGGTAAAGCTTCCCTTCAACCTTGAAAACCAGGTAATATATTACTGCGGCCCCACGCCGGCAAAGCCGGGAAATATAATCGGCTCCTGCGGCCCCACAACTTCATCGCGCATGGATTCCTTCACGCCGCTGCTGCTTGAGCACGGATTAAAGGGAATGATAGGAAAAGGTGAGCGCTCGGCTGCCGTAAAAGACGCCATAGCGAAATACGGGGCGGTTTATTTTTCAGCGCTTGGAGGGCTCGGCGCGGAATACGCGGGCGATGTAAAAAAAGCGGAGGTAATAGCCTTTCCCGAACTGGGGCCCGAGGCCATTTACAGGCTTGAAGTTGAGGATTTTTCCGCGGTTGTCATAGACGACGCCAAAGGCAACGACCTTTTCATGCAGATGTCGGTGAATTAAAAAACTTTACGGGATTATCTTTTTCTGATGCCGTTTAAAACCAGGTTCAGAATCAGGTTGACGCGCTTTTCAACATCTTCAGGCTTGTCTATTCCCATCTGATATTCCACTCCGAGGATGCACTGGACAATATAAAAAGCGGCGTAATCCACATCTTCAACGGTAAATATCCCCTTCTGCACGCCTTCATTAAGAAAACCCTTTATCATGGAATTTTCAAAACTGTTATATTTTTCATAAACCTTTTTAATATAGCCGTAATAATCCATGTAATCCACCCTGAACATCGAGTAAAACGCGGAAAGTTTTACCATGAGTTTGAGCCTTGCCATTATGTAAGCTGCCAGTTTTTTATCCGGCTCAATTTCCTGCATGGCATTTCTTTCAAGCTCGCCTTTGGCCTCGGCAAAATCAATGTCAAGAATGGCGCAATAAAGCTCCTCTTTCGAGTCAAAATAATGGTATATGGTCCCCTTGCCTATTTTCGCCTCTTTGGCGATGTCGTCCATCGTGGTTTCGGTAACGCCTTTTTTGGCGAACATTTTTCTGGCTGTCCTGATGATTATTTCTCTTGTCTCTTTCATGAGCGTCTCCTCCGGCACCAATTTTTGGCTCTCGAACTACTTTACGATTTTAGTCGGTCGCTTCCTGTAAGTCAAGTAATTATTTTTTGCGGAAAAAAGTATTTACTTTTTATTATTGTTGCCTTAATATTATCAGACAGGAAAATAACAATACATTAATCCGAGGAGAGCGATGATGAAAGGCACACTTACCGAAAAAATATTAAAAAAACACCTTGTTTCAGGAAAACTTCTGCCGGGCCAGGAAATTTCCATTAAAATAGACCAGACCCTTACACAGGACGCGACCGGCACAATGGCCTATCTGGAATTTTTAAATTTTGGCCTTGAAAAAATATCCACAAAACTTTCAGTAAGCTATGTTGACCACAATACCCTCCAGTCCGGCTTTGAGAACGCCGATGACCATCTCTTTTTGCAGTCGGTGGCCGAAAAATTCGGCATATATTTTTCTAAACCCGGCAACGGCATCTGCCATCAGGTCCATTCAGAGAGGTTCGCGAAACCCGGCGACACTTTAATCGGCTCTGACAGCCATACGCCCACAGCGGGCGGCGTTGGAATGATTGCCATAGGAGTCGGCGGCCTTGAAGTGGCTTCAGCCCTGGCCGGATACCCGTATTCCCTCATTTGCCCGGAAGTTATCGGGATAAAATTAAAGGGAAAACTTTCCCCATGGGTTTCCGCAAAAGACATAATACTCACCGTCCTGAAAAAATACACGGTAAAGGGCGGTATCAACAGAGTTTTTGAATATTTCGGCGACGGGGTAAAATCCCTGACGGTTCCCGAGCGCGCCACCATTACAAATATGGGGGCCGAACTCGGCGCCACCACCTCAATATTTCCCTCCGACGCGAACACACTGAAATTTTTAAAATCCTTCGGCAGGACAAAGGATTACAAAGCCTTTGCCGCGGACAAAAAGGTGCAGTATAAAGAGGTCTTTGAAATAGACCTTAAAAAACTCGAGCCGCTGGTTGCGGCGCCGCACTCACCCGACGCGGTAAAGACGGTTAAGGAATTAAAAGGCGTCAAAGTCAGCCAGGTTATAATAGGAAGCTGCACAAACTCCTCTTATAAGGATCTGATGACCGCGGCGCTGGCATTAAAGGGTAAAACTGTATCCAGGGATGTTTCTTTTGTCGTCGCCCCGGGATCAAAAGCCATATTAAACGCCATGATACAAAACGGCGCCCTTTCATATTTTATAGAGGCCGGCGCCAGGGTTGTGGAATCAGCCTGCGGGCCCTGCATTGGAATGGGCCAGGCTCCGGCGTCAAATTCAGTTTCAGTCAGGACCTTCAACCGTAATTTTCAGGGGCGCTCGGGCACCGCGAATGCCTCAATTTATCTTTCAAGCGTCGAGACTGCCGTGGCGTGCGCGGTTTTTGGAGAATTTACAGATCCCAAAAAACTGGGCAAATATCCGGCAATCAAGCCCCTGGCAAAGTTTCCGGCTGATAATTCCCTGCTTTTAAAACCGCTCCCGCCGGTTCAGGCAAAGAATGTAAAAATAGTCATGGGGCCCAATATAAAACCACTGCCCGAGGGAAGGCCCGTTGGCGGCAACCTGGCCGGAAAGGCTCTTATCAAAACGGGCGACAATATAACCACAGACGACATTATGCCCGCGGGAGCTAAAATACTGCCCCTGCGCTCCAATGTCCCGGAAATATCAAAATATGTATTTAACAAAATAGACCCTGCTTTTTACAACAGGGCGGTCAAGGAGAACGGCGGATTTATTATAGGCGGCGACAATTACGGCCAGGGCTCTTCCCGGGAGCACGCGGCGTTGGCCCCCATGCACCTGGGGATAAAAGCAGTTATAACAAAATCATTCGCGCGCATACACAAGGCCAACCTGATTAACTTCGGCCTGCTGCCCTTAAGTTTTACCAATCCCAAGGATTATGATAAAATCAACGCAGGCGACAGGCTGGAATTATTTGATGTGGCGGCATGCCTGAAAGCGGGAAAAAATATCCTTATGAAGGTAAACGGAACCCTTGAGATAAAAGTTTTTACGCAGTTATCAGAGCGCGAAAAGGATATTATACTTGCCGGCGGCAAGATAAATTACATAAAAAAGAATATCAAAAAATAGTAAGGGCTTTTCCAAGTAGCTTTTCCGCGTTGCCGTGAAGGATAAGCTCAAGTTCCTCTTTTGAAGCGGCGGCCTTCGCGACCTTGTCCCTTGTTTCCTTATATGGCTGCCAGGGGAAATCAGTTCCGAAGAGCACCTTACCCGCGCCGTGTGCCGCTATTATCTCCTTCAAAAGCATATCGTCCATCAAAAGGCAGTAGGCAGTGTCGAATATAACGTTCGTTTTGCATAAATATTTCATTGCTTCATCCCATACCTGCAGTCCGCCCATGTGGGCGACAATAAACTTCAGCCCCGGATAATCATCAATAACGCTCCTGAATAGTGACGGCCAGCCTTTCAGCGAAACCCTGTCAAATTCCTTTTCAGTACCCGCGCCGCCGTGAGCAAGAACTATTATGGAGTTGTCCCGGCAGAATTTATATACTTTTTTCATCCGCTCGTCATCGGGATAAAATCCCTGTTCCTGGGGATGTATCTTTAACCCGGAAAAACCGCTCTTTTTTATACCGTAAAGCGTATCTTCAAGGCCAGGGCAGCCCGGGTGTATTGCGCCGAAGCTCATTACCGGTTTTCCCATGGAATTGTACTTCACCGCACGCTCATTCATTTCAGCCGTATTTTCAGCCTTAACAGCCACTGGCAGGTTAACGGAAAAATCCACCCCGCCCTGCTTCATCCAGTACAAAACCCCGTCAAGCCCGCCGTCAGCGGTCTTTAAGACGAGCCCTTTGCTTATAAGGTATTCCTCGGCCCCTTCAGCCCGGGCGCCGTTGTAAAAATGGGAGTGAAAGTCGATTGTTTTCATTTGTTCCTCAACCAGCTATAAAATTTATAAGGCCTTTACCTGTTCAGAATCTGGTCCCTTTCGGGGCCGACAGAGACAATCGAAACCCTGACCCCTGTATATTTCTCGATGAATTTTATATAGGATTTTGCTTGAGCCGGCAGGGATTTAAAATTTCTTATGGCAGTAAGGTCGCTTCCCCATCCTTTGAGAATTTTATAAACCGGCCTGCATTTATATAGCTCCTCGCCGTCTGAAACAAAGCGGTTGGTTTTCTTTCCCTTATAAATATAATGTGTGCATACCTTTATGGAATCAAATATGGAGAGCACGTCTATCTTTGTCAGGAGAATATCCGTAAGGCCGTTTAAGCCGCAGACATATTTTAGGGCCACAAGGTCGAGCCAGCCGCACCTGCGCGGCCTGCCGGTCGTGGCGCCGTATTCGCCGCCTGCTTCCCTTGCTTTTGCGCCGGTTGTTTCGTCCATCTCTGTGGGGAACGGGCCGTTGCCCACCCTTGTCTGGTACGCCTTTGTTATTCCCCAGACCCGGTCTATAATCCTGTGTGAAACCCCGGCGCCTGTCAATACCCCGCCTACCGTCGGATTGGACGAGGTGACAAAGGGATATGTGCCGTAATCTATGTCAAGCAGGGCCCCCTGGGCTCCTTCAAAAAGTATTTTTTTCCCGGCGGCCGCAAGGTCGTGAATGAGTCCGGTCGTGTCAGCCATATAGGGTTTCAGCGCCTTCGAATATTTTTTCGCCTCAGCGAGCACTTCCGCGGCGCTCATGGTATCCACGCCGTAAAATTTTTTCAGAAGGAAATTCTTTTCCGAGAGGTTTTCCTCGATCTTTGCCTTTAGAATCCCGGGGTTGAACATGTCGCGCAGCCGTATGCCTATCCTCACATATTTGTCCGTGTAGGCCGGCCCGATTCCGCGGCCGGTGGTGCCTATTTTTTTGCCCCCTTTTTTCGCCGCCTCTTTGGCCTTGTCGAGCATTTTATGATATGGCATTACAATGGAGGCGTTCTCGCTTATTTTCAGGTTTTTTGGGGATATATTAATACCGCGTTCTTTGAGGCCGTTTATTTCGCCTGCCAGGGCCTCCATATCTATCACAACGCCGTGGCCTATTATATTTATCTTGTTCCTGTGCAGTATGCCGGAAGGCAGAAGGTGCATCACATATTTCTGGGAGCCGACAATTACAGTATGGCCGGCGTTCGCCCCTCCCTGGTAGCGCACTATCACATCATATTTCTCGGAAAAAAGGTCGACTATCTTTCCCTTCCCCTCATCGCCCCACTGGGCGCCTAAAATGACATCTGCGGACATAAGAATACCTCGATTGTTAGTATTTGCATTAGGGGAATATTGGAAAACGCCTCTGATGCCATATAATAATAAGACATTTTAACGGGGAATTCAAGGAGTATTTATGCGCCGCAAACAGTGTGGAAGTTACCGTTATAAAAACAAAAAGGCGGCTTTAAGCCGCCCTTTTGTTTTTAACTTCTGGCCTTAACTTACAGTGTAATATACTTTACCTCAATTATATCTTCCATATTCTTTATTGAATCAATTATTGTCTTGGGCACTTCATTGTCAACGGTAACCACTCCGAGCGCTATTTTTTCCTCTTTGTTGCGGCCAAGGACAAATGAAGCAATGTTGATGTTGTTCGCGCCGAGTACGGTTCCCATTCTTCCGATGACTCCCGGTTTGTCGTTGTTCCTGTAAACTATTATGTTCTTTTCAGGGGCTATTTCAATGTCGAACTTGTCCACCTTTACTATCCTGGCCTCTTTTTTGACCGTGAGCGAGCCGTAAACCGAACGCTTGTCCTTTTCCGTCTCTATTGTGACGCTTACAAGGTTCGGGTAGTCGGTGGTGACAGTTGTTGTTTTTTCCACAACGGCAATGCCTCGCTCTTTCGCGATTGGCAGGGCGTTGACGAAATTCACGCTGTCGCCCATGGCAGGATAAAGGAACCCCTTGACCGCGCCTATGGTCAGGTACTTCATGTTAAATTTTGCGGCTTCCCCGCTGTATTCTATTGTTATTGATTTTACGCTGCCGTCCACAAGCTGTGCGGCAAATTTCCCGAGTTTGTCGTTGAGGTTAAGGTATGGCTGCATTTCCTTTAAGACTTCAGGATCAACCGCCGGTATGTTCAGGGCGTTCTTCACCATTCCGCCGCGCACGGTCTCTATGACCTGCTCGACGATAACTTTTCCCACATTTTCCTGCGCCTCCACGGTCGAGGCTCCAAGGTGCGGCGCCATTATTATAACCGAAGGGTCCACTGTAAAAAGGTCCGAGTCAAAGGGCGGCTCATTGTCGTAAACGTCAAGGGCCGCGCGCTTTATTTTTCCTGATTTCAGGGCCTCAGCAAGGTCCTTTTCATTTATAATCCCGCCCCTGGCGCAATTTACAACCATCACGCCGTCTTTCATTGTGGCTATTTCTTTGGCGGTTATCATATTTGTCGTTTCCTTGTTTTTTGGCACATGGAAGGTTATAATATCCGCTTTTTTTATAACCTCAGCCACCGTCATTGTCTCAATACCTATTGCCTCGGCCTTTTCCTTTGTGATAAACGGGTCGTAACCTATTAGGTTCATCCCGAATGACGCCATTCTTTTGGCCACTTCAGTGCCGATCCTGCCGAGCCCTACAATCCCCAGCGTCTTGCCGTAAAGCTCTATGCCGGTAAATTTGTTGCGTTCCCATTTTTTAGCCTTAAGGGACGCGTCAGCCTGGGGCAGGTTCCTTGCCATTCCCATGATAAGGGTTATGGTCTGTTCCGCCGTGGAAAGTGTGTTGGCGTCCGGCGTATTCATTACTATTACGCCCTTTGCAGTAGCAGCGGCCATGTCAACGTTGTCCACGCCCACTCCAGCGCGCCCTATTACCTTTAATTTTTTTACTTTCTCAAGTGTTTTGGCGGTGACCTTCGACGCGCTTCTTATTATAAGGGCGTCGTAATTGGGGAGCTCTTCTGCGAGCTGCTCCTCGGTCATGCCGGTCTTTACAACAGCTTCTATATCTTTTTCGCCTTTGAGCATATTTATCGCGTCTTCGGACAGTTTGTCACTGACAAGAATTTTATACATTTATAAACCTCCCCGTATTTTTTTCTTTTTTATTTGTAATCTTCCATAAGGACTTCCATCACCCTTTTTACACCCTTGCCGATTTCTATGGCGGCCCCCATTTCCTTAAGCGCCATTTCCACAGCGGCCACGCCCATTATCGGGTCAAACCTGTCTGTGTATCCGAGCGTCCCCACCCTGAATATGAGACCTTCCATTTTGCCCTGTCCGCCTGCCATTGAAATGCCGTAATCATCGCGTATCTTTTTCACCAGGATTTTTGTGTCTATCCCCTGCGGAGCCACTATTGAGGTCAGCACAACCGCCGGATTTTCTTTTGCGAAGAGCTCGAGGCCCAGCGCCTTTATTCCCTCGCGCACCGCTTTGGAGAGCTTTGCGTGGCGCTCCCATACTTTTTCATTTGTCTCTTCCTTTATAAGGCGCAGCGCCACAGCCTGTTGCATAATAAGCGAGACAGCCGAGGTCCAGGGCGTGTCGGGCATTTTTTCCTTTGTAAGCGACTTCTCATACCTTTTCAGGTCAAAATAAAACTTCGGCGTCTTGTTGGCCTCGATGACCTTCCACGCCTTTTCGCTGCAGGAAACATACGCCAGCCCCGGAGGGATCATGAGCCCTTTTTGCGAGCCTATTACGGTTACATCAACCCCCCACTTGTCCATGTAAAAGGGCTGCGCGCCTATGCCGGATATGCCGTCGACTACAAGCAGTGCCTTATGGTTTGCGGTAAGTTTTCCTATTGCCTCCACGTCGTTATAAACACCGGTGGAGGTTTCATTTAATTGTATGAAAAGGGCGGTTGCGTCAGGGTTCGCGTCCAGGGCGGCTTTAACCTCTTCCACCTTTAAGGCGTAACCCCATTCCGGGGCGATTTTTACAACTGCCGCGCCGTATGCCTTTGCCATTGATTCCCATCTGTCGCCGAAAGCGCCGATGGTGCCGACGATGACCTTGTCCCCGGCGGATACAACATTTGCTATCGCCGCTTCCATGGCGCCTGTACCCGATGAGGCCAGAATATAAACACTCCTTGTTGTGCCAAGGACGTACTTCATATTATCGAGCACTTCTGTGAGGATCCTGCGGAACTGCGGTGTCCTGTGGTGCATTACGGGTTTTGCGGCTTCCGCGAGTACTTCGGGCGGAACTTCTGTCGGTCCAGGAGCCATGATGTATTTTTTCTTCATTTTCATTACCTCCCCAATAGTTTGTGAAATTTATTACTATCTTTGCTTAAAATATAGCAAACTATGAAAATAAAGTCAAGAAATAATATCAGCTTTTTTTGTTTTTTTAAGTGAAATAATTCACTAGCAATAGTAAAAAGAAACCCCCGCTTTTGCGGGGGTTTCTGCGTATTTAAGCCACTTGCAGGCTTTTACTTCTTTTTATCTTCCATTATCTTTTTTCTCATTTCCACTTTTTCAAATATCTCCTCGACCTTTTCAATGAGCCTTGCCGGAGAGAAAGGTTTTACAACATAAGCGTCCGCGCCCGACTTAAATCCTTTTTCGATATCTGTTATCTGCCCCTTGGCCGTGAGCAGTATCACCGGTATCGTGGAGGTGAGCTTATCCCTTTTTAAATTCTTGCAGGCGTCAAGCCCGTCCATCTCGGGCATCATTACGTCAAGTATAATAAGGTCCGGCATCACCCTCTGCGCCAGCCTTATCGCCTCGGCGCCGTTAGACGCCGTGGTCACTGAATAGCTGTCGGATAATGTATCCTGAAGGGCCGAAAGTATGAAAGGTTCGTCATCAGCCACAACAATTTTCTTTTTTAAATCCGCCATTTAAATCCTCCTATGGTTTAACCTTTGGTATATTGAACACGAACTCGCTTCCCTTATTGAATTCGCTTATGACCCTTATATTGCCGTTATGAAGTTCAAGTATGTATTTTACAATAGGAAGGCCGATTCCTGTACCGCCTATTTTTTTCACTTTTTCGCTTTCGACCCTGTAAAATTTGTCAAATATACGGCCCAGATCCTCTTCCGCAATCCCCAGCCCCTGGTCCTTTACGCTGCCGTAGAACATTTTATCGTCAAACCAGGTTTTAATCGTTATTTCCCCGCCTTCCGGCGAATACTTGAGCGCATTTGAAAGCAGGTTGGTCATTACCTGTATTATCTTGTTCTTATCAACAAGTATTATCTCACTTTTCTCGGGCAGTGTCAAAATAATTTTGTGCCTGGCGGAGGCGTTCTTAAAAGTTTCATATACGGTCTGCATGAGTTCGTTCATGTCGACGGGCTCCAGGGCAAGGCTCAACCCCTTGCCTGCGTCTATCCTGGAGAGGTCGAGCAGGTCGCCGATTAACGCGCCGAGCCGCTGCGTCTCCCTGTTTATAATGTCGGCATATTTCTTCACCTTTTCATTGTCCACATTGCGCACCATCATGAGCTCCGAATACGCCTGTATCGGCGTGAGCGGCGTCCTGAGCTCGTGGGAAACCATGTTTAAGAATTCTGATTTCATCTTGTCGAGTTCCTTTATCTCTGTTATATCCCTGAAAACCGCGACCGACCCGGCCGCCTCGTTTTTTTCATCAATGATCGGGGCGAAAACAGCGGCAAAGATGTGCTCCTTGTTGCCCATAGTAAACTTTACTTCTGTCTTGGTAATGTTTTTTACCGCCAGCACCGTTGTAAAATTATCCCTTAAGTCCGCGATTTTCACAACATCCTCGAGGGGCCTGCCCTCCGCCCTGCCGCCGTCTATGGAGAATATGCGCTCCGCGATCCTGTTGACCATAACTATTTTCTTTTCCCTGTTGACCGCAAGCACCGCGTCTTCCATGGACTGTACAATTGATTCTATCCTTAATTTTTCGATCGAGAGGTTCAGGTTGGCATTTTTTAAATCCTTGTTCAACTGCTCGGCGCGCTCCTCCAGGTGCTCGTAAAGGTTGGCGTTTTCTATGGCGATGGCGGCCTGTGAGGCAAGGGCCTCAAGAAACTTTATCTCTGTTTTTGAAAAGCTCCCGCCGCCGATTTTGTTTAATACCTGCACCACGCCTATTGTCTGGTTGCGCACCTTGAGCGGCACGCATATAACGGAGCGGGTTATGAACTGAGTCTGCTCGTCCACCCTGCGCGCGAACCTGGGATCCTTTGAAACATCGGACACGAGCAGGGATTCGCCGGTATAGGCCACCCAGCCCGCGATGCCCTCACCCATTTTCAGCCTTATCTTTTTTACTTCGGCTTCCTTGGGGCCGGTCGCCACCTCAAAAAACAATTCATTACGCTCGCTGTCTATCAAAAAGACGGATGAAGCCTCGGCCTGCATAACCTTCTCCGCCGATTGCATGATTATTTTAAGCAGAAGGTCCAGGTTACGGGTGGAGTTTATTATTATGGACGCGTCCATAAGGGCGCTCATCTTGGCTATTTCTTCCTCTTTTTCCTTGTTGGCCATGTGGGTTATGTATTCCTGGACCGAGAGTTCTATGACGATATTAAACAGGTCGACGATTAGATCCGCGATGTTAATGAGCCGCTCGTCCGAAAAGACCGTCTGGGACTTGTACGCGGCCAGAAGCTCTGAGTAGTCCACCCCGGCTTTTTCCGATAACTCCTTCACAAGCAGTTCGTTTGGCACGCGCTCCTTTACACCGACAAAAATATTAAATTTTTTGCCGTAAAAATATGTGGTGGCGCAGTAGTAAACGCAGTCCGCGTACAGGGTTATGAAGCGGGCCTCTCTGTCTATATTTTCATGGTTTATTTCGCAGAGTTTTTTTCCCTCTTCCGTGGATGTGAGAATATTGTAAAAATCGCTGAAATTTGACTCAACGGTGTTTATTTTGCCGTCCTCGCTCATGACCTTTATGGCAATACCGAGGTCCTTGGCGAATTTATACTGGATTCCCTCCCATACCCTTATGTTAAAGAGTTTGGAAGAGTCTATGGATGCAGGTGCCTGGGAAATCTCTTCGGCCATTGTTCCACGCGCCTTCTAAGTATGTTTTTTTGTCCATATCCCGCTTTACCGGGGCTGCTATATTTATATAATATAACCGGTGATTTAACAACAGAAATTTTTACCGGGGCTGCTGCCCGCCCGGGATAAACCATTTTTTAGGATCGCTTAAGACTGTCTCGCCGCCGGTTTTCTGGAGAAATCCGGCGGTATCCCGGGGAAGCCCGGCTGTAAAGTTGAGCCCTTCCGGTGTTTTTCCGTATATAACCGTGTAAAAAACGCAGGCTGCAAGGTAGGATCCCGCAACGTCCGGGTGTATGCCGTCGGTTCCCCAGAGTTCCAGCTCCGGCCTGAGCTCATGCGCCGTTTTCCAGGCAACACCCACAGGCGAAACCTCCATTGAAAGCTCGTTTGCTATTCCCATATAGCCATCAATGAGCCTCTCCTGCATGGAAGTATAATCGCTGTAGCCTATTTCAGGGCAGCCGTTTTTGCGCCCCCATGTCATATAAAGGATGGGAACCGCCCCGGCCGCTTTTATCCTGTCAAAAAAACCGCGCACTGCCGGATACATGTTATTATTTTTTTCATTTTCAATTGCCGGCACCTGGCTCTGTTCCTGGAGCACGATGTAATCCCATTTTTTATCCAGAAGTTTCCGCGTTACATTCTGGTCCGCCATATGCTGTATCAGCCTGTAACCCCCGGGGGCGTACATGTCGGATCTTACAGGATGTCCGCCTGATGCCGCCAGTTTTGTAAATAATCCGGGGAGGTCGTTTACAGAGGTAAAACTATTGCCGATGAATAATATGGATATTTCCGGCCCGGAAAGCGCGGGATTACCGTCCCCGCAGGATGTGAAAAAAACAATAATAGCCGGTAAGACAAAAAATATAATGCGTTTGAACATGCCTCTCCCCAATATATATATTTGTAAAATTTTTTATCCGCCGCCTGCGGTTGTTCAGGTTACCTGTTCATTTTACTGTTATCTTTTACATATTCCATGGTTAAATCACCCAGTTTATCCATTATGCGTCCGGCCTCATCCGCCGGCACGCTTTTTTCAATATTTTCCACAACTTCTCCCTGTCCGTTCACGCCTTCTGTTTCCCCTTTATAAATGACGCCTATCTTTCCCTTAACTAAGTTCCAGTTTATATCATACCTGGGTTTTATAATAATAGTCCTGCGCTTTACCTCTTTTGACACCACTTTATCGGCAGCCTTATCGCCACCGAGCATATTTGATATGAAAGAATTTGTTATCCTTTCGCCTTCGCTCCTCATCTGGTAAGCTTCCCCCGTAAGAATAACGGGCTGGCTGCCCCTGGAATCGCTGACTATCGAAAGCCCCTCGTCTTTCAGGATCTTTTTTGCCGCGTAATATGCCTCGTTGAGTTCGCCGGGCATTACGGCCTGCCCCTCTGCTTCCTGCGCGTCGTAATTGGCTTTTGCCATGTATTCTCCCCCGCAGCCGGAAAGCGCAATTACACAAGCAAGCAGCGCCAGGAGCTTTAAAACTTTTTTCATGGTTCCCCCTTTTTTAATTAACCTGTAAGTATTATTATATACCGCCGGGCTGAAAACTTTCAAAAACAAATGGCTTCTTATTGTTTCGGCAGCGCTGTGACTTTCATCCTTTTAATGGAACTCCCCAGCCCTTCGGAATAATATATCTTCCGGTCCTCTGTTATGACCACGGCCTCAAAATAGCCCAGTTTTTTCGCCAGCGCCAGCCCTCTGTCTTTGCCAAGCAAAAAAACAGTGGAGGACAGCCCGTCTGCCAACACAGGATCCATGCAGAAAATAGTAGTGCCGATGACCCCCCGTGACGGGTAGCCGGTAAAAGGGTCCATGAGGTGGTGGTACCTTACGCCGTCCTGAATAAAATACCTTTCATAATCACCCGATGAATAGACCACCATGTCTGTGGCCTCCACAGAGGCCACCACTCCGGTGCTCCTGGGGTCCCTCACGCCGATCTTCCAGGGCCTGCCGTTCAGCTTTCCGACGGCGTAAATATCTCCGCCGGCGTCTATGAGAAAGGATTTTACCCCCTCTTTTTTCAGCACATTGGCGCATTCTTCTATGCAGTAGCACTTTGCTATGCCGCCGATGTCAACTCCCACGCCTTTTTTTAATTTCGTCATTTTCCCGTTTTTTATCACAAGATATTTATACCCAACCACTTTCAGGGTTTCTTTTATCTGCTCTTTTGTGGGCACATGTTTCGTGTCATAAAATCCCCAGAGTTTCAGCAGGGGAAAAACAGTGATATCAAATTTTCCCTCTGAAATTTCGCTGACGTGAATCCCCCTTTGCATTATCTTTATTATTTCCGGGTCGGTGACAGGGGTTCCGTAGTTGTTGAACTTATAAAGTATGCTATCCGGGTCAAGCACGGAGAATTTTTTGTCCACTTCCTCCATCCTGTCAAGCGCCGCGTCTATTAATTTTAAAAGTTCCGGCCCTCCCGGCGCCTGAACGGTCACATATGTGTCCATCAAAAACCTGGTCCTTTTTTGTATCTTCTCGGCAAGCAGCTTCGGCAACACAAGGCAAGCAGCGGCAATAAGGGCGGTCAGGATAAAAATCATAACTTTTTTTGTCATTTTTACAGCTCCCCGGGTATTTGCTCCACGCAATTATTTATTTAAAAACTTATGTTTTAATTGTATCATAAATTCCCGATTTTATTGCATTTTCAAACGCATGTCGCCCCCCCCTCGCATTATCGGACTCATTTGTTAAATTCCGCTGTTTAACTTATTTAACAGGCTTCTTGCTTCCCCGTTATTTTTATCAAGTTCAAGTATTTTTAATAAGTTTTTTCTGGTCTTAACCGGGTCCTTTAATAACGTATATGAAACAGCGGCTTTATAATAATACGCGGCAACAAATTTTGGATTAAGCCGTATTGCTTCATTAAGGTATTCTTCGCTTTTAACAGCATTGCTCTTTTGCAGGTAACAGATGGCTATATTTGTCGCCAGGCTTTCCTCTTTAAAAAAAATATATGCAT
Source organism: uncultured Spirochaetia bacterium (assembly GCA_964565765.1). Lineage (GTDB taxonomy): Bacteria > Oederibacteriota > PGYV01 > PGYV01 > Palsa-1178 > Bog-1181. Next base: position 42,301 of record CAZMGF010000020.1, read on the forward strand.
GGTTGTAAAAGAATAAAGCCCTGTCAAAATCCCCTTTATTGGCAGAATTGTCTCCAAGTAAAGCAAGGCACTTTTCATAGGTTGACAGCACCAGCATTTTAGAAAAATCATCATATCTAATCTTGTTTTCGAAGATCCCCCGGTAAGAATAAAATTCGTAAGGCAAATATGGGTCACTCCCGGATTGATTTTTATCAATCAATATTTTGTTCTTAATTCCGTCCGGGACTATGCGGCAACTTAATAGATTATTATTGGAAAAATTTGAAGCATAAATTTCTTTGTCTTTATTGGCGCTAATCAAATTTCTTATGTCGCCAGCCAGATTGAATTCCTTGGCTTTTTCCGGAATTAAAATTGACTCAAGGCTGTTTTTCTGTATTTGTTTCCTGTACCATTGAAAATTTAACAAGGCCACAGCTATTGTATTTATATCATTTTTATTAATAAGTTGTTTGTAACACGCGCCGAAAGCGTTGATGTCGCCGTCCGCGAAAAACAAACAGCCTTTCGGGAGCCCTGATGTAAGGTTATTTACATAATCATAACTTAAAAAGTATCTTGAATAGTCCGGAAGGTTTATATAAAGCAATAAAAAAACAGCCGCGGACAAAGTCGACACTATTATTTTGTCGTATTTAATTAAATTAAAAAGCCAGTTAAAAAAAGATGAAATAAAAATAGCCGCAAAAATAATATATATCATAAACTGTTTATCCACCCATTCGTATCCCGTCTCCGTTGAAACAAGTAATATTCCGGCTAAATAACAAATGAAAGCTGTTATAAAAATATAACCGTATTTTGGCAATTTCCACGCTAAAAGCACAGCCCCGGGAAATAAAAGGTACGCAAGAAACACAGGATACTGTTCGGGA
>CAZMGF010000021.1:0-38583 GCA_964565765.1 uncultured Spirochaetia bacterium
TGTAACAAAGGATGCCATAAAACCCGCAATAGAAAAGAACATACTGAGGGATCTTACCCGTGTCTGAAAGAGACTACAATCTTTATATAGCCGATATTATCCAGTCAATTGAAAATATTACCGAATACACCGCCGGAATGGATGAGTCAAAATTCAATTTAGATAAAAAACAATAGATGCCGTTGTCAGAAATTTTGAAGTAATAGGCGAGGCCGCCAACAAATTGCCCGATGGAATAAGAGCCAAAGCCTCCGAAATACCATGGAAAGACATTATTGATTTTAGGAACAGGATAGCGCATGAATATTTCGGCACTGGTTGGAATTTTGTCGTGGCCGTCCTATGTGGCGGGCCGGCTGTTGGTTTCAAATAACGCATACCAGCCTGACGCGTATTCTTTAAACAGTTCCTTGGCTTTGCCGTCAAGCTTTTCAAAAACTGCGGATGTTATTGTAAGCCCTGACGATGATAGCCTTGCCGCTGTATTCACGGCAGCTCCTATTACATCCAGCTGTTCACTGCTTTTTGTCCCAAGCCTGCCGCAGGTAACCCGGCCAAAATTGGCCTTAATAACCATTTCAAGGGGCAACCCCCGCTGTGCGAAGCGTTCATTTGCCTTTTCCCTGCATTCCAGCAGGGCGGCAATACCGTTTCTGATATTATCTTCCTGAAAAACAGCCAGCGCGCCGTCGCCGGTCCATTTTATGATTTTTCCGTTATTGGACTCAATAATAGCGCCGGTTAATTCAAAAAAATCTGAAAGAATTGAAAATATCTCCTTTGAATCTTTCGTTTGGCATAGTTTTGAATAGCTGTTAAGGCTGAAAAATGAAATCAACAGGTTTATTTCGACGGGAGAGTTAATTGCATCCAAGTCCATAATGATAGCCTCCTTATATTATGTATTAATTATATCATATTATTTTGCCGCTAAACACACAGAGAAATTTTTATTGACAATATTATTAAGTGATACTACAATAGTATCAGTTAAGAAGGAGCGCGGATGAAACTTATAAATAAGAACACAGATTACGCAGTCAGGGCCATAATGGAACTTGCCGGCAGCGGAGAGTCTTTTATGTCCGCAAAGGAAATATCTGAAAAACAGAAGATACCATATCAGTTTTTAAGGCGGGTACTGGCTCCTTTGATAAAAAACGGGATAATAAAGTCAAAGGAAGGCGCGGGAGGCGGAGTTAAACTCGCGATTGGCCCGGATAAAATCAGGATAATCGACCTGATAAAAACATATCACGGAAATTTTCAGATTTCTGAATGCATGTTCAGGGGCAGCCCGTGCCTGAACAGGGATAACTGCGTTTTAAGAGAGGAAATAACGGGAATAGAAAAAGAGCTTATTTCAAAATTTGAACAGTTAACGATACGAAAATTATTAAAAAAATCGGGGAGGTAGTTATGGGAATGTTCTGTTATCAGTGCCAGGAAACGGCAAAAAACACGGGCTGTACGGTTAAAGGGGTGTGCGGAAAAAACGATTCCACGGCAAACCTGCACGATCTTTTGATATTCCTGTTGCAGGGAATATCAATTTTTGCGGAGAATATACAAGGGCTTGAAAAAAAGTACGGAATATTTGTTTATCAGGCGCTGTTTGCCACTATTACAAACGCAAATTTTGACGATGAAAAGATAGAAAAGTTGATAGGTAAGGCATTAATTATCAGGGAAGAGCTAAAATCAAAACACGCTTCCGGCTTGAAGGGTTTGCCAGATTGCGCTGTATGGTCCGGCGGCACAATGGAAGAATTTAAGGCAAAAGCTCTAAACGTTGGCATATTAAGCTACAGCACCAATGACGATATCAGGTCATTAAAATCACTTATCCTTTACGGCCTGAAGGGTATTGCCGCTTACGCCGAACATGCGGCTGTTCTTGGATATTATGATGATGAAATCACAGCTTTTATGATTAAGGCTCTTGCCTCAATCCCGAAGGAACTTTCCGCAGATGAACTTACGGCCATGGTCATAAAGACGGGAGAAACAGCGGTTAAAACAATGGCGCTTCTGGACAGGGCCAATACTGAAACTTACGGCAAACCGGAAATAACAAAAGTTAATATAGGAGTCAGAAACAATCCTGGAATACTTATTTCCGGACATGATCTGAAGGATATGGAAGAACTATTGAAGCAAACTGAAGGAACAGGCGTTGATATTTACACGCATAGCGAGATGCTCCCGGCAAATTATTATCCTGCATTTAAAAAATATAAGCACTTTGCCGGTAATTACGGCGGGTCATGGTGGCACCAGAATATTGAATTCGGAACATTTAATGGACCAATCATTATGACAACAAACTGTATAGTGCCGGTTAAGGACACATACAAGGATAGGATATTTACGACGGGCATGGCGGGATATCCTGGAGTTAAACATATCGCGGACAGGGAAGATGGAAAGGCGAAGGATTTTTCCACTGTTATAGCGCTTGCCAAAAAATGCACCCCGCCTCAGGAAATTGAAAAAGGGGAGATAACCGGGGGTTTTGCCCACGGCCAGATACTGGCGCTTGCGGACAAGGTTGTCGCGGCAGTTAAATCAGGGGCGATTAAGAAATTCGTTGTAATGGGCGGCTGCGACGGAAGGCAGGCCCCCAGAAGCTATTTTACTGATGTGGCGGAGACACTTCCGGAAGGAACAGTCATACTCACAGCGGGCTGCGCCAAATACAGGTACAACAAACTTAAATTGGGCGATATAGGCGGCATACCTCGAGTACTGGACGCGGGGCAGTGCAATGATTCATATTCGCTTGCCGTCGTAGCGTTGAAGTTAAAGGAAGTATTCGGGCTTGATGACATAAACAAACTGCCGATATCATTTGACATAGCATGGTACGAACAAAAAGCTGTTGCCGTGCTTCTTGCGCTGCTTTCTCTCGGAGTAAAAGGAATACGCCTTGGGCCGACGCTTCCGGCATTTTTATCCGCCAATGTGGCAAAGGTTCTTGTTGAAAAATTCAACATTAAAGCTACCGGCGAGGTAAAATCCGATGTTGAAGCAATAATGGCGGGAAACTGAGGGTAATTGACTTTTCAAAAAAGGCCGATATACTTATATAAAACCATACCGGCGATGCGCCGGAAAAAAGGAGGAAGAAAATGAAAATTTTGTTATGGGTTATACAGATTTTACTGGCCATATGGAACCTTATGGGCGGTAGCTATACAATATTTAACTATATGAACCTCAGGGCGCCTGCTGTGAAGACTCTGCCCGCATCTTTCTGGGTGGCCCTTGGTGCGCTTCAGATAATCGCGGCAATTGCCCTGCTAATTCCAGGCAAGCTGGTCAGGGTGCCGAAATTAAACGCCATTGCCGCTGCCTATATTTTTGTGTTTGCCCTTTCGGGTATTATAATTTTTGCCCAGTACGCCGGATTCCCGGGCATGCTCTGGGCAGTAATACCGGCGGCGCTTGCGGCGTTCGTGGTGTATGGAAGGCTGACTCTAAAACCGTAACACCAGCAGACAGCCAATAAAATCTCAGGAGGCAGCCAGTGAAGATTACCCAGAAAATAACTCCGTTTTTGTGGTTTGACAAAGACGCCCGAAAGGCGGCTGAGTATTATGTTTCTGTTTTCGGCAATGGTTCGAAGATCAACTCTTTGACGCCGCTGGAAAACACACCTTCAGGGGCCGGAGCGGGAACTGTGTCGGTAACTCTCGCCGGAATGGATTTTACCTTCATAAACGGCGGCCCTTTCATGAAAATAAACGAGGCTGTATCCTTTGTTATAAACTGTGAGAACCAGGCAGAGGTTGATTATTACTGGGAAAAGCTCTCGGAGGTTAAAGAAGCCGAGCAGTGTGGCTGGTTAAAGGACAAATTCGGAGTTTCATGGCAGGTTGTGCCTGTCAGGCTCTATGAGCTTCTCACCGGTAAAGACGGCGCAAAAGCGGCGCGTGTAATGCAGGCTATGTTAAAGATGAAAAAACTGAACATAGAGGAACTGGAAAATTCCTAAATAAGATTTATCCCCTCTCTCCTATCTACTTTCTGAGAGTTTTTTCTTTAAATGAAAACTGCCGGGCGGCCTCTCCTTAACTTTGCGCAGGTTAGAAAGGCAGCCCGGCAGGGTAAAGCCATGCCGGAAAATAATCTTATTTTGTTACTGTTGCTGTGGTTGTCGTAGCCGGTTTCTTGGCTTTGTGTCCGCAATGTTTATGCGCTTTGCTGCATTTTGATTTCGTCGGAACCGGTGTTGCTGCCGCAGTTGCCGAAGCAAATGCTACAGTTGCCGAGAAGAGTGCGAGTAAAACTACTGCCATGATCTTTTTCATTGTTTCACCTCCTTTTATTATGCTGGTGTCTCAACTACAAAAATTAGACGGCGCAAAAGATGGGAATGTTCCATGAATAATGGTTAAAAAAGAAGAAATGTATCAGTTGTAAAAAATGTCGAATCTGGCATGTTTTTTGAAATCATCATAAAAAAGGATATAACTGTCAACGCCTTCGCCGCCGGAGGCAAAGAGCCACTCACTGCGGCCGTCGCCGTCAAGGTCCTCCGCGTCAATGGGCACCATTCCAAGCCCGAGATAGCGTATTTTACCTTTTTCCAGCAGGAACCAGTGGTTAAGGTATTCATCCGGGGTTACCTCGCAATCGCTCTCAGAATCGTCGATTGAGAGCCCCACGAGCACGCTGTTGTCCTTTGAGCGGTATGATTTGAGCAGCTGGATGTTTTCAATGGGGTACGCGTTGTTTTCAATAACATCGCCGCTCTGCTCGTCGCAGTCCGGGATAAGGGGAACAAGCTTGTGGTAAAGGTCGCGGCTTTTCTGAAGTTCGGCGGAGCTTAAATCCGACGGGCGCCACATGTCGGGGTCCTCAAAATGCTGTTTTGATACCAGCACCATGGGCCTGGCCGTGAATGGCCCCTGCCATGAATAATAATCATCCACATTCTCGGTTTTAAACGGTATTTTGCCGAGGTCGGTGGATATAACCTGGGAGCCTAGTTCGGAATAAAAACGTATCTTTCCGGGTTTTATGCCTGTGATGGCCCCTATTTTGGCGCCGTGGTAAAGTATGTTCCACCTTGTTGAGGCGGGGTATTCTTCGTGCATCCTGGCAAGCCTGCCCGGGTCCTTGGGGTTATTGGGAAGCGCCACCCATTCATTACCCTGTTTTTGAAAAAGAAGATAGGCTTTTACATAATCAGTATTCTGCCATTCGTTGTGTATCTTTGTGAGAACTCCGGCATATACAGGTTTCTCAGCGGCCGGCATTCCGGCGCTGAAAAAAAGCAGCATGCCCGCTGTGATAATAATTTTAAGGCGTTTCTTCATCAAGGCCTCCATAAAATCTTAAACCATTATATAACACTTTTAAGATTTGTCAAACGCCCATGCGAGATTGACAACAGCCTCCTGCTTTGATAACATTGATAATCAATCAAATTTAAACAAAAATAAAAGGAAGTCAAATGAATACAATCGAAGCGGTAAGCCTTACAAAAAAGTATGAAAAGCTCACAGCCGTGGATGCGCTGAATCTGTCGGTAAAAAAAGGCGAAATATTCGGCCTGCTGGGGCCGAACGGCGCGGGCAAGACCACGACCCTGATGATGCTCTCCACGCTGCTCAAGCCCACGTCCGGCAGCGCCTCGATAAACGGTTTTGACGTCCTTAAAGAACCTTCAAAGGTGCGCGCCTCAATCGGTATGGTATTCCAGGATCCGAGCTCTGATGAGATACTTACAGCGTATGAAAATTTAAAACTACACGCCCTTTTATACAACATACCAGTAAAAGAAATTGACATTAAAATCGACAGGGTGCTGGCTTTAGTCGACCTTCAAAAAAGGAAAAATGATATTGTAAAGACCTTTTCCGGCGGCATGCGCAGGCGCATGGAAATAGCCAGGGGGCTGCTGCACGAACCTAAAATATTTTTTCTGGATGAGCCCACAATAGGCCTTGACCCGCAGACAAGGGAGCATATATGGGAATACATAAAGAACCTGGCGAGAGAAACCGAAATGACAATAATACTTACCACGCATTATATGGAAGAGGCTGACAGGCTGTGCGACAGGGTGGCGATCATAGACGCGGGTAAAATTGTGGCCCTTGATTCGCCGGAAAATTTAAAGCGCGGCCTTGGCGGCGACATAGTGCTGTTAAAGGGGGCAAACCTCGCGGTGGAAGAGATAAGAAAACTTCCGTTTGTGAAAGCCGTTGAGGAGCAGGGGGCTTACCTGCAGCTTTCTATCGAAGAATCGGGAAAACACCTGCAGGAACTTTTGAAAGTGGCCGGCGTAATTGAATTTGTCCAGGCGCATTCTCCTGATTTGAACGATGTTTTTCTCCATTACACGGGAAGGGAAATACGGGAGGAGGAAGGCTCGTCAATGGACCGCTTAAGGGCTATATCGAGGGCTAAAAACAAATGAAAACAATAATAAAAAACATAAAGGGCATTTACGCGATATGGTACAGGGAATTCAAGGTTTTTACCAGGGAAAGGACCAGGGTTATTTCATCGCTAATAATGCCGCTGATGTGGTATTTTATATTCGGCGGCGGCATGGGGCGCGTGGCCTCGGTCGGGGCCGATTACCACCATTTTATATTCCCGGGTTTCCTGGTCATGATGGTTATTTTTTCCTCGCTTTTTAACGGCGCCTATATTGTGTGGGACAAAAAAATAGACTTTCTCAAGGAAGTCCTAATAGCGCCGCTCTCCAGAACCGTGATATTTTTCGGAAAAGTGGCGGGGTGCATGACAGACGCGCTCCTGCAGGCCATGATACTGCTTATCGCGGGTATTATAATAAGGATACCTTTCACGCCGATAAGCGTGCTGCTTACAATAATAATGCTTTTTTTCCTTGCAATCGGCCTTGTTTCCATGGGGCTCATTATGGGCTCTTTCATGGAATCACCAGAAGCCTACGGCATTATATCGAGTGCCGTGGTTTACCCGCTCTTTCTTCTTTCCGGAGCGCTTTATCCGCTGGATAAGCTGCCCGTATGGCTGAAAATTCTTACCCGTATCGACCCGGCCTCTTATGCCGTGGACGGCCTGAGGGACACCATACTCGGCGTTTCCGCGCTTCCATATAATATAAATTTTCTTATTGTACTGGCTTTTGATATTGTACTCGTCATCACCGGGACCTGGGCCTTTAACCGGATGAAACTATAAATTAACGGAGAGGCATATGGCTGAAGTAAAATTTATAAATCATAAGGGCAAAAAAATCCTGCTTATGGATTTTGCCTATTCAAAACCTGAAGAAATGCTCCTTGCGGTCGAAGACGCAAAAAGGACCGTCAAAAGATTACCTGAAAAATCAGTCTGCGTGCTGGTAGATGTCAGGTGTTCTCCTTTTGAACAGTCGCTCTCCGACGCGGTAAAGGAACTTGCGGCGCACGACAGGCCGTACATGAAGGTCACGGCGATTGTCGGCGTAACCGGATTAAAAAAGCTTGCATACAGCGCGGCCATAAGGTTCTCCGGAAGGAAAAATATCCTCATGTTTGACAGGATAGAAAACGCGAAAGACTGGCTGGCAGAGCAGTAAAACGCCGGCAAAAAGAAAACGGGGCCCATGAAATTAAAAAAAGAGGACATAACCTTTAACTGCGAGAAATGCGGCGAGTGCTGCAGGGTTGACGGATTCGTATATTTAAAGGGAGACGAGGATAAAAAAATAGCCCGATACCTGGGCCTGGGCCGGGAGGAATTCAGAAAGAAATTTACCGACTATCTCTTCCTGCTGGGCACCGTGATAAAGCTGGACCCTGAAGGGTGCTGCTTTCTGGTGGACGGCAGGTGTATAATTTATCCGGCGCGTCCCGGCCAGTGCGGGACGTTTCCATGGTGGGACAGGGTTTTAAGTTCGAAAAAAGAATGGGAACATATTTCAACATACTGCCCGGCCGCGAAAAAAGCAGTCTTTAAAAAAAAGTAAAGCGGGGGTTAAAATGACGCGGATACTGATAATTTCTGCCTGCATAATTGTTTTTTCAATAATATTGGCCGGCTGTGCGCAGCTGGCCGCAAAAAAACCATCCGATAAAATATGGGCGGATAATCCCGGCATACTTTACACCGGAAGGATAGATTTTTCCGACCCTAAGGCGCCGCGTTTTGACTGGCCCGGAATAATAATAGAGGCCAATTTTGAGGGGGGCTGGATCGGCGCGGTTATTAAGGACGGCGGAAATGATTATAATGTATTCATAGACGGAAAACCGGAAACCGTTATAGTTACAAGGCCTGGAGTTGAAGAATACAGGCTGGCTGAAAATATTCCGGCCGGCCGCCATCTGCTGACAATAGCGCGCAGGGGTGAAGGTTATCAGGGAATGGCCGTATTTAAAGGGCTCCTGCTGGACAGAAACGGAAAAATTCTGCCTCCTCCCGCGAGGTTAAAAAGAAAAATAGAATTTATAGGCGACTCAATAACAGTCGGATTCGGCGTTGAGGGCATGGGAACAACGTGCCCGTCCGAGAGGGAATTCAAAAACAACTGGAAAGCATATACAACAATCGCGGCAAGGGCATTTAACGCGGAATATAATGTTGTGGCAATTTCAGGCAGGGGTGTTGTGAAAAACTGGGGGGAAAAGGAAAAAACTTCAAAAGAACCGCTTCCATATTATTATGACAGGACGCTGCAGAATGATTCCGTTTTAAAATGGAATTTTAAGTCATGGATACCCGATATGGCCGTAATCAACCTCGGCACAAACGATTATTCCGCACAGCCTGTCCCTGACAGGGAAGTATTTGTGGAGGCGTACCTTGCGCTTGTAAAAAAAGTCAGGGGTTATTATCCGGATGCGTGGATAATATGCTGCAGCGGGCCGGCCCAGCAACCCCCTTTTAACTCATATTTCGCGGAGATAATGGAAAAGGCAGGAGACCCGAAAGTAAAGAGGGTGGATCTCGGCGGGCTTACTGAAGAAGAACTTGGATGCGACTGGCACCCCAATGAAAAAGGAACGGCCAGATTGGCGGATGAATTTATAAGCCAGGTGAGAACAATTGCCGGCTGGAACAACTAAAAACACTTCGAGGAGAAAAAATGGCAAAAGCAAAGAACGGCGATATGGTAAAGGTGCATTATAAGGGAACGCTTGACAACGGAGAGGTTTTTGACGAGTCTGCGGGGAAGGACCCGCTTGAGTTTAAGCTCGGGGAAAAAAATATGATACCGGCATTTGAGGAGGCCGTGCTAGGCCTTTCGCCGGGAGAGAAAAAGAATATAAAAATAGCGGCAAAAGACGCCTACGGCGAGGTTGAAGAGGCGGCCATAATGCGGGTGGAGCGCACAGAACTGCCGCAGGACATGAAACCCGAGGCCGGGCTCCAGCTCCAGATGATGGACCCGGACGGCAACACGATGTTTGCTATAATAACAAAAGTGGATGAGACGCATGTGACCATAGACGCAAACCATCCGCTCGCCGGCAGGAACCTTAATTTTGAAATTGAGCTTGTATCCCTGGCGTGAAAAAAATGGCTGCGGGCCTTGCGGTTATAAACGCCGTTATATTTGACGGGAAGAAATTTACACGCGGCAACTGCGTTACCGTGGAAAATGGAATTATCAGGGCGGTAACAGCCTTGAAACGAGGAAAAAAACCGGCCGGCAGTTCGGTAATAATCGACGCCGGAGGGAAAATATTGTGCCCGGGTTTCATTGACATGCACACGCACGGGGCGGACGGCATTGATTCAATGCGGGTAATGACCGGAAAAGATATTATGAAAATATCGGCCGCGTACGCGAAGTGCGGAGTAACTTCGGCTTTACTGGCATGTTTTTATAAGAAGGGGAAAAGCAGGCTGGATGAGGCCGTTGCTTCATGCGGCGGAAAATTTGACGGGGCCAGGATACTGGGCACATACATGGAAGGGCCGTTTATTAATATGGAGAAGCGCGGGATGATCGGCAAAAAATTTATTTTTCCCGCGGGCGGACACCCGGAAAAATTTCTCGGGAAAATAATGTCTGAAAGAAAAACATTGAGGGCAATGACCGTGGCGCCTGAAATGGACAGGGGTTTCCGGATAATAAAATATCTTAAAAAACATTCAGTCATAGCGGCCGTCGGGCATACAAATTCGGGATATGAAACAACTCTTGAAGCAATTGCGGCCGGAGCCCTCCACGTGACACATGTTTTTAACGCCATGAGGGGGTTCCACCACAGGGAACCGGGGCCTTTTATGGCGGCGGTGGAAAAAGGGCTGACAGCGGAAATAATCTGCGACGGCGCGCACCTGCACCCGGCAGCCTTAAAACTTGTTGTAAAGGTAATAGGCGCAGAAAATCTTGCCATTATTACGGATTCCACAGCAATGCTCGGGTATCCGGACGGAAAGTATAACAGCGTGGTTTGCGGGAAAATTATCATAAAAGGCGGTGCCGCATATAATAATGACGGCGTGCTTTTGGGCAGCTGCACTCCCATGAATGCTATGATGCGCAATATGAAAAAATGGGGCGCGGCTTCCTTCGTGGAAATTTTAAGAATGGCCTCATATAATCCGGCCCGTATCCTGGGGTTAAAGGATGCCGGAAGAATAAAAACGGGGTCAAGGGCCGACTTCGCCCTTATAGATGATGAATTTAACATATATCAAACCATAGTCTCCGGCGTGCCGGTTGAAATATAATTGAAAGAATTGTAAAACAGGGTATAATCTTAACATCAACGCAAACACTGCATATCAGGAGGGGCTTACATGGAAGTAAAAGGGACCGCGATCATGGCAACAAGGGAATTTGTCAGGAGCAAGTTCGGTGAAGACGGCTTAAAGAAATGGGTGGCGGTGCTTTCACCCGAGGCGCAGCATATTTACGGCGGCGCTGTTCTTACAAATATCTGGTATGATCTGAAAACCATACTGGTGGAACCGTGCCGTAAAATATCGGAAATGTTCTACGGCGGAGATGTAAAAGCATACAGGGATATCGGAAAACACAGCGCCGACCACGGTTTAAAGGGTATTTACAGGCTCTTTGTAAAAATCGGCTCGCCCCATTTTATACTGGGCAAGGCCGGCGCCATACTGCCGACATACTACAGGCCGTGCATAATGAGGGGCGAAGAGGCCGATAAAAATAAGTTCAGGGTCTATGTAAATCAGTTTGATGAATACAGCGACGTTATAGAGCACAGGATTGCCGGCTGGATGGAATGCGCCCTGGAAATATGCGGCTGCAAGAGCGTAAAAATTGAGATACCAAAATCATTATCAAGACGCGATCCTGCCACGGAATATATGGTGGAGTGGACGCTTTAATTCTATTAACAGGCTGCGTCAGGCGCGCGGTCCGGGGGATTTTATGCCGGATATAGAACAAATAAGGGAAGCGGCTGAAAAAATACATTCATCCTCAAAAGGATCCCACGACTGGGAGCATACGCTGCGCGTATACAAGCTTGCGGTGCGCATCGCAAAAAAGGAAAAAGCGGATATATTTATTGTAATGGCGGCGGCCCTGCTTCATGATATTGCCCGGTCCCTTGAGGACGCCTCGGGCGGTAAAAGGGATCACGCAGCTGAAGGTGAGAAACTGGCGTATGGCATATTAAAATCCCTCGGAATAAGCGATGATAAAACCGCCCGCATATGCCATTGCATAGGCGCGCACAGGTACAGGGGGACAAAAAGGCCGGCTTCTCTGGAGGCAAAGGCTCTATTTGACGCGGATAAGCTTGATTCAATAGGAGCTGTTGGAATTGGCAGGGCTTTTCTTTTTGCCGGCGAGATCGGGGCAAGGCTGCACAACGGCGGCGTCAAAATTTCAGAAACAAAACCATACACACGGGAAGATACCGCGTACAGGGAGTATATGGTTAAACTGCGCCATGTAAAAAAGCGCATGATGACCGGTGAGGGAAAAAGGATGGCGGTAAAGAGGGACGCATTTATGAATCAGTTTTTTACAAGGCTTGATAAAGAGACAAGGGGAATATCATGAGGCGTGCCGACAAAGAAATAAAAAGCAAAAAGGAAATAGAGTCAATATTAATGGCTGGAAGGGTGTGTCATGTCGGCTTTGCTGACGGAGGCACGCCGTATGTGCTTGCCTTTAATTACGGATATAAAAACGGGGCTGTATATATACATTGTGCGCCTGAAGGAAGGAAGCTGGATATAATAAGGAAAAATCCGAAGGTGTGCGTAGAGGTTGATACTGAAACCATGCTGCTTGAGGCGCAGGAGCCCTGCGCCTACGGTTTTAAATATAAGAGCGTTGTCGCCCCAGGCAGGGCGGTGATTGTTACAAAACGCGCTGATAAGATAAGAGGGTTAAAGGTTATTATGAAGCGCATGACCATGAAGGATTTTACGGCATTCAGGGAGTCTTCACTTGAAAGGGTGGTTTTGCTGAAAATAACACTTTCGAACATTTCAGGAAAGAAGTCGGGGTATTAAACCGGGGTTGTGGACACAACATCTTTTAAATGATATAATTATTAAAAAATACGGAATACAGGGTGAAAAATGGCTGATATAAGCATGTTTTTTACGGAAGAGGAAAAGTCGGAACTTTTAAGCACCCTTTTAAATGTCACCTACCGGACAACAGGAGAAATAAGGATAAGAGTGGAAAAAAAAGCCGGCAGGAACCCTATGGCTGCGGCGAGGCAGGCATTTGTGCGGCTTGGTATGAGGGATAGCAGGGATAAGAACGGTGTTTTGTTTTATATATCCGTATTTGACAGAAAATTCGCCGTATTCGGCGATGACGGAATAAATTCCAGGGTCAGCCGTGACTTCTGGGAAACTGTTAAAAAGGCCGTGGTTGAAAAGTTTGCCGGCCGGCAGTTTGCCATAGGCTTAAGCGGCGGCATAGGCCTGGTTGCCGAGAAAATGGCTCAGTTTTTTCCGGACGAAAAAATAGACCTTAAGGAAAACCCGGGGGCGGTATCATTTGAAGAATAAAATGAAAATTCTTATTATAACGGCGGCAACCTTTCTTGCGTGCGCCTTTTTACATGCTGACGCGCCCGCCCTTCCGGCTCAGACGGATGATTTCATCGACGACTTCGCGGGGGTCTTGACCGCCACGGACAGGGCTTCGGTTTCGGATATACTTTCGAAAATAATGACCGTAAACGGGCAGCATGTATGTTTTGTGACCATAAGCTCTACCGCGGAAACGGCGGCCGGCTATGATGTTGAGGCCATGGCCGCGGCGTTTTATAGCGCATGGCGCATAAATGAAAAAAGCGGCAAAGGCATGCTGCTGTTGATATCGATAAAGGACAGGAGCGCGGCGCTGGAGACGGGCGGCGACATGGGGACGTATGACCGTGTCATGAAAGAGGTTGTAAACAAAAGAATGCTGCCTGATTTTAAGGCCGGCGATTACGGCAGGGGAATATATGAAGGGGCGAGGTGGCTTTCCGCGCTTTTGCGGGAACGCCCGATCTTTTCCGGAAAATTTTCAGACGCCGCGCTGCTTATACTGGGGCTTCTTCTGCTGGCTGCGGCCGGATTTTATTTTATAAGGCTGGCTGTTACGGCGCCGCATTCACAAAAAAACGCGGAGCCGGGTATGGATAAGATAAAGGAAAAAAACAACGATTTTGGCGGCGGCGCCGCGGGAAACTGGTAAAAGTTTTAAAGGGCTTTTGTTTGAAAAATCCTTTTCTATAAGGAGCTGTTTCCTTGGGATTGAACCACGGTAAATCCAAAAATAAAAAAACCCCCGCGGCTTATACCGTTGAAATTTTAAGCTTAAAAAGGCGCCTTAAAGAAAGCGAGGAAAAATACTCGCTTACCCTTGATACCGCGTCATCCGCGATAGCTTCAGTCGACATAAAGGGGCGGATAACGGAATATAACAGGGCGGCGGCAGCGCTTTTAGGCGTAAACCGCAATGAACTTATTGGAAAAACATTTAAAAAAATAATGAAACCCGACTCTTTCAAAACTGCCTTTAAAAGGCTGGGCGATGTGATGAAAAGAGGATATTCTTACGGCGGGGAATATAAGATGATACGAAAGAACGGAGCCATAATAGACGTTGTTATAAATTCCACCGCGTTCAGGGCCACTTCGGGTGAATTTATAAAGACAATATCGGTTCTGGAAGACGTGACGGCGCGGAAAAATTCCGAGAAGCTGCTGAAGGAACAGTCGGTTTTTAAGGAATTGCGCGCGCAGATATGGAAACTTGCGGCGGAAAAGACAATTTCCGAGGCAAGTCTTATACAGGGGCTGGTGGACAGGCTCGGGCCGGCGCTGGGATGCTCAAGGGTTGTCTTCAGTTCCATAAAGGAAAAAGAAGTGGAAGTGCTGTATGAATGGAAATCCCTGAAAACAAGGGGATCGGTCAGGGGAATAAAGACACCCTGGCCGCTTTTTAACGCCATGAAACTTGAGCGTCAGGTTGTGCTTGATGAAAAATCCATATATTTGACGGTGCCTGCGGCCATGCGCGGTATCCTGAAAATTATAGTTTCCGGACTGATGAAGCGCTTTGGCAGCCATGCCGCGCTCTCCACGCCGTGCTATGTGGACGGCATCCGCGAAGGGGTTATTATATGCGTGGGCGACGGTGAAATGATAAAAAAATGGAGCGGTGAAAGAAAAACAATAGTGCTTGAAGCCGCCCGGATAGCCTCTGAAGGAATATCCCACAGGCGCGCGGCCATGTCGGCGGAAACGGATATTTTATACAGAAAAAAAGCCGAGGAAAAACTAAGGTTTGAAAATGAAGCAAGGTTATCAGCGGAGCAAAAAATAGAAGAAAGCGAAAAATTTTACAGGGAACTTTTCAATAACAACAATGACGCGATCGTTGTCATGGAACTCATACTTGAAAATCAGCCTTTCCCTTTTGTGAGCCTTATTGATTTTAATGAAATGGCGTGCAGGATATTTGACACACCCAGGGAAGAACTGGTCAAAAAAAAGGTTTCCGAGTTTATAAAACAGCCGTGGCTGGATAAAATAAGGGCCGAAGTCGCCGCGCTTAAGACTGGCGATACAAGCACCGGCACAATTGAAATAACAAGAAGCGCAGGAAAGATAATAACATGCGAATTAAGGATAAAAGTTTTTGCCGTAGGCGGCAAGCAGCTGATATTTTGCGTATTGAGGGATATTACGGAGAGGCTTGAAAGTGAAAGTGCAATAAAGGAATCAGAGGAGCTTTACAGGACACTGATAAACATTCTGCCGGACGGGGTAATAATGTCTGACCTTGAAGGCAGGATTATTTTCGCTTCGGACAGGACGTCGCTTATGCACGGATACGACGGCAGTATGAAGCTGGCCGGAAAGCATATTTTGGACCTTGTGGACAATGATTCAAAATCCGGATTCATCAGGGACTTCCGTGATTTTCAGGGCGGAGAGGGCACGGCAATGACAGAATATACGGCGCTGCGCCGCGATCGCACAAGGTTTACAGGAGAGATATATTCCTCGGTATTAAAGGACCTGCAGGGAAGGCCCAAAGCTGTGATATCAGCTATAAGGGATATTACGGAGCGCAGAAAAATAGAGGAGGCTCTGAAGGAAAACGAGAAAAAATACAGAACTGTGATATCCCAGACAGGGCAGCTTGTATATGAGTATATTTTAAGCAGCGGGGTCATAATATGGGGCGGCGCAATCAGGGAGATAACCGGACATACGGTGGAAGAATTTAACAGGGAAGTTTCCATAGATATATGGGAAGAGATGATCCATCCCGAAGACAGGCCGCGGGAGGTGGAGCTGCTGGAATCTGCCAGAAAGCAGTGCGGAAAATACAAATCCGAATACAGGTTCAGGACCAAAAGCAACGGTTATATTTATATGGAAGACGAAGGCATGTTCCTGGCGGACGAGCGGGGAGAGGCCTATAAAATGATAGGGGTTATGAAGGACATAAGCGAAAGGAAAAAATATGAGACGGAACTGAAGGAATCGGGCGACAAATTCAAATCGCTTTCGGAACAATCACTGCTGGGTATAGCCATCCTGCAGGACGGAAGGGTAAAATATTCAAATGACGCGTTTGCCGGAATATACGGCTACAGCAAGGAATCAATAGAATCGTGGAGCTATGATGATTTTTACTCACGTGTTGAAAATGAAGACGCTTTAATGCTGAAAAATGGAAGCCGGGACAGGAAAAAAATACCGGGCGACCAGCAGAAAAATTATCAGTTCAGAATGAAAAGCGGGGACGGAAAGATAAAATGGATAGACGTTTACGTCAGGTCCATATTATACGAGGGGCGGCAGGCTGATTTTATCACCCAGGCGGATATATCAAACCTTAAAGATACCGAAGAAAAGCTGCGCAGCACCATAAATGAACTGGAGAGGTCCAACGCGGAACTTGAACAGTTCGCTTATGTCGCCTCCCATGACCTGCAGGAGCCTTTGCGGGTAATTTCAAGCTATGTGCAGTTGTTGAAAAAACGTTATGAGGGTAAGCTTGGCAGCGACGCTGATGATTTTATAGCGTTTACCGTGGAAGGCGCGGGCAGGATGCAGCAGCTTATAAGGGATCTCCTGGCTTATTCAAGGCTGGGGACACATAAAAAAGAATATACACTGGTGGCTATGGATGACGTCATCAGTACTGTTATGAAAAACATGGAAACCGTGATTGCGGAAACTAATGCGTCGGTAAGTTTTTCCGGACTGCCGAGCATTATGGCCGACATGACACAACTGGTTCAGCTGGCCCAGAATCTTATCAGCAATTCGGTGAAATTCGCGAAAAAAGGGGAAGCGCCGGAAATAATTATTACCGCGGAAAGAAAACCCGGCGGGTGGACGTTCAAGTTTTCCGACCATGGCATCGGAATCGACAGCCAGTACTACGAAAAAATATTTGTAATATTTCAGCGCCTCCACGGCAAGGGTGAATACCCCGGAACCGGGATAGGGCTTGCCATATGCAAAAAGATAGTGGAGTCGTTCGGAGGCTCAATCTGGCTGGAATCAAAGGAAGGCGAAGGCGCGGATTTTTATTTTTTTATACCGGACGTTAAAAACAAGTGATACAGGAGGAAAAAATGGATATGACGATAACAGGCACCGACCGTGTGGAAATACTTCTTGTTGAGGACAATCCGGCGGATGTAAGGCTCATCAGGGAAACTTTTAAGGATTTTAAGGTGGCCAATAATCTGAGCGTTGCAAGGGACGGCATGGAGGCCATGGCAATGCTCAAGAAAACAGGGGAGTACGCGTCGGCGGAAAAACCGGATGTCATACTGTTAGACCTGAACCTTCCGCGGAAAAACGGTTTTGAGGTGCTGGAGGAACTCAGGCAGGACCCGGATTTAAAACGCATACCGGTCGTTATTCTTTCCACATCTGATTCCGAAAAAGATATAATGAAATCATATGACCTGCACGCGAACTGTTTTGTGACAAAACCTGTCGGGCTGGATGAATTCATAAAGATAGTAATGTCCATTGAAAATTTCTGGCTGGCCATTGTAAAGCTCCCGCCTGCGTAAGGGGCGGGGCTTTTGGATTGATATTTTTGTTTTTTTGTTATATATTAAATGTATAAAATATAAGGAGAAAAAGATGTTTCCAGGCGCTTCAGTCTTGTTAGAGGTCCTTCTGGTAGAAGACAATCCGGGGGATATTCGCCTTATTGTAGAAACATTAAAGGAAGGGCGCAAGGATTATAATATTAATGTGGTAAAAGACGGGGAAGAAGCCGTCAATTACCTGCTGAAAAGGGAGAATTATAAAACCGCGGTAACGCCGGATATTATACTTCTGGACCTGAAGCTTCCCAGAAAAGACGGAATTGAGGTATTAAAGGAAATAAAAGGGGACGATTCGCTAAAATCGATACCGGTCATTGTACTGACTTCGTCCAATTCCGCCGAAGATATCGCCAACGCCTATAAAAATCACGCAAATTGTTACATAACAAAACCCATTGATCTGGATAAATTCGTTGTTACAATACAGTCAATTGAGGATTTTTGGTTCACCATAATAAAAACATCAAAGAATAAATGAGGGGACATGGGCAAGAATCATATTAAGGTCCTTTTGATTGAGGACAACCCCGGAGATGTCAGGCTTATATGGGAAATATTGTCCGAGGTAAGGGATTCCCCGTTTTATCTCAGTGTCGCCGATTCTCTCCTGAACGGATTAAAGGAGATAGAAAAGGACGTACCGGACGTGATACTGCTTGACTTAAGCCTGGGAGATTCCAACGGCATTTACACGCTGAACCGCGTGAGGGACAAGGCAAAGCAGGTGCCCATAGTCATATTGACCGGCATGGATGATGAGATGACGGCCATTAAATCCCTTAAAGAAGGGGCGCAGGATTACCTTCTTAAGGGGCGCACGGACGCCGACCTTTTAAAGCGCTCGATTATATACGCCATAGAGCGTTTCAGGCTTGTACGGCAGCTTGAAATAAAACAGGCGGAACTTAAAGAACTCGACAGCGTAAAATATAATTTCATCCTTATGGTTTTTCACGAACTTCTTATCCCGGCCACGGCCATAAAAAGCGCGGCTTCTTTCGCGGGGACAGGCGGGGATGAGGGATTTATCGAGATAGTAAAAAACAACACCCAGAAGATATTTTCTCTGCTGGACGACCTTATTGATGTGTCGGAAATTGAATCCGGAAGCTTTACCGTGGTGAAAAAAGAATGCTCCATCACTGATATAATAAACAGGAACGTAGGCGATTTGTCGGGGCTTGCCAGGGAAAAGTCGATAATAATAAAGGCCGAGCAGGGCGTCGGGCTTATTCCCGTAAACGCGGATCCGCACAGGATTTCGCAGGCTCTTATGAACCTTATAATAAATTCCATAAAATTTTCCCCCGAAAATTCGACTATAACCGTCTCCGCGGCGCCCGCGTCCGGCGGCCTGCAGGGCGCCCCGGAATACGCGCGCGGGCTTTCCGCTTCAGTGGATTGCGTTTTGATATCTGTAAAGGACAGCGGCGCGGGGATACAGCCGGATGAAAAGGAAAAAATTTTTGACCTTTTCTTCGCTCCGGGTCAGAAAAAAATTGAGAGCCACGCGGGAGTCGGCCTGGGGCTTGTAATAGCGAAAAATATCGCGGCCGCCCACGGAGGCGTAATATTTGTACAGTCCGAAGGCGAGAACAAAGGATCTTCTTTTCATATTCTAATCCCCATAAAATAAAAAAAGCGGTGCCGCTTGAATATAAACAATATCCTCAAAAAGCTTGATTCCATGGGCTCAAAGAAAAACAAATCCAAAATGGGACTCTTCGGCATAAAAACCGGCAATGCTCTGGGCATAGCCATTCCTGAACTGCGCGCCTTCGCAAAAGAAACAGGGGCGTGCCATGAAACAGCGCTTTTGTTGTGGAAAACCGGAATACATGAAGCCAGGATTATGGCTTCAATGATAGACGAAAAGGATAAGGTGGCGGACTCCCAGATGGAGGAATGGGTTAATGACTTTGATTCCTGGGATATCTGCGACCAGGTCTGCGACAACCTTTTTTCCAGGACGGATAGCGCCGTAAAAAAATCAATTGAATGGGCCGGCCGGGAAGGGGAATTCATAAAACGCGCAGGATTTACAATGATGGCGGTGCTCGCCTGGTTCAGGCTGGGAATAACCGATAATGACGTTGAAAAAATGCTTTCTGCCATAAAGAAGAACGCTTCCGACCGGAGAAATTTTGTAAAAAAAGCCGTAAACTGGGCCCTGCGCAACATTGGTAAAAGCGGCACAAGGTATTATAAACAGGCGCTTAATCTGGCAAAGGAACTTTCAGTTTCAAAAGACAAAACCGCGCGCTGGGTGGGGCTTGACGCTTTAAAAGAGCTTTCAAAGGAAAATATAATTAAAAGGGCCGGTATGAGGGAAAAATCTTTTTTGAAACGCGCCGGCGGGAAATAATATGGAAATATCAAAAAAAGAGATCGGCCACTGCGTAAAATCCTCCGGACTTGCGGGAAAAACGGTCTGCGTCCACGCTTCAATGAGGTCCTTCGGGAGGATAAAAAACGGCGCCGCGGACGTAATCGACGCTTTTCTTGAAAACGGATGCACCATCATGGCCCCGACATTTTCTTTCGGGGCGTTCATGACAGAGCCGCCGGCGGGATTAAGGCCGCCGCAAAACGGCATTAATTATTCCGATTTTCCGTGGAAAGAATACGGCAACGGAAAAACATATTCCACTGCGTCGGATGAAATTGACGCGAACATGGGGGCAATCCCCGCGGAACTTCTTAAAAGGAAGGGCCGGGTCAGGGGAAACCATCCGCTATGCTCGTTTACGGCGGCAGGCCCTTTTGCCGCGGAAATAATATCCGGACAGCAACCGATGGATGTTTACGCGCCGTTGAGGGAGCTTGCTCTTTTTGAGGGATATGTGCTTCTTGCCGGTGTGGAATTAAACAAACTCACCCTGCTGCATCTTGCCGAGCAGATGGCGGGAAGGAATATGTTCAGGAGATGTTCCCCTGCCGCGGGCGGCGGAGTCATTGAATGTGAAAGCGGGGGATGTTCCGACGGCTTTATATCATTTAACCAGTATTTCAGGCCGATGGAAAGGGCCATCAGATGCGGGGAAAGCCAATGGCGCGCCATACATGCCAGAAAGGCGCTCGTGCTTGCCGCGCGGATAATTCAGTTAAAACCGGAAATAACAAGATGCGCTGCCGTTGATTGCCTATATTGCAGGGACGCGATAGCCGGCGGGCCGCAAAGCGCCGGATAGGCATGGCGCTTAAATGTCCGGCGTTGAACCTTTGCTTTATTTGTTGTATACTTCAATAAAAGGCCCGGTGAGTATGGAAGAAAAAGATAAAAAACAGTATTACAGCGATGATTTTTTCAAGTACATAATGGACAATATGTACGAGGGTATATATTTCTGCGACTGGGAAAGAAAAATAACCTACTGGAACACGGCGGCCGAGAAAATTACCGGCTATAAAGCCGCGGAAGTTATAGGCAGCCACTGCTGGAACAACATCCTTATGCACACCAATGAAAAAGGGGAATCCCTCTGCAAAACAGACACATGCCCTGCTGTCAGGGCCATGAAAGAAAAAAGGCTCGTGGAAGAGCAGGTGTTTTTAAAACATAAGGAAGGCTACAGGGTGCCGGTCGTGACAAGGATATCCCCGGTCAAGGACACTGAAGGAAAAGTAATAGGCGCTATAGAGATGTTTTCCGACAATTCCGCGAAGGTAAGCGCTTTTCAGAAAATAGAAAAACTGGAAAAACTTGCTTTTATTGACGAACTCACGGGCGTCGGAAACAGGCGCTACAGCGAGATAAAAATAGGGGCGAAGCTTGAAGAAATGGACAGGTACGCATGGGCAGGCGAATTCGGGCTGCTTTTTATTGACATTGACAAGTTCAAAGATGTAAACGACACATACGGCCATGACATAGGCGACAGGACCCTGAAAGTTGTGGCAAGGACAATCCTTAATAATCTCAGGGAAGAGGATTTTGTGGGAAGATGGGGCGGCGAGGAATTTGTGGCCACTATATCAAATGTGGACAATAAGGCCCTGTACGCCATAGCCGAAAAACTCAGGAAGCTTGTGGCAAATTCGCATATTAATTCAGGCAGCGGGGAATTTAATGTGACCATATCGGTGGGCGCAACCATGGCAAAACGCGGCGATGACGCGGCTGCTATTGTAAAGAGGTCCGACATTCTGATGTACAGCAGTAAAAATGAGGGAAGAAATTTTGTAACCATAGGATAAAGCGGCCCCATGAGAAAGACACACTTAACATAATACTTTACATTGCCGGAAAAATTCTTTATAATAAAAGTGAAAATAGCCTTCACAAAAAAACCGTTTTTAACGGCTGCTGGAATGTGAAATGAAAAAAAGAAAAATAATTAAAAGGTCAAAAAAACCGGCTAAAAACAAAAAAATCCAGAGGCCGTCCGCTTTTTCCGTAAAAAACTCCATGGAATTCTATGAAAAACTTCTTATTACAACCGGCGATGCCATTGAAATAACCGATCTTGACTCCAATATTGTATTCGCATCGGAGCACGCGGCGGCCCTTTTCGGGGTTGAGGATTCCAGGCTACTTAAGGGAAAAAGTTCCATTATTTTCATATCACCTGAATGCAGGCAGGAAGCGCTGCTTAATTTAAAAAGGGTAATTAAGGAAGGCTTTTTGAGCCGCATGGAATACACAATGCTGCGAGCCGACGGGACGCGTTTTACGGCCGAGATAAACAGCTCGGTGATAATGGGGGAAAACAAAAAGCCTTCAGCCGTCCTTAATATGATGCACGATATCAGCAAAAGCAGGCTCACCGAAGTGAGGCTCAAAAAAACAGAGGAAAATTACCGCGCAATCTTTAACGCTGTAAATGACGGAATTATAATAGTCGACCCGGAGACCGGGGATATTGTGGACGCCAATAAAAAAGCGTACGAGATGAAGGGATGCTCTTTTGAAATTCTCAAGGAAAAGGGGTTAAGGCTCTTTATTTCCCCGAAAGAAGACGCCGCGATTGAGGATATTTTATCAAAGAACAACGGCTCTTTGAGCCATGATAATATCCATATTTTTGAGTGCTCTGACAGGGTGAAGGGGGCGGACCAGTGGGTTGAAGTCAGCCTTAAAAAGGATATGATCTCGGGCAAGGAATATTTAATAGCGGTGGTAAGGGATATAACAAAAAGGAAAAAAATGGAAGAGGACCTGAGCCAGAGTTTTAACGCCGTCAAAAAAGTAATGGACGGCATTATAAACGCTATGGAAAAACTGGTTGAAAAAAAGGATCTTTATACCGTGGGCCACCAGCACAGGACGGCCCAGCTGGCGCGCGCGATTGCGGCGCAGATGGGGCTCCCGCCGGAGCAGATTAACTGTGTTTATATTTCGGCGCTTATACATGACATAGGAAAAATTTTCGTTTCCGGCTCCATTTTAAACAAAGCGGGCCCGCTCACCGCCGACGAATATGATATCATCAAGCAGCATCCCGAGGCTGGATATGAAGTTTTAAAAACCATTGATTTCCCGTGGCCCATAGCCGATATAATACTGCAGCACCACGAAAGGCTTGACGGGTCGGGCTATCCATACGGCCTGAAAGACGAGAGAATATATCTTGAATCCAGGATTATAAGCGTTGCCGACGTTGTTGAGGCGATTACTTTCGCCAGGCCATACCGCCCGGCTTTTGGAATAGACAAAGCGCTTGATGAAATATCAGCCGGCAGGGGAAGGCTCTATGACGCCGAGGTAGTGGATATAACCGTGAGCCTTATGAAAGAGCAGGGCTTCAGATTCGAGTAGGATAAACAGTATTACCGGGCAAGCAATACATTTTGACAAATCCTTTCCGCCAATATATAATAAACCACAATGAAAAAAGACATTATTGCCATTATAGCGGTATTAGTCACAGTATGGGGATGCAGCAAGGCCGGCTCACCGGCCGCGGCCACATCGCCTTCAGACCTTTATCCCACTCCCACTGCCACGCCGGAAATGAAAACATTTGCCATCGGGGAGAGATACTGTGATTTTACCCCGCGTATGAATTTTGGGGCGGCGGCCGGCGGCGGCAGCCTTTATGTCATCGCTGGCAGGGATATTTCCGGATGCGTAAGCGATATATGGTACACGCAGGACTGCGAAAGCTGGGTGAGCCTTACGGCAAAAGCAATGCCCGCAGCAAGGGAACTTTTCAACACTGAATCTTATAATGATAAAATTTACATTACCGGCGGAGCCGGGAAGAATATATTCTATAACGACACATGGTGCATAAGCGGGGTTACTCTTACGGCAGTTCCGGCGCTCTCTACCTATACCGCAAGGGCATCCGCGGGAAGTACAATATGGAAGGATGCCCTTATTATTGCCGGCGGCGCGGACGATAAGGCGTCATTCAACGACATATGGTCCCTGAACCTTAAGGATGCCAAAACATGGGTAAAATTAAAGGACAACGGCGACAAGGGGTTTGCCCCCAGGTCCGGGCATAAGCTGCTGAATTTTGCCGGGAAATTATGGATACTCGGGGGCACGCTTCAGAACAGCACACTCGTAAACGACGTATGGTCCTCTGAAAACGGCGTTGACTGGAAACAGGTGACGCCGACCGCGGGATTTTCGCCGCGCAGGAATTTTGACGCATTCGTATATAAAGACAGGATTTGGGTAACAGGAGGGGAAAACGCAGCGGGTGAATATCCCCCTGAAATATGGTGGAGCGTCAACGGTTATTACTGGGTATCAACCACAGCCAAGGCGGATTTTGGGGGCAGGAGCGGAGCTGCGGCAGTGCAATATCAGGGAAAAATGTGGATAATAGCCGGCAAGGGAAAAGATAAGCTTAAGAGGGATATTTGGTCCGGCCAGTGAGGCGCGCCTTCATTGCGGCAGCGCTGATAATTTTAACGGCCGGTTGCGGCATTATTTACTTTCATAACCCGGCCAAGGCCCGTGAAACAGCCGATGAATTCTTAAGCCTTTTATACGCTTCGCGCGATTATGACAGGGCCTATCTAATGACGGATAAATTTTTTAAGGATAATTTTGGCGAGGAAAAACTTGTAAAAACCGCGCAATTATTCCTGACAAAATACGGGAAGTTTGAGGGCACCAGGGCGGATTCATATTTTACCGAGGGCGGCTCCAGGGATATTACCATTTTTTATACGGCGATAAGCGAAGGCGGCCAGACATACCAGAAAATAACACTTAATGATGACGTAAAAAACGGTTATCAGGTTTCGTCCGTGGAAGTATCGGACATGCCGTTTACGGGCTACAGGCTCATAAAAAAATTCAAGGAAGAATAGAACAAGAGGAGAATAAAATGTACCTGGAATGGACCCCGGACCTGTCGGTCGGCATCGGAGAGATAGACGTACAGCACAGAAAAATGGTCAGAAAATTAAATGACATTGCCGGCGCGGTGGAAGCGGATAAAGGGATGGAAGAAATAGAAGAGGCAATAAAATATTTCGAGGTATATTCTGACGAACACTTCAAGACAGAAGAGGGCTATATGACGCTTTACATGTACCCCGAATACGCCGACCATAAAAAAAATCACGATAAAATACTGGCGGACATGGCGGAAGTCAGGGAGAACTTTTCCGGCGGACGTTCGGATAAAAAAGACGTATACGCGGCGAGCAAAAAGGTGGCGGACTGGTTCCTTATACATATGAAAACGACCGATTCCAGGATGGCGATATTTTTAAGGGGAAAAGTAAAATAAGGCGCAGATACAGCGCCTTAAAAAGCGGGGTTAAATGAGCATAAAATTCGGGACTTATGATTTTGAGGGGCCGTATCAGTCTGCCAGGCAGATGTTTGAAAAGGCCGGAGTTTATATTGTGCTCTGTAAGGATATCAAAGTTGACGCGAGGTTTTACCTGCTTGACGTGCAGGAATCGGAAACGGTGCGCACTCACGCCACAACATCCAAAAATATGGTCTGCTGGACAAAAGGCTGCCACGGGATAGGCACGGTCGCGGTGGCGGTGTGCTATATGGAAAAATCTACAAAGCAGGAAAGGGAAAAGGCCGTAAATTACCTGCGCTCGTTGTACGACGTACCGTGCAAATAAATATCATGGTAAAAAGTTAAAAGGCGGGTGTAGCGCTTGGCCGTATATTTCTTTTTGTTGTGGCTCATGTTCCTTATGATATATGAAATAATAATGGGTGTATTCGACCATTTAAAGGACGGGTTCTGGGGATATTACGACAGGATAACGGAAAGGATAGACCGCTATACCGAAGATGCCGCTATTTACGGCCAGGATGAAATGCTGGTAAAAACCCTTGCCAAACAGAAACAGGAACTTGAGGACATAATGAGCCAGTATGTATTTTACCGCTACTGCGAAAAACTCTCTGTTTATCTGACCCAGGTCGACACGGTCCTCGCATTCTGCGTCTCTATCGCCACCGTAATTTTTATCCATTCCGCCATAATAAACAGGGAATATCTGTGGCTTGCCATATGGGCCCTTGTTTACGCTTTTTACATATGGCGCGAGGTTTCCGGCACATTTATAAGGTTTGAAGTCTGGGCCACGAATATATTTCTCAAGCAGTACAAGGTGCTTACAAGGTCGGGTTCCGCCGATTCAATAGTTGACTCAAAAAAATCAAATAAAAAACTGTTAAGGCGCCTCTATCTTTTCCTTATATTGCCGCTGTGCACGGCCGGCCTTATTAGCCTTTGCGTGTTCGTAATTTATCCGCTTATGCCGGAAATGGATCCGGGGCTGCAGCTGGAAATATTCAAGACATGGATAATTTTCGCGGCAAGCGGCACGCTGCTGGTGGCGCTGATACCCGTATTCCTGGACAAGGTATTAAACGCAAGGCTCAAATTCAGGTTCGAGATGTTTTCCGATGTGCGCTACGCCGTATATATATATCTTTTCCTGTCATTACTCCTGGCAACGGGGATGTCTATCGCAAGATATATGATTTGATAAATTTAAAATTTAAAAGTCAAAACCAAAAAGTGCAATTTAAAACACGGAAATTAAAAGCAATTATATATATAACAGAATTGCATTTAATTTTAAGGGTTAATAGTTGTAATTCTTGGTTTTGAGTTTTAACTTTTAAATTTCATATAAGCTCTTTAAGCAAAACTATTGCCCCCCTTTTATCTATCGGATTATTGGCGTTTCCGCATTTCGGGGAATATACGCAGTACGGGCAGCCGTTCTCGCATTCGCATCCGGAGACAAGCGCGATAGTGTTGGAAACGAGCGAAGGGAAAATATCAAAAAGTTTTTCCGCTATCCCGATACCGCCGCTGTAGCCGTCATAAATAAATATACTCGAATTTCCATCCTCGTAAACAGGATAGGACCTTCCCCCGATGTCGTTGCGGTCGCACATTGCCCACAGCGGCGACAGGGCGATAAGCGCGTGTTCGGCGGCGTGGATCGCGCCGTCAAAATCAAGTCCGGGATCATTTTTTACCGCCTGGTTTATCGAATGGTCAAGGGTAACCCAGAGAGCCTCGGTGGCAAAAGTAAGCGGAGGCAGCAGCAGCGGGTCGGTGGAAATAACTTTGCCTGATTTTTTTGTCCTGTAAGCTTTGTAGGTTTCGGTGACAGAGACATCGCCGAAACTGAGATCAAAACTGCCGAAACGCTTTGTTTTCTTTACCTTCAATATTTTTACATCCTCGTCCTTCATTGTGTCGGTGTAATGGTCCACTTCCTCTTTTACCGCAATAGCGCAGCCTTCTTCGAGGTTGAGCTCTTTTATAACATAAGTTTCGCCGTTAAAAATGTGCACCGCTCCTTTATGGGCCTCGTCATATGCGCGCGTGACGGTTATTTCCTCAAGTATCCTGCCGTCAACCTTTATCTTTATGGAACCGCCGCCGATGTCGTCGAGCCCGACTACATCCTGCGGCCTTTTTGAACCTGCGTAAACAAGCCCGCGCGGCGTTTTTGTCACTACACCCTGGTCTATGAGGGTTTCAACGAACGGCCCGGTTTCAATATCATCAAATATTTTTGCGTCTTCGGCCGGCGCCTCTGATATGGCGCAGAGCACATGGCCGGCAATGATGTTCGGGTTGTCAATTGATATGATGGCATTCTCGAATTTTTGAGACAGGAGTATTTCCGGATGTTTTAATATGTATTTTTGAAGCGCATCCTCCTGTGGGAGAAAGAAGACAGCCGAATCCTGCATCTTTCTTCCGGCGCGGCCGGCCTGCTGCCAGAAAGAAGAAATTGTGCCGGGATAGCCCGATATTATTATCACATCAAGCATGCCGATGTCGATTCCGAGCTCAAGGGCGTTTGTGGAGACCACCCCTTTTATAGCCCCGGATTTAAGTTTGCCCTCAATATCCCTTCTCATTTCCGCGGAATATCCGGCCCGGTATGAAAGTATTTCAACGGAAGAGTCTTCCTGGTTGGACCATTTCCGGATAAGCTCGGAGAGGCGGCGGGAAGATACAAAAACCAGTGTCTGAAAATCATTTTTTGCCGCGTATAAAAGCAGGTCTTTGGTCTGGGTGTTTACGGATTTTTCCGGAAAAAAGGAAGGATCCCATAGCGTGAGATGTTTTTCTCCGGACGGGGCTCCGTTTTCCGAAACGGCCTCAAATTTTTCTCCGGTGAGTTTTTCCATGAATTCAACCGGGTTTGCAATCGAGGCTGTGGAGGATATAAATTGCGGGGCGGCCCCGTGAATTTTCAATATCCTCTTTAAGCGGCGCAGCAGAAAGGCGATGTTTGAACCGAAGATTCCTTTATACCTGTGCGCCTCGTCTATAACTATATATTTTAAATTGGAATAGAATTTTTTCCATTTTGGGTGGTATGCAAGAACCTGGTGGAGCTCATATGGGTTTGTGATTATTATATTGGCATTTTCCCTGAGGTATTTTTTCAGCCCGGACTCGGTGTCGCCGTCATATATGCCGCATTCAAGGGAAATGCCCGAGGAGTTTTTCATTTCATTAAGCACGTTAAGCTGGTCGTTTGAAAGAGCCTTCGCGGGATATATGTAAAGCGCCCTGGTGTTGCTTTCCTTTTCTATCCTCTCAAGAACAGGTATATTGAAGCCAAGGGTTTTCCCGGACGCGGTGGGAGTTGTTATTATAACGTTCTTTCCATTTCTGATGAGCGAGACTGCCTGCGCCTGGTGGGAATAAAGGCCCTTTATACCCTGTGATTTTAGATATTTTCCGATTGCGGGGGAGAAATCAATGCTTTCGGAAAAACGCGCGTATGTTTTTGGAACCTTAATGACGCCGAGAATCTGGCCGTTGTAGAACTTTTCATTCTTTACCGAAGATATAAGTTTTTCTATTTTATCCATCTGTCAAAAAGCCTTTCCATTATCTGGACCATGGCGTAAATGTCCTCACGGTTGTGGTAGATGATAGGCTCAATATATTCCGGATTTTGTGTATTAACGAAATTTTCAAAATAGACCTGAACTTCCGCGCCGTCAATATCGCCCTCGCGTTCCTTGCCGAGCACCTGCGCCTCCATTGCCTTTAAGCTGTATGAATCAAACTCGCGCCTGTAGCAGCACCTTGAAAAATGGAGGATATCAAAGTTGTGCATTTGCGTGATATCGCAGGGAGTATCGGGGCCTCCGTAATATGACATCCTTCCGCTGATGAAAGGGATGTCAAAAGTGCGGCCGTTAAATGTGACAAAGGCTTTTTTACCGGGCAGGAGTCCTGCGAATTCCTCCAGTACCGCGTATTCAGAGGAGTCATTGAGGGCAGTGAACTGCTTTACCGTAAATTTATTTCCCTCAAAATATCCGGCGCCTATTTCAATTATGGAGGTTTCAAAGAAAAGGGATTTTGTCTCAATATCGACAAAGAGCAGTTCCTCGGGCTTAAAATAGGAGGTCAGCAGAAAAAAAAGGCGGTGGGACTGTGAGAGGCGCTCTGAAAGGACATGCTTTGCTCCGGACATACCGTTGTCAAGGGCCCTTAAAAGTTGGGCGGCTTCTTTGCTGAAGGCCTTGTGTTTAGAGGCGGTGCCAAGGTCATTTATGCCAAGGGCGGCCATCTTCATGGTTTTTTTGTCCCTTACCCCGTAGAGAAGTTCCAGTGTTGAATTGTATTCCTTCCTGAAATAAGCCTCTTCGGGCAGGGCAAAAGATTTGAATTCGCGGGAATTGGTTGTGACAAGGCAGCGCATATTATCCCGGGAAATAACTTCGCCGGGAAGCTCTCTGTACCCTTTTTTGGCCTCTTTTTTCGGCCCCTGTACCCTGAATTTATCAAGAAAACCTTTGTTTAATTCCATGCCTGCACCTGTGCCGGTTGATTAAGACAGTATAGGGGATAAAACCATAAAAGTCAAAACGCAAAAAATGCTTGCCAAAATATAATACTTATGTTAATCTTTGGGTTCGTTATGGTTTTTTGCGGCGGGATATTGCTGTCCGTAAAAGTGATTATAGCGGGAAATAAGGCTTAATTATTAGGCCTTTAAACTGAAAGGAGATCCAGATTTATGAGGAAAACGTACGATTGTATCATTTTTTTGAAACCCACGCTTTCAGAGGCTGAGCAGGATGCTGTCATCAATAAGATAAAAACCTACATAGCCGAAGGAAAGGGAGACATCACAGAGGAGAGAAGGCCCGAGAAAAGGCGCCTGCCTTTCATAGTGAAGAAATCCCGCGAGGCTTTCCGCCTTTACATGAAATTTTCCGCCGACTCCCTTAAGGTCAACGAGATAAAAGACAGGATAAGGCTCATCGAGGGGATAAACAGGTTTACCATAGCCAATTTCGCGGAAACCATCAAGGAACCCGATAAAATCAGGAAAAGGAAAGAAGCTCCGCGCGTTGAAGGCGCGGCGCCGGCAGCCGCTCCTGCTGTTATTCCTGCTCCGGCTTCGGCGGCAGTCCCAGCGGCGGGAACCGCACCGGCGGCTGATTCAATGACTGAAACAGCGCCCAAAGAAACCGGCGCATAAATTATTTTTGTTTCAAAGATGGTAATGGAGGGCTTTTGTGGCTAATTTGAACAAAGTATTCCTGATGGGCAACCTTACAAGGGACCTTGAGATAAAATACGGCAAGAACGGGCAGCCTGTCACGAACGCCAGGCTTGCGGTCAACAGGACCTACACCACCCAGTCTGGCGAGAAAAAAGAGGAAGTATGCTACGTGACCGTGGTTGTGTGGGGCAAGCAGGCTGAAAGCTGCCACACTTTCCTGAAAAAAGGCTCTTCAGTTTTTGTTGAGGGAAGGCTCCAGTACAGGTCGTGGGAAGCCGAGGGCGGGGAAAAAAAGAACGTCCTTGAAGTAGTGGCCGAAAGGGTTCAGTTCCTGGACAAGAAAAAGAAAGAGGGCGAGGCTGCGCAGGACGCCCCGGCGGACGAGGGATTACCTGAAGCGCCGGCGGCTGACGACCAGCCGTTTTAAATATAAAAAAATTTATTCAATATTACCGGAGGCTCCATAAATGCAGAATAAAGGCGAAGGACGCGGAAAAGGCTTTGGATTCAAAAGGATAAGGAAAAAAAGGTGCAAACTCTGCACAGCCAGGATCAAGGCCCTGGATTATAAAGACGAGGATTACCTGAAGAATTTTATCACCGAGAGGGGTAAGATTATTCCCAGGCGCGTGACGGGAAATTGCGCGAAGCACCAGAGGATGGTAACCCGCTCGATACGCAAGGCAAGGGAAGCGGCCATACTTCCGTTTTTAGCCGAATAATTTTTTTTGTTTTTGTTATTAATACTTAAATAAGAAGGCAAAACAATGCCGGAAAATATTATCTCATTTATTTTCAGTTTTGTAATACTTCTGGTATTTTTCGGGGTCCTGGATGTAATCCTTCTGATGCTAATCAGAAAAAATGTGAAATGGCCGGCGCTGATCGGCGCCGCTGTTATTTATTTCACGGTTATTTTCGGGGGCATTTACCTGATGTCAAGAAGCTCTCCGGGCCAGGATATGGGAACCGTCATGATAGCCCAGTTTAACAGCCAGAGCGACGCCTTTGTTTTTGAACTGAAAAAGGCCGGAGCGTCGGCCCAGGATATCCAGAGTTTCAGGCAGATGTACGACCTTTTCTTTATAAAAATGCTGCCTGGCTTTATGTTTCTTTCCGTGGTTTTCATGGCGTTTCTTAATTATTTCGTTGTGAGGCTATTTGCGTACCAGCGTTACGGAATAAAAAACGAGATACCTTCCTTTGAATTATGGCACTTAAACGAAGTTGCCATATGGATTCTTATCATATCGGCCCTGGCGGTCATCGGCAACAATATCATACCCTTCAAATGGATTTATTACGCGGCCATAAACGTTCTCATGGTGGCGGCGAATTTTTATATGGTGATAGGAACCGCGATTGTCAGTTTTTATCTGAAAAAATTCAAGGCACCGGGCTTCTTCCGCATAATCACATATTTATTTATAATATTCGCGGCGGTTGTATTCCCGGCTGTTATACTGATTATAATCATACTGGGGATTTTTGACACCTGGTTTAATTTCAGGAAGATCCAAAAGGAAGGTTACCAATGGAAGTAATTTTAAAAGAGAATGTAAAAGGCATCGGCAGGGCCGGAGACATCGTAAAAGTTTCGGAAGGCTACGCGCGTAATTTTCTTTTTCCGTCAAAAAAAGCCGTTCCTGCCACAGCCGGCGCGGTAAAGGATGTCCAGCTTAAGGAATCACGTAAGGAAGAAAAGGCGAAAGACGAGGATAAGTATTTCAGGCAGCTCGCGACAAAACTTGACGGCGTTGAAATTACCATAAAGAAAAAGGCGTCGGATGACGACAAGCTTTTCGGCTCCGTAACGGAAGCCGATATCGCCGATGAGCTGAAAAAAGCCGGCTTTGAGCTTGACAAACAGTCAATAGTTATGGAAGGGCACATAAAAGAACTCGGATTAAGGACGGTAACGGTCAAATTCAAGCACGGCATTGAGACAAAGATAAAAGTATGGGTGATAAAGGATAAATAATGGCATTAAAAAAAACGCAGGACAACAGGCTGGAAGCTTTCAAGGTAAAGGCCGCGGGGAAAGTGCCTCCGCACAATATAGAGGCGGAGCAGTCCATGTTGGGCTCCGTACTTTTAAACAGGTCGGAATTTGACGGCGTAAAGGCGAAAGTTTCGGCGAGGGATTTTTATGAGCCGCGCCACCGCCTTATATTCTCGGCCATGGAGCAGCTCTGGGAAGATAACAGGGCCATAGACTCGCTTACGGTTATAGAGGTTTTAAATACGCGCGCCCAGCTGGAAGAATCCGGCGGCGCCTCATATGTTTCGTCCCTGCCTGACGCTGTCCCGACTTCAAAACACGCCGGCGACTACGCCGACATAGTCAGGGATAAGGCCATGATGAGGGACATGATAGACATGTCCGCCGCCATTGTGGAAGCGGCTTACAGCGAATCCATGTCCACAAACCAGATACTGGAGAGCGCGGATGAGATGCTTTTTAAGGTATCGGAGCGCAAACAGCTTAATTCCTTCAGCGAGGTAAGCGAAGAGGTCAGCAAGGTATTCGAACAGATAGAGGAACGCTCCAAAAACCCGGAGGCCATTACCGGGCTGGCGACGGGTTTTAGGAAAATAGACGACTGCACGGCAGGATTCAAAAAAGGCGAATTGATAATAATAGCCGCGAGGCCGTCGCTTGGAAAAACTTCCCTGGCCATAAACATAGCCTACAGGCTGGCGGTAAAGCAGAAAAAAAATGTGCTTATATTCTCCTTTGAAATGAGCGCGAATGACCTCATAAGAAGGATGCTCGCGGTGGGCTCGAAGGTTCCGCTGCAGAAGATCAGGATGGGGAGGATTGACACGCAGGACAAGGCGAACCTCATGCACGCTGCCGGCGACCTATCGGAGACAAATATATTTATAGACACGGGCGACAATAACGCCTTTGACATGAGGGCAAAAACAAGGACGAAAATAGCGGACCTGAAAAAAGAAGGCAAAAAGCTTGACCTTGTCATCATAGATTATATGCAGCTTGTAAAACCAAACGAAAGCGTGCAGCGCGAACAGCAGATATCGCAGATATCCCGCGGCTTAAAGACCATGGCAATGGAACTTGACCTGCCGGTAGTCGCCCTTTCGCAGCTCAACCGCGAAGTTGAAAAAAGGGAAAAGGCGGCAGACAAAATGTCTCCGCCGAGGCTCTCGGACCTCAGGGAATCAGGCGCGATAGAGCAGGATGCGGACCTTGTGATTTTCATTCACAGGGAGGCCAGGGAAGAGGCCACAATAACCGAAACTTACGAATCGGGAGCCAGGATCGACAGGAAAGTCATACCCTGCAAACTCATAATAGCTAAAAACAGGAACGGCCCTGTGGACAGCCAGAAAGTGGCATTTATTCCGGAACTTACCCTTTTTGAGGAAGTGACGGGAATGGATACTGACGAAGGTTCCTATGGCGCTGTTATCTGAGAGGGGATCTCTCTTAACATGGGCGGAGATAAATTTATCCGCCCTGCGCCACAACATACTTGAAATCAGAAAAAAAACGCGCGGCAGGGAAATAATTCCGGTTATAAAAGCCGGAGCGTACGGCCACGGCGCGTACGAGTGCTGCAAATACCTTTCGGAAGAACTTGAGATAAATAATTTCGGCCTGGCCCGTGTTATCGAAGGGGCTGCCCTGCGCCGCGCCGGGCTGACCGGAGTCAGCCTTATAATCCTGAGCGGATTTTTTAAGGGTGAAATAGCCGATATAATAAAATATTCTCTCGAACCCTCTGTTTTTTTGGAAAATGAACTGAAACTTCTTAACCTTGCGGCGGCTGCGGCGGATAAAATCATCAGCGTCCACCTTAAAATTAATACAGGCATGAACAGGCTCGGCATAAAACCCGAAGAAGCGCCTGGATTTTTTAAACTCATCAAAAAATATAAGAACATTAATTTAAGAAGTGTTTACACACATTTTGCCAACGCGGACCTGAAAAACGACGCTATGACAAAAAAACAGGCAGCCCGCCTTTTACAGGTAAAAAAGTCCACGCCCGCCGGGGTGTTCTTTCACGCAGCCTCTTCGGCCGCAGCAGCAAGGTATCCTGATACATATTTTGACGCGGTCAGGCCGGGCATAGCCATATACGGCTCGCTTGACGCGGAGTTCCTGAAAAGTTCGCTTAACTTAAAACCTGTTATGACGCTGAAGTCCAGGGTAATAAATGTGCTCACCCTTGAAAAAGGGGAGTCTGTAAGTTACGCCGGGCTTTACCGCGCAAAGCGCAGGGAAACCATCGCGATAGTCGCAATAGGCTACGGCGACGGATTTCCACGTTCGCTTACAAATAAATGGCACGTCATGATAAAAGGGAAAAAAGCGCCGTGCATAGGAAGGGTCTGCATGGATCTCATTGCCGTAAAACCGCCTGCCGGAGTAAAAACAGGTGACGAGGTTCTTATATTGGGCAAAGACAAAAACGGAGCCATAAAAGTTGAGGATATGGCCGCCGCTGCCGGGACAATTTCATATGAGATATTCACGGGAATAAATGCCAGGGTAAAGAGGATTTATATTAAATAAAACGCGAGGAATTATATTGATTATACTTGGAATTGACCCGGGGACGGCGCGCTGCGGGCTGGGAATTATTGAAAAAAAAGGAAATTCGCTCAAGGCGGTATCATACGGCCTTATTGAAAGCGATAAAGAGCGGCCCCAGGCCGAGCGGCTTGAGGTGGTTTTTGTGGAAGTTACAAGGGCGATTAAAAAATACAGCCCTGATATTGTGGCGGTTGAAAAACTTTTTTTCTCAAAAAATGTGAAAACCGCCATGAGCGTGGGCGAGGCGCGCGGAGTCATACTGCTCTGCGCCCAGCTTGCGGGAGTAACCATAAGGGAATTCTCCCCGATGGAAGTAAAGCTCGCGCTGACAGGTTACGGCATGGCGGACAAGAACCAGGTAATGATAATGACAAAAGCACTGCTGGGTTTAAAAGAAACACCGAAACCCGACGATGTGGCGGACGCGCTGGCGATAGCCTGCTGCTGCGCATCAGGGTCTAAAATGGCGGAGATAAAGAAAAAAGCTGAATCACAGAAGAAAAAACAATCCCTGTAGGGGCGGACTTGTATGTCCGCCCGAAAAACATGGCTGGAGAAAAAATGATTGATTTTCTTGAAGGAACCATAGAGGAAATAACAGAAAAATACCTGCTTCTTAACGTAAACGGCACCGGGTATGGGATAACCATCACGGCCGCGGCCTATGACCGGCTCCGCAGGGAGAACGGTATTGCGCGTGTTTATACTTATATGAGCGTCTCCGACAGCGGCGTTGCGCTGTACGGGTTTTCAAACCGCGAGGAAAAGGATGTTTTTCTCGCCCTTATATCGGTTGAAGGAATAGGGCCGAAGGCGGGGACAAATATATTATCAAGCATTAATCCTGATTCGCTCAGGAAAGCCATTGCTTCGGGCAATGAAGCGGCTCTGACGCGCGTGCCCGGCCTTGGGCCGAAAAAGGCGCAGAGGATGATAGTCGAGCTTAAGGATAAATTCAAGATGTTCGCTCATGGTGAGGAAGAATTCACCCCTGACGAGGAATACCTGCAGGCGCTGCTGGCGCTTGGATTTAATTACCAGAAATCCAGGGAGGCCCTAAGGCAGGCTGTAATCGCGGCCGGGGAAAAAGCGGAAAAAGAAGTTATAATAAAGGAAGCTTTAAAAAGGCTGGGGAAATAGGTGAATTGGTATGGAAAAAAATAAAAAAGAACGCATAGTTGACCCTGTTCCCGAGGTATCTGATTTTTCCGATGAGAAGACATTAAGGCCCAAACTCCTCTCGGATTATATCGGCCAGGAAAAGGTCAAGGAAAAACTTAAAATACTCATTGACGCGGCAAAAGGGCGCAAAGAGGCGCCGGAACATATTTTATTTTACGGCCCTCCAGGGCTGGGGAAAACCACCCTTGCGCACATAATAGCCAATGAAATGGGTGTAAACATCAAGGTAACGGCCGGGCCGGTTATTGAAAAGGCGGGCGACCTGGCCGCGATAATAACCAACCTTGAGGAAAATGATATTTTGTTTATTGACGAAATACACAGGCTCAACAGGGCCGTGGAAGAAATAATGTATCCGGCCCTTGAGGATTACGCCCTTGATATTGTAATAGGAAAAGGGCCGTCCGCGAAAACTTTCAGGATAAATCTTCCGAAATTTACCCTTATCGGCGCAACAACCCGCGCCGGGCTCATCGCCGCGCCTTTGCGCGACAGGTTCGGCGCCACTTACAGGGTTGATTTTTATGAAACTGACGAACTGGCCCTTATTTTAAAACGTTCCGCTTCAATCCTCGGGGTAAAGGCCGAGACTGACGGCATAGCGGAGATAGCAAAAAGATCGCGCGGGACACCCAGGATAGCCAACAGGCTGCTTAAAAGGGTGCGCGATTACGCGCAGGTAAAAGGGGACGGCGATATTGACCGCAGCACAGCGGTGCGCGCCCTTACAATGCTGGAAGTCGACGAACTCGGGCTTGATGCCATGGATAAAAAAATAATGACGGCTATAATGGAAAAATTCAGGGGCGGGCCGGTCGGCATCGAAACAATTGCGGCCGCGGTTTCAGAGGAGCCCGACACTGTCGAGGATGTTTATGAACCCTACCTTATGCAGGTGGGCTTCATTCAGAGAACGCCATCCGGAAGAAAAGCCACGGAAAAGGCTTATGAGTACTTTAAGATAAAGAAAAAAGATTCGGAGCAGGAGAAGCTTTTTTAGAACGCCCCCCCTGCCCGTATGAGTCTTTTTCCGGGTAGCTGCGTCTAAATTTAAAAGATGGACGCAGGGCCCTCCAAAAGCCTCACACGGGCAGGGGGCATGGTAAAAGTCATACGGAGAAAAAAATAGATGAAACACACGACAAAAAATGAAAAGTTTATCAGGGTGCGGGTGGCCGGGATACTCACTAACAAGTTTAACGAGCTGTTGCTCGTCAACCACGAAAAAAACGGGCGCTCATACTGGCTTCTTCCCGGCGGAGGCGTGGAATATTGTGAGGATGTACACACGGCCCTGAAACGCGAGTTTATGGAAGAACTCTCCCTTAAGGTCACAAAAGTCGGAAAGCTTGTGCTCATGCATGATACGATTTATCCGGATAAAAAAAGGCACATACTGAACCTGTATTTCATTGTGAAGGCGAAAATACCGGATAAGATTGAGGCAAATCCGGATAAAGTGCTTGCGGATGCGGCCTTTGTTTCCATGAAAGATTTCAGAAAAAAACTGTTCTATCCTGCCATAAAAAATGATATAATCCGTATGTGGAAGAATAAATTTAGCGGGACAATAGGGTATAAAAAAACACCGTGGAAGAATTAAAAACCCTTTTGTTTGGAGGTTCTTAAAATGGCTGAAGGACTCAATGTATCAGTAATTGACAAGGGAAATATAAAAGTACTGCAGTGCAAGGGTTTTATCGACACCACAACTTCCTCGCTCCTGGAAGCAAAAATGAGCGAAATGCTCCAGTCAAAAAACTACAGGATAATTATTGACCTGGGTGAAGTTGACTATATTTCCAGCGCGGGCTGGGGTATTTTTATAAGCGAGATAAAAAACATCAGAAAGAACAAGGGCGACCTGAAGCTTGTAAATATGAAACCGGAAGTCATGGAAATATTTGAACTTCTGGATTTCACGAATATCCTTGAATATTACAAAAGCCTGGATGAAGCGGTAAAAAAATTCAAGTAAAGAGAGCGCATGCAGCGTAAAAATTACGCGAATTTTGGAATCAGGGGGAAAACCCCGTCCGGGAGCTCCGGCAATTCCGGATTAAAAATAACAGCCTATGCCGTGGCGGCGCTTGTTTTTGCCAGCGATACCATCCTCGTCAATACAAAAAACCCATTTCCTTCAGCTGTCAATATATTACTCTATATTCTTTTTTTTGTATGCGTATTTTTTCTTGAAAAAAATTCCACATCCATCGGCGGCAGGGCCGCAAACAGGCTGGAGCTCGGGCTATGGCTTTTATATATAACACTGTCGGCACTAAGCGGCGGAGGCGCGTCCCCGCTTAAATGGGCGGTTATAATGCTGCCTGTAGCGGCCGCCCTGCGCGGGGACCTGACATCCTG
>CAZMGF010000022.1:0-37444 GCA_964565765.1 uncultured Spirochaetia bacterium
TGGAACTTATCCTACTACAGCGTCTACAAATTATACAGGACCTGCGAGCGGCTCCAACCGCGTGGTACGGGGCGGCAGCTATGGCAATTCCGCGGGCTTCCTGCAGGTGGGCTTCCGTGACGGCGGCGACCCGTATGACACGCTCTACTTCATCGGCTTCCGCTTTGCGAGGACTAATTAACATTTTGGATTTTTATCCAGCTTTGCTGGAGGGAGAAGATTATATAATTATA
Source organism: uncultured Spirochaetia bacterium (assembly GCA_964565765.1). Lineage (GTDB taxonomy): Bacteria > Oederibacteriota > PGYV01 > PGYV01 > Palsa-1178 > Bog-1181. The sequence goes on from CAZMGF010000022.1 coordinate 234, forward strand.
TGAAATGTGCTCCACCCTTTTTACCTTTTGCAATATTTTTTTTGTTTTGTGAGTGTTTGTTTGCATGAATATTCTGCCCTGCGTGGCTGCCGAAGGCAAAGCCCGCAGGGCATTTTTTTAATTTAAAATAATTTAATGAGAATTGTTGGATTTTACTTGTTTTAGGTAAATTTGCCAAAGTCGAGTAAGTTAAATATAAAGAATTATGGGTTTTTTATAATGTGGAGGAAATCTTTGAAGTTTAAAATTCCGGTTATTAAATATGCTGCTATTATATTTCTTTTTATGCCTGTATTCGTTTTTTCAGATGATTCGCCGACAGTTACGCCCACCGTAACCGAAACAGTTACTGAAACAATAACAGAAACCAACACGCCGGTGGGCACAGCCACGGCGACACCGACCTTTACAGGCGTATCAACCGGCACAATTACAGCGACGATTACGGAAACCCCGACGGCTCCGGATACAAGCACCGCAACGCCGACATTTACCGCGGCGGATACGGCCACGGCGACACCGACTTTCACGCCGGTGAATACAAATACTGCAACACCGACATTTACAGCCGTGTCGACCGGCACAGTAACGCCGACGATTACGGAAACCCCGACGGCTCCGGATACAAGCACCGCAACGCCGACTTTTACATTGGCGGCCACGGGCACCTTTACGCCAACTGTCACAAATACAAACACCACAACTGTTACTCCTACTATAACCGAAACCGGATCGTATACAGCCACTGCGTCTGTTACTCCGACAGTTACTGAAACGATTACATTTACTGACACGCTTACCGTTACTCCGACAGCTACAGAGACATCAACAGCTTCACCATCGCCTACATTTACAATGTCCGCCACGTTTTCAGTTTCGCCGACAGTGACTCCCACAGTCACGGAAACCGGTACGGCGACGGCAACGCCTTCATTTACAATGACATCGACAAATTCTTCCACATTTACGATAACCCAGACGCAAACGGAATCGGAGACATATACGGCCACGCCTACCATTACGGGGACGTGGACCTATTCTGTAACTCCGACTAATACCGAAACATCATCTGTTTCGGCGACTCCGACTTATTCGTCCACAGTGACGCAGACATCGACAGAAACAGCAAGCCCTTCTGTAAGCGCGACTATTACCCAGACTTCCACCGAAACAGTGTCGCCCACGGTACAACCCAATACTTTTACGCCGTCAGCAACGGGCTCGCCAACATTTACTGTTACACAGACTGTTACAGAAACAGTCAGCAATACGCCGTCTTACACAGCCACGGCAACTCCTTCATACACCATGACAAACTCATTTACGCCGACGGCAACACAGACAGCCACGCCTTCATTTACTTCCACGCTGACTTATACTCCAACTTTCACTGCGACTTCAACTGATACGCAGACGGTTACGCCGACATTTACATCCCAGGCGACGCCGACGGCAACCCCGACTGCTACGGTGCAGGTTGAGGCCTGGGAATATTATCCAAATCCGATTAATCCGTCATCGCAGGATCTGAACATTGCCGCTGTTTATTCTTCGGACATGGACTCTGTGACATTGCTTGTTTACACAGAGGGTATGCGCAAGGTAAGGGAAGTAAGCCTGGGAGCCGTGCCCGCAGGCGCGGTAATACTTAAAGTCCCGGCTTTCAATTTTGCCGGGCTGACTAAAGGGGCGTACTATACGGTTGTTACAGGGATAAAACACGGCGGCGGCAATACAAAATCAGCCATCAAGACACTTCTGATATTTTATTAATTGCACATTTTTTTGTTGAAATGCATTGTTTTTAAGGAACAATCCACGGAGCCTGTGCGTCTAACTTTTACAAGTAAAAACTTTACATGAATTTTTTTTTGTGATATAGTTAGGAAATCTAATAATTAAGGATGTTAAGTATCATACTTTTGTGTGAAAGGAACATTATGGCCAAAAAAATATTTTTGCCTTTGCTTCTGATATTTTTTATCATTACAGCCGCTTCAGCATACGCGGCTGAGATGACATGGGACCAGTGCGTTCTGGAAGCTTTAAAAAATGCCCCTTCATTAATATCGGCAAGGGAAAAGCTCAACCAGGCGAGAGCCGCAAGCTGGCTGCCCGCAAGCACCGCGCTTCCGCAGATATCAGCGTCAGCTTCGGGATCAAGGTCGGGCAACGAGCCGGGGCCGGACGCCACGCCTTCTGTTCTGAACGGGATAACTTATAATCCGGCAAACACGCAGTCTGAAAGTTATGCTTACGGCTTGAGCGCAAGGCAGCTTTTATTTGACGGATTTAATACGGCCCAGCAGATGCTAAAGGCATCAGAGGACCTTAAAGCGGCGGAGCTTACCTATAAAGTAACTTCCAGCCAGATAAGGTATAATTTACGCCAGGCATATGCCCAGCTTATGAAGGCTCAAAAGCAGGTAATTATAACGGGCCAGATTTATGATCTCAGGAAAAAGCAATATAATGATTTAAGGCTGCGTTATGACGCCGGTACAGAGCACAAAGGCGACCTAATGTATTCCGAGGCGGATATGGAACAGGCGCTCTTTGAACAGGATCAGGCCGTAAGGCAGCTTGATCTGGCAAAAATCAGCCTTGCCTATCTGCTCGGCAGGGATAAGGGAGATGGACTGTCGCTAAAAGAGGATTTTACAGCTGTGGAAAAAACGGACAAGACCCCGGATTTTGACGCGCTCTTTAAGGAAAATTATTCACAGTTGCTTGCCGCGGCGCAGACACGCTCCACAGGATACGCTCTGGGCGAGGCAATAAGCTCAATGCTTCCCTCTGTTTACGCAGTAGGCAGCCTTGGCAGGGGCGGCTCTGATTTATTACCCGAAACAACGCAGTGGTCATTCGGGGTTAACATGTCATTCTCTGTTTTTGACGGCGGCAAATCCGCCGCGCAGACGGTGCAGGCTTCATCGGCGCTCACGCAGGCAAAAGCAGACGAGTTGACCGCGGACCAGCAGGTCCTGTACGGGCTGAAAAACGCGTGGAGCTCTTTTATCGACGCCGTCATGACGGTCGCGGTACAGGATAAATACCTGCAGGCCACAATTGAGCGCGCCAAAATAGCGGACGCACAGTATGAGACCGGACTCATTGTTTTTAACGACTGGACAATTATACAGGACAGCCTTGTTTCGTCGCAGAAGTCATTTGTTGCGGCCGAGGCTCAATTACTGATATCTGAAGCAGCCTGGATACAGGCAAAAGGAGGAACCCTTGAAGACGATGCCAAATAAAAAATCAAACCGCGTATGGTGGATAGCAGGCGCGGCCGTAGTTCTGATTATTGCCCTTATTTTTATCTTTAAGCCGAAAAAATCCGGTGATATAACGGTGGAATATCAGGCCAAGCAGGGAAATATAAAAGTCTCTGTTAATACAACCGGCACCGTACAGCCGCAGAACAGGATAGTAATAAGCCCGCAAATACCCGGCAGGCTGGAATCTGTTTCCGTTGTTGAAGGTGATTATGTGAAAAAGGGTCAGATACTTGCGTATATGAGTTCCACCGACAGGGCGGCACTTCTTGACGCGGCGCGTTCGGCGGGAGAAAAAAATATGAAAGAATGGGAAGACGCTTATAAGCCCATTCCTCTGATAGCTCCGATAAGCGGTCAGGTCATAGTGCAGACTATTAAACCCGGGCAGTCAATCGCAACGACCGACGCTGTAGTTGTGCTTTCAGACAGGCTCATAGTCCAGGCGCAGGTTGATGAAACTGATATCGGCAAACTTAAACTCGGGCAGAAAACAAACATAAGCCTTGACGCTTATCCGGCCACTCTCATTCAGGGGACCGTTGACCACATAAATTATGAATCGTTAACCGTAAATAATGTGACAATTTATGAGGTGGATATACTTCCCAAAAGCGTGCCTGATTTCTTCCGCTCGGGTATGAGCGCGAACATAGAGGTTGTTGAACAGGAAAAGGACAATACAGTGCTCCTGCCCAAGGATGCCGTTAAGCTTATAGATGGAAAAAATTATGTTTTTGTAAAAACAGGCGACAACACGAAGCCCGAGAAGAGGGAAGTAACCCAAGGTCTTGCCGATGTGGATAATGAGATAGTTGAAATAACCGCCGGCTTAAATGTTGGGGACACTGTGGTTGTTAGAAAGAAAAGTTATGTTGCATCAAAAGCCGGCCAGACTGTCAATCCTTTCTTGCCCACCAGAGGGGGAGCGCCAAAAGCGCCGGGAGCCGGCGGCGGCGGCCATTAATTGAAAACGCGCGGCAGATTTTATAATGTTGAGCTTTAAGAATTAAATAATGAGGTAGAAAATGAAAATAATTGAAATAAAGCACCTGAGTAAAACATATAAAACGGGCAAAGTTGAGTTTAAGGCGCTCGATGATGTTTCCGTAACAATAGAAAAGGGTGAGTTTGTCGCGATTATGGGGCCGTCAGGCTCTGGAAAATCCACGCTCATGCATTTGATGGGCTTTCTTGACTCGCCTGATTCCGGATCATACGTAATAAACGGCAGGGAAACATCGCATCTTTCGGATGATGAATATGCCCAGCTGCGCTCTTCGGTAATAGGTTTTGTATTTCAGCAGTTCCACCTGCTCGCAAGGGAAAACACCCTTGAAAATGTGGAACTTCCGCTTATCTACGCAGGCAATCCGGAGTCTACCGGAAGGGGGTTAAAGCTTCTGAAAGATGTCGGGCTGGCGTCAAAGGAAAACAATATGCCCAACGAGCTCTCGGGCGGTGAGAGGCAGAGGGTCGCGGTTTCAAGGTCGCTTATAAATGATCCGGATCTGATACTGGCCGATGAACCGACGGGAAACCTTGATTCAAAGAGCCAGACCGAGATAATGCAGCTTTTGTCCAGTCTTAACAAAAGCGGTAAAACAGTGGTGGTTGTAACCCATGACGAAGAGGTATCCGAATACGCGGCCAGAATAATAAAAATCAGGGACGGAAAAGTAATATCTGACACCAAGAAAAAAGGAAAAAAATACACGACCCCTGATAAAGCCGAGGTCAAAAGAGGGAATGAAAAAGCAGCCCTTAAACCGGTAATATCAAGGATTGAATTCATTGATTATATAAGGCAGGCTTATAATTCCATAGTGGGCAACAAACTGCGGTCGGTGCTTTCGATGCTTGGAATATTAATAGGAGTTGCAGCTGTTATCGCGATGCTCGGTGTCGGGCAGGGCGCGCAGGATTCGATACAAAAAACCCTCGCTGCCATGGGTTCAAATTTGCTTACTGTCATACCGGGAAACAGGATGGTGGGCGGCGTTTCCCTTGGAACCAGCACTGTGACCCGTTTTACGTTCCAGGATCTTGACGCTTTAACGAAACTTCCGGATGTAAAATATGTTTCGGGCACGGTCAGCACCAAAGGCCAGGTGGTATTTTCAAGCAAGAACTGGAACACAACCCTCCAGGGCGTAGGCGTAAATTATCAGGTTATGAGGAACGCGACACCTACGTTCGGGGCCTTTTTTACGGACGCTGATAATGCCGGCAGAAACAGGGTATGCGTCCTGGGCCAGACGGTTGTAAATAATATATTCGGCGACGCGGATCCCGTGGGTCAGACGATTAAAATAAACAAGGTCGGCTTTAAGGTAATTGGCATTCTTCCAATGAAAGGGGCAACAGGATTCAGAGACCAGGATGATGTTATAATAATGCCCCTGTCAACCGCCATGTACCGGCTTATGGGTAAAATTTATATTGACTCAATAGATGTGCAGGTAATTGATATTAATCTTATGGATGACGCGCAGGATGAAATAACGCAGATAATCAGGAAAAAACACAGGATAACAAACCCTGACGACCAGAGTTTCCAGATAATGAACATGGCGGAGCTCCAGAAAACAGTCGCCGCGACTTCCAACGTGATGTCAATGCTCCTCGGATTTATAGCGCTTATTTCACTTATTGTGGGAGGCATAGGCATAATGAATATTATGCTTGTTTCCGTCACTGAACGTACAAGGGAAATAGGCTTAAGAAAAGCAATAGGCGCGAAAAGAAAGGACATTTTAACGCAGTTTCTTATTGAAGCTGTATTGATGACATTTATGGGCGGAATAGCCGGAATAATAATCGGGGGCTTATTCGCTTTCCTTATTTCCGTTATAGCAAAATGGAACGTGAATGTTTCTATTTTTGCGATTGTGGGAGTTACGTTATTTTCCATAGCTGTCGGAGTCATTTTCGGTATAATGCCGGCGAGAAAAGCTGCGGCATTGAGCCCGATAGACGCTTTAAGGTACGAATAAAAATATAATTTTTCTTAAAATATGTAAAACGGGATGGCGCGACGCCATCCCGTTTTTTTAACGCCCCCCTCTTTAAATAATGATAATATTGCCTTGCTATAATTACGGAAAGTGTGGTATATACTATTGTAGATACCGATAAATGAAAAGTTCCAAAAACACGAAAGGTTCATAAAATGCGGGGGAAAAATGGCAACTACAATAAAGGATATCGCAAGGCTGGTCGGGGTTACGCCCACTACGGTCTCGATGGCCGTGAGGGGCGACAAGCGTATAAGCCTGCCGACCAGGGAAAGAGTTTTGAAAGCAGCCAGGGAACTTAATTACAGGCCCAATTACACCGGGAGAAATCTTGTAAAGGGTAAAACAAACATACTTGCTGTTGTCTCTCCGTTTTTTTCGTCGCTTTTTGCCGTTGATATAATGCGCGGGATAGAATCTTCCGCAGGCGCGGAAGGAATGCGGATGAATCAGTTCTCGTCGCGCGGCTTGAGGGAAAAAGAAGCGGAAATGCTGCGCGAAATACTTTATTCAGTAAGGCCGCGGGCCCTTATTTCCATTAGTTTGAAGCCCGCTCCTGAAATAGTCGAGGAATACAGGAAGGAAAACATCCCCATCATACTTATAGAAGAGGTTATAAGCGGTGTATCGACAATAAAAACAGATAATAAAAAAGGAGGATTTCTGGCTACGGATTACCTCATAAAAAAAGGCAGGACAAGGATAGGGCTTGTTGTCGGAAAACTTGTGGGAGAGCTTGGCGGTGAAAACGCCTCGGAAAGACTCGAAGGATATAAAGAAGCACTTTTTATGCACGGCATAAGTTTCAATCCTGAACGCGTGGTCGAGGTTTTGCATTATTCGTTTGAGGACGGAATTGAAGCCTTCAGCAGGCTGCATAAGCGCGACGCGGAGTTTGACGCGATTTTTTGCGCGGCCGGCGACATGACCGCGGCCGGCGTTATAAGGCGTGCGCGTGAAAACTCGATTAAAATAGGAGGGGAACTGCCCATTGTGGGTTATGACGACAATATAATAGCCCCTATAATCACCCCTTCACTGACAACCGTGAGACAGCCTGTATTTGAAATGGGGCGCGCGGCAATCGACCTCGCCGTGGAAGTAATTACTTCAAGGGAAAAAGTACGTGTGATAAATTTCGACCCCGTCCTTGTAATAAGGGAAAGCGCATAATAAACATTCTTTTCGTTTTCTTTATGGTATGATAATGCCGACAATATTTAAGAGGCATAATTACCTGAAAATGAAAGGGCGCGGCAAAATGCGTATAATTAAATCGGGGAATTTATACAGCGTGGACGCTTTTTTGAATGAGTTTTCCGGCGGAGAACACGACGTTCAGAAGATTAATGCCGCGGCAATAACCGGCTCCGCGGAATCCGGCGACCTGATTTTATACGAAGCGGCGTCGGAAAATGACGGCGACAACCTGGCTGCTGTCCTGAAAGAAAGAGAAAGGGCCGGGGCAAAAGTTGTTTTTCTTGTGCCGGCGGCCGCGGATATCAGGTATGTAAGCTCCCTGGAGAAGCTTGGCGCGGACGATATAATAAAGATGCCATGTGATTATCCGGCCTTTTTTTCCACCCTGAAAAAATTTGCCGTAAATTCCGTCTCTAATCCTGCCGGGCAGCAATTCGGCATAATCGGAAATTCTCCCCAGCTTGATTTTATAAGAAGTTTTATAAAAAAAGTGGGTCCTTCCGGAATACCGGTGCTAATTGAAGGTGAAAGCGGCACGGGTAAAGAGCTTGCCGCTTACGGAGTGCACAAGGCGAGCCTGCGCGCCGAAGAGCCTTTCATACCGGTCAACTGCGGGGCAATACCAAAAGAACTTCTTGAGAATGAATTTTTCGGGCATGAGAAAGGCTCCTTTACCGGGGCCATGAATGATAAAAAGGGTCTTTTTGAAATAGCGGATAAAGGAACCCTGTTCATAGATGAGATAGGCGAGATGGATCCGCAGGCCCAGGTAAAACTGCTGCGGGCGCTTGAAACCGGGAAATTCATGCGTATCGGAGGCACCAAGGAAATAAAAGTGGACGTGCGTATTGTCGCGGCCACGAACAGGAACGTAAAAGAGGAGATGAAGGCAGGGCGTTTCCGCAAGGACCTTTTTTACAGGCTGAGTTCAATTCTTATAAAACTCCCGGCGTTGCGCGACAGGCGCGAAGACATACCGGTCCTCGTGGAATATTTTCTTTCGCATTCAAGGATAACGCCGGAAGAGGCGCTGAATAAAAAAGTCGCGGGCGATGCCATGAATATACTCAAAAACTATAACTGGCCGGGAAATGTAAGGGAACTTTTAAATGTGGTTGAGAGGGCGGTCGTGTTGTCAGGAAACCGGGCGATAATAACAAAAGAGGACCTGCCGCCGCATTTAACCGAGCCGGACGAGCAGCAGTATGAATTTGACGAGAAAGAAACCGCCGTATATAAAAAAGATATGAAACTTGATGAGTATATGGATTCTGTTGAAAAAAAGTTCATTTTACAGGCTCTTAAAAGCAACTCTTCTGACAGGCCGCAAACAGCGGCAATTCTGGGTATAAGCATAGCAAACCTTTACAGAAAAATAAAAAAATATAATATATAATAAAACCGTTTCAAATCACCCCTGACAATCATTTATCATAACCGACAACATCAATCCGGCTGAGACCGTAATAAAACCCTTTAAATGCTATGCGTAATTCACGGCACGAAGGTTGCTTATATATACTCCGTTAATAAAAACAGGCGGAGGATAAAATGATGAAAAATGTAAAAGCAGGGCTGGTTCTGGCTTTGATTTTGGCCGTGGCGGCGCCTATTACGGCGGGTGAATTTGTCCAGCTTGCATCAGTTCAGGGGTATGAAAGTTCGTCAAATTTAAAATCAGCAGTTGAAAAGACGGCGGATGTGCCGGACGGCATTGACGCGGCCACATGCTCCGCAATGGGAGCGGTGCCGGTAATAGTGGAGGGCCCTGCAAAGCTTGAGTTCTGGTGGAGGGGGAGCGATTCTGGCATCATTACACTTTATGTAAACGGACATGCGCTCGCCCTTCTGGAAAAGGATTCAGGATGGCGGAAGTTTTCCTGCAATATTGCGGAGGCCGGAGTACATACAATAAAATGGATATTTAAGGCTAACAGCTGACGCTGTGTTCTATATTAATATGAAATGCAGTGCCGTGAAGTGAAAAGAGGGTGGGCTGCCGTGGCGGCCCACCCTCTTTTTGTCTATAAAAATATATCTCTTTACAAAACACTCCAAATTTGTAATAATAACGGCTGAATTTTTTTATATCAAAAAGTTCTGCATAAGCGTGAGAAAGACGGTATTTAACCGTAAAATAATTCCAAATTCTTTCAAGGAGGTATCTGTACATGGCAGATCCCGTAGTAGCAGCACAAGCAATAACTCAGACTGTGGCAGTTGCAGCAGAAGTTGTCCAGAAGGCGGCAGAGCATATAAAACTTGCTCCGCTATCGTCTTTTGAGAACCTGGCGCTGTGGGTAGTCTGGGGCACGTCTTTACTTGCTCTGGTTTATGGATTTTACCTGATGCACGAGATTCTTTCGAAGTCAAGGGGAACCCAAAAAATGATCGAGATCAATGCCGAGATCAAAAAAGGCGCTATAGCGTACTTAAAAAGGCAGTTTTCGACCATAGTATGGCTGGTTATAGGGCTGGCAATAGTCCTTTATTTGACCACGAAAGTATCAGCTTCACTCGGTTATTCACCGACGCAGGTATTTAAGATCCAGCTCGGCAGGTCGCTGGCATTTGTTCTCGGAGCGCTTGCTTCGGCTGTGACAGGAACGATCGGAATGCTGCTTGCGGTAGAAGGCAATGTAAGGGTTGCCGCGGGCGCGGTTGACAAAGGCAAGAAAGAAGCTTTAACGTTAGCTTTCAGGACAGGCTCAATCGCTGGAATGTTCACGATCGGGCTCGGCCTTCTCGGCGCGACATCAATATTTTTAATATTCCAGACTGAGGCTTCGGCCATTTCCGACGTCCTTGTCGGATTCGGCTTCGGCGGATGCCTGCTCGCCCTTTTCATGAGGGTTGGCGGCGGAATATTCACAAAGGCCGCGGACGTTGGCGCGGACCTGGTTGGAAAAGTTGAAAAGAACATACCTGAAGATGATCCACGCAATGCCGCGACTATCGCGGATAACGTCGGCGACAACGTCGGCGACTGCGCCGGTATGGCGGCGGACATTTTCGAGTCATATGAAGTAACGCTCGTTGCGGCCATGATACTCGGCGCGACGGTTTTTGGAAACATGGGGGTTATTTTCCCGCTTTTTGTCCGTGCCGTCGGAGTCATAGCTTCGATCATCGGAACATATGCTGTAAGGTCAAAGAACGAGGAAGAGCACGCGATGAAGCCGATACAGAGGGGCTTCTGGCTTGCTTCAGTATTATCGATAATCGGTTTCGGCATCATCACAGTGATGTACCTGATACCGGCTATCGGAGAGTGGATGGTAAAAAAACCGGAACTGTTCGTTGGAGCGCCGGCTAACGGAGCGGCAATTCTGGGATGGAAACTATTTATTATCACAACAGTCGGCATAGTCCTTTCGTTCCTCATCTCGCAGATGACGGAACACTTCACCACAACAGAAGCAAAACCTGTCAGGGATATCGTTAAATCGACACTCACGGGCCCTGCGACAGTTATACTCGCGGGAACAGCCGAAGGGCTTGAATCGTCGGTTTGGGCGATTATTTCGATAGCGATTGCCCTTGCTGTGTCTGTGCTTGTATTCAGCATCATGCCGGTAGGCACCGCCGCAGCAGTAACTATGCAGACGCTTTATGGAATAGCGCTGATAGGCCTCGGGATGCTCACGGTTACGGGCATAATCGTATCCGAGGACACATTCGGGCCGGTATCTGACAACGCGCAGGGCATCGGCGAAATGGCGCAGCTTCCTGAAAAAGGGCGCAAAGTATTGGACGAGCTTGACGCTGTAGGAAATTCCACAAAAGCAATAACAAAGGGATTCGCGATCGCGACGGCTGTTATAGCCGCTGTTTCGCTATTTTCGTCATTTAACGAAGTCACAGGCGTGCCGTTCATCAACCTTTCGAGCCCGATAGTATTTATCGGACTGCTCATCGGCGGCGCGGTGCCTTTCCTTTTCTCATCACTGTTGATACGCGCTGTTGGAAGGGCGGCGTTCCTTGTTGTAAACGAAGTAAGAAGGCAGTTTAAGGAAATCAAAGGGCTGATGTCGGGCAAGGAAAAACCGGAATCGGCAAAAGTTGTTGATATTTGCACAAAGGCGGCGTTAAAGGAGCTTGTGAGCCCTGCGCTTCTGGCGATACTTATGCCTGTAGCGATCGGGTTCCTGTTCAAGGCCGAGGGACTCGGCGGATACCTCGCCGGAGTAATCCTGGTGGGACAGCTCATGGCGGTATATCTCTCGAACGCCGGCGGCGCGTGGGATAATGCCAAGAAATCAGTCGAACAGATGGGCTTAAAGGGCACTGAACAGCACAAAGCCGCGGTTATTGGAGACACGGTCGGCGACCCGTTTAAAGATACGGCAGGGCCGGCGCTTAACCCGCTGATCAAGGTCATGAACCTTGTCGCTCTTCTTATCGCCCCGATACTTGTTGACCCGGCATTCACCGGTGTTAACGCGTACAGCTGGCCGGTAATCGCGATCGTCGCAGTATGCCTGGGCGTAATAACCTGGGGATTGCTCGTATCCAAAAGGGACGACGAAACGGTTGAGAAGATTTCAGCCGAGGTTACAGCAAAGGTTGCAAAGATAAAGAAGTAAATAACCGGCGGCATAAAGCCGCGGGTGTTATATGCGCAGGGGGCCGGTGATGAACCGGCCCTCCGTATTTTATAAGGCAAGAACGTACAGAAAGGAGAAAGGTGAGAGGAGAATAAAACTGATTTAAAGAGATAAAAATATATGATAAACTAAAAATATTGAAATATAAAAATACTTCTTTTAAGGAGAAAAAATGGAAGTAGGAATTGTCGGGTTGCCGAACGTGGGGAAAAGCACTACCTTTAATGTGCTGACAAAAACAGCGGGCGCGGCCGTTGCCAATTATGAATTCTGCACCATAGAACCAAATGTCGGCATTGTGGCGGTACCCGACGAGCGCCTTGATTTTCTTTTTAAAATATATAACGACGGCAAGACCACATATGTACCGGCCACCTTTAAATTTGTGGATATAGCCGGGCTCGTAAAAGGGGCCTCAAAAGGCGAAGGGCTGGGAAATAAATTTCTGGCAAATATCAGGGAAGTGGACGCCATAGCCCACGTGGTAAGGGTGTTTACCGATCCCAATGTGGTGCGCACCTCCGGGAAATTAAATCCGCAGGGCGATATTGAGACCATTGAAACAGAACTTATGCTTGCCGACCTTGACAGCGTCACAAAAGGTTTCCAGAAAGTTGAACGTTCGGCAAAATCAGGCAATGACAAGGAAGCCCTTAAAAAATATGAGGCTTTGAAAAAAGTAAAGGATACCCTTGAAAACGGGCTGCCTGCCAACGCGGCAGGGCTGACCGCCGAGGAAAAGCCTCAGGTAAAAGAGCTGGGGCTTTTGACATTAAAGCCGGTGCTCTATGTTTTGAACACCGACGAGGACAAGATAGAAGGTTTTGAAAAACACTTTCCCGAGCTTGTGGAATATATAAAAAAGCGCGGCGCCGAGTATGTGGTTATATCGGCCAAAATCGAGGGGGAGATGATGGAACTCGGCGAGGAAGAACGCAGGGAATATCTGAAGGAGCTTGGATTCGAATACAAGGGATTTGATGAATTCATACAGCACGCCTACAGGCTGCTTGACCTGATAACCTTTTTGACAGCCGGCCCGCAGGAAGTGCGCGCGTGGCCCATAAGGAGGGCCTCAAAGGCCGAGGAGGCCGCGGGTAAGATACACTCGGACATACAGCGTGGATTTATAAAGGCCGAAGTGATGAAATTTGAAGAGTTTAAAAATGTTAAAGATGAAGTTAAAATGAAGGAGATGGGATTAGTGCGCAGCGAAGGCCGTGATTACATAATGCAGGACGGGGATATAGTATATTTTAAATTTAATGTCTGATTTTATATGAACTTTATCGCCCTGTTGGCCGTCCAATTTTGATATAGATATATGTCTGTTTTTATCTATTTTTTTTAATAAAATGGAGGCTGTTTAAACAATGAGAATAGTAAAAACATTACTGATGCCGGCGCTGATAATAATGGTTTTTTACGCCGCCGGATTATGCGCGGATGCCAGATACAGCGTTGCCAAAAAGATACCGCTTGAAGGAGCCGAAGGCTGGGATTCCCTGACAGCCGACAGCGCCGCTTCAAGGCTTTATGTGTCGCGGGGGACACATGTCATAGTTATAGACACGGCAAGGAACACGGTTACCGGAGAAATTCAGGGGACCGATGGAGTCCATGGAATTGCAATCGCGGAGGAATTCAACAGGGGTTTTACAAGCAACGGTAAATTAAATACTGTTACCATATTTGACCTTAAAACACTAAAGACAATAGGCGAGGCAAAGACCGGCGAAAATCCGGACGCGATAATTTACGACCCTTTTTCAAAAAAAGTTTTTACTTTTAACGGCAAGTCAAAGGATGCCACAATGATAGACGCGGCGACCGGAAATTCTGCGGGAACGATTGCGCTTGGAGGCAAGCCTGAATTCGCCTGTGTTGACGGCGCGGGGCTTGTTTATGTTAATATTGAGGACACCTCGGAAGTGGCTGAAATTGACGCGGTTAAAGGCGTCGTAACAAGGCGGTTTTCCATCAAACCGGGTGAAGAACCCACCGGAATTGCGATTGATGTGAAAAATAATCTCGTATTTTCAGGTTGTCATAATAAGCTCATGACAGTGCTTGATGTTAAGGAAGGTAAAATAATCACAACCGTACCCGTCGGCGCGGGTGTGGACGGCTGCGGCTTTGACCCGGACAGGGGGCTGGCATTTTGTTCCAACGGCGGGGACGGAACATTATCAGTGGTAAAAAACAGCGGAAATGGAAAATTCAGTGTGGCGCAGACTGCCATAACCCAAAAAGGGGCGCGAACAATGGCTGTGGATATTTCAACCCATAAAATTTACCTTCCGACGGCGGCATTCGGCCCGGTGCCGGCACAGACACCCGGAACACCGATGAAACGCCCTCCTGTAATTAATGGTTCCTTTGTCGTGCTGGTTGTTGAATAATATTTAAAACATTGTTAAACTAAAATTAATATTAAACCGCGGATTTTTATGGTATATTATAAAACCTATTAATATATACAAAATATAAAACTAAAAAGAGGTTTGAAGACAAAATGGCAAAGACAAAAAGAAATTTGCGTATGTACTTTATCTTTTTCCTGGCCCTTACCGCTGCTTTCCGGATACTGGCGGATGATCAGGCTGTTAAGCCCCTCAATTATGAGGATTGTTATAAGATGGCGTTATCCAACTCGGACGCTGTAAAAATACAGGCTGAAAATCTCAGGCAGGCAAATATGGCCAAGATGGACGCCATTGGAAGTTTTTTGCCTTCAATTTCAGTGGAACATTTGAGGGATTTCGGTGTCAGCAGTTTCGGCAGCGGCGGATACGCTGATGAAGGATGGGAATCGGAAATTGTGGCGACACAGCCTGTTTTTCACGGCCTTGAAAAGATAAACGAACTCTCTGTGTATGACAGGGAGGCTTATAAGCAGGAACTGAACCTGACTACCGCAAAGAGGACGCTGGCTGAAAACACCGCAAATGCTTTTTATACGCTTGCATCGGCGCAGGCTGATGTCATTAATCTTCAGGACGCCCTTTCATTTATGCAGGCAAGGGTAAAGGAACTAAAACAGTGGCTGGAACTTGGAAAATCAAGAACCAGCGAGGTTTACGCCACTGAATCCAACGCCGCGCTTATCGCCACACAGCTTGAGCAGTCAAAGGCACAGGTTGATGACGCCTCGGACGCGCTGGCAAGGGTTATGGGAGTGGAATACCAGGTTGCGGTAATCCAGCCGGTGGAAAGCGCTGACGCAGCGTTGGATATAAATGTAACGTTCACGGCGGAGAACCGCTCCGATGTGCTGGCCCAGAAAGCCGAAGTGGAAGCTTCAGATAAAAGAATAGCCTCGGGGCTGGGAGTATTGCTGCCGCAGGTTGACCTTTCAGTTGCGAAGGTTCTCGGCGGAACACCGTATTTAGGGGCAACGGCATATAAGGACGCCGGATGGCAGTTTATGCTCACGGCGCAGTATCCTTTATTTGAGGGCGGCCAGCGGATTTTTGACACCATTGCCGCTTTTTCCCAGAGAGAAGCCGCTTACAGACAGTATATTTCAACTTTGCTTGATGTGAAATATGAGTTAAGGTCCAGGGTAAGGGATTTTGCGGCTGCGGGAAAAATAGTGGCTGCAATGAAGGATGCCTACGCAAAGGCGGCACAATCTTTGAACGCCCAGGTGGCAGACTATAAATTCGGGCTTGTGACGAACGTGGACGTGCTCCAGGCAATGTCGGATTCCACATCGGTAAAACAGTCGCTCGACAGGACCATTATATCAAGGGAACTTGATAAAAAACTACTTGAGATATCCGCGGAGGTCGTAAAATGACATTCTCAGACCAGTCAATTAAAAATCCGGTTATGGCATGGATGATACTCATCGGCATTGTTGTTTTTGGATTTATTTCATATACCGGGCTTGGAAAATCGCTCATGCCCGACGTGGACTTTCCTGTATTGACGGTTACAATTACATGGGCAGGCGCGGCTCCGGATGTTGTTGAATCACAGATAACCGATGTTGTGGAAGGTGCTGTCATTGGAATTGACGGAGTGAACGAAGTAACTTCGTCTTCAATCAGGGGTGCCTCGCAGGTAACTGTGCAGTTTAACCTGGACAAGAATATTGACGCAGCCCTGCAGCAGGTACAGTCAGCTCTCGCGTCTGTGGCGAAAAATCTTCCCAGTACAATTGACCCTGCCGTTATAAAGAAATCAAATCCGGACGCTTCACCAATTATATGGCTCTCTTTTTCCGGAACGCGGCCGCCCCAATTCCTTATGGAATATACAATGAACTACTTAAATGACGCCTTCTCGTCGGTTCCCGGCGTGGCCCAGGTAATGCTCGGCGGATACTTAAACCCGTCGCTCAGGGTATGGCTCGACCCGAAGAAAATGATAAAAAAAGAGATAACCCCCGATGATGTATTAAACGCTATTGCCAGCGGCCATGACGAAGTGCCGGCGGGCTTTATAGACAACGGGGTAAAGGAAACATCAATCAGGCTGCTTGGCGAAGCCGCGACCCCGGAAGAATTTTCATCTATTGTAATACCCTCAAGAATGGGAATGGCCATATGGAAACCCATAAAGATAGGCGATGTTTCAAGGGTGGAAATGGGGCTTGAAGACGCGCTGACAGTGGCCAGGACCCCGGACGGAATGGCGGTCGGGCTGGGTATTGTAAAACAGCCGGGTTCCAACGCTGTGGAAGTTGCCCAGGCTGTTAAGGCAAGGGTAGATAATATACGGAAAATGCTTCCCCAGGGTACAAGGCTCGATATACGTTTTGATACCACGCAGTTCATTCAGGATTCGTCGGACGATATGAACTTTGTAATTATGCTTTCTGTAATACTCACGGCCATTGTCTGCTGGCTCTTTCTCGGAACATTCAACACGGCCCTCAACGTTTCACTCACAATACCAATGTCCATATTCGGAGCCTTTTTTGTCATAAAAGTAATGGGCTTCACCCTGAACACTTTCACATTCCTGGGGTTGTCGCTGGTCATAGGCATAGTTGTCGATGACGCCATTATGATGGTGGAAAATATAGCCAGGCACAGGGAAGAGGGCGAGACAAAGATAAGGGCCGCCATAAAAGGGTCGCGTGAAATAACATTTGCCGCGGTCGCTGCGACAGTTGCCATACTCGCCATATTCCTTCCTGTAATATTCATGCCGGGAGTTATCGGCAGGTATTTTTTCCAGTTTGGTGTGACCATATCGGCGGCTGTTATAATATCACTGCTTGGAGCCCTGACACTCACCCCGATGTACGCCTCGCAGTATATGCCGGCCCCGGCCACGGAAAAGTCCAAAAAGCCTTTTATGGATGTTATAATGGATAAAACAAGGGACGGTTATAAGAAATTTTTGAAAATATGCCTGGATAACAGGTGGAAAGTCCTGGGGATATCGCTGGTGATTTTCTTTATATCACTTTTCCTCGGGATTGTTCTTATTAAGAAGGAATTTGTACCGCCGCAGGACCAGGCCAGGTTGTCCGTAAATATACAGACCCCGCCGGGCTCTTCATTTGCGTTCACCGATGAGGTTTTCAAAAAAGCAGAGGCGGTTGTAGCGGCAAGGCCGGAAACAGACAGCTACTTTTCAATAATCGGATTTGGCGCCCACAATACAGGCGGCATTCAGGTTACCTTTAAAAATAAAAATAAAAGGCCGGCTGACCCGGTATCACACAGGGTATTGACCCAGATGCAGATTGCGGATGAAATAAGGAAAGAACTCAAAAAAATTCCCGGAATAAGCGTAATAAGCATGATAGACCCTTCGCTTCAGGGATTTACGGCAAAAAGGGGATATCCGGTCGAATTCATGTTAATGGGGCCTGACTGGGACAAACTGGCGGATCTTGCCGCCGGCTTGGTAAAAGACATGGAGAAAACAGGGCTCATGGTGGGCGCTGATTCAGATTATAAGCTCGGTGTCACAGAGGCCCTTGTTTATCCGGACAGGGTCAAGGCCGCGGCCCGCGGGGTAAATATGTCAACCATTGGGAATGCCCTCAATGCTTCTTACGGCGGCTTAAAGTATGGTAAATATACAAAAGACGGGAAAAGATATGACGTCACTGTTGAACTTGAAAAAACAGACAGGACTGATATGCAGGGGATCCTTGACGCATATGTCAGGAACAACCAGGGTGAACTGATAAAACTCTCTGACGTTGTCAGCGTAAAGGAAAAACCTACGGTCACGTCAATCACCAGAGAGAACAGGGAAAGGGCCATCAGGTTGTATTCCGAAATTGCCATGGGCAAATCACAGGGTGACGCGCTCAATGCCGTGCAGCAGCTTGCCGCAAAACTTCCGGAAGGTTACAGGATATTTTTAGTGGGAAATTCACAGGGATTCAAGGATTCAACAACGGCTCTTATTTTCGCGCTGTTTCTTGGAATTTTTGTGGCCTATATGGTCCTTGGCACACAGTTCAATTCTTTTGTCCATCCCATTTCGGTTTTAATAGCACTTCCGTTCTCCGTAACAGGGGCTTTCATAGCCCTTTATATCAGCCATCAGACATTGAATATTTACAGTATGATAGGGATAATACTTCTGATGGGCATTGTAAAGAAAAATTCCATTCTGCTTGTGGATTTTACTAATCAGAGGCGCACGCAGGGAATGAATGTCAGGGACGCCCTGCTTGACGCCTGCCCGATTCGTTTGAGGCCGATTCTTATGACATCAGCGGCTACAATCGCGGCGGCTATTCCTCCGGCGCTGGCACTCGGGCCTGGAGCGGAGACGCGCGTGCCGATGGCGGTTGTTGTCATAGGCGGAGTTTTGTTCTCGACTGCCCTGACACTGTTTGTTGTTCCGTGCGTTTACAGCCTGCTATCCAGCCTTGAAAACAAGCACCACGTTGATGAGGTGCACATGGCAATGAAGGAACTCGGGCAGGACGAACCTGTAATAACAAAAGTTAAGAAAAAAATTAAATAATAGTTTTAAAGGTACTTTTATAAGGCGGGTGGTTATCTACCCGCCTTATTTTTTTTGACGCTATTGACAGCGCCTGCTGTGTGTTGTAATATAAAACATCACAAAAACGGCGCATTAAGGGCCGTATCATAATAAAAAGAAGGCAGTTAAATTGCAGCTTAAAATGAAAGATGTGACTGAATTGCTGGACGCACCTGAGCCGGTCGTTCTGAAATATATAAGGGAAAAAGGGCTGCCTGCCCAGAAAATTAACCATCAGTATAATTTTAATAAGGAAGAGCTCAAAGAGTGGGTCATCAAAAACGGCATGGCCGTTTCTGAAAAATTCCTGGGATTAAGCCTTATAAAAACCCCTGTTTCCATATTCAGCCTTGTATCAAAGGGCGGGATAATAAACAATGTTGAAGGGCGGACACCGGGTGAAATCCTGACTTATGCGGTTGCAAAAATGAATATTCCCGACGGGTTAAAAAAAGAGGATGTCCTGATGTCCCTGATAGAAAGGGAAGAACTTATGCCAACGGCTGTGGGCCGTGGCGTAGCAATACCACATCCGAGAAATCCCATAATATCAGATATTGAGAATGAATCCGTTACGATTTGCACCCTAAAAGAGCCCTCGGACTACGGAGCCGTTGACGGAAAAAAAGTTCATACCCTTTTTATTGTCATGAGCGCTAATTCACGCAGACACCTTGAAATACTCTCAAAACTCCTTTTTTTGTGCCAGCAGGAGGCCCTTGTCGCCATGCTAGGGGACAAAAGGCCGCCTGATGAAATACTATCCTACATCGAAGCGCGGGAAAATGAAATAAAAGGGCGCAAAATTTGATACTTTTTCTGGCAGGCGCCGCTATAATTACCGCCGGTGGGCTGTTCTGCGGCCTGGTAAGTGAGAGGCACAGGGCATATTTTGCGGGCGCGTCAGTTTTTGCGGGCGGCCTTGCGTCTTTAGTTCCGGCGCTTATGGTATTGTTTTCCGGAAAACCGGCTTCTGTTTTAATTTTCAACATAAATTTTTCCATGGACTGCCTTTCAGCTTTTTTTGCGGTTATCATAACGGTGATGGGTTTTTTATCCGTCATTTATTCCGCGTCATATATGAAGAGTTATTACGGAAAAGGCAGGGGCATTACCTCCCATTATATGTTTCTCATGGTTTTAATATCTTCCATGATGCTAGTTACAGTTTCACGCGACGCAATATCATTTATGATAAGCTGGGAAATAATGGCCCTGTCGTCATTTTTTCTTGTTGTCTTTGAAAACGAAAAAAAAGAGGTTGTGGAAGCGGGCATCTATTATTTTATTTTTTCTCACATAAGCGCGGCCCTTTTAATATCCGGGTTTGCCGCGGCTTCAAACGGAGGAACAAATCTTTCATTTGATTCCATCGGAGCCGCTCTGAAAACCACTCCGGCCTCATTTGCGGCGCCGTTTATCCTGCTTTTTTCAGGGTTTGCTTTAAAGGCGGGAATTGTACCCCTGCATACCTGGCTGCCGAGGGCACACCCGGCCGCTCCGAGCCATGTATCAGGGCTCATGTCGGGTGTAATGATAAAGATGGGTATATACGGGATGGCCAGGACAATCATGCTTATGCCGCCGCTTCCCGCCGCCGCCGGATACACGGTACTTTTTTTCGGGATACTGACGGCGCTGACAGGCATACTTTATACGCTCACACAGAGGGATATTAAAAGGATACTGGCCTATTCAAGCGTTGAAAACATGGGGATAATAACCGCCGGTTTTGGGGTTGGAATACTGGGCATGGCATACAAACTCCCTTATATGGCCCTGCTGGGTTTTCTGGGGGCTTTTTTGCACATTTTAAACCATTCGATATTTAAGGAACTCCTCTTTTTCGGGGCTGGAACAATATACAGCAGGACACATACAAGGGACATAGAACACCTCGGCGGGCTTTCAAAAAAAATGCCGGTATTATCAGTATGTTTCCTTATAGGCTCGGCCGCGATCGCCGGGCTGCCTCCGCTTAATGGATTTATAAGTGAATTTATTTTGTATATGTCAATGCTGCAGGCGGCGCAGTCAAATATTATTGGGCTTGCCGCCGCGGGTATAGCGGCCCTCGCAGGGCTGGCCTTTACCGGCGCCATGGCGTTGATATGCTTTACGCGCCTTTATTCCGGAGCGTTTCTAGGCTCGCCGAGGAACAAAAAAGCTGAGATAGAAAAGGGCGAGGGGAGGCTTGATACCACCGTTTTTGTGATACTTGCGGCCCTGTGTTTTTTTCTGGGGCTATTCCCGCAGGTTATTTATTATCTGCCGCTGATGCCTGCGTTTAATATGCTGCCCGGAGCTGATTTCTCCACGGCTGTAAACATACCGTTGATAAAACAGCTCATGTCATTGTCGGCGATGTTCCTTGTATTGTGCGGTTTTACAGCTGCCGCCCTGGCGGTGAAGTCCGTTATGCTGAAAAACAGGATCAGGCAAGGCGCGACCTGGGGCTGCGCCTACAGCGCGCCCACCGCAAGAATGCAGTACAGCGCTTATTCCTATTCCGAGCCGTTTACCAGGATAATGGATCCTTTTGTAATAAAAAATAAAAACGAAGTGAAGCCTGAGGGGATTTTTCCGGAGCGGAGTTCATATAAACCGGAATTTACGGACGTTTTTGAAAAATTTATTATTAAACCGGCTGCAAACTCGGCGCAGCGTTTATTAAAATTGTTCACATGGATACAGAACGGCAGCATGCAGCGCTACATTCTGTACGCGATTATTTTCCTTATTATATCGCTCGTATGGGCGGTGAAATAATGGGCCCCGTGTTATATATTTTTGTGATTTTATTCATGCCGTTCATTTGTACCGGTGTCATTAACAGGGTCAAGTCGCTCTGGGCAGGCAGGTGCGGGCAGACTTTTTTACAACCCCTCTTTGACTTTTTAAAATATATGTCAAAAGGGGAAACGGTAAGCACCGCGACGACTCCGGTATTTTTTGCCGCGCAGATAATTTCCTGCGGCGCTGTAATTTTGTCCTCCTGCCTTGTCCCGGTATGCATGCCATCCCCGCTGGTTGATATTGACGGAGGGTTCATAATTTTTGCCTATCTGCTGGGGCTTTCCAAATTCGCTTCAATTATTTCAGCCATGGACACAGGCTCGAGTTTTGAGGGGATGGGAGCTTCCAGAGAAGCCTCTTTTACCGCATTTATAGAGCCGGCTTTTTTCATAATTATGGCCACGGCCGCCGCGGTTTCCGGAAAGGGAAATTTCTCATCACTCAGGTCATTTGCCGCGTCCGGCGCGCCGGCGGGGTATATGATTGCGCTGCTTGCGGCGGCGGCATTTCTGGTTATGATATTTACAGAAGGCTCACGCGTGCCGGTGGATGATCCCTCAACGCACCTGGAACTTACAATGATTCATGAGGCTATGGTGCTGGACAACTCCGGCCCTGATATGGCCCTTATAACGTATACACAGGGGCTTAAAATGGTGGTTTTAAGTTCGCTCATAGCGGTTCTTTTTATACCCGAAGGCGCGTCCCTGTGGATAAAATTTCTTATACTTTTGGCTGTTATTCTTGCGGTGGCTGTCATTACAGGCTGTGTTGAATCACTGATTGCCAGGCTGCGTATGACCCATGTACCCCAGTTTGTTTTTTTTATGTCATCTATAGCCGTTATTATAATGTGCGCCGCATTTATATTTATTTCAGGAGGGGGAAAATGAGCTCTTTTTTTGCCGTGATATTCTCCATTACCCTGATTTACGCCTGCGCGACAAGCAGGATAGAGGCGTACATAAGGGCGCTTGCCCTGCAGGGAATATTGCTGATGCTGTGCGTGGTTTTCGGCAGGCGGGGCATGCCGGTTTTGTCGCTTATATTCCTTTGCGTTGAGACCATCGCGTTTAAGGCAGTTTTAATACCATGGTTCCTGATGTATACTGTCAGGAAAAACGGTATATTAAGGGAGGATGAACCCTATCTTCCAAACTTTTATTCAGTGGCGCTCGCCACTGTAATATCCGCCACAGGTTTTTTTATATCATTTTTAATGCAAAAAAAGGGAGTCCTTGCCGGAATAAACGCGCTTTATTTCGGAGCGGCCATGTCCGCTATAGCGACAGGTTTGTTTATAATAATAAGCAGGAAAAAAGTGATTACCCATGTGATGGGGTATGTGATGATGGAGAACGGCATATTCCTGCTCTCACTTTCGTTTTCCGGCGAAATGCCCTTTATAGTCAACCTGGGTGTTTTGCTCGACCTTTTTATAGCCGTTTTTTTGCTGGGACTTTTTGTTTCAAGGATAAATTCAACTTTCGAAGAGCTTGAAGCCGGCATGCTCTCGGAACTTAAGGATTGATGTATGATAATTTTTATATTGCTTGTTTTAGCCCCGGCAACCGCGGCCCTTTCATTTTTGTTCAGATCTAAGAGGGCCAACGCCGTTATACCCGTTGTATACGCGGCTCTGCATATTGCCCTTACGGTATACCTTTTCATTAATAAGGGCGGACTTTCGGAGTATTTTGCCGTTGATGAAACTAACATTGTTTTTCTGTGCATACTTTCAGTTGTTTTTGCCGGTGTGGCCTTATATAATTTTGATTTTATATGTAAATCAGAGGCAACGGCTTTAAGGACAACATATTATACCGCGGCTCTTATAGCCTTTGCCGGCGCCATGACCGCGGTGCTGCTTTCTTATAATCTGGGGCTGATGTGGGTTTTTATAGAGGCCACGACCCTTGCCGGAGCTTATCTCATTTATTTCAAGGCAGGAAGGCATTCGCTGGAAGCCGCGTGGAAATATATATTTATATGTTCCATAGCGATAGCCTTTGCTTTTACCGGCATAATCTTTCTGTGCGCCTCGATTCCCGGAGCCGTAAAGCCGCTTTCATTTACGTCGTTATACCAGGCAGCCCCTTTTATGAACCATTTCTGGCTTAAAATTGCTTTTGTACTTATGGCCGTTGGTTTTGGCACAAAAGCCGGGCTTGCGCCGGTCCACTCATGGCTGCCAGACGCCCACTCTGAGGCGCCTTCGCCCGTATCTGCGCTCTTATCGGCAACGCTGCTAAACTGCGCAATGCTGGCGATTATAAGGCTCCAGAAGATAATGACGCTTTCAGGGCTTGAAAAAGAAGCCGGCGCGTATCTTATGCTTATGGGGCTCCTTTCGGTTATGGTTGCGGGAATATACATTATAAGGGTGGGGAATTATAAAAGGATGCTTGCTTATTCATCCATAGAAAATATGGGAATAATAGCTGTCGGACTAAGCCTCGGGCATGAGGCAATGCCGGCGGTTTTTATACAGGCGGCGGGGCATTCACTTTCAAAGGCGGCTTTCTTTCTGACTTCGGGAAACATTTTAAAACGCCATGACGCGAAGGAAATTTCAGCGGTAAGCGGCCTTTTAAAAAGCGACAGTAAAACAGCGTGGCTCTGGATTGCTTCTTTTGTAATGATATCGGCCATACCGCCGTCACCGCTCTTTATCAGCGAGTTTAAAATAGTCCGGCTTTTATTCGCTTCCGGGTTCTGGCCGCAGGCCGCGATAATGCTCCTGCTTTTAACTGCCGTTGTTTACGGAATGGCGGCGGCTGTTTTTAAAATGTGCTTTGGAGAGCCGCTTGCCGGAGCGGAGAAAATGAAGCTTTCACCCTTAAGGTATATTACCCAGGGTATTTTCATAGCAATTTTAACACTGGCCGGGCTTGCGCTTGCCGCGGCGTCATTATAAGGAATTACAATGGAAAAATTTAAAATTACAAAAAACAACAGGCCCGTCGGGCTCAAAGAAGTTCCTGAACTGCCGTTTACGGAATTCAGGCATGCTGCCATTTCCGCATGCTCCGCTGGAAAAAGGGTGATAGGGCTTTTTGGCGTAAACGCCGGCGGGTCAAAGGTGCGCATGTATTCGGCGCTTGCCGACGATGACGCTTCATCAATATTATTAGCTTCAACGCTTCTTGATAAAGGATTGCTTTACCGGTCATTTACAAATGATGCTCCGATGTTCCATATATTTGAAAGGGAGTTTTATGAGGCTTTCGGTATAAGGCCGGAAGGGCACCCATGGCTAAAACCGGTCCGTTATCCATGGGATGCGCCTGACAAATCAAACAAAATGGAGAATTATCCGTTTTTCTTATCAGAAGGCGGAAGCATGCATGAAGTGGCCGTGGGGCCTGTGCACGCAGGCATAATAGAGCCCGGTCATTTCAGGTTCCAGTGCGCCGGTGAAAAGGTGCAGCATCTTGAGATACAGCTGGGCTACCAGCACAGGGGTGTTGAAGCCTTAATGGAAACCGGGCCTGCTGTGAAGACCGCGCACCTGGCCGAGTCGGTCTGCGGCGATACAGTCGTGGGGCATGCGTCCGCATACGCCTCTTTAATTGAGGCCCTTTCAGGATCCGATGCGCCGCGCAGGGCCGGCGTGATAAGGGCAATCGCCCTTGAACTTGAGCGGGCGGCAATGCATACTGCGGGTTTGTCTGCGATAGCCGGAGATATAGCTTATCTTATGGGAAACGCTGTTTTTGGCGCAAACAGGACAAAATTAATCAACACATCACTGCTGCTGTGCGGGTCAAGATTCGGGAGGGGGCTTGTCCGCCCCGGCGGCGTATTATTCGACATTAACGCTGAAACCGCTGAAATTATTAAAAAAAATGTGAATCTGGCGTTTGACAGAATAAGTGAAATGGCCGAGGAAATGTTTGCTTCTCCAAGCGTGCTTTCAAGGCTTCAGCAGACCGGTGTTGTCAGGAAAGAGGACGCGGTAAAACTGGGGCTGACGGGTTTTGCGGCAAGGGCATCAGGTATAGCCGTTGACGCCAGGGAGGATCATCCATCAGGGGCCTATGTTAATTTCCCCGTGCGAAAGCAGGTTATTGAAAGCGGGGATTGTTTTGCCCGGGCATACCTGCGTTATATGGAGATAGGCCAGTCAGTAAAACTTATAAATGAAATGTGCGATAATCTGCCCTCCGGAAAGATTATGTCTGATGAAACGGCGCTTTCCGGTGATTCAATCTGCGTTTCTGTTGTGGAGGGCTGGCGCGGGGGAATAGTGTATATAGGTATTACGGATTATAAAGGGGCAATAAGAAAAATTAAAATAAAGGATCCTTCTTTTAATAACTGGTACGGACTGGCCGTCGCGGTACGTAATAACGGGATTTCTGATTTTCCGCTGTGCAATAAAAGCTTTGACCTGTCGTACTGCGGCAATGACCTTTAAAAGGAGTAATAATGTTTGAAATTTTAAAAATCAGGATGAAGCAGGGCTCGCAATTTGTGTCTGATGTAAAAAAGGCCATGGTTGACATAAAGTTCAGGGGGCTGCCGGAAATTAATGCTGCCGAACCGGGGCCGTCATTTACAGCGGATTCCATATGCCCGACAGGCGCCATAAGCAGGGGGCCGCTTTCCATTGATTTGGGTAAATGCATATTTTGCGGCGACTGCGAACGCGCGTGCCTGAATAACGAGATTAAATTTACAAATTTTCATAGAATCAGCGCTGATTCACAGGAAAAAATTAAAGTAAGGCGGGGAGTTACTGCCGGCTCATTTGAAAAAGAGGCTGTTGTCTGCCGGAAAGAAATTAAAAAGATATTCGGCAGGTCGTTGAAATTACGGCAGGTATCAGCGGGAGGATGCAACGGCTGCGAAATGGAGCTGAATGCATGCCTTAATGTAAATTTTGATATGCCGAGGTTCGGGATCGATTTTACCGCATCGCCGCGCCACGCCGATGGAATAGTAATAACCGGCCCGGCCACAAAAAACATGGAATTTGCCCTGGAAGAAACATATAACGCGATGGCAGAGCCGAAAATAATAATAGCGGCCGGCGCGTGCGCCATATCAGGCGGTATCTTTGCCGGGTCGGACGCGATAAGCAGGGAGTTTTTCCGGAAACACAAAGTGGATCTTTTTGTGCCGGGCTGCCCGCCCCACCCGCTGACATTTATCAACGGAATTTTAAGTCTTCTCGAAAGATGAAACCGTTGCTTTGCAAAGAAATCAAAAAATATTTGTATTAT
The DNA here is from genome assembly GCA_964565765.1 of uncultured Spirochaetia bacterium. Taxonomy (GTDB): domain Bacteria; phylum Oederibacteriota; class PGYV01; order PGYV01; family Palsa-1178; genus Bog-1181. The sequence goes on from CAZMGF010000022.1 coordinate 27,329, forward strand.
CTATAAGCCTGTGCTATAATTGATAAAATGGGTTTATTTAATTACAGAGCCGCGGCGTTTTTTTTGCGGCAAAAGGGGCTGCAATGAAAAACAAAATAATTTATGTGGTTTTATTTATTTTATTTTGCGCAATTATAGCGGGATGCAGGAGCCACCAGATTCCAACTGACCCGGCATTAAATACTCCCGTTATATCAGCCACCGCAATACCGGCGGCTTCGGGGACGACAACTCCCGTTGCCACAGGAACAGCCGCTTCCGGCACTATTACCGGCACCCCAACACAGACCGCCACGCGCACTGCGACACCGGTAACTCCGGGTATAACACCTACCGCAACTTCGTCCTCGCACGGCTACAGGCCGTCTACCATGAAAATTTATGAAAATTCCGTACTGCAGGCTGCGTTAACCTATTCTTATGCCGGCGGCGGCTGTACGCCGACTTCAATTGCGGAGAGCGTTTATGATTCTTCGGGCAATGTCACTGAAACGGCGCAAATCACACTTGATGCGGACGGAAACTCGGCTTCCGCCGTTGTAAGGGACGCGTCAAATAATATAATTTCATCAATGACAAGCCAAATTTCAAACGGCGTGGTCACAAGGCTTAACAGCTATGATGCTTCGAATAACCTTACAGCTTATGTCATTTACCAGTATGATTCATCAAACCGCGTTACAAGGGCGGACACATACACGGGGGCAGGGCTGCTCCAGGGTACGGTTTTTTACCAGTATAATCCAAACGGGGTTACGCTCACGGAATCTGTATCTCCGGGGTCAACGCCAGAGGCCATAAGTTACACAGCTTCTTTCACTTATGACGGATCCGGCAGGGTAACAAGCGCCAGTATAAGCGCCGGAGGCGTCCTGCAGGAATCTGAAAGTTATACATACACAGCCTCGGGGCAAATAGCGACAATGAGCCTCTATGACGGAACCGGCACGCTGCAGGACAGCATTTCCTGCGCGTATGACGGCTCCGGAAAACTTTCCGGCATGACTGTAACCACACCCATGTCCTCCGGAACAGTTGCCATAACATATGACGCCAACGGAAACCTGACGGATGAGAATACAAGCACGACCGTCATGTCGATGTATACAATTACGATGGACATTCAGACAACATGGGCAGCATATTGATCCAGAGAACATGAAAAAAATATTATTAATTACAATATCATTTATAATATTGTTTTCAGCGGCTGCGTCAGCGGATTATAATTCAGATATGAATTACGGACTGGCTGCATTTAAACAGAACAATCTGCTTTTGTCTTTCAGGTATTATTACAGGGCATACAAACAGAACCCGTCGCCGAAGCTTCTTAATGTCCTGAAGTATTTAAGAGAAAAGCTGAGAGCGCAGTCTGCGGCAGAAAAGCAGCCATTGGCCCTGAAACAGGACGGCGGTTTTCCGTGGAAATGGGCGCTTATCGGGGCTGACGCGGCCTCCATTGCCGCAACCATAGCGCTTGATATTAGTTATAATAATGAAGCTGATAAATATGACTCCATGTATAAAACAATGAATAACACCACCGAGGATAATTACAATAAATTAAAGGCTGAAAATGATGTTTTCAACTCCAGGCAGGGAGCTTTTGTCACAGGCGTTGTCATAACTCTTATCCTTGCCGGGTATACAACGGCGGATTTGTTATGGCTGCATAAGGCATTTCCGGTGGAAACAGCCGTGGTTTATAATCCGGGGAACGGCGCCGTATCACTTGCGTTTGGATACAATTTTTAAAAATTTAAACAGTGCCTGCCGGCGAAAACACCGCGTATTTAAAATTAAAATTTTTCCGGAGAAAAAATGTTAAAAAGCATGCTCCTTGCGTTTATCCCTGTTTTTGTGGCAGTTGACGCCATCGGCGTCCTTCCTATGTTCATATCCCTGACACGCTCCATGAGCGAAGAGGAAAAAAAGAAGGCGCTTTTCAATTCTTTTGTGACGGGGGTAACACTGGCGCTGGCATTTATCCTGGTGGGCAAATGGATATTTTCCATACTGGGCATTACCATAAATGATTTTATGATAGCCGGAGGCTTTATATTATTCTGCATAGCCCTGCGCGACCTTTTGACAACGGTAAAGCGGCGCGCGGTTCCGGCTTCGGAGCTCGGCGCGGTGCCGCTTGGAACCCCTCTGATTGTCGGCCCGGGCGTGCTGACAACATGCCTTATTATTGTGGACCAGTATGGTATAGGCGCCACCATAATATCTGTTGTATTAAATATTCTCATCGCTGTAACCATATTCGGCTTTTCCGGCGTGATAATAAAATTGATGGGAAAGAACGGCGTCGGAGCGATGTCGAGGATAATGGCGCTTTTGCTGGCGGCAATAGCCGTCATGATGATGAGAAAAGGATTTTTCGGGCTGTTTATTAAATGAAAAAATTATGGCTGGCATTGCTGCTGGTTTTGTTTGTTCGTCAGGCCGCGGCTTCGGACAAACCAAAATATGTGCGGTATGGCTGTGAAGAGTATGAGGAAAGGCTCAAGGGGCTGCCGGTAAATAATTTTACCCTTATTCCATGGAACGGAAATTCAGGAGGAAACAGCAGGTTTTATGACGGTGCCTTTCTTGACGATGATGACAGCAGGATTCTTGTAATATTCCTGAAGAACGACTATAAAAAACGGAGATTTGACCACGAGGCGCAATTCTATATTTACGATACGGCAAGGGGGCTCTGGGATAAATTAGGGGTGGAATTTCTTCATCAGGATTATGTTATTATACCTTTACACGCCGACTCGGAAAAAATAATATACGCAAAACAAAAAGGGGCGGACGCTCTCTCCGGAGAAATTATAACATACGGCGTTAAAACAGGCGCAAGGCTTGCGGCTGCATCCACCGGGCCGGCGGAATATAGAAAAATCCTTGCATCAGGAAAATATGATATATCGGGGATATCCAGGGAATTAAAGCCCGGCGACCCGTGGAGTTTTATAAGTTCCGCCAGGATAACCTCAGGCGATAAATACTACGAGGGACTGGTGACAGTTACGGGGCCGAAACTTATCCAAAAAGAGGTATTAAGGTTCGGCTCGGATCCGGGATATATAAGGCGGACTGCATGTATAGCGTTCAGATACAGGAACGGCAGGGATTCGTTCTTCGGGTTTTATGATACTTCCGCGGATAACCCGGTTTATAACATAAACGGCGACAACAGGATATTCAGGCACTATGAATCAGGGGTAATGGTAAAGCAGTATGTAAATATTACCCGTTTGAGGGCGGCAAGCCCTTCACTTGAAAAACTCCTTTTTATGGCGGAAGATGAAGCAGGGCCGAGAATATTGGTTCTTTCCCTCCAGCCGGGCGCCCTGAGCGCCGGGTTAAAAGCCGGCTTTATACATTGAAACAGGAAGCCTGAGGTTGTATAATATTGCCCATGAATGAAGAATATAAAATTTGCCCGAAATGTTCCGCTGTTAATGCGCCTGCCGCCAGGGAATGCGTAAGGTGCAGGCAGCAGCTAAACATTATACAGGCCGCTTCGTCGCCGGTAAAAGTAGAATGCCCCGTATGCAAAATACCCATGTACCCGGGAACGCTTGCCGGTTTTGAAATTTACCACTGCGCGGAATGCGGCTCCACATGCTATAAAAAGGAAAGCCTTACCCGCATGATGCCGCAGGACGAAAAAACATTCACCCGCGGTGACGCGGAGAGGGGGCATGTAAGGCCGCCATATTTTGAAAAAAGGGAACGCCCGCCTTTCCTGATATGCCCGTATTGCAGGAAAAAGATGGAAAGCAGGAAAACAGGCCCGATGCAGGCTGATATATGCGCCGAATGCAGCGCGGTTTTCCTTGATTCAGGCAAGGAAAAGCACCTCTCTGAGATGCTGGGGCCGTACAAATCTTTCATTATGAACCGCGGTTCCAAAAACACAGGCCGCCATTCCAGGTGATTCTTTACGGAAAAAACAATTGACTATACTTTTTGAGTGTGATAAATTGAATAATTATAACGGTTTTTAAGGATAGTATCATATTTATAAGGGAAATTTGGAAAATCATTAAGGAGGATTTATGTTAAAAAAATTAACCCTGGCTTTTATTGCCATGATTCTTATCTTTGCCGCAGGCTGCAAAGGGTCACGGTCTGTTAAAGTTGTTTATACTTACAATGATTTATGGTCTGGTTCATATACGGCCAATAACACAACTGTGACAACCGGCGCTGACAGGTCCATGACTTATGATCTGGGCGATTATACTTCAAAAGTTGTTGTTGACGCAGTTATGAATACGGTGGCCTGCTGGGCGGGCCAGCCTGTTCCGGGAATCCCTTATGACGGGGTCGCATACCAACAGTGCACCCCGAACATATCAATGCCGATAACTATTGAAATAGACGAAGATTTTGACAACGGCTTCCTTTACCTTGCTTCAACAAACGTTAAGGCCACGGCCTCAGAATCAAGATATTGCTACCCTGTAGAAATTTCCTATGATTTTTCAGCCAAATAAACTTTTTTGATTCCGGGAGGATTTTGATGAAAAAAGGAATTATATCAATATTAATCGCTTTATCAATATTATTTGTTCCTGTCCTTGCCATGGCGGAAAGGGCGGACTCGGATGTGATTATTGATGAAACCGTGCTGGAACCCAAGGATCCTATTCTTGCGACGGTTTTAAGTATCGGCCCGGGGCTTCTGGTCCACGGCTGGGGCCATTATTATACAGAAGATTACAGGATGGGGCTGCTTCTTACAGGCACTGAGATGCTTTCAATAGGAGCCATGTGGTTTGGAGCATGGGAAAATACATCGCCTGACGCTTTTGCCATTTATGGTTCCGGCGGCAGGCAGGGCGGGGCAATAACATTTGCCTTTGGTTTCCTGCTTTTTATGGGATCGTGGTTTGCGGATATATATCAGGCAGGCAGGTCGGCCGAGCAGTATAATACCGAGCACAATCTTGAATTTAAAGTACAGCAGGAATCGCTTCTAAAGGGCAACGGCGGAACCGATTCCATTTACGCGGCCGCATATAATATAAAATTCTGACAGGTAAAACATGTATGGGCCGCATACATGCGGCCCTTTTAATAAAACGGGCCGGATAAGTTCCGGCCCGTTTGTTTTGTAAAAATATGTTTTTCAAAAATTATTAATAGAAGGCGGTTGCCATGTTAAAACGCACCCATTTTTGCGGAGATGTAACTGAAAAGCTTACAGGCGATGATATTTCCATAAACGGCTGGCTTGATACCAGGCGCGATCACGGCGGGGTTATATTCCTTGATATACGTGATAAAACCGGCAAGGTTCAGGTGGTTTTTGACCCTGAGATAAATAAAGGGCTGCATGAAACAGCCCATAAGCTGCGCGGCGAATATGTGCTCGGGATCAGGGGAAAAGTCAGGCCCAGGCCGGAAGGTACAAAAAATCCGAAATTAAAGACCGGCATGGTTGAAATTGTCGCTGATGCCGTTGAGGTATTTAACCAGTCGCTGCCGCTCCCGTTTCCGATAGACGAATCGGCGGAGGTAGGAGAGGACTTGAGGCTCAAATACAGGTACCTTGACCTGCGCAGGCCGAAAATAATGGAAAATCTGACCATAAGGCACACGCTGACAAAAATGATCAGGAAATACCTTGATGAAAACGGCTTTACAGATGTTGAAACGCCGGTACTTTTCAAATCCACCCCGGAAGGGGCGCGTGATTATCTTGTGCCCTCCAGGGTCAATCCGGGGACGTTCTTCGCCCTTCCGCAGTCGCCGCAGATGTTAAAGCAGATCCTTATGGTGGCCGGCCTGGACAGGTATTATCAGATAGTAAAATGTTTCCGCGACGAGGACCTCCGCGCGGACAGGCAGCCGGAATTCACGCAGATTGATATTGAAATGTCCTTTATTGAAGAAGAGGATATTATGGGACACGCGGAAAATTTTATCCGCGATGTTTTTGAACATATAAAATCGGTGAAACTGCCGGAAAAATTCAGCAGAATAAGCTACGCGCAGGCCATGGAGGAATACGGCAACGACAAGCCGGACGCCAGGTTTGAGATGAAGCTGAAAACCGTAAGCCCTGTTTTCGACGGCTCGGATTTTAAAATATTCTCCGAGACGGTCAAAAACGGCGGAGTTGTAAAGGCGCTTAATTTTAAGAACTCCGCGGACAAGCTTTCGCGAAAGGATATTGACGACCTTGTTGCTTATGCCATAAGGCAGGGCGCAGGCGGAATGGCATGGATACGTTTCGCGGAAAAACCAGAATCTCCGATAGTAAAATTTATAAGTGAGGAAAGGCTTGCTTCGCTGAAAAGCCTGATGGCCGTTGAAAAAGGGGATATTGTATTCTTTATGGCGGACAAGGAGGCAAAAGTCAACGATATTCTAAGCAGGGTCAGGCTTCATATTGGAGAAAAGTACGCGCTTTACGGCCGCGATAAACTTGAATTTTTATGGGTTGTGGATTTCCCCCTGCTTTCCTACAACGGGGAGGAAAAAAGGTATGAGGCAAACCACCATCCTTTTACGGCGCCCAAAGATGATGACATCGCGCTGCTTGAAACGGAGCCGCTTAAAGCCAGGGCCAGGGCATATGATATGGTCTTAAACGGAACCGAGATAGGCGGGGGGTCAATCAGGATTCACGACAGCGCCCTGCAGAAAAAAATGTTCAACATTATAAATATAGACGATGAAAAAGCGACAGGCATGTTCGGGTTCCTCCTTGACGCCCTGAAATACGGCGCGCCGCCCCACGGCGGGATAGCTTTCGGACTGGACAGGATAGCGATGATAATAACAGGCTCTGAATCCATAAGGGATGTTATAGCTTTCCCTAAAACCGCGAAGGCGCAGTGCCTGCTTTCCAGCGCGCCTTCAGAAGTTGACCCCAAACAGTTAAAGGAACTTTCGGTAAAACTTGACATTGAATAATAATGAATTTTGTACACGCAGGCTGCAACGGAAACTTATTTAAACGTTTTCTTGTGTGCCGGGGTTTTATAAACTTGACATAACCACAATATGTGGTAAAATTGTTTAAGTAATTCAGGGATAAAGCAAAAAAAGGTGGAAAATGAAAAAAATTCCGGTTTTGGCTTTAATACTGTCTTTAACAGCGGCAAATTTTTCTTTTTGCGCCGTTTCAACAGCAGCCTCCGCCACCCCGGCCGCCACCCCAACTCTGGAAGCATCCAAAATGTCGATAATTCAGCAGAAAGTCCAGCAGGAACTTGACCAGATAAGCAGGAGCGGCAATGCCGGGCAGAATGTTGACAAGGAAATAATCATAGACAAATACGGGAAGAAAATCAAACCTGAAGAGCCGGCCGCTGTGGCAACTCCTGCAGGCTACGATATGGGAACCCTGGCTTCAATGAATATAATAGGCGGTTTATTTGAAGGCGGTATTATCGGCGCCAGCTGCGGGCTGATAGGTTATTCCCAGTCCATGAATACCGACGTAAGGCCGCTTGTTGTCGGAACTGTTACGGGCGCGTTTACAGGCGCCGGTCTTGGAGCTGTTTTATCCCTTGTTCAGACTACTTCAAAGCGTTATTCATCATCCGATGATTTAGGATACGATATTGCGGGCGGCACCGTACTCGGCACTGTCCTTGGCGCCGCAGGCGGTGTAATTTCATACGGAAAAACGCGGCACCTTGAAAATGTTTCCGAGGGCATGGGATACGGCGTCGCATTCGGGGCAGGACTTGGACTTACACTTGGTGTTATTGAATCTTTGCTTCCCGAGTATTACAGGGGGGCCACGGATAAATTGAGGGCTTTTAACATATACGGGACCCAGGGCGGCACAATGCTAAGCTGCAACCTTCAATTCTGAGGTAAACTATGAAAAAAATATTTCTTGCTTTGATTTTGGCGGCGGCTTTTGGGCCGGCTGTTTTTGCCGGCGACCTGGGCGATATTCTCGGCGTTGATATGGCGATGGGGATAGTCGGCGGGGCGGCAATGGGAGTGGCTTTTTCCACCCCGTCATACATGGACGGCGGATCCACCGCGGATCCAAGGGTATTTCTTGTGGGAGCCGGATGGGGAGCGCTCGGCGGCGCGATTGCCGGGCTGGCATACGGAGTATACGGCATTATTGACCACATCAATATGCGAAATAAATCCACAATAAAAACATCCATGGAAAATGGTGATATCATAATAGCTTACAATCCCGCTATTCAGGGTATTGAACTTACCAAAAAATTCTAATTCAGGAGGTCTGGGGTATGAAGTTTACAAAAGCAGTATTTGTTTTAATCGCGGCAACGCTTGCTTTTATGGCGGTTGGCTGCGCGGCCAGGCAGACGGTAAAACCGGATGTAACGGCAGAGCCGACGCTTTCAGCGACGGTAGAGGAATCAACACCGGTTGCGACGCCCACCGCCGTTTCGGGCGCAAAGTATGTTGTAAAGAAAGGCGACACGCTGTGGGGAATTTCATCAATGGGCAAGATTTATCAGGATCCTTTCCAGTGGCCGCTTCTTTTCAAAGCTAACAGGGATCAGGTAGCGGATCCGGATCTCATCGAGGTAGGACAGGAACTTGATGTAAAAGAAGGCCTCACTTCAACTGAAAAAGAGGACGCGATACAGAAAGCCAAGGACACGCCCCCTTACAAGCCCCATACGGCCCCGAGGAAAGCGCTTCCTTTAAAGTATTAATAGCAGGCATATTCAAACTGCGGTATAATATAAGGGCCGGTGATGAGCCGGCCCTTATATATTTATATTAATGGGATGCGGAAAAAGGCAGATATGACAAAAAAAAATGAATGGCCGGAAGTAACTGTTTCCGGAAGAAAACGCGGGATAAAAACCGACGCTGCGCAGCTTGTGCTTTCCATACTCGGGTCTGAAAAAGCCGCCGGCTCCGGAATTAATATTGTTTTTACGGATAACGCCGCAATTAAAAGGATTAATCTTGAGTACCGCGGTAAAAATTATCCTACGGATGTAATATCTTTCGAAAACGGCTCCGGCGGCGATATATTTATTTCGGTTGAAAAAGCCGCCAGGCAGGCAAAAGAATACGGCGCCTCATTTGACGAAGAAATCAGACGCCTCGTAATCCACGGAACCCTTCATTTGCTCGGTTATGACCATATTAAGGACGCTGACAGGAAAAAGATGGAACCAAAAGAACGAAAATATTTTAAAATTGAAAAAGGAACGGGGCGAAATTAAGGTGTATACAATGACCCAGCTGCAGCTTGCCGTGCTTTTTATTCTTTTTGTGCTTGCGGCTTTTTTCTCCGCTGCCGAGACGGCCCTGATCGGCATGAACAGAATAAAAATAATTTCCAATATAAAATCGAACCATCCCAAGGCAAAATACCTGAAAGTATGGCTGCAGGACCCCAATAAGCTGCTGGCGACCCTTTCTATATGCATAAACGTTGTGGCCATAACCGCTTCAACAATTGGCGCCTTTCTTTCCATCCAGCTGGCTGACGCGGTAAAAATTGACCACTCGCTTTCCGCCGCGCTTGTGGCGGCGGTTATAACGGTAATAATTATAATCTTCGGCGAAGTATCCCCGAAAATATTTGCCATTCATAATACGGAAAAGCTCGGGCTCCTGCTCATCGGGCCGGTCGTCTCTATTTACAGGCTGATAAGCCCGTTAACGGAGCTTTTTGTAAAGATAAGCTCGCTGACAATACGTTTTTTCGGCGGCCAGCCTTCGTCCTCTATACCCGTAATATCAGCCAAGGACATTACCACTGTTATTAACGTGGGCGCGGAAGCGGGTTATATTGACGAACAGGAAAAGGCAATGATGTCCCGAATTATGGGTTTTAATGATACTGTGGTAAAGCAGGTAATGGTGCCCAGGACATCCGTAACCGCAGTGGATGTGAACTGGGACGAAGACAGGATACTGGACCTTATAATGGAGTCCGGTTACTCAAGGATGCCGGTTTTCAGGGAAAATCTGGACAATATTGTGGGTGTAATCTACACAAAAGACATGCTTTCAATGATAAAAAACAGGGGGCTGATAATATTTCACGACCTGATCAGGACACCTTATTTTGTGCCTGATACAAAAAATGTCGGGGAGCTGTTAAAAGAATTTAAAAAGGGAAAACTTCATATGGCAATT
>CAZMGF010000023.1:0-35086 GCA_964565765.1 uncultured Spirochaetia bacterium
TCCATGGGCGGACGGATATGAAACGGAAAAGGAAAGCGGGCTTTTTATAGACCCGCCGGAAAATGAATCGGCATTTGATTTAATGTTTGAAGGGCTGAATTTTTAAAAAGGCGGTTTTAATCAATGCTTAAAAAAGTGCTTCTAATGTCTGCGTTTTTGTTTGTTTCATGTTTAATATTCTGTGACGATATAAAACTTATATCTTTCGCCGACGACCTGTTTGATTCCGGTGATTATTACAGGGCCATAACGGAATATAAGCGTTATATTTTTTACGAAAATGGGGGCAAATTTGTAAAACACGCGCAGTACAGGATAGGCGTTTCCTATTTAAAGGCTGAAAAATATGAAGAGGCGGAAGCGTTTTTTGAGAAAATAGCCGATAACAGCGAAGGCTTATTTAAGGACAGCGCGCTGCTTGCCGAGGCATTTTCTTTTGCCCGGGGAAATGATTATAAATATTCCGCCATTCTGCTAAAGCAGCTTGAGGCGGACACACAGGATGAGCTGATTAAAAATAAGTCCGGATATTTGATGGGGCTCAATTATCTGGAGCAGCACGCTTTTGGCGACTCTGTTATTGAATTTCAAAAAGTTAAGTTCAACGCGGAACTTGCCGGCTCTTCTGACAAACTTGCAAATTATATAAAAAATTACGCAGATATAGAACAGCGGGCGCCGGCAATAAGCTCGCTGTTTTCTGCGGTCATACCCGGAGCAGGCTATGCTTATTGCGGCGACTTTGGCGATGCCATAGTTTCACTGCTGATAAATGGATTTTTTATATATAACACCGCCGTTTCGTTCCACAACAATTCAACTCCCGGAAAATACGCCTATGGCATCCCGGCAGCTGTCTTTTATTTTTCCAACATTTACGGCTCGGCTAACGCGGCGAAAAGATTCAACGACGCCAACACTGATAATTTTATAGACGGGGCCGCGGGATTTAAAGTTGAAATTATAAACACTGATTTTTAATGCCATATATCAGGGAAAGGGCGCTGATTTTGAAAAAAACGGCAATAATTGCATTAATTTTATTCACTTCATTTTTATCGGCGTTTTGCGGCACGCTCAGCGTTATTACTATGAAGAACGGCTTGATTTACAAAGGGAAAATAATTGATTTTAATGAAGGCGTTTATACTGTGGAAATAAATGGAAAGGATTATTCAATCAGGGAAAATGATATACGCGGCCTGGGATGGGAAAATGACGGGATAAGCGGGAGCGACCTGAGCGACACCCTGGGAATGAGAAAAAAAAAGCAAATAGATGAAGATGACGAAAGGCATATAATGTTTTATATTAACCCCGGGATAAGCTATCTTCAGTTCGGCCCCGTTGAAATGACCTCGGTTTTTGGCGGCGGGATGTATTTGTACGGTATAAACGCAGGCTGGGAATTTAGATCCGGAGCTGCGACCAGCGTGCTTGGCCTGGAATTCCTTGCCGGCAGCATTTCCGGAACACTTGTTTATGATGACGTATTAAAGAACGGGGCAAGCAGCATTACGGGTGAAAAAAATTCAAAAGATATATTGATGTTAACTTTCGGGCAAAAAGCCAGGACTTTTTTTCTTAAACAACTAAGCGCTGTGATTGATATAGGCATTGGAGGCGGAATAAATTTTGACGGGCTTGATAATTACCCTGTAGTAGATGATTATTTGGGGCCTACTGGACATTATGCGCCATTAAACAATAATTACGGCAGCATTGCCGCCAACGGTGAAATAGGGATGGAATATAATTTAAATGACAATTTGTTTATAAAGCTGGGATGCGGATATCAGTTCCTTTCAATGGATGTATATAAAAGCTCACAATGGATTCAGGATAAAGTCCTTGATTCCACATCGTCACCTTCTTCACAGAATGCGGGAGGTATTATATACACACTGTCAGCCGGGTTAAAATTGTAAATCCATGTTTTTTTGTCCATTGTAAAGGGCCAAAATTTGTGTTATAAATAAAATGTTTTAATTGCGGGTTTTATTTTATTAATGCGGCTATAAACGGAGGAAGTTGATGAAAATCTGCGTAATTGGAACCGGCTATGTCGGGCTTGTAACCGGCGTATGCATGGCGGATCTTGGAAACAGCGTCACATGCGTCGATATAGACAAAAAAAAGATAAGTAATTTAAAGAAAGGCATACTCCCCATATATGAACCCGGCCTTGACGGCCTTCTTAAAAAAAATAAAAAAAGGCTGGCATTTACTAACAGCATAAAAGAAGGCATAGCCGGATCCCCGATAATTTTTATCGCGGTAGGCACCCCGCCAACCGAATCGGGCGAAGCGGACCTTACATTTGTAAAATCTGTCGCTAAAGAAATCGGAAAGCATATGAAATCCGGCAAAATCATTGTGGATAAATCCACGGTGCCGGCCGGGACAGGTGATATAGTCGAGAGCATAATAGAGGAATACTCAAAGGGAAAATATAAATTTGATGTTGCCTCATGCCCGGAGTTCCTAAAGGAAGGAAGCGCTATAAAAGATTTCATGAACCCCGACAGGGTTGTAATCGGCGCGAAGAGAAGGGAAGCGGCGGAAAAGGTCGCTGAGATATTCAAGCCCCTTAACGCAAAGATAATAATATCCGATATCAGGAGCGCCGAGATGATAAAGCACGCTTCAAATACGTTCCTGGCCATGAAGATTTCATTCATAAACGAAGTGGCAAACATATGCGAAAGAGTGGGCGCGGACGTCGAGGTGGTGGCAGATGGAATGGGCCTTGACAGGAGGATAGGCAGGATGTTTTTAAACGCCGGCGCGGGTTATGGCGGCTCATGTTTTCCAAAGGACGTCGCTGCGCTGCGCTGCATGGCCACGAACGAAAATTATGAGCCCATACTGTTAAGCGCCGTCATGGAAGTCAACAGGCAGCAGAGAAAAATTATAGTAAACAAAATAAAAAAAATAATGGGCACCCTGGAAGGCAGGCAGATCGGCATACTCGGAATTGCGTTTAAGCCCAACACCGACGACATCAGGGATGCCGTGTCCGTTGATGTCATGAATGCCCTGCTGGAAAAAGGGTGCAGGATAAAGGCCTTTGATCCTGTTGCCGTGCCAAATGCCAAAAAGGTTGTTAAGGGAGTCAGTTTTGTGAAGAATTCATACGCCGCGGCGGAAAACTCGGAGTGCCTTGTCATACTGACAGAGTGGAATGAGTTCAGGGAGCTTGACATGGCAAAGATAAAATCTTTGATGAAAAAGGCCGCGGTTGTTGACGGAAGGAATATTTTTGACCCGGAAAAACTCAGAAAAATGGGATTTGAATATACCGGCATTGGAAGAAATTAATAAATATCAAGGAGGACAAAATGTCAAAAAATAAAAACAGGGATTTAAAACAAAACCAGCAGGCTTCCGCTGATAGCGGCGCTTTTTCATTAAAGGATTATTTTTATGTAAATCTTTTTTTCTGGGGGTTTCTGCTGGTGGTGGCTGTTATAGTGTTTTTTTCCACCGGCGCCAAGATGGATCCCATAATGGAAAACGTATTCACTTTTATATTCCTTGTTTTCGGCCTTGGTTTTACCGCGGTTTCGGTATTTGACGCGGTCTATGAAAAAGTGGCGAAAAAAAACAGCAATGAAAAATAAAATACTCGCGGCCTCGCTCGTTTTTATGCTGGCGGCGCCGCTTCTGGCGGAGAACCTTGTGCTGGAAGATGAACCTTCCGGAGCCGCGGCACCGGCGGCAACAGCGGTTGTAAAACCGGCGGCGTCACCGGCAGCCAAGAAGGAAAAAGAGATATCACCGGAAGCGGCTTCAAAGATACAGGCCTTAAGCGCCGCAATAACCGAACTTAAATCAAAACAGGAAGCGCTAACCTCTTCATTAAACTCGGCACAGGACGGCCTGAAGATGGTCGAGGAGCGTTCCTCTGATATAGACGGGATTTCACGCCAGGCAGCGTTATTGAAACAGAGACTGGATACGATAGAGAGCAAAGGCGCGCAGGACAAGGACGCGATCGATAAGGCCCTGAAGGAAATTGACGCGCTTAAGGATTCGGTAAATAATAATGTGGACAAGCTTCAGGGATGGAACGACATTATAGAGGTCCTGAAAAAATCAATAAGCAACAACGAGACGGAAATTGCCGGGTTGAAAAAAATAATCAACGGATTAAAGGACCAGTACGGCGTAAACGACGACTCACCGGTATCCCGGATATTGAAATGGCCTTACGCCGGGTTTTCCGGAATGCTTATTTCAATAATAGCGCTCGGCATAGCGGTCGCTAAAAAATAGCAGCGGAGGTTTTTGTGCCATACAGCATGACAGGTTGGGGAACATACAGGACAAAGAAATTCACCATAAATCTCAGGGGGCTTAATTCCAAATACAAGGAAGTTGTGCTTCACCTGCCCCAGGAATTCTTCGAGGCGGAACCGTTCATATATAAATATCTAAACGACAGCGTTTCACGCGGAAGGATAGATATGTACGTCAATCTGGATAAAAGCAATATAAAAAAGCTTGTGGTATCCGACCCGGAACTTTTTTTTCAGGCGCACAAATCCCTTAAAAAATTGGCGGCAGCCTCGGGTATAAAAGGCGAGATACCCATACAGGCCGTGCTGGACAGCACAGACGGAATAATAACAGTAAGGGACGCCGAGGCAAAGGATACTTTTTCCTGGAAAAAAATAAAACCCGTAATTGAATCGGCTTTCGCGGATTTTATGAAAATGAAGAAAAAAGAGGCCGAGGGGCACGTAAAGGACATAGAGGCAAGGCTTGATATTATTGAAAAGGAAGCGGAAAAGATAAGGGTGCTTTATAACGGGTTTAAGGAAGAGTACAAGAATAAGACAAGGGAGCGGCTTGACTCCATAATCTCAAAGGAAAACAGGCAGGGCTTCCTGAATACCGAGGCAGTTGAAGTGCTCGACAAATATAACATCACCGAAGAACTTGTCAGGATAACCTCCCACATCAAACAGGCCAGGACGATTGTCAGAACCGACGCGGCCGGCCGCAAGCTTGATTTTCTCGCGCAGGAATTTTACAGGGAGGCAAATACCATAGGCTCCAAGATAAACAGCGCGGATGTGGCGCATACGGTAATAGTATTAAAGGAAAATACGGAAAAAATCAGGGAACAGGCGATGAACCTGGAATAGGCCCCTTTATAAGCGGGCAGATAATGTAAAGGGGAAGCATGCTTTTAAACGTCGGGTTTGACAACGCGGTTGTGCAGGACAGGATAGTGGCAATTGTGGATATTAATTCCACGCCTGTAAAGCGCATGGTCGAGGATTCAAAAAAAGCGGGTTTGCTTATCGACGCCACACGCGGCAAGAAAATAAGGGCCGTCATAATAACTGATTCAAACCACTGTGTTATATCCGCGCTGCAGGCTGAAACCCTGATTTCAAGGTTCGGGCCAAAAGACAAACAGGCGGAAAAAAAACCCAAGGAACCTGAAAAGAAATGAAAAAAAAAGGGATGATATTCGTGATATCCGCGCCGTCAGGCACGGGCAAAACAACTGTGATAAACGAGTTTTTAAAGGGGCACAGGGATGATTTTTCAGTCTCTGTTTCGGTAACCACAAGGCAGCCCAGGAAAGGCGAAATTGACGGCAGGGATTATTATTTTTTTACAAAGGAAAAGTTCAGAAAATACATCAAAAAAGGGGCGTTTCTTGAATACGCCACAGTACTGGACAACTACTATGGCACATTAAGGGAGACGGTTTTAAGGAGCGTAAACGCCGGCAGGAATGTTATAATGGATATAGACGTGCAGGGAGCCGGTAAAATCAGGAAAAAAACGGACTGCGTCACCATATTCATAGTCCCTCCGTCATTTAAGGAACTCGCCAGAAGGCTGCAAAACCGCAGGACGGAATCAAGGGAAGCGGTTGAAAAGAGGCTGGCGCTGGCAAAAAAAGAATTGAAAGAAAGGTCAAAGTATGATTATATAATAGTCAACAGTGAATTGACCGAGGCCACAGGGTATCTTGATTCCATATACGGCCTCGAAAGCCTGAAGCGTTATATTGTCTAAAAGAAAAAGGAGAATTCATGAAAAAGTTTGATTTCACGCATGACGAACTGAAAAAGAAGCTGCCGAATAAGTATGCCGCTGTGATAGTAATATCCAACAGGGCAAAAGCCATAAGGGAGAACCCCGCGGATGTTGAGGAAGGCGACAGGAAGAAAAAAGCCACCGTAACCGCCGTGAAAGAATTCCTTGAGGACAAGATAAAGTACCCTGAATTTGACCTGGAAAAAATCAACGTCGGCGATTAAATCATGTCACGCGTTGTCCTTGGCATAACAGGGGGCATAGCCGCTTACAAGGCGCCGGAGCTGGCCAGGCTTTTTACAAAAGCCGGCATTGAAGTTGTATGCGTGCTGACAGAAGGCGCAAAGGAATTTGTAACCCCGCTGACCCTGCGCACCATTTCAAAAAATCCGGTTTACAGCGACCTTTTTTTTGAGTCAAAAAATCCTTCGGATAAAATCACGCATATCGGGCTGGCGCAGTCCTGCGACCTTATTGTCATCGCCCCGGCTACGGCAAATATAATTGGAAAAATCGCCTGCGGCATCGCTGACGACCTGTTGACCACGGTGGTAATGGCGACAGATAAAAAAGTTATGCTTGTTCCAGCCATGAACACAAAAATGTGGGAGAACCCGATAGTAGCGGGAAACGTGGAAAAACTAAAAAAACTCGGGTATATATTCTGCGGACCTATAAAAGGCTCTCTTGCCTGCGGCGACACCGGCGAGGGGCACATCAAGGATATACCCGCTGTCTTTGAGGCGGCTGTTTCATTATTAAAAAAAAAAAAGTAAATAAAAAAACCTTTCTTATAACATCCGGCGCGACCCGCGAATTTATCGACGACATCAGGTTCATTTCAAACCCTTCATCGGGAAAAACCGGATATTACCTTGCCATGGAGGCAGTCAGCAGGGGGCATGAGGTCATATTTATAACCGGTGAAAGCCCGTATATTCCCGAAGGGGCGCTTGTTGAAAAAGTTGTATCGGCCGGGGAAATGATGGAAAAGGTAAAAAAACATTTTAATAAAGCGGACATTATAATAGGCGCGGCCGCAGTGGGTGATTTTACAGTTGAAAAAAAAGCGGGGAAAATAAAACGGATCCCGGGCGGCGGAATGAGCCTGAATTTAACGCCGACCGAAGATATAATAGGCTGGGCGGGAAACCGCAAAGGCAAAAAAAAGGTCATAGGCTTTGCGGCGGAATCCGGAGACCTTAAGCACGAGGCAGTGCGCAAGCTAAAATCCAAAAAACTGGATATGATTGTTTTTAATGACGTCTCGAAAAAGGACTCGGGATTCAGTTCGGATAACAATGAAATAACAGTAATATCGGGTTCCGGCAGAATACTTTATTCGGGCAGCGGCCCCAAAAAAAACCTGGCCGCTGTAATAATCAATTTAATTGAAAACGGGGCAAAGAAATGAAAAAAATCACCGTTGTACTGCTTTTGCTGTTTTTATCATGCCAGGTATTCTGCGCGGCTCCCCGCAATGTACGTTCGATTAAAAACAAACCCCGCGACACGGGAGAGGTGCTTGTAACTTATAAAAAGGCAGTTTCTTCAAAGGATATTTCTGATTTTAACGCAAAGCACAACTCGTCACTGAACCTGCTCTCTGACATGATATCTGAAGTGGAAAATGGATATGGATTAAAACGCACCAGAGTGGATAAAACAAGCAAGGCCCTGACGTGCTACAGGGCGCCGGATCCTGCGGCCATAGACTCGCTTGTAAATTCTCTTAATGCGGAAAGTATTGTGGAAAAGGCGCAGCCAAATTATATTTTGAGGGCCCTTGACGCTTATTCATATGTTTATTCGGCTGCGCCCGGCGGCCCGAACGACGCGGTATATAATTATGAAAACAGCCACGGGCCAATTATTAATGGCCCCTGCTATGGAAGCCCCTATGAGGGGCAGTGGTACATAAACCAGATATATGCAGACCAGGCATTCGCCGAGGGGCTGACAACGGCGCCTCCCGGAAGGGATATAATTGTTGCGGTAATTGATACCGGGGTGAATTATGCCGGCGGCAATCCGGACCTTGCCGGGGTTGTACTTCCCGGATATAACGAAATAACACCCACAGCGCAGCCTTACGACGATGACCTGGCTGATCAGTGCGGGGATGCCGGACATGGAACACACGTTGCGGGTATTATAGCCGCCAATACAAATAATTCAACCGGTATAGCATCTGCTTCAATGAGCCGTGGAGTGACATGGACGTCAAATGTAAAAATCCTGCCGGTAAAGGTCCTGGATATGGACGGGAACGGCAACGATTATGATATATTTAACGGAATTGAATGGGCCGCGGATAACGGGGCGGATATTATTAATATGTCATTTGGAGGATCCGATCCTGATGCTGTGCTTGAACAGGCGGTAAATTACGCTTATTCCAACGGCGTTCTTTGCGTGGCAGCCGCCGGCAACGACAGCTCCCAGACATATTATCCAGCAGTTTATCCCAATGTAATGGCGGTTTCCGCTTCGGATATAGCCATTGATTCGTGCGGCGGCACATGCGACGTACTCGCTTCCTTTTCCAATTACGGCAAGATAGATATTGCGGCGCCCGGGGTGAATATATGGTCCACAGCGAATAACAATGACACCAGCAATAGCCCCGGAACAATTTATTCATCAATGGACGGCACCTCTTTTGCCTCGCCGATAGTCGCGGCGGCCGCGGCGCTTGTAAAACTTAAAAATCCGCTGCTTTCTCCTGATAATATAAGGATGATTCTTGAGCAGACCGCAGACGACGATTATCAGCCATGCGCGGGAGGCAATCCCGGTTATGATAAATATTTCGGATGGGGAAGGGTAAATGTGCTTCGCGCCCTGAAACAGGATTACAATGTTCCGGCAAACGAACCTGCCATAAGGACCTATAACTGGCCGAACCCGTTTTCTCCTAATAATGACGGTTTCACTAATATTATATTCAGGATAAGCCAGCAGGCGGATGTATCCATAAAAATATATGACGGCGGCGGCAGGCTTGTCTGGAAAACAGACGTTCCCGCGGCCCAGGTATCCACCGCGGCTTATAATACGGTAAAGTGGAACGGAAAAAACACTTCCGGGGCAGGCGTGGCCAACGGCGTATATTTTTACCTGGTAAAGAGCTCGGCCGGGCCGTATGCCAAAAATAAAATAGCGGTGCTTTACTGATGCGCCGCGCGGTAATCATCCAGGTGCTGGCGCTTTTATTATTTTCTTACGCTTACGGGGATGGCGGTGAATCGTTTGCTTTTTTAAACCTCGGAATGGGTACGCGCGCCACCGGAATGGGCGGGGCGTTTACCTCAATTGCCGACGACGCGTCAGCGGCTTTTTACAACCCGGCGGGAACGGTAAAACTTACAGGGCTGGAGCTTATGGCCGAAACATACATGCTTAGCTTCGGCAGGTCAATTAATTACGTTGCGACAGCCGACCCTTTTTATATCGGAAAGTCGCTGTATGCCCTTGGATTTTCATGGATAAATTATTCGTCAGGCAGCGACGTGCAGGCCAGGCTCACAAATTCGGACACCCCGGACAGCCTCATCGGACAGTCGTCAAATCTTTTTTTGTTTAATGTTTCCACAGCGCTTTCGGAAAGGCTTTCGATAGGCGGGAATTTCAAGTTTTTTTCGGATAGCCTTGATAAATACACAGGCACCGGCGTAGGGTTTGACCTCGGGGCCATTTACAAAGTGATAGACGGCCTGAATGCTGCAGTTGATATTTCCAACATAAGCTCAAATATTACATGGAACCTCTCGGCGCACATAGATACGCCGCCGCAGACTATAACAGCCGGAATTTCATATGAATACAGGGACATATTCGGTATAAAGGGAATATCAATTCTGCCGGCCGCTGATTTTGTTTTTGATTCATACGCGGGATTTGAGTTTAAGTGCGGCGCGGAACTTGACATAAACCGGATTTTTTATATGAGGGCAGGCTACAATAACGGATTTACAGCGGGCGCCGGATTGAAATTGAAGCCGTCAGACCACCTCACACTTAACATTGATTACGCATATTTCGCGGATGAAATTGACCCGGACTCAAACTCACAGAGGATAGGCGCCTCGATAATTTATGTAATGCCCACATGGGGAGTGCAGGATAAAAATCCGTTAATCAGGACAAATATGTATGACTGGTAAGAAGAAGCTGCTTTTTCTTGAATATTTTCCATTCATGGGCGGCGGGCAGAAAGTGCTGCTTGACCTTATCGCGGGCCTAAAAATGCATTATGATATAGAAGCGCTTGTGATGAACCACGGCATGATGGAAGCCGCTCTTGAAAAAAACCGGGTAAAAACGCATTTTTTACAGGCACCCGGGAAAGTTAAGTACAGATATTTTAACCAATACCTGCCATTTTTTATAAAACTAAACAGGTTCCTGAAAGAAAATAAATATGACCTTGTGTATTCGGGCTCGCTCTTCGCGTCAAAGCTGGCGGGGCCGTCCTGCCTCGTAAATAAAATACCGCTTATATGGCACAAGCAGCTTATTATTGAAAAATCTTATTATTCATATAACGCCTCACAGGCAAGGCTTGTGTCCGGGTTCGCAAAAAGGATTATATGCGTCTCGGAAGCCTCGAGGCTGTCCATGATAAGGGCCGGAGTTGCCCTGGAAAAACTTATCACCATTCATAATGGGGTGAAAATTCCCCGCGGCCCCATGTCAAAGGCGCGGATGAAATTCAGGAAAAAATTCAGGGTCGGCGGCAATTTTGTCTGCGGCACCGTATGTATATTCAGGCGAAACAAAGGGCTTGAAATGCTTATTGACGCCGCGGAAATAATATCAAAAGCAGCCATGCATGATATGAAATTTGTCCTTGTCGGACGGGCGGATTCCGGCGAAGAATGGTTCGAAGAAAAACTGCGAGAAAAGGTGAAAGAAAAAAAATTAAAAAATTTTATATTTGCCGGTTACGGCGATAAGTACGCCTTTATGCCTGGATTTGACCTGTACGTGATGCCGTCACCGATGGAACCCTTCGGGCTTGTGACGATTGAGGCCATGGGCATAGGGGTGCCGGCAGCGGGGTTTAACACCGGCGGGACAGCGGAGATCATTACTGACGGCAAAGACGGGTTTCTTGCCGGACAGGTGTCGCCCCGGGCGCTTGCTGAAAAAATAATATACGCTTATAAAAACCGGAAGAAACTTGGCGCTATGTCCAAAAAAGCCGCCGCTTCTGTCAAAGAAAAATTCAGCCTTGAAAAACAAACGGCCGCGGTAAGGGGCGTGATAGAAGCATGTATAAAATGAACCTTTCGGTTGTTCTTATTACAAAAAACGAGGAAAAGATACTGGCCAGGTGCCTTGAAGCTGTAAGCGGCGCCGGTGAGATTATAATAGTCGATTCTTTCAGCACTGACAGGACCGTTGAAATAGCGAAAGCATACGGCGCGAAAGTGTTTATGAAAAAATGGGAGGGGTACTCAAAACAGAAAAATTTTGCAATTTCAAGGGCAAAAAATCCGTGGATCCTTTCCCTGGACGCGGATGAAATAGTAACGCCGGAATTAAAAGAAGAAATAAAAGAAATCACCTGCGGCAGCGGATCTACTGTGGAAATATCCGGGTTTTTTATACCCCGCCGCACATATTTTTACGGCTGCCTGATGCGCCACGGAAAGGTTTATCCCGATTATCAGATGAGGCTGTTTAAAAATGGCAGTGGGTCTTTTGAGGAAACAGAAATTCATGAAAGGCTGATTGTTGACGGCAAGTCCGGGCGCCTGAAAAACCCGTTGCTGCATTATTCCAAAACCGATGTAGGCGCCCATATCAGCGCGGTAAATTCATATACTGAACTTGAGGCAAAAAGGGCGGTAAAGCTCGGATACCGGCCCACCGGATATTCCGTAATAATCAAGCCGTTTTTATATTTTATGAAACATTATATATGGAAATTCGGGTTCCTGGACGGAATGGCCGGGCTGGTATATTATTCCATTAACGCAACGTATGTCTTTTTAAAGGAAGTCAAGGCAATGGAAGCCGCAGGAATGGAAAGCATTGACCTTATAGGAACAATATTTAAAAGGGCGCGATAGTTATTTAAGCAGCCCCTTGAAAATTTCACCCGCCACGGGCGCGGCAACCGTCATGCCTTTTCCCTCGCCGTCGCACACAACAGCCAGCGCGTACTGCGGATTTTCCGCAGGAGCAAAAGCAATGAACCAGGCGTTAAGCGGGCCGTTGATTTTATTTGATGAAGTGCCTGTCTTGCCGGCAATGGCCAAATCTTTTACAAGCGCTTTTTTTCCGATACCTTCTTCCACGGCTTTTACCATCAGCTCGGTAAGCTTTTTGGCCGAGAGCGGTGTGATTGACCTTTTTGCTTCTGTTGGCACTCCCTGATATATGACCTTGCCGTTTATGTTGCGTATTTCTTTGATGATGTACGGTGTCATCATAACGCCGCTGTTGGCGATTGCGGCGGCCAAAAGAGCCGCATGCAGCGGCGTGATTGTATAAGTATTTTTTCCCGGTATCGAGAGACCGCACGAATGGAGCGCGGTTTCATATTTATTCAAATCGTTCTGCGGAGCGTAACTTTCTTTTACGGGTATTGAAATTTGTTTTGAGCGCGCCTTGTCGTAAATTCCAAGGTCAAACTGTTGACCAAAGGCGAATTTCTGGTTATACTCAGAGAGCGTCGGCGAGCCGACCGCAAAACCCAGAAAGGCGCAGCCGATGTTACATGACTCTTCAAAAGCCTGATCCGTGGATTTCACCCTGCCGTGTTTCTGCCAGCACCAGAAAGGCTGCCCGTCAAACTGGGTGGAACCGGCGCACTTGACAGGAAAAACGTCCTTGTCGTTAATGCCGTGCTCATACGCGGCCGCGACCGTAATGACCTTGGCTATGGAGCCGGGCTCGTAAAGCTTGTCAATGGCGCGGTCCAGCAGGGGCTGGTTCGCGTTGTCGACATCCTTCCACCAGTCTTTTTCTATTGTGTTGGGCCTGTATGTCGGCTGGCTGTAAAGGGCGAGTATCTCTCCGGTCTGGGGTTTTATCACAACTATGGCGCCTTTATACCAACCCATGGACTTTGAGACTATATCCTGGACCTTTGAATCGATGGTCAGATAAATTTTATTGCCCGGTATGTATTCCGCAAGATATTTTTCAATACCCTCTGAACGGTTGTGTTTCTCGCTTACAAAACCTGTAATATGAGCGGTCTTCTGGTCCATCATATATGTGCGTTTTGAATCCGAAGCAATCAGGTTATATCTTGCGAGAGGCTCGCCGTTGGTGTCAAAGAGGTAATACATGGCCCCTTTGTTCTTGTCCTCTTCGGCAAGGGAAAGGTTTTTTCTTGCCTTGATAAATTTCTGGTTTAATGACAGCGCTTTGTTGTAATAATTAATGGCAGCGTCAATGTTACCGCCGGCATGCTGGCAGCAGCCCATGCCGTAAAGCGCCTCGGTATCATTTGGATTGAGCTTCAGGTCCTGCGTGAATTCCACGGAAGCGTTACGGTAAAGCCCTAGGTCAAGGTACATGTCCCCGTATTTTGTGTGGTTTATCGCGGAATGTGGTTTTAGCTGGGCGGCCAGCGCGTCGGTATAGAATTTGTCGGCTTTTTCAAAATCATTCTGCTTTACGGCTATAAGGCCGAGCCCGTCAAGGGCGTCGGCGCCGTTCGGCTTAATGTTAAGGGCGTTGTTAAAGTCGGAAGTGGCGTAGGAGAGCCTGTTCTTGTCAAAATTATCAATACCTGCGCGTACAGCCAGGTAATACCTGAGGTTCTCGCCTGAAAATTTGAAAAGCATGTATCCTGCCGCGAGCACAATGAGGCCTATTACAATCCACTGCCACCGCCTTCTCCTGTAATAATGATTCGAAGAAAGGTGGCCTATCGGCGTTATTCTCATATATAATGTTCCTCCTGGAATATTTTTCTTAAAGTACAGGGTTTAATAATAACACAAAAGGAAGAATATGCAAATAATAACCTTGCCGCTTATTGACAATATCCCCGCTATTGGTATAATGAATTGTATAAATACCCGATTTAAAGCGCGGAGGTCGCGTTTGAAAAAGCTTTTTGTCCTTACGGCAATGATTTTTCTCGTGGTTATCAGCACCGCTGCTGCGCGGGATAATTACACAATAGGCTTTCTGGGCAACTCCACGAACGCCGCTTCTGTTTCCATGTTCAACGCTGTAAAACTTGCCGTCGATGATTTTAATCTTACGAACACTTCCTATACCGTCAATGCGGTATTTTTTGATGATACAATAACCGCGGCTGACGTCGTAAAGGGTCAGTCCAACATTCTCGGCATTATAGGGGCATTTACTTCTTCCGACAAAGAAATAATTGAAAAAGCAGGCGATATCCCCCTGCTTTCGGTTACTGGCGAGTATCCGGGCTTAAATAACGGCGGCAAAAATAATATTTTCAGGCTGTGTGCTTCCCAGGCGCAGGAAGCCTCGGATACATGCAGGTTTCTTATAAAGGTCCTGTCAAAAGACAAACTTGCGATAATATACTCGGGCGAAAACAGCGAGTACGCCGATATTGCCCGGGCTTTCAAGGCAACAGCGGACAGGAACCACACGTGGTCCCAGTATTATAAGGCTGTTGACCCGGACAGAAAGGATTTCACCGCCGTCCTCCAGCGGCTCCGCGACCTTAAGGTTCATAATATATTTTTTGCCGGGCCCGCGGCTCAGGCGGCTTTACTTGCAAGGCAGTCTTCCGACCTGAACGTAGGGGCTGATTTTTCCTCCACTTCAAGAATCGGAACTTCCTCTTTTATAAAAGCGGCAAAAACCGGTTCCCGCGGCGCTGTTTACGCGTCTGCCGCGCCGTCGGGTATTTACGGCTTCAAAAAATTCAGAGAAATATTTGAAAGGTATTCCAAGCTTTACAAAGGCGAGGATTTGCACATTCCGTATTCATACGACGCCGCGCAGCTGCTTTTATCCGCGCTTGCGGCGGGAAAAACAACGCGCGCTGATATATCGGCCTTTCTGCACGCGGTGAATTACGGCGGCGCCACCGGCGACATAGCTTTCAAAGAGTCCGGTGACAGGGCCGGGGCGCCGGTTTATTTTTATATAATAATAGGAAAGAGCCCGCTGCAGAGAAATATGACAGAGAGTGAAGAGGGCGAGTTTTTAAGCGCCAAATAAAAACCGGGGTTAAAATGGCAAAAAGGCTCGGAGACCTGCTTTTAGAAGAGAACCTGGTAACCCAGGATCAGATTATGAAGGCCATAGAAGAGCAGCAGAAATCCGGCGAGCCCCTCGGAAGGATACTGGTCAAACGGGGGTCCATAACGGAGGAGGCCCTTTTTTATTTTCTTGCCATACAGTTCGGCACGGAGTACATAGACCTTCCCGCCGATATAAAACCCGAACTCATCGCCATGCTAAAAAAGGAAGTTGCAGAGGAATTTAACTGTATTGCCATAGAAGAGACCGCCGCGAATATAGTAATAGCCACAAGCGACCCCGATATACACCTTGCCGAAAAAATCAAGCAGCGCGCGGCGCTGCCGGAGGGCAAGGAAATAAAATTTGTTATAAGTTCCGAATCCCATTTGAAAAGCGCCCTGGCGCAGTATTACGGCGTCACGCATAAAATAGAAAACGAAGAATCCTTCAGCGAAATATACAAATCAGAAGGAGCCGTTGATGCCGATGAGGACATGGCCGGCGGGTCCGGCGCCGACGACGAGGGGATAAACGAGGATTCGGCTCCTGTTATAAAAATGGTTAACGCTCTTATAAGCGAAGGTGTGAGGATAAAAGCTTCCGACATACATTTAAATCCCGTCCAGAAAGGGCTCGTGATAAGATACAGGATAGACGGAGTGCTGCAAAAACAGCCGTCACCGCCGAAGCATTACAAGGGCGCCATAATTTCCAGGATTAAAGTAATGTCAAAAATGGATATTATGGAAAAGAGGGCGGCGCAGGACGGACGCATAAAAATAAAGGTCCAGAATAAAATAATAGACCTGCGCGTATCGGTGCTTCCTTCAATTTACGGCGAGAATGTTGTAATGCGTATACTTGACCAGGGGAACCTCATGCTTGACATGACCAAACTGGGATTTGAGCAGAGGGAGCTTGACCTGTATACGGAGGCAATACAGGCGCCGTACGGGCTCGTGCTTCATACCGGCCCGACGGGGTCCGGAAAAACCACAACGCTATATTCGGCGCTCTCCACAGTTAACGACCCGGCAAAATCGATAATGACGCTCGAAGATCCTGTGGAATATCAGCTTCCGGGAATTATACAGATACAGATGAATTCCGACATTGGCCTAACTTTTGCCAGCGCGCTCAGGTCGTGTTTAAGGCAGGATCCGAATATAATGATGGTCGGAGAAATCAGAGACAAGGAAACGGCGGATATTGCCATTAAGGCCGCCATGACGGGCCACCTGCTTTTTTCGACAATCCACACAAACGACTCTCCTTCCACTATTATGAGGCTCGTAGATATGGGCGTTGATCCGGTGTATGTGGGTTCTGCCGTAAAACTTATAGTGGCCCAGAGGCTCATGCGCAGGGTATGCCCGAACTGCAAAAAACAATATGTCCCAGCGGACGAGGAAATACAGAAAATGCTTTTAAAGCAGGAGGACCTTGACGGCGCCACGCCGATGAAAGGCGAGGGCTGCAGCAAATGCAGCGGAAGCGGGTATAAAGGAAGGGTCGCGATATATGAAATAATGCCGATAACGCAGAATATGGCCGACCTTATATTCGCAAAGGCAGATTTGAACGTACTTACCGCGGCCGCCGAAAAGGAAGGCATGAGGACCTTAAGGAAGGTAGCCATTGAAAAGTGGAGGACCGGCATTACAAGCTCTGATGAGGTAATAGCGGTTACCTCGGAAGGATAACAATGCAGGAAACAAAAAAGTTAGGCGAGATCCTGCTCGAAGAGGGGATGATAACAGAGGAGCAGCTTCAAAAGGCCGTAGCCGAGCAGAAAAAAACGAGCGAATCGCTCGGCTTTGTGCTTGTGAAGCTCGGTTATATTACCGAAGACGTGCTTTACCATTTTCTGGCAATGCAGTTCGGCACCAGGTTTATTGATGTCGGCATTCTTAATATAGAAGAAGAACTCATAAATCTTATATCTGGCGATGTGGCCAGAAAATACAAAATTCTTCCGATAGAGAAGAAACCCGGGAAGATAACTTTCGCAACATACAACCCTTCGGACCCGGCGCTGCAGATGAACCTTAAATTTGACATGAACGCCGGGGATGAAACCGAGCTTTTCTTCGCGGTCACGACGGAAACCGCGCTGCAGGGGGCAATCGACAAATATTACCCGCTGTCGACGAGCCTTGAAGAGACAATGAAGGCAGCGGAAAGCCCCGATGATTTTTCCTTTGAAATACTTGAGGATATAAAAAGCAAGGAAGATGAAGGTTCTGACGAGGACATAGAGGGCGAAGCCAGCCCGGTTGTAAAATATGTAAATTATATAATAGAAGACGCGGTCGCAAAGAGAGCCTCGGACATACACATCAACCCTTATGAAAAAAAGATAGTGCTGCGCTTCAGGATTGACGGCGCTCTGGTGGAAATGCCGCCGCCGAACATACAGTTTAAGAGGGCCCTGACGTCAAGAATTAAGCTGATGTCAATGATGAATATAATTGAAAAAAGGCTGCCCCAGGACGGCAGGATAAGGTTTGTCATGAGCAACGGAAAAAGCGTCGACCTGCGTGTGTCAACCATCCCGTGCATATGGGGGGAGAATATAGTCATGCGCGTTTTGAACCAGGAGGCGCAGTCGCTGGAGCTCAAGGACCTGGGTATGTTTGACGAACAGATGGCGGCGGTTGACAAGGGGCTGGGCAACCCTTACGGAATGGTGCTTGTTACAGGCCCTACCGGTTCCGGAAAAACAACGACCATTTACGGCTGCATATCAAAGATAAACGACCCGCACGACAATATACTTACAGTAGAGGATCCTGTCGAGTACAGGCTTCCACATATAATACAGATACAGGTCAATCCGGCAGCCGACCTGACTTTCGCGAATGTGCTGAGGTCATTTTTGAGGCAGGACCCGGATGTCATGCTCGTGGGTGAAATACGCGACAATGAAACCGCATCAATAGCGGTGAAAGCGGCGCTGACGGGACATCTTGTTCTCTCGACGCTGCACACAAACGACGCGCCGACGACAATCACAAGGCTCATTGATATGGGCATAGACCCGATATATGTCGGCTCATCGGTGCTTGTGGCCACGGCGCAGAGGCTGCTCCGCCGCGTCTGCGATAACTGCAGGGAAAAGGTAAAAGAGTTTGACCATGTAAGGGCAAGGAAAGCAGGCATACCGGACTCGATGCTGGAGGGCGGCGATTATTACGAAGGGCGTGGATGCCCGGTCTGCCATTATACCGGATACAAAAAACGCGTGGCAGCCTATGAGGTCATGCCGGTAAATATGGGCATAAGGGACGTAATATTTAAAAAAGGGACATTAAATGATATTAAAAGGGAGGCATGGCGCCAGGGCATGCTTACCATAAGGGAATCGGCAATAAGGCTTATGAAAAACGGGATTACCACCATCGATGAAGTAATGAAAGAGACGCTTTATGATAAACCTCTTGCGGAATTCATAAAAAAGTAGTTTAATGGTAAAAGCTTAAAAATCCGCCCGTAAAACGGGCGGTAATTTTATTATACAGGAGAATTTTCCAATGGCGCAGGATAAGGAGAATTTATTCAAGGAAGCAAAGAGTTTTTTCCAGGTATTTGAGCCCAAGGGCGAGATAATAACAGGCGTTACGGTTCCGGGAGGCGTCCAGATAATAGGAGAGGCTTTTTCCGGAAACAGGGGAAAGATTATTTCGGTGCCTATTAATAAGAACGCGTTTTTGCTTGCCCAGAAAAGAAAAGAAGGCGACAGGTCGCTTAATTTTTATTCGCAGCGTTATGATGAAAAAATAAGGCTTTCGCTGAATGCTCCCGAGCGCAGGGAAGAGCAGGGCTGGGCATATTATATGGCAAGTACGCTTTTCATGCTGGAGGGTACGGCAAAAAAAGTACCGGGAATGAACATATATATTGACAACAGGGTGCCGGATCTTTTTTCCGCGGGTTCAATGGAGGCCCTGGAAATAGGCATTGAAAACATAGCTTCCAGGTTCGGGGACTGGCAGCTTGACGGCGTTGAAGCTGCAAAAATTTGCGCGGGCGGCGAAAAGAAATACCTGGACCGCGACACGCATTTTGTGAAATATATACCGATGATTATGGGAAAAAAAGGGACCGTCACTTATTTTGACGAAGCCACGGGCGAAAGCGAGAACGTTAAGGCCGATTTTAAGGGGCTTGTTTTTATGGTGCTCAGCTCCGGCCTCAAGAAAAAGCATATAGACGCCAGGAGGACCAGGATACTTGAGGAAGTAGCGGCTTCCATAGAGATAATGAATAAAGTCGGCGCGAACATTGATTCCCTCGATCAGCTTTCAATGGAAAAATTTGACGATTTCAGGTCGAAGCTTTCACTTGACCAGAGAAAACGCTGCGCGTTCTTTATTTCCGAGAACGACAGGGTAAAGGACGCCAAGGAGGCCCTGAAGGCCGGGAACCTGGCCGGATTCCTGGAAGCAATAAATGAGTCGCAGAAGAATATAAAGAACAGGCTGGAAATGGTAACCGAAGAAAATGAAATACTAATCGACACCATACAGGACACCGATGGAGTAAGGGCTGTCAGGATGCTCAACATGGGCACTGACGGAACCGTACTTTTCGCAGTCGACAGGGATAAAAGGCTGCAGGCCGAGTCAAAGATAAAAAAGACTTTTATCACCAGAACCGGAATAGAGTTGTCCGGGGAAGTTTTTAACCTTGACGTGGAGCTTGAAGAATTTAACATAGACGTGTCCGAATTTAAAAAATGAAATGAAGATAAGTTTTCTCACTTACGGGTGCAAGGTAAACCAGTACGAGACCGAACTTATCCGGCAGATGTTTTTGAAGACCGGTGGTTTCACGGAAGCCGCTGCTGTCGAAGAAGCGGATGTTTGCCTGGTGAACACCTGCACTGTTACTGCCAAAATAGACAGTGAAATACTCCGCAAATTAAAACAGCTAAAATCAAAACCGGGAAGAAAAGTCATCCTTACCGGATGCTTTGTGGAACAACCCGGTTTTGAAAAAAAAGATACCGGCGCCGACTGGATAATCCCGAACAGACAAAAATTCAACCTTTCAGGCTATCCGCGTGAGATCATTTCAACGCATAGCGCTGTTTATGAATCCGTGCTTGAGGGTTTTTCCGGGAAAAACAAGGCCTTTGTAAAAGTTGAGGACGGCTGCGACAGGTTCTGCGCGTATTGCACGGTTCCGCTTGTGCGCGGCCATGATATAAAATCACGGGATGACGCAGAAATAATTTTCGAGGTTGAAAAATTATCCTCGGCGGGTTTCTCGGAGCTGATACTTACAGGGGTAAACCTTGGACGCTTTGGATCGGAGAGGGGGGATAAAAAATCACTTTATAATATTTTGAAAAAAATAACGCTTTTGAGCGGATCCTTCCGCGTGCGGTTAAGCTCAATCGGGCCGGCCGACCTTGATGACGACTCCATTATGATTGCGGCGGACAATCCCGGCCGCATATGCCCCCATTTCCATCTGTCGCTCCAGAGCGGGGACGAGGCCGTGTTAAAGAGGATGAACAGGACATATACCGCTGATTTTTACAGAAAAAAAGCTGAATTTATAGCTTCGAAAATAAACCTTCCCGGGATTACCACTGATGTAATAGCCGGGTTCCCGGGCGAGAGCGATGTGGAATTTAAAAACACAGTGGATTTTATTGAAGGGTTGCCGCTTACCAGGATTCATGTTTTTCCCTATTCTGACAGGCCGGGGACAAAAGCCACCCTTATGGATAAAAAAATCAGTGACGCGGTAAAAAAAGATAGGGTACAAAGGCTTTTAAGGGCGGCTGAAAAAAAGGAAAATGAATTTATCATGAAGAACATGGGGCTTAAAAGGACGGCGCTTATAGAGGATCCCAACAAAAAAGGGGAAATATACGGTTACACGGAAAATTACATCCGGGTATCGCTGGCTGACACGCCGCTTTCCCGTGGAAAGGTCAACAGGCTTGCCGGTGTTGTTATAACCGGGGCCGCGGGGGTAAAGGCCCGCGCGGAATTAATAAAGGAATGATAAAAAAATTATCAGGAGGCGCCCATGACCCAAGACTGCCTTTTTTGCAAAATCATCGAGGGAAAGATACCGTCTAAAAAAGTTTATGAAAATGATTTTGTTTTCGCTTTTGAGGATATTAATCCGCAGGCTCCGGTGCACACCCTGATCGTGCCAAAAAAACACATCCCCACATTAAATGAAATCAATCAGGATTTTGAACCTTATTTAAGCGCCATGTTCGCGGCCGCAAAAGAAATAGCCGCGAAAAACGGACTTTCAGACAGGGGATACAGGACTGTTTTTAATGTAAATAAAGAGGCCGGACAGGTGGTCTTCCACCTGCACCTTCATCTGCTCGGAGGCAGGGAATTCAAATGGCCGCCGGGATGACAAACGGCATGGTGAAAGCATAATGAAACGTGATGCGATATGCCCGGTTTTTGGAAAATGCGGCGGATGCCTGATGCAGGATATTGATTATTCCGCGCAGCTGCAGATAAAAAAGAATTCTATCCTTCTGGATTTTGAACTGAAAAAAATAAGGCTTGACCCGGCCATGAGGATATTTTGCAAGGATGAATATTATTACAGGAACAGGATGGATTTCCCTTTCAGTTTTGACGGCCCCGGGCAGCGGCAGAAGGGCAGGTTTGACAAAATAGTAAATTTTGAGAAATGTTATATAGCAAACGGCGGAGTAAACGCGGTTTTTGAAGAGGTTTCAGCCTGGTTCAGGGATAAAAAAGGGGAAATTGACGTTTTTGACGTGGTGAAAAGGACGGGGACCATAAGATACGCCACAATAAGGAGCGCATACTTTTCAGGCGAGTCTTCCGTGACTTTTATTTTCAATTCCGATTCAGAAAGGTTGGAGGAACAAAAAGAACTCATACGCGTTTTTGCGGCGGCCGCAAAAGTGAAAAATGTGCTGCTGGGTTTCGTGAAATATAATACTGACCAGAGCACCGTTGAAAACGCGGAAATCATAAAAGGAAACGATATCCTTTACGAAGAGCTCGGGCCAAGGCGTTTTTATTTTCACACCCAGGGATTTTTCCAGTCCAATTCACCGGTGCTTCTTGATATAATGTATTTTGTCAGGGAAAAGCTGGGCGGCAGCTGCGGCACGCTTGTCGACCTTTACGGGGGAGTGGGGACCCTTGGCATTTCCCTTATGGACCAGGCGGAGAGGGTTTATGTGGTGGACAACAGCCGCCTGAATTCAATCTGCGGAAAGAAAAACATTGAGTTCAATAAAGGGGATAATGTCAGGATTTTTGAGGCGGACGCCGAAAAAAGCGGTGAGCTCGGGCTGGAACTTGACCCCGCAAATTCTGTATTTTTGCTGGACCCGCCAAGAAACGGGATACACAGAAAGGTTTTGAGCTATATTAAAAGCGCCGGGCCGGCTAAATTAATTTATGTTTCCTGCAACCCTTCAAAGCAGGCGCAGGACATTGCCGCGCTGCTTGAGGATTATGAACTTGTTGATTTTGCGGCTTTTGACATGTTTCCGCAGACAAAACACGTTGAGACCGTTGCTGTACTTGTGAAAAAAGAGGGGAAGTTAAGCCTCTGAAACAATATAAAATATAAGCTGGAGGGGGGGCAGTTGTGGGAAACAAAAGAACGGCCGGTGGAAGAATATTTGGAGGTTTTTTGCTTGTTTTTCTGTTTTATTGCGGATATCTCGCTTATTTATATTTCAGGCTGCCGTTTATAAAAAGGGAAATAGGGGATATATATATGGCGGCTATGAGCCGCAACGCTGGGGACATTAATGCCGGCGCGCCGCAAAAGCAGGGGGCTGGCGCGGTAATACAGATAAACGAAAGGACTTCGGACGCGGAACTTGGGGCCCTGCAGAAAGACCCGAAAGTTATAAAGAAAGCGCAGTCATATGAAAAACTTCTGGACAGCAAAACCATAGCCGTGCTGAATAACATCCTGAAATTGATACCTGGAGCAGCGCGGCAGCAGGCAGGCGCGGATCAAAAAGACGAGCTTAAAGCCGCCCTTGAAATTTTAAAAGAAAACAATAATGCGGTAAATAACGCTGCGCAGGAAAAAAACTGACCTATTATAAAAACGGGAGCCGTAAGGTGAAAAAAATAACAGCAATTAAGGAAAAAAAAGTTATTGATTTGAAGCCCGTAAAAAGCGTCATGTTTGTCCGCCTGGGAAAACTGGGGGACATGATGGTCGCCTCGTGGATATTGAAAAAAACAAGGGAGCAGTACCCGCATTTAAGGATCGGGCTGCTTACGCTTCCCAGAAGCGCACCGCTATTTAAATACAACACCGATATTGATACCCTGAAATTATGGCGGCCGGCGACGGCGCTTTTTTTGGCGGTACGGGAAAGGCTGCGCGGCTGGGACCTGCTGGTGGATTTAAACGACGAACCCTCGCGCCGCTCTGTGCTCGCAAAAAAGCTTCTCGCGCCAGGGTCGGCTTTAGCATTTGACAATGGCAAAAGCAGGGAAGCTTTTGATAAAACAGTAAAAACCCTTGTAAAAGACAAGAGCCATGTTCTTGAAAGGCTCTCTGTGATGGCCGGTGCGCTCGGGTTGGAAACAAAAAATCCCGGGCTGAAACCTGCAGTGTATTTAAAACCCGGATCGCTGGAAGAAATAAAAAATAATATTTCAGCCGCCGCGGGAAAGCGCGCGAAGACAATATGCCTTAATATATCCGCGGGCCACAGCTCGCGTTACTGGCAGGAGGAAAAATGGGTTGGTCTCGGCCGCGCTATACTCAATTCTGATAAAAAAGTGTTCATTATTGTCCTCTCTTCGCCGGATGATTCCAAGCAGGCTGAGAGGATAACTGCCGCAATAGGGGGAAGGACAGCGCCTGCGGAAAAAAGGAGTTTTAATGATTTCCTGGCGGTAATAGCCGCCTCTGATATGGTGGTTTCACCGGACACATCGGCGGTTCACGCTGCTTGCGCCTTTGACGTGCCGGTGCTGGGGCTTTATCCTGAACCGTACTGGAACTTTGTATCATGGAGGCCGGCAAATACAAATTGCGCCGCCATCCGAGCGCGGGGCGAAGGTGTGGCCTCAATCCCGCAGGATGAAGTGATAAAAGAAGCGTTAAAGATGATTAAAAAAATTAAATACGTGTAGGGGTCGAACCCATGTGGCGGCCCGAACCATGGCGCGTTATTGACTGCTCCGGTCTGCCGTGGTAATATCTTTAAAACCAAACAATGCGGAGGTTGCCGTGAAACACAGCACATATTTTGAAGGAAAAGTTCAGAGCCTGGAAATAAAGACGGATAAAGGCAGGGCCACTGTCGGGGTAATTGAGCCGGGAAAATATTCGTTTTCTACGGCCTCGCAGGAGACAATGGAAATAGTATCCGGAGCGCTAAAATACAAACTCAAGGACGGCGGATGGAAAGAGGTAAAAAAATCAGAAAATTTTATTGTGCCGGCAGGCCAGGTTTTTGACGTTGAGGCGCCGCAGGACACGGCATATATCTGCTACTACAAATAAGCTGGTTTTAAAACAAGGGGGGTATGATGAAAAAAACATTATTATTTACCGCAGCCGTTTCTATTTATATACTTGCCCTTGCTTCGGCATCTCTGGCTGATATAAAAAATTCAGTGGTAAAAATATTCACTGTTTCCAGCACGCCAAGTTATTACCAGCCGTGGCAGATGAACGCGCAGTCAATGGAGACCGGATCCGGAAGCATCATATCGGGCAACAGGATCCTGACCAACGCGCATGTGGTAAGCAACGCCATGTTCATTCAGGTGCGCAAGTTCGGAGAGGCCGACAGGTATGTGGCGGAGGTCCTTGCGGTGGACCACGACTGTGATCTTGCTCTGCTTCAGGTGAAGGACAAATCGTTTTTCAAAAGCACCAGCCCCATACCTATAGGCAGCCTTCCAAAGCAGGGGGATGCTGTGAATGTTTTCGGATACCCTGCGGGCGGGGATGAACTTTCAAGGACAAAAGGCGTGGTTTCAAGGATTGAGATAGGCATATACACGCACAGCTACAGGAGCCATCTTGACATGCAGATTGACGCCGCTATTAATCCGGGCAACAGCGGAGGCCCGGTAATAAAGGACAACGCGATTGTTGGGGTTGCCTTCCAGAACCTGCATAACAGCAACAGCATCGGTTATGCCATACCCACTGACGTCATAAATCATTTTTTGAACGGATTTCAGGGCGGCAAGTACAGGGGCTTTCCCATGTCAGGCATCTGGTGGGAGACAATGGAAAATGAGTCAATGCGTACAATGCTCGGGATGTCAAAGGGAGAGAGCGGCATACATGTGACCAGGTCGGTTTATGACTCCACGGCCTATGATGTCATAAAAGAAAATGATGTTATACTTTCAATTGACGGGGTCAATATAGCAAATGACGGGACGGTTCCGTTAAAAAACGACAGCAGCGTAAGGGTCAGATACACATACCTGCTGGACTCTAAATATACAGGGGACAGGGTTAAATTAAGGATAATAAGGGATAAAAAATCAATGGCGCTTGATGTTGTCCTGAAGGGCGGAAGGGATCTGGTGCCGCCCATGGAATATGATGTTAAACCCACATATTATATATTCGGAGGGCTTGTGGCGACAAGGCTCACGGGAAATTACCTGCATGAATGGAGCGACCTTAACAAGTCGCCCATTGATTTTCAGGAGGACCTTATCATGAAGTATAAGACGCCTGAAAAACAGGAAGTGGTGGTGCTTATACAGGTGCTGGCCGACGGTTCAAATCTGGGTTACCATGACATAAATAACACGGCGATTGACGAAGTTAATGGGGAAAAAATAAGGGACATGGCGGATTTTGTGGACAAGGTGGAAAATGCCACGCAGAAATATATTATATTTAGATTGAGTGACGACACAAGAATAATCCTTGATTATGAAGCAAGCAGGAAAGCCACCGAAGGCATACTTGAGCGGTATAAGATCCAGAGCAGGATGTCGCCGGACCTTGCGGACAAAATAAAATCCACCGCGGCAAGCGACGCTTTTGATTTGTTTAAATTGAGGTAAAAAGACGGCGGTATTCTGCGCGGTACAACCCGCGCCGGCCGTTAAAGGATTACAATGGCAACAACAAAGAGGTTGTATGAATAAAGCTTTGCTTCTGCTTCTGCCGGGCTTTCTTTTTCTGTGCAATGGCTGCGTGGAAAATAAAATATATTCCGTCCAGAAAAACATTGAATTGTCGGGAATAATAGAAAACAGATATTTCAACAACGTAAAGCCCGGCGGCGGCCGTATTATTAATGGAAAACCGGACCGGATCACCTATTGGGCCCTGGTTTTGAATAAGCCAATTAATGTGCTGGAACATCCAAGCGGAGGGCCTGAAAACAATGTAGGTGTATTACAACTGGCGCCTGACAGCGTGGAATCTGCAAATCTTATTGAACAAAACATTAATAGACAGGCTGTAATAAAAGGGGAATTATGTTACAGGAGCAGCAGTTTATATTATGAAAAAGTGATACTTTCCTGTAATGAAGTGAAAATTAAACAATGATTATAGATTTTACTGAATGAGCAGAGCTGGAAAAATTTATCCGCAATTTGTCCGCAACAAGTTTGTCCGCAAAACAGAACTTGTGGGACTTATATTGACAAAGCTCCTCGCCGTTATTATAATCATTCAAATACTTTAACTACTTTAACCGGAGATTTCAGTGGAAACAAATATTACGCCCAAGCCCCTCATGCAAAACACAAATTTCAAATTATTCTGGCTTGGGCGCATGTTTTCCGGCATGGCATACCAGATGACGGCCGTGGCCGTTGGCTGGCAGATATACGCCATCACTGGAAATGTACTTTACCTGGGGCTTGTCGGCCTTGCTCAGTTTCTTCCGATGTTTATCCTTACGCTGCCGGTAGGGCATGTGGCCGACAGGTATAACAGGAGATTGATTATCTGCGCCTGCCAGATTACACAGGCCGCAGGGGTATTTTTTCTTGCGGCTGGCAGCCACGGCAACTGGCTCACAAAGGCATCCATACTGGCGGTGGTGACGGCGATGGGCGCCTCGCATGCCTTTGAAAACCCTACAATGAACGCCCTGATGCCGGGGCTTGTTGATGAAAAAGAACTCCCGCGCGCGGCTGCGGCCGCGGCTTCGTCAATGCAAACTTCATTTATAATAGGGCCGGCCCTGGGCGGCATACTTTACGCCTTCGGCGCGGTAGTGGTATATGTTTCCGCCGGAGCGCTGCTTGCGGCCGCGGCTTTAATGATATTTATAATCAAACATCTGCACAGGGCAAAAAAACATGAACAGGTAACATTAAAATCTGTATTCGCCGGAATATCATTTATTAGGGAGAAACCGGTAATTCTGGGGGCAATATCACTTGACCTTTTTGCCGTTCTGCTCGGCGGCGCCACAGCGCTGCTTCCGGTATTTGCAAGGGATATACTTAAGACAGGGCCGTGGGGATTGGGGATTTTGCGCTCATCGCCGGCGGCCGGGGCGCTATTAATGTCATTGTTCCTGTCAATGAGGCCGTTGAAAACCGGCGTAGGCAAAAAGATGTTCACTGCTGTAACGATATTCGGCCTTGGCACAATCCTTTTTGCTCTGTCAAAAAATTTCTGGCTATCGGTTGCCGCGCTTTTTGCTCTTGGAGCCGCAGATGTAATCAGTGTCGTTATAAGGTCGTCGCTTGTACAGATAAAAACACCGGACAATATGCGCGGCCGGGTCAGTGCGGTCAGCTCAATGTTTGTCGGAACTTCAAACCAGCTTGGCGAGTTTGAATCAGGTATAACAGCGGCGTGGTTCGGAACTGTTCCGGCTGTTATTATAGGTGGTATCGGCACTATAATAGTGGTTTTTTTATGGACGCGTTTTTTTCCGGCGCTTTTAAGCGCTGATAAAATAGAAAAATGACAGGTGAGGCAGAAAATTGGGAAAAATCATATGGCCGGGCGGCGCTAAAGCCGCCATCACACTTTTGTACGAAGACGGTCTGACAACACAGCTTGAAAAAGCAATTCCGCAATTAAATGAATCCGGGCTGCGCGGTACATTCTTTCCTTCGGGGGACGGACTTAAGGATCCTTCAAACGCCGTATTGTGGAGTGCGGCCGTTACGGCCGGGCACGAGATAGGCGCGCATACTATAAACCATCCATGCGACAGGGCCCATGATTTTGTAAGGGAAGGCTTTTCCCTGCAGGATTATACGGAAGAAAGGCTCAGGGATGAGATAAGGGAAAACCTTGAAATAATAAAAAAATTCGGCGTACCGGCAGGCCGGCCGGTTTTCGCATATCCGTGCGGCGAGAGTGTATACGGTGAAGGCTTGAAAAAGAGTTATGTCCCGATAATAAAAGAGATATTCCTGGCGGCAAAAGGGGTGAATGGAATTATTGCCGATCCCGAAAAAGTGGATCTTTATGACGTGCCGTGCTTCGGCATCACCTGCGGGACGCAGGGTATGATTGACATTGCGGAAAGGGCGGTGCAGTGCGGCGGCTGGGCTCTTTTTCTTTTTCACGGTGTTGGCGGCGATTATATCAGCGTTGAAGCCGATGCCCACCGTGAATTTTTACGTTATCTGGCCGCTGAAAAGGGCAATCTGCTCGTTGCCCCGTTCGGTGAAATTTCCACTGTAATTGAGAACAGCAGGGCCAAATAACAGCGCACCGGTTGCATTATGGAAAAAATAATTTAAATAATTCTTGACTTTTTCGCTATAAACATATATATTTAGTCTACCTAATTATTAGGAAGCTAAAGTATAGCGATTACAACAAAAAATTCCCATTTGAGGTGAAAATTATGGCTGAAAAAAAGGAACATCACGCGCAACATGAAACCCACGCACACGCGGCACACACTCCGCATGCGGGGTCAGCGGCTTCGGAAAGCAAGGGCGCATGGTACCAGAATAAAGGCGCACAGACGGCCGGAAAAATAATCGGAGGGCTCTTTGTGGCCGCCCTTATAGGCTGGCTCATATTTTTTATGCCTTATGTATCTACGGACGACGCGACAATCGACGCGGACGTTGTAAAAGTATCAAATCAGGGTATGTCCAACCAGATAATGAAGATTTATGTCAAAGAAGGCGACAGGATTAAAAAAGGGGACATGCTCGTGGAACTTGACCACAGCATGGCCGAGAACCAGCTTGAAAAGGCCGAGGCCCAGGCAAATTTTACCTCCCTTGACCTTAAAAGGACAGAGGCGCTTGCTTCGCAGCAGGGAATCAGCCGGCAGCAGCTTGACAAGACAAGGCAGGCGGCGCAGATAGCCGAAGCGGACCGCAAGATAGCGCAGCTTAACCTTGACCGTACATACATAAAAAGCCCGGTTGACGGCACGGTAATCCAGAAAACAGCCGTTGAGGGAAATATGCTTGAGACAAACCAGACCGCTATAATAGTGGCATGCACGGAGAGCGCCTGGGTTACCGCAAATGTGGAGGAAAAAGAAGTAGCTGATATTAAAATCGGGCAGAAAGTTTTTATATCGATAGACGAGGGGGGGAACCTCACCGGCAAGATAGTGGATGTCAGGCAGGCGGCGGCTTCTGTTTTTGCGCTGATACCTTCGGATAATGCCTCCGGTAATTTTGTGAAAGTGGCGCAGCGCATACCCCTTAAAATTGCCCTTGACCCGCATCCGGGCAAAGATTTAAGGATCGGCCAGTCTGTTGTCATCAAAGTAAAAGTAAGGTAATAAATAAGTATCAGGCGATAATATTTTATATAATCATATATTTATCATAATCAGAAGGGACGTTTAAATGCCGCAGGAACATCCGGCCCAGCAAACTGAGCAGCAGCACCCAGAGGGTTATAAATGGGTGGTTATGAGCGTCATAATGATAGGAATGGTTATGGCGACCATAGACTCTTCCATTGTCAATGTCTCCATACCAAAAATTATGGCGGACTTCGGCGTCAACCTCGATGATATCGAATGGATATCAACGGGCTATATGCTCGCATTCGCCACATTCATGCCGCTTACGGCATGGCTGCGCGAGAGGATCGGATATAAAAATATTTACGTCTGGGCGCTTGTCCTCTTCACCCTTGGTTCGGTTCTTTGCGGACTCTCCTGGAACCTGCCGACCCTTATAATAGCGCGCGTAATTCAGGCAATTGGAGGCGGCGCAATGCAGCCTACGGCCATGGCAATGATGACAGAGGTTTTTCCTGCCAAGGAGCGCGGGAAGGCCATGGGAATGTTCGGAATAGCGATAATGTTCGGGCCTGCTCTGGGGCCGACGCTCGGAGGATATTTGACCGATTATTTTGGATGGCGCTCGATTTTCTTTGTAAATCTGCCCATAGGTATTATAGGAATTGCGGCCGCAATTGAACTGCTTCTTAAGGATGCCCCGCACAGAATGACAAAAAAGCCATTTGACTTCTGGGGATTCGGATTTCTTTCCATGTTCCTTGTGTTTGCGCTGCTTGGCATGTCGAAAGGGCAGAGGGAGGGATGGACGTCGGCTTTCATACTTACCTGTTTTACATTATCGGTTCTGGGATTAATCGGTTTCCTGCTGGTGGATTCTTTTATAGAATATCCGATAATAGACCTGAGACTTTATAAGATACCTGTCTTTGCCAGTACTTCTGCAATAACTGTGGCGCGCTCCGCCGGCCTGTTTGGTTCAATATTTTTGATACCGGTCTTTGTACAACAGCAGCTTGGATACTCGGCCCTGCAGAGCGGCGTTTTAATGCTTCCTTCATCGCTTGTTATGATCCTGATTTTTCCGGCGGTCGGCATAATGGCGGACAAGGTCGGGCCAAGGATACCGTCGCTCATAGGCATGATAATAGTGGCTTACAGCCTGTATCTATACGTTACCCTGGATATAAACACAAGCGTATGGGGCATGGTCTACCCCATGCTTATCAGGAGTCTTGGAATGGGTCTGCTTATGGCGCCGCTTACCACCGCCTTTATGAACTCTGTGCCGCAGAGTAAGATAGGCGTAGCCTCGTCGATGAATAACATATTACAGCAGATAGGGGCATCAATGGGTATAGCATTTTTCACGGCTATCCTGTCAAACCGTTCAGTCTACCATATAGCGATGACCGGCCAGGATGTCCAGGCGGGTAATCCGGTTTTCCTTCAGTCCATGAAAAATATAATGGAACATGTTCACAGTCTTGGTTATGGATTTGGCACATCAATGGCGGCGGCAAGGGGGATGCTGATGACCACGGTTATAAAGACGGCCGTGGTAAAGGCGTTTCAGGACACATTTTTTGTGGCTACGATAGTTATTGCCCTTGTAATACCACTGGCATTTATGCTCCCGATGAATGTAATCAGGCAGCCGCATGGACACAAATCCGAAGAGCATGTAATAGCCGACTGACAATGGAATAATACCCGGCTTTTTATCTACCCGCCTGTTTTCGGGCGTGATAATTTCAAAACTTGCCTTTTAAACCTTTTTCTATTAAAATAATCCTGTTTACAATAATATATTATATTTTCAGGAGGCAGAAAAATTAACGCCCTTGTAATTCTCGTTATATCACTTTGCATTTTTGCCCTGGCATACAGGTTTTACGGCGCTTTTTTATCGGCAAAGGTGCTGGTACTGGATCCGGCCGTTGTTACGCCTTCACACAGGCTCAAAGACGGCCATGATTATTTGCCCACAAACAAGTGGGTCCTTTTCGGCCATCATTTCGCCGCAATTGCCGGGGCCGGGCCGCTCATCGGGCCCGTGCTTGCGGCGCAGTTCGGTTATTTACCGGGGCTTATGTGGATACTTATAGGCTCGGTTCTTGCAGGCGGTGTCCATGATTATGTGATTTTATTCGCCTCAGTCAGGCATAACGGGGTGCCGCTCCACAGGCTGGCCCGCGAATATGTGGGTAAAATTACCGGCGGTTCCACAGCAATAGGCGTGCTTTTCATAATAATCACCGCGCTTGCGGGGCTATCCATTGTAGTCGTCAACGCCCTTTCAGAGAGCCCGTGGGGAACTTTTACCATTGCCGTTACAATACCGGCGGCCATATTAGTGGGGGTTTACATGAATGTGTTACGCAGGGATAAAATAATAGAAGCTTCCCTTATCGGCGTTGCGCTGCTTTTATTCGGAGTTATATTCGGCTATACCGTGCAGAATTCCGCTATTGCCGGTTATTTTACTTTTGACAGGAAGCAGCTCTCTATCATACTTGCTGTTTACGGATTTTTTGCGTCTGTGCTGCCGGTCTGGCTGCTTCTTGTTCCCAGGGATTATATCAGCTCCTACCTTAAAATAGGCACCATAGCCCTCCTCGGAATCGGCATACTGATTGTAATGCCGAAGATACAGATGCCGGCGCTTACGCCTTTTATAAACGGCGGCGGGCCCGTGATTCCCGGTAAAGTCTGGCCCTATGTCTGTATCACGATTGCCTGCGGCGCCATTTCAGGATTTCATTCGCTAATATCATCTGGAACTACCCCGAAAATGATAGAAAATGAAAGGGATATACTGCCGATAGGATACGGCGCGATGCTGGTGGAAAGTATCGTTTCTGTTATGGCGCTTATCGCCGCAACTTCGCTCATACCGGCGGATTATTTCGCCATTAATTGCAAACCCGAAGTTTTTGCGAAGCTTGGCCTGGTTCCGCAAAAATTAGCCGAACTATCCATGATGGTTAAGGAAAATGTGGCCGGAAGGCCCGGCGGCGCGGTATCTCTCGCCGTGGGCATGGCCTATATTTTTTCCGGGATTCCCGGCATGAAGGGGCTGATGGGGTACTGGTACCATTTCATTATAATGTTCGAGGCGCTTTTTATACTTACAACAATAGACGCGGGAACAAGGGTGGCGAGGTACATAATGCAGGACATAGCAGGCAGGGTATCAAAACCATTCAGCGACAGGAACTGGGTTCCCGGGATTATTATTACAAGCGCGGTTATAGTTTTTTGCTGGGGGTACCTTGTTTATAACGGCGATATTTCCACTATCTGGCCCATGTTCGGCGTTGCAAACCAGCTGCTTGCCACCGCGGCTCTTGCGATCGGTACTTCAATAATAATGAAGAATAACAGCCGCAGAATATACGGGCTCGTGACTTTTATACCGATGGTATTCATGTTTGCGACTACTGTGACGGCTTCTTTTGAAAATATTTTTGGCAGCTATATGCCCCAAAAAAACTTTAACGGCAATCTTAACGCTGTGCTGTCGGCTGTTATGCTTGCCCTTGTAAGCGCCATAGTTATTGACTGCTCATTTAAATGGTATGCCGATATAAAAACAAACGGATGGCTGCATGAAAATTTATAAGGAACCGGTAAAAACGGGCCATGAATATTTTATGGGACAGGCGCTTCTTGAGGCAAAAAAAGCCGCGTCAAAAGACGAGGTGCCAGTTGGCGCGGTAATAGTAATTGACGGAAGAATAATTGCCGGGGGGCACAACCTTATTATAAGCAAAAATGATCCTTGCGGCCACGCTGAGATAATTGCGATAAGAAAAGCGGCAAAAAAAAGAGGCAGCGAGAGGTTGAACGGCGCTATCCTTTATGCTACAATTGAGCCCTGTCCGATGTGCGGCGGCGCAATTTTGCTCTCAAGGATAAAAACCCTTGTTTATGGCGCTGCTGACATTAAAACTGGGGCTTGCGGAAGTGTACACAGGGTCATAAACGACCCGCGCAACAATCATCAGGTTGAAGTGGTTTCCGGAGTGTTAAAGGACGAATGCGGGGCAATAATAAAAGATTTTTTTAAAGATAAGAGAAAACAGAAATTAAAGTAGTATTGCGGAGAGGTGTCAGAGTGGTCGATAGTACCTGACTCGAAATCAGGTGTCCTGAAAGGGACCGTGGGTTCGAATCCCACCCTCTCCGCCAGTAAAAAAAGGGGTTTTAAATGAAAAACACTATCCTGAAATTCCAGCGAAATGAAATCACGGAACATTTTGTATATCTTAATTTGTCCGGCACTCAAAAGGGGCATAACAAAGAGGTTCTTGCAAATATTGCCGGCGATGAACTTTTACATTATAATACATTCAAAAAAACAACCGGTGTGGACTTAAAACCGGATATGCTTAAAGTTTTCTGGTATACGCTTATGGGAAGAATGTTTGGTATAACTTTTGCGGCAAAACTTATGGAGAAGGGCGAGGGCAGCGCTTCAGAGGCATATTCCGGGGTAAGGCGCGGGTACAGGCAGATAATACCGATAATTAAGGACGAACAGCGCCATGAAAAAGAGCTGATTGCCATGGTAGAAGAGGAAAAGCTGGGTTACATAAGCTCAATGGTTCTGGGATTAAATGACGCCATTGTTGAACTCACAGGCGCGCTTGCCGGGTTTACTTTTGCCCTCCAGAATACCAGAATAATAGGGGCGGCGGGATTCATAACAGGCATAGCCGCGGCGCTGTCAATGGCATCAGCCGAATATCTCTCGCAAAAATCGGAAAAAGCGGGCAATGACCCTCTTAAGGCCGCTTTTTATACCGGGATGCTTTATATTATGGTCGTGGCCGTGCTTGTGGCGCCTTATTTTATTTTTTCAAACTGTTA
Organism: uncultured Spirochaetia bacterium; assembly: GCA_964565765.1. GTDB lineage: Bacteria > Oederibacteriota > PGYV01 > PGYV01 > Palsa-1178 > Bog-1181. The sequence continues at coordinate 34,820 of CAZMGF010000023.1, forward strand.
CGCGGCTTTCGGGGTTACTATCGCCGGAGTGCTGCTGGTAATAATACTTTTTTCCTTATTTGTGTCGGTTGTGCAGGATTCTTCATTTAAGGGAATATTTGTTGAAATGACTTTCATATGTTTCGGAGTTAGCCTTGTGGCTTTTTTGATCGGGCTGGCAGCCAGGAAAATTTTAAATATACAAATATAGCGGTTCAATAATTATTTGTATTCAGCTCCCATATGGTTTTCCACCGTTCCCCTGTAAATAATTCCCCTTTTGTTACA
>CAZMGF010000024.1:0-34139 GCA_964565765.1 uncultured Spirochaetia bacterium
CAGTATCTCCTGGGAAATTCCAGGATAACTAACCTTACAATGACCCCTGCCAATCCAAATTTCGGGGATATGGTCACAATTAATTTTGACTACTGCTCCGGAAACGCGCAGGGCAGGATACTCGTGGCAGTATCAACTTTTGCCACATTAAAACCGTCACAGACCGTGGGGCAGGTTTTTGTTGTGAGCAATGCCGGGGTTAATTCGCCGACAATAGGCCCGCCTTCCGGTACGGATTTTTGTTATGTGGCGCCGCAGCCGGCCGGACCGGCATGCACGGATTGCAGCGGCGCGGGAGGCACGTCGCAGCACTATACATGGCAATTCAACATTCCCAACGCCAATATGTTCCCGGGTTGCAACAACACAAAACTTTATTTATATGTGGGCGAGCAGGATTATTATATGGACGGCACCACCTGGAGCGGCCTTTCGGGATGCCAGCTGAATACTATTTCATGGAACATCGGAACGCCTCCGCAGCAGTTTTCAATACACAAAAGGGCGGAAGGAGTTGTTAATTCCGTGGGCGACCTGATATTATATTCCATCGATTATACCTACGGCAACGGCCAGCTCATAATCAACGACCCGTTGCCGGCAAATTTAAAAATTGTTTCTGTGGGCCCGGCCGCGATAGCGTCAGGCGCCGGAGCCGGCGCCACGGCAGGAACGGTAACATGGACACTGCCAAATGAAACCGGACTTCCGGGAATATCATCAGGCACAGTGTGGATGCTCTGCCAGTTAAGTTCAGCGCTGGCGGCTGGAGCGGTAATTACAAATACAGCAACCGGAACTTTTGGGGGAACGCCTCCCGACCAGGCATCAACGGTTTCAAGCACTGTCGGGCAGGCCTCAATGTCGGTTACAAAATCATACGGCCCTCCCGGAGGGACCTTTAATCAGGGAGAAACAATAACATATTATCTTGATTATGAAATAAGCGGATCAAAGCTGGGGGCCTATGAATCTTTTGATGAAATGCCGGCGGGTTCTTCGTATTCGAACGCGAACAATCCGCCTGGATGGAAATTTATGCCGTTCGGGGCGAATACCGGGGTATGGAATATTCTAAATCCCTGCGGGACCGGTGATAATTACATACAGGCAAATCCGGGCGGCTCCGGCCAGTATCCGGCTCTGCTGCTTAATTCCGCAAATCCCGATTTTTGTACTGGTGAAATAATGGTTGATACAGAGATAGAAGGTTCATATAACGGCGCGGACACGCAGATTCTTGTAAGAAATAACGGACAGGCGGGCGCGGCAAATTACTGCGTGGGGCTTCTTATTTCCCAGGATTCCACACCGGTTTATATGGGCTTCCAGGTGATAACGGCCGGCGGCGCGCCCAGCTATCCCGGTGCGCCATATACAACGCCGCTTCTGCAGCTTAACAAATGGTACAGTGTTGACATAATGGTATCGCAGGTGGGAAATGATTATCTTTACCAGGCAAAAGTATGGGCCAGGGGCGACCCGGAGCCAAGCGCGTGGATGGCTTCATACACACAGACCGGCGGCGCGACTGACCCAAACTGGCGCTGCGACGGCCTGGGAAATTATACCGACTGGCGGCCCGGCTTTAACGAGCAGGGCGGCGACGGCACGGTCCAGGACTCATTTGATAATTTTGTGATTTTAAACCCTTTCACAAACTCAAACGCCACCATTTTTGACACAATACCGGCCGGCGTGGGTTATACAAATTATTCCGGGGCTGTCGCGCCGTCAACGACGGGCCCTGTTATACTGTGGAACCTTGGTTCAATCGCAAACCAGTCTGGTTCCTATACTTGGTGGGGAACGGTCACGTCCTCGTGCGATGTAATTTCCAATACAGCCGGAATGGGATCATCAACAGCGGCCTCGGTTTTTTCAAATATTGTAAATGTCAATGTATCCTGCGGGTCGCCGACAAATACTCCCACATTTACGGACTCCCCCACGCCTTCGGCCTCGCCGACGCCGTCTTTGACCGCGACGGTTACGCCGACATTCACACAGACGCAGACTCCGACCGCCACTTCGACCCCGATGCCTGCGATTATAAATGTAATTTTGACGCCGGTTGACCCGGCCACTTCAGTCGGCGGCAGCGCGCAGGTAATGATCATTGTAAATAATTCCGGGACTCAGGCAATTAATGGTGTGTTATCAGTTACAATACCGGCCGGCGCCACGCTTGACCTTTCCAGCACGGACAATACAGGCTGGACGTCAACGGCGCCGGGTCCCGTGATACCGGCAGGCAGCGTTATAACAAGAGTAATTGGCAATATTAATAACAACGCTTCTTTGATATATGATTTTACCCTTATAACTGACAGTACGCTTATTTCCGGTGATACGGTCCAGATAACCCCGGCCACGGTAACTTATGACGACCTTCCGCCTTTTGGACCGGGCAATTCAAAATTAAGCAATCCGGCGCAGATTGCGGTCGGGGATATTGAGGTTTACCCCAATCCTTTTAACCCGGCGACGGCAATCGGGGGCAAACTGAAATTCGCAAACCTGCCCAGGGCAACGCACATTTCCATTTATACGATAAGCGGCGAACTGGTAAACGACTTCAACCCTAAAGCGGCTGTTGCCTACTGGGACGGAAAGAACATTAATATGAAAATGTCGGCTTCGGGTATATATTATTATATCCTGAAATATAACAACGACCAGTCCGTGCTCACAGGAAAGATATTCCTTATAAAACAGTAATCCGGTTTTTTGGCCAATACTAACTTTCCAAAACTCCTGTATTGTGATATAATTATTTTATTATGTAAAATGAGGCGGTTGCAAGTTATGAAAATAGGAATTGCCGGCGGCGGCTTTGCGGGCCTGACCGCGGCATACAGGCTCTCAAAAGAGGGACACAGCGTTGTTGTTTTTGAGAAAGAGGGAATTCCGGGAGGCCTTGCCAACGCCTTTGATTTTGCGGGCGCAAAACTCGACAAATTTTACCGCCATATTTTCTCAAGCGACACGGAAATAATATCCCTTATAGAAGAGCTCGGGCTCAAGGAAGAACTTTTATGGCTCGAATCAAAAATGGGATTTTATTACAACGGGAAAATTTATCCTTTCTCAACCCCTCTCGACATCCTTTTTAAATTCACCGCCCTTTCATTTACAGACAGGGTAAGGCTGGGGCTTATGACAGCCTATCTTACAAAGGTAAATAACTGGAAAAAATATGAGAAAATAACCGTGCGTGAATGGGTGGAAAAATTTGCCGGAAAAAAAGTTTATGAGGTGGTCTGGGGGCCGCTGCTGAAACAGAAGTTCGCCGGGCTTTCCGACTCTATAGCGATGACCTGGCTCTACGGAAGGATACATTCAAGGGTGGTATCGCGCAAGAGCGGCGGCATGAAGGAATACCTGGGCTATATGAAGGGCTCATACCAGAAACTAATCGACGGCCTTGAAAACGCAATTATTGCCAGCGGCGGAGTAATCAAAAAAAATGAAGCCGTAACCGGAGCGGTTATAAAGGATAAAAAAGTTTGCGGCCTCAGGACCCTTGCCGGGGAACACGCTTTTGACGCGGTACTGCTTACAATGGCGCCGGAGCTTCTTTCGAAAATAGCGGACCTGGGAGACGCGGAGCTCAACGCCAATATAAAAAAACTTAAATATTTCGGGGCGATGGACCTTGTGCTCAGGATGAAAAAATCCTTAAGCCCGGTTTACTGGATGAATATAGCCGACCCTGCCTTTCCGTTTGTGTGCGTTGTCGAACACACCAATTTTGTGCCGAAAGAATGGTACGGCGGGGACACTATAGTTTATATTGGAAAATATCTCTCCACGGATTCGGAACTATATAAGGCGGACAACGACACTGTAAAGGCGCGTTTTTTTGCCGGCATAAAAAAAATATTCCCGTTATTTGACGAAGCGGATGTTATTGAATCAAAAATATTCAGGGAGCCTTTTTCACAGCCTGTCGTATTAAAGGAACATTCAAAGATAATGCCGGGATATGCCACGCCGGTGAAAGGGCTCTATATTGCCAATATGTCGATGATATACCCCGAAGACAGGGGAATGAGCTACAGCGTCAGGCTTGGCAATGAAGCGGCAAAAATAATTTCCGCGGCAAAATCATAAAAGGCGTATGGAGGAATAAAATTGAAAATATCAGCTTTTTTCCCGGCGTATAATGAAGAGGCAAATATTGTAAAACTGGCCGAAAAAACTTCAAAAGTTTTATCCGCACTGAGTGAAGATTACGAGGTAATAATAGTCAATGACGGATCAAAAGACAATACGGCCGGAGTTTCCGCGGAACTTGCAAAAAGGGACCCGCATGTAAAGGTGATAAACCATGAAAAGAACAAGGGTTACGGCGGCGCGGTAAAGACCGGAATGTACGCGGCCGGGTTCGAGTGGGTATTTTTTACGGACGGCGACGGGCAGTTTGACGTGTCGGAAATTTCCGAACTGACAAAGCTTACCGGCAAATATGACCTTATAACAGGCTTCAGGATAAAAAGGGCCGATTCATTTATGAGAAAGCTTAACGCCTTCGCGTGGGGTACGCTGGTAAAGCTGCTTTTCAGGTTCCGCGTCAAAGATGTTGACTGCGCCTTTAAACTTATCAAAAAAGAAATACTGGACAGGGCGGTTATTGAATCCGAAGGAGCGCTTGTTTCAACAGAGCTTATGGCCAAAGCGGTAAAGATGGGATATAAGATAGGCGAAGTCGGGGTGCATCACTACCCCCGCACAGCAGGCACGCAGACCGGGGCAAAGCTTAAGGTTATTTTAAAGGCCTTTGCCGAACTATTTAAACTCTACGGGAAAATACAAAAATGGGGAAAATAATAAAAGCGGCCATAGCTTTACAGCTAATTTTCGCTTCTTCCATATTTGGAGGAGGGCTGACGGCCATGGATATTTTGAACAGCGACACCGGCATCAGGGCCATCGCTATGGGCGGAGCGTATACCGCCGCTGGCAACGACTCCGAAGCAATTGATTACAACCCGGCCGGCCTCGCGCAGATAACTTCATCAGAGGCAAAGGCTTTTTATGACAGGGGAATGACCGGCATGATTGACCTGGAAATGTTCAACGGAATATACGCGCAGCCCATAGAGACCCAGTTCCTTGACGGCTATTTTGCCATACAGGGGCTCTACAGGGGCGTTCCGGGCGTAATGAACCCTGACGCGGTGGATGACCAGGGTAATACAGTGCCTTCTGTAGCTTTCAGTGAAACGTTTTTTAAGGCCACATATGCCTTTAACATGGCAAAGCTTGACCTTGTGGATGCGGATTTCGCGAAGAACCTGAATATAGGAGCATCCCTGGGGCTGGCGATGGAAGTTATCGGGCCATACACCGGATCCACAATTGAGATGGACGCAGGCGCGCAGTACCTGGTGCCGAATTCAAATATCAGGTTCGGAGCGTCAATAATGAACCTTGGATTGAATGTAAAGGTAATAAACGATTCGGCGCCGCTGCCGCTTACAATAAGGCTCGGGGCCGCGGATTCTTTCAGGATAGACAAATCAAACGTGCTGCTTGTTTCCGGGGATGTCATTCAGGATGTTTACGATTACACCAGGTTTGCAATCGGCGCCGAAGATAAAATAATGAATATTTTTGCTGTGCGTATCGGATACAACACAAGCCTGGATACGCGCAACGCCTCGTTCCTCTCTACCGGCTGCGGCGTCGGGCTAAAATTCCTGGACTATACAGCCACAATAGATTACACTTACAGGATGGAATTGTACGACGCTTTTACGTCATTTTTAAGCGACAATTTTTTCGGCATCGGGGTGAAATTTTAGCGAAAGGCGCTTTTGAAAAGTCTTGAAATTTGAGAAAAATTGTATTATTATATGGCTGTTAAGGGGTATAATTATACAGGAGGAAAAGATGAAAAAAATAGCGGTCTTATCAATGATTTTTGCCTTTGTTTTTTCTTCTCTTATGCTTGCGGCGTGGACAAGCTGGGAAGATTTTAACGCTTATAAAGACGCCAAAAAGACAGCTTCTGAAGCAGAAGCCGCCGGTGATACAGCCGCTGCGGTTACAAATTACAAAAAAGCCGCCGATCTTGCCGGCAAATCAGCCACAAAAGACATACAGGCCTGGCAGCTGAACAACGCCGGATTTGTCCTTGTAAAAAGGTTCAAAGAACTGGTTGCCTATGACGACAAACTTGCAAAGCTCACGGCAATGAAGCCTTCAAAGGAAAAGCTTGCCCTTCAGAAAGAAATGGCCAATATGTATTCCTTTAAAATGGAGCTTTTAACCCAGGCAAGGAAGTTCCTCGAGCCGGGGAAGCTGCTGGACGGCGGGGAAGAACCCACAAAAATGATACAGTCAAATATAGATTTTATCAGCTGGGTGGAAAATTTTATTAAGGAAAATACACCGGGCGGCAAGTCCGACACCGGAAACAGCCCGGCAGCGAAGGATGATACTGCAACTGCAAAATCAAAATAGAAAAAATGGCATATGCGCAAAGGGCCGGCGTAAAGCCGGCCCTTTTTTTTAGGGCAAAAACTTACAGAGAGGAGAAAGGAGAGAGTAGACAGGGCAAAAAGCAGGCTGAAACAACAGAACTGAAACCGCTATAATTGTGAATTGATTAAAGGGGCGTATGTGTTATAATATTGAAAATAAATTTTTAAAAGGCGGATAATTTGGATATTTATGGAATATTCATCCAGATAGTTGTGCTGGTTTTTTCTGTCATTGTGCATGAAGTGAGCCACGGGCTTGCCGCGTATAAACTTGGCGACCCTACGGCAAAAGACATGGGGAGGCTGACGCTAAATCCGATTCCGCACATAGACCCGTGGATGTCCATACTTATGCCGGCTATACTGATATTCACACACGCCGGATTTATTATAGGAGGGGCAAAGCCCGTGCCGATTAACCCTATGTATTTCAGGAACCACAGGCGCGACATAATGCTCACCAGCCTGGCTGGCCCGGGCTCAAACCTGCTTCTGGCACTTGTCTGTGTGCTGCTGTTGAAAGTTGTAAGGATGGTGCCAATGCTTGAGGCATCGGCCCTGAACATACTGTTAAATTACGGCGTTATGATAAACGTAGGGCTTGCGATTTTCAACCTGCTGCCGATTCCACCCCTTGACGGGAGCAAAGTGCTTGCTTTTTTTCTTCCGGCAAAGGCTGAAATCGCCTATTACAGGATTGAGCCCTACGGCATATATATACTGATAGTACTTATGATGGTCGGGGGTTTTAACTTAATATTCACCCCGCTTTATACTTTTGTAATAAAACTTTTCAGCATGATACTGTGAAAACCACGGAGGCTTTTATGAAGACTGTTCTATCGGGGATGAGGCCTACGGGTAAGCTGCACCTCGGGCATCTTGAGGGTGTTTTGAAAAGTTACGTTGAAATGCAGGACTCATACAGGGCGTTTTATATGGTCGCAGACTGGCATGCCCTTACAACCAATTATGAAAAACCAGAAATGACAGGTGAGAATACAGTTGAAATGTTCAAGGACTGGCTATCGGTGGGTATTTCTCCGGATAAATCAGTAATGTTCGTCCAGTCCGCAGTAATGGAGCACGCCGAACTTTTTCTTCTGCTCTCTATGCTGACTCCTGTGCCGTGGCTTGAGCGTAACCCGACATATAAGGAACAAAAACAGGAACTCACAGGCAGGGACCTTTCAACGCTGGGATTCCTTGGCTATCCGGTGCTGCAGGCCGCGGATATTTTGATATACATGGCCCAGACGGTGCCAATCGGAGAGGATCAGAGGCCGCACCTGGAGCTTACCCGTGAAATAGCGCGCAGGTTTAACCATCTTTACGGTGATTTTTTTCCGGAACCGCAGGAGATACTCACAAAATTCCCGAAGCTTCCCGGCATTGACGGAAGAAAAATGTCGAAAAGCTATAATAACGCGATATACCTGACTGACGACGAAAAAAGCGTTAATGACAAGGTTTCAAAAATGTTCACGGACCCTGTCAAATTAAGGAAAAATGACCCGGGCCATCCCGATAACTGCGTGGTATGCGCCTTTCACAGGATATATAATACTGCCGCATGCGAAACTGTAGAGGCGGAGTGCAAAAGCGGCGCGCGCGGCTGCGTGGACTGCAAAAAAGAGGCCGCAATAAAAATAAACGAGAGGCTCGCCCCCATCAGGCTAAAGCGCGCGGAAATTGACAGGGACCCGGAGAGGATAAAAGAACTAATCGCCGCCGGAAACAGCGCTGCAAAGGCCGCCGCGGCAGAGACAATGAAGAATGTAAGAAAGCTTATGAAACTGGCTTAAAAATATTGGTTAAAGAAGGGATGTTATGGCGGAAGAAGATTATCAGTTAAAGCTGGCCGTATTTGAGGGGCCCTTTGACCTTTTACTTTACCTTATAAAGAAGAACCAGATAGACATTTACGATATACCTATCGCCAAAATTACTGAAGAATATATAGGTTACCTGGAAATGATGAGGACTATGAACCTTGATGTAGCCAGCGAATTCATTGTAATTGCGGCGACGCTTATTTATATAAAGGCGAAAATGCTCCTGCCCAGGGACGAGATACTCGAGGCGCAGGAAGAGGACCCCAGAATGGAGCTGGTCCAGCATCTTGTGGAATACTCGATGTTCAAGGAAATATCGGAAAAAATGAGGATTTACGAGTCTAAGAAAAGGGATCTTTTTGAGAGGCTTTATCCCCTGAACGTGGCAAAAGAGGACCAGGAGCTTTCTCTTGACGTGTACGCGCTTGTAAAGGCGATGGATTCTGTGCTGGACCGTCTTAAGGAAAGAAAAACCGTGATAATTCCGGGTGAGCACATACGTGTAAAAGACAGGATATATGAGATAATCGACAGGCTCCGTTCGGCAAGCGAAGCCGTGAGCTTTTTTGAAATGTGCGCGGAGAAAAATGACAGGCTTTACATAATAGCCCTTTTTCTGGGCATGCTCGAACTTTTGAGGCTTAAGATAATATGCGTGAACCAGGACGCGCTTTTTACCGATATTTATATTTATCTGAAAAACAATGATTTTAATACGGAAATACTTCAAAATATGGGTGGATAAAATGAAACAGGAAGAACTGGACAGGACGATACAGGCGCTGCTTTTTACCTCGGACAAGCCGCTCTCGGGAGGTGTCATTGCCGGGGTGATGGAGGTAAAGGAAAAAGAAATTGCCGAGGCTGTTGAACGCATCAATTCCCACCTGCACGAGACCGGCTCGCCGGTATCTGTACGGCAGATTGCCGGGGGTTATGAATTTCTTACCCTGCCTGAATACGCGCCGCATATTAAAAAACTTTATAAGAACAGGTTTATGACAAGGCTCTCCAGGCCGTCGCTTGAAGTGCTGGCCATAATCGCCTACAAGCAGCCGATTACCAAGCAGGAAGTGGAATCAATCCGCGGGGTTAATTCAGACGGAGTTTATCACACGCTTCTGGAGAGAAAGCTTGTAAAGATAGCCGGAAGAAAAGAGGCCCCGGGCAGGCCCCTGCTTTACGCGACAACAAAGGAATTTATGGGATATCTTGGAATCAACTCAATGGATGACCTTCCTAAAATAGAAGAAATAAAATCAATTCTTGAAAAAGACGAGTTTGTTGAAAGCTGGGAAGACAGGATAGAAGTCGCCAGAAACCAGGCGCAGTTCGAGTTTGACCCTGAAGAGGGCAAACAGGCGCCCGCGGTAAAGGTGACAACGCTTGAGGAGGACCTTAAAGCCATGGAAAAAGAGGGAAAAATAAAGGATGAAGCCGCGGAAGTTGACGGAATAAAGGAATTTGAAGAAGAGGAAAAGGTTAAGGACGCGGAAGAGGGTGAAGAAGATGAAGATGAAGAAGATGATGATGACGAAGACGATGATGAGGATGACGATGATGAAGATGACGATGAGGATGAGGATGAGGATGATAAATAATGAGCATGCGTAAGCCGGGAGCAGGCAGGGGAGAGTCAAAACCAAAACAGGATGAACTGCACGGCAACGGAATGAAGCTGCAGCAATTTATCGCCCACGCCGGAATAACTTCAAGGCGCAAGGCCGAGGAATATATCAGGGAAGGCAGGGTCACGGTCAACGGCGCGGTTGTGGCCGACGTGACAGCAAGGGTAAACCAGTCAAAGGACCATGTGAAGGTTGACGGGTCGCTTATCAGGCAGGAAGAAAAAATATACATAGTAATGAACAAGCCCGAGGGCTGCATTACAACTGTTTCCGACGACAAAGGAAGGCCCACGGTTGTGGATTTATTGAAACACACTATTAAGGAAAGAATATACCCTGTGGGCAGGCTGGATTTCAACACAACCGGCGCTTTATTGCTGACAAATGACGGAGATTTTGCCAACAGCGTCATGCATCCGAGTTTTGAAATAGAAAAAAGATACACGGCAAAACTGCAGGGCCGCATCAGCAGTTTCGCCTTGAACAGGCTCAAAAAAGGGGTTAAAATAGGCGATGAACGCAGGTTTGTAAGGCCCGCGGACGCCGGGATGTACAAGCGCAACGACGCCAACGACGTGGTTTACGTGGTAATCAGGGAAGGTATGAACCACCAGGTTAAAAAGATGCTCGAAGCAGTCGGCGCCTCTGTGGTAAGGCTTCGCAGGGAAAATGTGGGCAAAATAAATGATAAAGGTTTATCAGCGGGGCAGTGGCGTTACCTGACCCCGGAAGAGATAAAATATTTCAAAAGGGGCAAATGATAAATGGAAAACCTCGGCAGGTACAGAAAGGCCATAGACGCTCTGGATATTAAAATAGTTTCCCTGCTGCAGCAGCGCGCGGCGAATTCGAAAAAAATTGCCCGCGTAAAGCAGGGCACGGGCAGAAAGGTTTACGACCCGGCCAGGGAAGTAGAGGTTTTAAGGAACGTTTTAGGGGTAAAAAAAGGGGATCTTTCAGATGAGGGTTTGAAGGCAATTTATAACGAAATACTCTCCGAGTCAAGAAAGCTCCAGAAAAAAATGAGTGTGGCATATCTCGGGCCGGTGGCGTCATATTCGCACGAGGCGGCGATGAAACATTTCGGCTCCCAGACTGATTATATGCCTGTGAATTCCATAAAAGAGGTCTTTGAAGAGGTTGAAAAAGGCAACGCGGATTATGGCTGCGTACCCATTGAAAATTCCACAGAAGGGGCGGTCAACTATTCCTTTGACATGTTCGCGGATTCCGAACTCAAAATATTTTCCGAGACAATGCTGAATATAAGGCACTGCCTGCTTTCAAACTGCGCCTCGCTTTCCGGTATTAAAACGGTCTTTATACACCCGCAGACGCTTGGCCAGTGCAGGGGCTGGCTGGAGTCAAACCTTCCCGGAGCGGTATTAAAGGAAGCCTCCAGCAATTCAAAGGCCGCGATGCTGGCCTCGGGCCAGAAGGATTCCGCGGCGGTAGCCGGCGCTATGGCCGCGGAAATATACGGACTTAAGGTTCTGGCGCCGTCCATTCAGGACATGACCGACAACGTCACCAGGTTTTTCATACTGGGAACCGAATTTTCCAGGAAAACAGGGGAAGACAAAACATCAATAATGGTTTCCATAAAGGACAAAGTCGGGGCGCTTTTTCTCCTGCTGAAGCCCTTTACAAAACATGGCCTAAACCTCACCAGCATTGAATCCAGGCCCTCAAAAAAGAAAGCCTGGGATTATTATTTTTTTGTGGATTTTTCGGGCCACCGCGACGACGCGAAGGTAAAAAAATCCCTGGCGGAAATTGAAAAAAACTGCGGCGCGGTAAAAATACTGGGATCATATCCGAGATTTTTAAGATAAAAAAGTTTAAACAACTTTTTGATTTTGCATTTTAAATTTTTAATTTTATAAAATACACAAGGAGAAATGCATGGCAAGATCCGACCTTTACAAAAAAGCCGGAGTCGACATTGACGCGGCGGCAGCGGCCCTTAAAAAGGCGAAAACTTTCATTAAGTCCACTTTTAATAAGAATGTTGCCACAGACATAGGCACATTCGGCGGGGTTTACAAAATATCAAAGGACAAGTTCCTTGTCGCCTCAACCGACGGCGTGGGGACAAAACTCAAGATAGCCCAGCAGCTTAATATTCACACCTCGGTGGGCGAAGACATAGTCAACCACTGCACCAATGACATTCTTGTAATGGGGGCAAAGCCCTTATTTTTTCTCGATTATTTCGGCACGGGAAAACTTGACGGCAATGTGCTTGTGGACGTTATACAGGGCCTCTCAAAAGCATGCAGGGAAAACGGCTGCGTTTTAATCGGCGGTGAGACCGCTGAAATGCCGGGGATATATAAGCCGGGCGATTACGACCTGGTCGGCACAATAGTGGGGGAAATAAACAGCGGCAGGATAATAACCGGGGAAAAGGTAAAACCGGGAGATATAATACTCGGCCTTGCTTCGGTGGGGCTCCATACCAACGGCTTTTCACTGGCCAGGACAATTTTTGACGGCGCGAAGATTGCATATACTCGCAGGATAAAGGAACTCGGGACAACCCTGGGCGCGGCGCTTTTAAAACCGCACAGGTCCTATCTTAATTCGGTATTTCCGGCAATTGAAAAATACTACGGATATATACACGGAATCGCGCACATTACCGGAGGCGGATTTTACGACAATATAAACCGGGTGCTTCCTTCAAACTGCGACGCGGTTTGCCTTCGCGGTACATGGACGGCGCCGCCAATATTCGGGCTCATTCAAAAAACAGGAAGCGTCGGCTGGCAGGAAATGCACAGGGTATTCAACATGGGCGTCGGCCTCACGGTGATAGTGGACAAGTCAAAGGCAAAAGAGATAAAGGGCTTTATCGCGAAGAAAGGCGAAAAAGTCTTTGAAATAGGGCAGGTCATTAAAGGGAGCGGAAAAGTTATAGTTGAATAAAATTTTTTAAAACAGAATAAAATAAAAAAAACGCCTGTTAAAGCAGGCGTTTTTTTTATAGCAACTTTATCCCTTAATAATTGTCAAAATTAACGGAGATGAAAAAGAGTTATTAAATAAAGCTCCCTCACCTTTTAGATAATACTCTTTCTTCATCTCCTTTTTATTTTATGGGGGCTATTCAGAAGCTGAAGTTTTTGCATCCTCGTCTAAACCGAAGGTATAGCTGAGATTAAGCGACCATGTGCCAAGGCTCTTGTACTGTTTGTCCAGCGAGTACTGGCCTATAAAGGCCGGATTTATTTTTATCCCGGCGACCGTATAGCTTATACCAAGGGTTGCGGCAAGCGCGGTAAATGAGCTTGTGTAGCCTTCGTCCTCAAAATTATACCCGGCGTTCAGGGCGCCATTGATGCCCACACCCAGAATCGCCAGCTCCTGCGATACGCCAAGTTCAGCATAACCGCCTTTGCCCGATACGGGGTCATAATAAAAAGAAAGATACGGTTTTGAAGGCACATCCGCGCTTAAGGTGCCGAAAAGCTCATTCGAGGTATAAAGGGTTGCCGGATGTGTGTATATCCAGAAGCCGGATGACGCCGATATCAGCGGGATAAAAGGAAGCGTGTCCGTGAAAGAGACCCTGTAATCCGATTCCGTAAGTTCACCCGTGCCGAACGTATAGGAGCCCCACCAGTCAAGTGTAAATTTATTAAGGCCGACAGAAACGCCCGGCTGCATCACCGGAGTGGCGGATAAAAGCTGCCCTCTCCATAAATATATCCCGTCAAAGGCGCTGTAAGCGCTTCCGGAAATACCGGAAAAAACCGGGGTGATTGACGCAAAAACAAGTACGAAAAGTATGGCGGGGAAAAGAAAGGCTTTTTTCATTGGAACCTCCATTTTAGAAATGTCCGACTTTATATAAATAATATACCACGCAAAACCGCCCGGGTCAATAAAAGCGGGGAGATTAAAATGTGTTGATAATAGCCTGACAGGGCGGTATAATTTGTCATGGAAAAAAAGAGGCCCGCAGTATGAAAAAGGATGCTTTTAGAAAAGCTGCTTTTATATCCATAGCTGTTGTCTTATTCGCGGTTGCCGTGGCCGCCCTTCATCATCATCTCCCGTCAAAGGTGGAGGACCACGATTGCGAGATATGCTCGTTTATAATGGTTTTCAGCGCCGCCATAGCGCCTGTAGTTGTGCTGTTCCTTGCTTCATATGTGCTGTGCGGAACAATAATAATATCAAAGGTCAGAATACACTCTGAAAAAGCAAGGTTTAATTCCTCACGCGCGCCTCCGTTTATACTCCTGTAACAGATATTTTTATTACAGAATAAACAGGAGGAATTAATGAAAAACAAAGTATTGTCTATTCTTATATTTATATCTATTTTTTCCGCGGCTCTTTTTGCGGATGACGCGCTTCCGGGCGGTGTGAAAGTGGGGCCCATTGCCCTGCCTGACATAAGCCTTATCGGAAATATAATAGGAGACTGGAACCAGGACACCAACCGTGTTACCTTCGGCATGGACGAGCTTGAAATGGTGGTGGCCGGATATATTTATCCGCAGGTAAAAGCGGACGCAGTGCTCTCCATGAGCGACGCGGGCCTCAATATAGAAGAAGCATACGCCGATTTTTTGAGCCTTCTTGACATTTTCAGCCTGAAGGCGGGAAAAATGAAGATTGAATTCGGCAAAATAAATATCCTGCACAACCATGTCTGGCCGTATGCCGACACCCCGCTTGTGATAAATAATTTCCTTGCGGGCTCGCTTTCAGAAAACGGCGCCTCTATCGGGGCGGTGCTTCCTCTGCCGATATTTGTAAAATCAGAGACCGGGTTATATAACGTGGAGCCAAACGTTTCCGGCATCGGCATCGGACTTGAACCTGCAGCCGACACACTGATGCTTTCACAGGAGCTTTATTCGGAAAGGCTCTCTGCTTCCTTCGACCCGACCGAGGATTCCGACCTTGAAATCGGCGCATCGGGCGCGATTTCAAAAGGGTCCCAGTATCCCGCTTCAAGGGATGATGTTGAGCTCGCCGGAGCGGACCTCACACTGAAGATGTGGCCTGTAAATTACAGCAGGTTCCTGCTTCAGGCAGAGGCAATGTATATGAAAAGGGAACAGCAGCAGCCGGGCGGCGCGCTGGATGACATTGAAAGGTGGGGGACATACGTTTACGCCGGCTATACATTAAACAAATTTGTGGACATAGGCTCGCGTTATGACTGGTCCGAAGACGCGGTTGCGCAGCTTACAAAAGAGTCCAAGATATCCGCGATATTCACCTACAGGGTGTCAGAGGCGACTTTTGCCAGGCTGCAATACGGTTATACTCCGGAAAACAAATCAAATGAAGTCCTGCTGCAGTTCGTGTACGGCCTCGGGCCGCACACGCACCCGCTGCAATAAATAAAGGAGAAAAAGATGAGAAAAATATTGATTTTTGTTCTTGCGGTTTTACTGCCAGCCGCTGTTTTTGGCGGGCAGCTTAACATAGTGGCCAGCTCAACCGATATCGCGGATATAATGAAAGCGGTAGCCGGAGATAAGGCGAATGTGGAATGCCTTATGAAAGGCACGCAGGATCCCCATTCAGTGGAACCCAGGCCCTCAATGGTGGTGAAGGTGAGAAACGCGGACATAATGGCCGTGGTCGGTATGGACCTTGACATGTGGGCCAACAGCGTGATAGAGGCCTCCAGGAACTCCAAAATTTCAAAGGGCGGGGCGGGTTATCTTGACATGTCCGAAGGAATTGAAAAGCTTGAGGTGCCGGAGGGGAAGATTGACGCCAGGCTCGGGGATGTGCATATTTACGGCAACCCCCATTATCAGCTTGACCCGAAAAACGGCATAGTCATGGCCGACGAAGCGCTGAAAAAACTTTCTGAGTATGATCCTGCCGATGAAAAGTATTTCAGGGCAAACCATGACGTTTTTGTGAAAAAGCTCGGCGAAGGGATAGAGCGCTGGAACAAGCTTATGGCGCCGTTAAAGGGGAAAAAACTTGCGGCTTCACACAGCTGCCTCCTTTATTTTTTTAACGCCTTCGGCATAAAACAGGCGGGCTACATTGAATCAAAGCCCGGCATTCCGCCGGCGCCCTCCGAAGTTATCGCGCTTGAAAAGAAGATAAAGGATGACAATGTAAAAGCCGTGCTTGTTGACCAGTTCTTTGACATGTCTGAGCCGGAAAAAATATCGGCCGACACAGGGGCAAAGACCGTGGTAATATCCACGTGCGTTGACGGGCTTAAAGGCACGGAAGATTATATAAAACTTTTTGATTATGATGTTAATGTGGTTCTGGAAGCTGCAAAATAAATTTAAAAACGGGGCGGAGTTGAAACCTCCGCCCCGTAACTTAAAGGAGCTCAAAATATGTTCGACCTTTTGCTATGGCCCTTTATTGCCTGCGTGGTTTTGACCGGTATACACGCCTATCTGGGCATGCATGTCATAAAACGCGGCGTTATATTCGTGGACCTTGCCCTTGCGCAGACAGCCGCGCTGGGGACCCTTGCCGGATTTGCTTACGGCATCACAATGCACTCGGGCGGCTCTTATCTTATATCCCTTGGATTCGCACTTGCGGGAGCGCTCTTTTTCGCCTGGGCAAGGCCCCTTGAAAAAATAGTTCCGCAGGAAGCGGTGATAGGCATCACTTATGTATTCGCTGCGGCAGCGGCGGTGCTGATACTTTCAAAGGCCCCTTCCGAGGCGGAACACATAAAGGATATGCTCGTGGGAAACATACTTTTTGTAAAACCGGAAGAAGTTATAAAGACCGCTGTGCTTTACGGCGCCATAGGCGCCTTTCATTTCATTTTCAGGAAAAAATTCTGGCTGGTGACTGACGACTGCGATGAGGCCTGCCGTGAAAAAATAAACATACCGCTCTGGGACTTTTTGTTTTACGCCTCTTTCGGCGCGGTTGTAACATCATCGGTCGGAATAGCCGGGGTATTGCTCGTATTTTCATATCTTATAATACCGGCGATATGCTCGACCATGCTGGCTAAAACCCTGAAGAACAGGCTCCTTATTTCCTGGGGGCTGGGAATTGCTTGCAGCCTGGGCGGCATGGCCCTTTCGGTATATAAGGACCTGCCCACGGGCGCCTCAATAGTCGCTGTTTTCGGGGGCATGTTTGCCTTGTTTCTTGCCGGAAAATCAATTATGATGGGAAAAAGAAACGCCAAATAGAAAGGGTAATTATGGAGGTTATGATGAATGTACTCGAAATCAGGGACGTAAAAAAAAGTTTCCGTTCGCCCGAAGGCGGGATAAACGAAGTGATAACAATAAAAACCTTTGATGTTGTGGAAGGGGAACAGATTGCGCTGGCCGGCGAAAGCGGCTCGGGCAAGACAACTTTTCTCAACATTATAGCCGGAATTTTACGGGCGGATGAGGGCAGCATAAAGCTTGCCGGCCATGACATGGAAAACATTACCGAGAGCGGCCGCGATATTTTAAGGGCGCGCACGCTCGGATATATTTTTCAGACATTTAACCTGCTGCAGGGCTATACGGCAATTGAAAATGTAATGCTGGGAATGATGTTCGGGCCGGGTTCTGACCGGAAGGTGGCTGTCTCGCTTCTTGAAAGGGTGGGGTTGAAAAATCATCTTAATTACCTGCCCAGGCAGCTTTCAGTCGGGCAGCAGCAGCGTGTCGCAGTCGCGAGGGCGCTGGCAAACCATCCGAAACTTGTGCTTGCGGACGAGCCCACCGGGCACCTTGACCATTCTCGCGCCATGGAATCGCTCAAACTTATTAAGGATATATGCAGGGAAAAAGGCGCTGCATTGCTTCTGGTCAGCCATGACCGCGACGTGCTCGCGAGTTTTTCCGATGTAAAGGAGCTCTCCTCCATTAATACAGCTGGAAAGCAGGAGGCAGGCCGTGTTTAAAAATATAAAAAATCTTTTATTTATCGTTGGACACAGCATGAGACAGCACATCCTTTCCACTGCAATTACAATGCTTTCCGTGGCAATGGCCGTGGGGCTCACCATGTCGGTCTTTTCAATGCAATACCAGACGCGCACCGCTTTTACCGGCGGAAACGCCGGATTTGACGCTGTGCTGGGCGCCAGGGGCAGCCAGCTGCAGCTGGTGTTAAACGCGGTTTATCAGCTGGAAACATCACCGGGCAACATCCCGTGGTCCCTTTATCAGGCTGTAAAAAGCGATCCCAGGGTAAAGCTGGCCATACCTTACGCGGTAGGGGATAATTATTACGGTTACAGGATAGTTGGCACTACGGATGAAATTTTCACAAAATTTGAGTATCAGGCCGGCCGCCGTTTTACGGTGAGGCAGGGCGGCAGAAATTTTGATTCTTCAAAGAAAGAAGCTGTAATAGGAAGTTATGTGGCTGAGAAAACCGGCTTAAAGGAAGGGGCGATTTTTAAACCGTATCACGGACTTTATTTTGACCCGCAGATGCAGCATGAGGAAGAATTTACAATAACAGGGGTTTTAAAGCCGACAAACACGCCCTCCGACAGGGTGATATGGATACCCATTGACGATGTTTACAGGATGAAGGGGCACGTGCTGCGCGGCAGCGGAACAGAATATACCGCGTCTGAGGGAAAGGAAATACCCGATTCGGTAAAGGAAGTAAGCGCCGTTATGCTGAAATTTTACAGCCCGCAGGCGGGTTTCATGCTTGATATGACAATTAACAAACAGGGCAGGGTGGCAACGCTCGCGTGGCCCATCGGCAAAGTAATGGCGGAGTTTTTTGACAAGCTTGGATGGGTCTCAAAGATACTTACCCTTGTGGCGTACCTTGTGATGCTTGTGGCCGCGGCTTCAATACTGGCCAGCCTGTATAATACGATGAATGAACGGCGCAGGGAATTCGCGATTCTCAGGGCGCTCGGCGCAAAGCGTTCAAATGTATTCTCATCTATAGTGCTTGAGGCCGCAATTATCGCGGGAGCGGGGTCATTGGGTGGTTATATTGTATACCTGGCGGTATTTACTTTTGCCTCAATTATTGTAAGGCAGCAGACCGGGGTGGTTCTTGATGTTTTCAGGATGCATTTTTCACTGCTCGCTGTGCCACTTGGAATGACGTTTCTTGGCGCACTGTCGGGATTTATCCCGGCTATAAAGGCATATTCGACAGATGTCTCCAAAAATCTCGACCCGATGTCCTAAAGGCGGTTAAAACATGAAAAAGAAAAACATTTTTATTCTGATAATTCAGGCACTGCTTATTGCCGCGGCTGTGCAGGTCTATGCGCACGAGCACAAGGCTCCGCACAGCGGCGTGCTTGTCGAATGCGGAGAGGAATTTGCCCACATTGAGCTCTTGAACGACCCGGAGAGCGGAAAACTAACGGCGTATGTGCTGGACGGAGAGGCTGAAAATCCGGTCCGCTTAAGGCAGGGTTCGATTAAATTAAAAATAAAGGCCGGAGGGAAAGATATTTTACTGGCCCTGAAAGCCGTCGCGAATCCGCTGACCGGCGAGACTGTGGGCGATACGTCGGAATTCTCCGCGGTTTCTGAAAAACTAAAGGGAACGGCAGGCTTCACGGGGCAAGTAACATTGATAAAAATCAACGGGGAAACTTTCAGGAACCTGGCATTTAGTTATCCCGTTGCGGCAGCAGAGAAAAGCAAATGAACCGCAGGTTAAGCAAATACATTTTTCCGGCTGTTGTGTCCGGCGCGCTCTGTTTTTTATACGCGGCAGGAGCTTTTGCAGCAGAAATAAAGGTGGATGGAGGAGCAATAACACAGGTAAAGGAAACTCCTGTGGCAGAGCCGGTGAAAGACGCGGCTTATCTGAAGGTGGAATCAATGCCCAACCCGGTGACCGCATATCCTGTTGTTGACGGTTATCCGCTGGTAACATGGGAAACCCTTGCCGCCTATGATTATGACGCTCCGAGCATGGAGGACCAGAAGTCCGTCAAGATAAGGAAGCAGAAGAAAAAAAGGGCAATACCGGATTTCATAAAAATTTTAAACGGGACAAAAATAGCCATAACCGGGTTTTTAATACCCGTTGATACTGATGAAACAGGGGAATTTGCGACGGTATTTGTAATAGTCCGCAGCCAGATGACATGCTGCTACGGCGTTGTGCCGAAGCTCAACGAATGGGTAATGGTTACAATGGAGAAAAACAAGAGGATAAGGGCGGTATCCGACGTGCCCACGACGGTATTCGGCACCATAGATGTGGGCGAGAAATATGAGGATATGAAGGGCTGGACCCTCTACAGGATGACTGCTGAAAAGACAAGTATAAGAAAAAACAGTTTTTAAAAACATCTTCCATAAAATCAATTGACAAAACTTGATAATACGGCTATAATATCACCAAGTAAGTGATATATTAAACTTTGTGGTTTACACCGGCCGGAAACTTGTATAAAGTGTACGCAGCTGGGTTTAAACCATAAACCAATACGGAGGCTTAACATGTTAAAGGAAAAAGTTGAAACAGTCATTGAGGACTTAAGAAAATTCCTTCAGGCTGACGGAGGCGATATAGAACTGGTCGGCGTTGATGAAAAAAAAGGCGAAGTGCAGGTCAAGTTAAAAGGCGCCTGCGCCGGCTGTCCCATGGCACAGATAACCCTGACGCAGGGTGTCGAGGCAAAGATAAAAGAAGAGATACCGGAGATAAAGAAAGTAGTGGCGGTTTAATTACCGGTTTTTTTGTTCAGGAAAAAATAAAAAAGCGCGGTTTAAAAAAATGCGCTTTTTTATTTTTTTATATACAGCTCCGGGTTGCCCATCAAAAATTCAACATGCGCCTTAAGCTTTGAAGTGGAATCAAATGACAGCCTGAAATCCCTTTTAATTTTGGCTACATTGAACAGGTAAGGTTTGCCGCCCCAGCCAAGGTCCTTTAATTTTATCTTTGAGCGTTTTGCCGCTATCCCGTGTTTTTCCGCGTATTCAACGGCCCATGAGGCGATGAGCTCCCACGACACGAAATTCTTCGCAAGCCCGTAATATGTATTGTTGCTTATATTGGAGGCAAGCAGGCTGGAATATATTTTTGCCAGGTCTCCGGCCCAGATAAACTGCGTCCCGTCATTTTTTATGAGCTCGATGGCCTTTCCGGATCTTGCGGCGGAGCATATATTGAAAAATCTCCTGTCATTTTCCATTGTGCCGCCGGGAACCACAGGATTCCCGAATGTATAACCGGGGCGTATGGTGTTAAACCGGATATCCTTATAATATTTTGAATAAGCCGAGAGGAAAAGCTCAACAGATCCTTTTGTGGCGCCGTAAAAATCATTTGGCGCGAGCCTTGCCGTCTCGTCAAGGGTTTTGGGCAGATTGCCCTGCGCCGCTGTGGAAGATGTAAAAATTATCTTTTTTGCCCCGCGTTTTACTGCTGTGTCTATCAGGGAAACCGAGGCAAGTGTTTCGTTTTTTATCATATCCGGCCCGGTGTCGCCCCAGCAAAGGGCCACGTGAATGACGGCGTCCGGTTTTATCATACATTTTTTAATTGCCTTCATATCCTCCATTGGAGCTTTGACAATTTTCACTCCGGGAAGGCCCAAAAGAGCGGGAACCTTTTTAGGGCTGCGCGCCATGATTGTTATTTCGTGCCCCCGGCCGCTTAATTCTTTGACCACATAGGAACCTATAAAACCGGTGCCGCCAGTTATATATATCCTCATATAAGACCTCCTTAATTTTCGGTAATTATATCATATTTTTGATGAAAAAAATATTTGACATTTCCATCTGCGGATATATAATCTACGCCATATAGGGGGCACGTCTTAAATCAGCTGAAAATCAACAGGGGGGATAGGTATGTCCACAGGTAAGAGGTATGTTTTTATCATTCTTTTAATCCAGGTTTTCATGGTGTTTTGCCGGCAGCTGAGTGCCGACAATTTTGAGGTGGATTTGTCCGGAGGGGTCTGCGGCGCGGCAATGGGGGAATATAACAGCAGAATATCCGATCTGAACGGTTATAACGCCTTACTCGGGGCCTCGCCGTCGCTGACAAAATTTACCTATGAGCCGTCGCCGTCATTTTGTCTTTCAAGGAATTTTAGCACGCCTTTCGGGCAGGCCGCGGTTTACCTCAGGAACGACTTTATTGTAATGCTTGAGCGGCAGAACATTTCAACGTGGGCGGGCGGCGGGCCCGCGCAAACCCTTAACGGCGATTTTTCCGTTTTTTATTCAGCTGCCGGAGGAAAATATTTTTACAGCCCGGAGGGCGCCACGGGAATTGAATTTTATTTAAACGCGGACGCGGGACTCTGTCACTATTACTCAAACTATGAAACAGAAGTTGATGCAAAACCGGATGGAGTTGTACAGAGCAGCATAAAAAAGAGCTGGAAGACGGCAATACCGGCGGCCTCAATTGGAGCGGGAGCAAACTGGTGGATTGGCGGAGGCATGGGATTTGGAGCCTGCGCGGGGTACAGACTATCCTCGGGCAGGGTTACTGTTTCCATCCATGATCAGCTTGGCACGGGCGGAACCTCACAGGGCGAGGACAGCGTGGATTATTCGGGATTATATGCGTCTGCCGGGATAATATTCAGATTTGGCGAAGATGATCCGGGAAAAAATACGCGTCCCGGCAATACGAGCGATACACAGTTCCTGGAAATTACGGTCAGGCTCTACAGCGAGGCGGAAAAACTTTACAGCCAGGGAATGTTAAGGCAGGCTCTGGAAAAAAACACTGAGGCTCTGAAACTTTCCCCGGGTGATGAGCGGCTGCTGGCGCAGTCAAAAGAGATAAAGGACGCGATTGAAAAAAAAGGCGGGCCAAATAATGTGGGGGCCCTGAAAGATGAGGCCGAGGAATTCAGGCGCCTGAAAAAATTCCAGAGTGCGCGCTTAAGGTACATGGAGATAAAGGCGATAGAGCCTGAAAATCCGTACGCCCTATATTATCTTAAGGATTTTGACGAAAAAGCAGCTCAGCTGCTTACAAAAGCGCAGAGCGCATTTGCGGCAAATGACAATGAAAAGGCGCTGAAAGCCGCGGCAAGGGCCCTTGAGTACTCGCCGGACAACAAGGACCTCAAGGAAATATATACATCAATAGTAAAAAAAGGGCTGCTAAAGGAGCAGGCAGACAAAATGTTCAACCAGGCGGTGGACCTTTTTGACAAGGGCGGCTATGAAGAGGCTGCGGAACTGTGGAAAGAGGTGCTGAATTTGAATCCCGATGACGCCGGGGCAAAGCAAAACCTGGAAAAGGCCATTGAAAAATCAGGGGAAAAGCTGAAGGAAAAATCAATTGACGCGAAAAAAGCGTATGACGAAGCGGTAAAGGCTTATAAGATAGGAAATATGAAGGCAGCGGCCCTTAAATGCGAATATGTATTGAGAATGGACCCGGACGACCTTGACAGCATGAAAATGCTTGATGATATAAAAAAAATAAAAGAAGGAGAAGAGAAGCAGGCGCTGCCGAAGCGTTAGGAACATCAACCCTTGTAGGGGCCGACTTATATTTCGGCCCGGAACAGGCTATTGTGTTCTGTCCCTGTAGGGGCGGCCCCATGTGGCCGCCCAAAAGCCAGGCATAATAGTTTACATGGCGGGTATGCCTTTTTCCGGCCAATCGAGCAGCTTATGGGCGGTGCCGGATGACACAGTAGAAGGGGTTATTAAAACTTCACGCAGCTTAATTTACACATAAGCGTATTATATAACGATTGGCAAAAAAAGTCACGCCTGCCATATCGTGGTATAACGCTTAAATGACTTGATTTTAACGGCCAAAAATATTAGAATTACACCATTGGAAAATACAATATATAAGGAGGCAATATGAAAAAAGGTGCTGTAATTGTTTTATTGTTATTGGCTGTTTTTAGCGCCGGAGTTTTTGCGGCAAGCATTGCGGGCCACAACCTGACTTCGGATGGCAACTACCTCGGCGACAGGGGGCTTGGTATTGGTATTCAGTTGGGAGACAACACGGCCCTTGTTTTAAAGGACTGGGTAAGCAGGGACAATGCGCTGCAGTATGACCTGGGATTTAATGTTTATGGAAAGTATCTCGGGCTGGGAGTGGCATATCTGATACATAATTTTGATATCATAAAGGTGGAAGACAATAAATTTCCGCTTTATTTCGGGATAAAGGGATTTGCCGCGCTGTCCGGCAATTCGTTATACGCCGGAGTGGAAGTGCCGCTCGGCATTGACTGGATATTTAAAAGGGCTCCCATTGATATATTCCTTGAAGTTGACCCGGGGCTGCAGGTCATCGGGCCAAACGGGATGGTTATGGCGTGGGGAGACGGGCTGGGTATAAGATACTGGTTTAACTGATATAACCTTACAGCAATCAAAAGGCCGGGCTAAAAGCCCGGCCTTTTTTTTATTACCACAGTTTATCCGCGCCTGATTTTAAAAGCTTTCGCAGTTTAAAAAGAGGCTTTATGTGCGCGAGGACGGCGGGGTATTTGAAGGCAAGTTTTATAAATTTAAAAAAATCCTTGTGCCTGTTGTCCTTTGAATCAAAATACTCCCCCAGAAAAAAAAGAACTTCCTGCGGCAGGGTAAAACAGCGCGAGGCCAGGTATTTAAGGTCAGGCGAGGCAAAGGGCTGCTTTTTAATAACTTTTTCATAAACCCCGGGTGAATTTGTTTTGCCCAGGTTTACCTCACCAAAAATGCAGTAGGCGCATATTTTTCCCGAGAGAAGGGCCGAATATATGCCCGCAAGGGTCACGGGATTTGTCAGCCCCGCAGCATCGCCCACAAGAAAAACATTTTTATTAAATATTTTATCTTTTATACCGCCCGAAGGTATTTTGCCGCGGCAGAAACCGATATGTCCAGACTCTTCCAAACCAAGATGTTTTTGGATAAATCCCCTTAAAAGCTCTTTGTCGGCGATGCAGCCTCCTGCATTAATCTCTTTTGATTTGTCGAAGATCCACAGGTAATGGCTTGAAACAGGGTCGTAAAAAAAATCAATATAATTTCCCGAATCATATTTATAGGCGGGTTTTGACAGCTTATACTGTGTCGCTTCGACCAGGCTCCTTCTGTTGTTAAAAAAGAGGGTGTCAATGACGGATTCCGGGCCGTCGGCGCCCACAAGGTATTTGCATGTGAAATTTCCGTTGTCCGTGGAAACCTCAAAACCATTATCATTCCTTTTTGCCGATAAAACCCTGTGCTTTAAAAAAGGTTTTGCCCCTTTTTCAACGGCAAGGCCGAAAATATATTTGTCAAATTTTTCCCTGTTTATAAGGCAGCCCGGGGAGTTAATCGTCATATATTTGCCGTTGGGAAAAAATATCCTGAAGCCGGAGACTTTTTTGTCTATATATGAGCCGTGGAAAATACCCGCCGCTTTCAATGACGCCTCGCTCACGGCCTCGCCGCAGCAGACAGGAAAGCCGGGTGATTTGCGCCTTTCAATAATTGCGCAGGAAATGGAGTTTTTTGCCAGTGTGTGGGCGCAAATTGAACCC
The DNA here is from genome assembly GCA_964565765.1 of uncultured Spirochaetia bacterium. Classification (GTDB taxonomy): domain Bacteria; phylum Oederibacteriota; class PGYV01; order PGYV01; family Palsa-1178; genus Bog-1181. Next base: position 25,379 of record CAZMGF010000024.1, read on the forward strand.
GCAGGACCCGCTCCGACAATGATTACATCGAAATAAGACATATTTAAGTCTCCTTAAATTTACAAATAAATTCCTTGAAATAATGCTTAACTGGCATATAATATCACATGTCACGCCAAAAAACCACGCCGCTGTTCGCGGGGAACGGGGACATATTTAAGCGATGGAAAAGTTAACCGCAATTGCTGTTTTTTCGTTTATATTCCTCTTCTTGAACTTTAACATATTCGGCCAGGCGGTTAATGTCGATATGACTCAAAACACACGGACAGTTGAACTGCACGGGCTCATAGAAGCTTCAATTGCCTCTGATTTCGGCGCGGTTAATCCCTATAATTACTCGTCGATTGTATGCCAGGCTTTTGTTACTTCACCGGACAAAAGAAATTACATTATCGACGGGTATTACGGAAAAGATTACGATTATTCATACGAAACCGGGGTATATACAGAAAAGCCGGGCAGCTTCAGGGTAAGGATTTCGCCGTGGAAAACAGGAAAGTGGGCATTTTATATTACGGTTGTGAAAAACGGCGCTGAAGTTTACAGGTCGGCCAAAAGCGGGTTTGTTGTCAAAGGAGCAAGTAAGTCCGAAGGCTTTATAAAAGTCTCTAAAAACGACCCGCTCTTCCTTGCGTTTTCGTCGGGCACCCCATTTTTCGGAATTGGAATGGACGCGGCCTGGCCGGCTGATAAAGGGCTCAATGATTTTAAGGACTGGTTTGAAAAACTTCACGCCGCGGGCGCTAACATGGCAAGGGTCTGGATGGCGCCGTGGTCGCTGGGCATAGAATGGGACGGGCAGGTCGGAGATTACGGAAACAGGCAGAAACAGGCCTTTATGACGGACAAACTTTTTGAACTGGCAAAAGCAAATGATATTTACATAATGCTCACACTCGTAGCCCACGGCGAATATTCTTCCAGGACAAACCCCGAATGGGACAAGAACCCTTACAATACAAAAAATGACGGCATACTTGACAAGCCCGAGGATTTTTTTACAAGCGCCGCGGCAAGGGCCGCATTTAAGAACAGGCTGCGTTACATAATGGCGCGGTGGGGCTTTTCAGGCAACCTGCTGGCGTGGGAGCTTTTTAACGAGGTTGACCTTACGGACAATTACGACACATCAGCGGTCACCGCATGGCACTCTGAAATGCTCGACTTTTTGAAATCGAGGGATATTTACAAACACCTGCTCACCACATCCTTTTCCAGGCCGGACATGGACCCTGCGGTATGGAACTTAAGCCGGCTTGATATTGTCCAGACGCATATTTATAACATGCGCGACGAGGCGCCGCAGGTTTATGAGGCCTCAAGGGCAAAGATAGAAAATTACGCGAGGCCCCATATAATGGGGGAATTCGGCATGGATACCGACGGAGATTTCGCGAAAAATAACGCGGATACCGGTGGCATCGGACTTCACAACTGTTTATGGTCCGGGGCAATGTCCCTTTCCTGCGCGGCGCCCATGTCGTGGTACTGGAAGGATTACATAGACCGCTATAACCTCTATAATGAATTTGCTTCACTGCAAAAATTTATTTCCGGAATCAACTGGCCGCAGGAAGGGTTTATTGACCTGCAGAACCGCCAGCTTTTCTTAAAAAAGGTGCCGGATGGCCTAAAGGGCGGGGATGTCAGCATCTTCCCGGTGGAGGCGTGGGAAAAGGCGCGCAAAGAAGAATTCATGGTAAAATCCGACGGAACAGTGACAGACAAGAATGATTTTATTGCCTTCCTTTACGGAAAGTCACATCCTGAATTAAAGACCGTACCAATAATAAGTTTTAAGAATGAAATGCCCGTCCAGATGATAATAAAGGTTAACAAGGTTTCCCAGGATAATATATTAAGCGTGAGCGTCAACAACATAGCGGCTTTTTCAGTTACAGTAAGCGCTTCGGCAGAGCCTTCCAAAAAGTACATCGAGCAGTATAAGGTATGGCAGGCGGACATGTCCGCGGAATATACCATAAACATACCGCCAGGCGACAATGATGTCGCCATTGAAAATAAGGGGGATGACTGGATAAGGATTGATTCAATCAAAATAAGCGGATTTTTGAACCCGGCGGTTGCCCCTGTTTTTGCCGCAGGAATGCAGTCAAAAGACATGGCCCTTTTGTGGATAAAGAACGGGAATTACAACTACTACAACCGTTCACCCAGGGCAGTGCCGGAATCCTATATTGACATTACAGGCATGAATCCGGGAAGGTATGTAATAGAGTATTACGATACGCACGCGGCCACAGTGACGGCAAAGGCGGATTATATAGTTGATGATGACACCTTGAGGGTGGAAGTTCCGGAACTGGAGAAGGATATGGCGATAAGGGTGGATAAATTTAAAAAATAGGAGAAAAATTTTGAGGCATGAGATACTTGAACTGTTAAAGGATAAAAAGGCTTTAAAGGACAAAGGGTTGTTTATAATAGACACTGAAAAGATACTGGGCGAGGCTGTTGCCGCAGGCTTTGAAATTGCGCATCTTTTATATACCGAGCAGGCGCTGCCCATAGTCGACAAATATATGGATAAGCTTAAAGACGGTATTTATGAGACCACAAAGGCGAGTTTTGTGGACAGGTTTGCCAATGTCAAAACGCATCAGGGGTTTATCGCCGTTGCGCGCAGCGTCAACAGGGAAATAGTAAAATTTTCCGGTGTGAACGCCATGGTCCTTCTGGACACGATTCAGGACCCGGCCAATGTCGGCGCGGTCATAAGGAGCGGAGCGGCTTTCGGCTTTAAGGATTTTCTGCTAAGGGACAGCGCCAATATATACGGTGACAAGGCCATCCGCTCGTCAGCCGGCGCTGTATTCAGGGTGAATTACAGGAATGTAGAACTAAAGGATCTCGAAGGGCTGCGCACAGATTTTACTTTCGTGGCGGCAGATGTAAAAAACGGCATTGATTTAAGGCGCGCCAAAACCGCCATAAAAGGAAAATATATAATAACCCTGGGCAGCGAGGGGCAGGGGATATCAGAAGAGGTAAAAAAACTCTGCGACCTGAAGATAAACATAAATTATCCCGGCACAGTCGAGTCGCTCAACGTGGCGGCGGCGGCGGCGATAATATTTTACGGCCTTACGGCATAGGAAAAAATTAAATAAAAAAAGCCCCCTATTAAAGGGGGCTTTTTTTATTGCTGCCAAATCTTATTCGAATACTATATCCGATACCTCGACTTCAACCGTGTCGCCGTCCGGGCTTGTGAAATGGAAATTGATGTTGTGGGCATTTTTTAATACTTCATCAATTGGGAATGTCTTTTTTGCCCATTTCGGCTGTTTGAAGTCATTTTTCAGGTCAAGCTTCACAGTCTGGCCGTCTTTGGAGAGCTTCATGTTCAATACCGTCTCATAATCGGCGTAATCTGTAAGGCTGACCGGCGTTGTACTGTCTTTTTTGCATTCGTTGGCTGAATATGGAATATTAAGCACCAGGCGCCCGCCTGAAATTGCGCCTTTGATCTTAAAGGAAATTGTGGAGTAGCCGGAAAGATCCACCGGAACCGCGCCTTTGCCCTGGTAGCATCCGCATTTTTCGCCGAGCGTTACGCCCATACCCACGAAATCCCATCCGAGCTTGTTGCCTGTCTTGCCCTTTATCTTGCCGGGTGAAAAGGTGACCTGTGAATTACCGCCGCTTGAAGAATCATCATAAGAGTACCACCATCCGCCGCCTGACGCCTGATTTTTGTCCGGGGTGTTGTCTACCACAAGCTTGCCGCCCGCGAAAGCCGCCGCGTACATTGCCATAACCATTGCCACTGCCAGAACAACCGCTTTTTTCATAAATGCCGCCTCCTTTAAGGTGTTTTAAAAACTATTTTTAGTTTCCGGCCGGGAAACTGTCAAACCTTAATAAAATTCCAGTTTGTCTATCCAGATGTCAACGCTGTGGCCGCCGCCGTTGCGATAGTGCCACTTTATTATATTGGCGTCAGAGAGTACATCCTCGATTGAAACACGGTCGCCCTGCTTTGCCCACGACGGCTGGCTAAGGTCTTTTCTGAAATTAATTTTTACATCCTTCCACCGGGGAGTTATATAGCGCGTGATATCAGCCTCATAATCGGCGTAGCTGGTCAGGGACCTGCATATGCCCCGGCTCTTGTCAATTTCGCGCGATTCGTGGGGGAGCATGAAAAGCACCTGCCCGGCGGCAACCGTTCCCTTTATCTTGAATTTGATGCCCGTGAATTTTGTAAGGTCAATGCCGATACATTCGGGGCATGTTGAATGCGGGCTTAAGAAAGTTGTAACCCCGATATAATCATATCCGAGCTTTGTTCCGGCTGTGCCTGTTATTCTTATCGCGTAGCCTTTGCCGTTTGAGCCGGGGGAACTCTTTACAAAGCTGTTCTCGCCTTTTTTTGACGCCGGAGGCCATACGACCGAGGTGCCGCCCTGCCATTGGTCGTTATAAGTGCACCATACTCCGCCGAGCTCGTTTACGCCGCTGTTTGTTTCATTGTAATCTATCCTCATGTAAAGGGCGGCGGCCGCCATGGCGAAGGCCACCGCATAAACCGGAATCAGCTTTATAAAAATTGACGGTTTGACCCTTATCGATACGGCTTTTTTGAGCAGTGCCGACCGTAAGCGAGACATATTTTTTTTAAGCTCCGGATCCCTGAATTCAACTTTTTTATTTTCCATTTTCAACCGCCTCGCCTTCTGTTATGCCTTCACTATATATGATGCTCAAGCCCGTGTTTGGTTGCATGGCTAGCCTTAGCATTGAGAGCCCGCGTGAAATAAGGGATTTTATTGTGCCTTCCTTTTTGCCGAGCGCGAGGCTGATATCGGATATTTTCATTTCGTCGAAAAATCTCATTGAAAGAGCCTCCTGGTAAGCTGGAGGAAGCTTAACAAGTTCGGCGTGCACTAATTTAAAAAGGGAGTTTCTGTCTATTGACTTCTGGGCCTCTTCAAGCTCCGCGGCCAGGTCGCTTTTTGAGGGAGCCTCATATGAAGGGTCCTTTTCCATGAGTTCGTCAAGGGATGACGGCTCATATTTTTTTGACCTGAAATACATGTTAACCTCATTGGAGGCTATCCTATAAAGCCATGCGGAAAAGGAAGCACCGGACCATTTAAACTGCCAGAGCTTGTTTAGGGTCTTGAAAAAGGCCTCGCTTGTTATGTCCCTTGCAGCCTCGGCATTGCCTGTGCGGTAAGCTGCGTATTTCAGTATTTTTACGTGATAAAGGTCGAATATGGCGCCGAAGGCTTTTGGATCGCGCCTTGCCTCTTCCACCAGTTCCTTTTCGCTTTTTTTGTCCACTTGTTCCTCCATTAAAGTCCTTACATTATACAATGCTCGGGGGACAAAAAGGTTGCGAAAAATGGAACATAATGCAGTGCTGCGTGCGTCTAATATGCGGAAGAGGATGGAAGCAGCGCAGGCTGTTTAAAAGATATAACGGGTAAACTGGAAAGAAGGTTGGTATGTTTACAATGGAAGAAAACAAGAGCAATGCGGAAAAAGAGAATAAAATAGAGGGAATAATGCGCACATACAGTTTCGGCCGTAAAGCGGCTGAAAGGATATACGCCATGATAAAGGATACTGACATACTGGACTCAAATTTTCTTGATATAACCCCTGCTGATAAACGTAACATGTAAAAAAGCTTGTTGATTTATTATAATTTCCACTAAAAAACATCATTTTACTTTTTTTTATTTAACATCCGCAGCGCGGCACACTTCCGAAATCTTATATCGTGGAGCTCAAAACAAAAACAATTTTACTTTGTTTTGCCTAAAAACAAAAATTGACAAAATATTTATACGGCCTATAAGAATACGAATGAGATAAAATTGATTGATTGTGTGTGTGGATGCGGTAAAATGTATATACAAGAAACAAAAAAGCAGTATAAACATTGAACATTCGGAGGAGATTTATGAGGGAAAAATCAAGGGCACACAGAAGAATTGAAAAAATACTTATCAGGACAACAAAAAACGAAAAAAACATAGCCGAAAAACTCTCGAAAGACGAGGGAGAAAACACGTCACAGTTCTTCCGCAGGCTCTTAAAACAGGAGAGCGAACGCGAGTCATTTGACGCTTTTATGAGGGCGGCTGAAAAATTGGAAAAAATAACCGGCGAGTTGTCCGGAATAATTGATAAGGTAAAACAAAGCCCGAGTAATTAATTTTAACAGATTAAACCGCGGCACAAATATACAACAATCCGGTTAAATATAATTTTCCTGTATTTTTATAAATATTGCTATTTACAAATACCCTGTTTGGTATTATAGTATCCCCACAGGCCATACACTACTGGTGTCCGGGGGACATTATGAATAAAGAAATTATTACGACAGGCGGGGCGGTATTAAAGGTGGATTGTTTCCTGAACTTTGCCGGCGAAGAGAATTATCTTGCGTCGGTGAACGGGGATATCTATATAAAACGCAGCGAGAAGTATGAACTGCTAAAGAAGAAGGAAGAGAAGGAACAGGAAGGTTCACAGTAAATACACTCCGTTAATTTGCCATCCGTAGTATCTGATATATCCAATAATCCGCAATCAAACTTAAATTGACAAAAAAATAATGTAGGTATATTATGCCATATATTATAATATCTGAAAATTTTACACGGGGGTTTTAAAAGTAAATGCTTTGAATCTAAATAAATTAAGATTTATTGGGGGCACTATGCCATTAAAAAGATATAATAAAATTATTAAGGCTTTAAAAATGCGTTCATTTGTTTTGGCTGTTTTTTTTATTCTGATATTCTTTTCCGCTTTTATTATGAACGCAGGAGTTGATATTGTCGGCACCACCAGCATGAATTTTGTAAAAGTCGAGCCATTTGCCAGGTCTGCCGGCATGGGCGAGGCTTTTACCGCTGTTGCCGACGGCACATACGGCATTTATTATAATCCTGCGGGCCTTACATCAGTCATGGGATATGAGGCACAGTTTACACACATTGCCTGGTTCCAGAATATCAATTATGAACTTCTGTCAATAGTTACACCGTCTCCATTCAAAGATTCCGGGAAAATCGGCATTGCCCTGGCATGGTTCCGGATAGGGCAGATGAACGGGACATCGGCGCTGACAGACACGCAGCTAAACAATCTCGGCGGAGTGGATTTTTCCTCTCCGGAATTTAACCAGACATTTTCCCCTTATGATTACGCGGTTTACCTCGCGTACGGCCTTGATATAAATGATAATTTTTCGGCCGGCTTATCGATGAAAATGACATCACAGGATATAGACATGTATTCGGGCTGGAATTTGACGGAGGACCTTGGGCTGATGTACAAGCTGACTTTAAACGGCCAGTATCTGCGCGCCGGGCTTGATATAAATGATATTTTTTCGCCCTCACTCAGTATTAATACTTCGTCATTTCAGTCGCCGTGGCTGGTCAATGCGGGATTGTCCGATCAGTTCAGGTTGTGGAAAGGAACCGGGCTCGTGGCCGCCCAGACAATAGTGCAGCAGGATTATAATACCCAGTACGCAATAGGGGTGGAATACTGGTTCTACGATATATTAGCGCTGCGCGCCGGGTACAAATTCGGCGCTTTTAACCAGCCGACATTCGGATGCGGCGCGAAGTATTATGATTTTGAATTTGATTACGCATTTATTGCGTATGATCAGCTCGGCAATACAAATAGGTTCTCCATACTTTATTCATGGGGAGCCCCGCCGGTAAAATTAAAGGTTTATCCTTATGTATTCTCTCCAAACGGGGATAAATATATGGATTACGCCTATTTTTTCCCTTCGCTGAAGTCACCGGAAAATGTAAGGAGCCTGAAGTTGAATATTTACGATACCGCCGGAATAAATATGCTTGATTCATTCCCTGAAGATAAAAATGTAAAGTCATTTAAGTGGGACGGAACTGCCAGGGGCATGGTATTGCCCGACGGCGTTTATCAGGCGTCAATTACTGCCGACTATGGCAGCGGCATATCTGAATCCAACCGCGTCGCGGTAGAGATTGACAACACCCCGCCTGATATGAGGCTTGAGGCTAACCCGAAAATTTTAAAACTGAATGACAGGAATAAACTTTTGATACCCGCCACATTTACTTTTTACGCGCACGACAGGAACAGGGTGCTTCAGTGGCAGTTTACAATCTGGGATTACAACAAAAAGGTATTTTTTACAATGAATGGAAAAGGAGAGCCGCCGGCCAGTTATGTCTGGGATGGAAAGGGAACAGACGGCCGCGTGGTGACCACGGGAGAGGTTTATTATTACAGCTTTTCATCCTGGGATTCAGTGGGGAATAAAGGTACAACTAAACCCGAGGCGGTTGTTGTGCTCTTAAAAGAGATAAAACTTACATTCTCGGCGGACGCCCTATTTGACCCGGGCAGGGCAAATGTAAAGATATCCGCTTATTCACTGCTGAAAGGGTTAAAGGATATACTTACACGCAATCCTGAATCTTTAATAACTGTTGCAGGGTATACCGATAACATACAGCCTGGCGGTACTAAATACAGGAATAATATAGAACTGTCAAAGGCAAGGGCCGAGGCTGTAAAATTCTTCATGGTAAACCTGCTGGGGTATGATGAAAAGAAGATAAGCACCGTAGGCTACGGAGAAGCAAGCCCGATTGCGTCAAACGACACTGAAGAAGGAAGGCTGAAGAACAGAAGGGTTGAGATGATGATACGGAGCACAATTTATAAATAGTGATGAAATGAAAAACATAATTGACAGGAGCCGCAA
>CAZMGF010000025.1:0-32922 GCA_964565765.1 uncultured Spirochaetia bacterium
AATAATCATTGCTGCTAATAGTTTTTTCATTGTGACCCCTTTCTTATTTCCTCGCAAATACATTATACATCCCTTATAAGCCATATGTCAAATTATAATGGGGAAAGGGGGATAATGCAAAATAGAAATGTTTTTGCACTATACTATTTTGATGCGAATTGCGGGATTAGCGCGGCGTAATAGTGCGGTACAAAGAGTATCTTCCTTCCGTCATGTGAACTCTGCCCATAATACTCCGTATTTAATACAATTCCTGTTTTGCATTCCGGATATAAATCCATGAACCTTATCATACCCTGCGGAATTTCTCCCGGTATTATTTTTGACTTTACTTCAACAGGCATCGGCACCCTGTCAGTGACAATAACAAAATCCACTTCTTCTTTTTGCCTTGTACGCCAGTAGTATATTTCCTGAGCAATCCGGAGGTTCTTCTGCATTTCCAGGAAGACAAAGGATTCATATATTGCGCCCTTGTCGGGCCTGTCTTCACATTTTCTGAAATCATTTAAAATGGCGTTCCTTATGCCGTGGTCAAAAAGGTATGTTTTATTTGCCTGTTTAAGCTCCCTTCCCCGGTTTGTGGAAAAAGGTTTCAGCGAATAAAGCAGGAACATCTGGTTTAATATAGTTATATCTTTTCTTACCTGTCTCAGGGAATAATTCAGGCTGCCCGAAATTGCGTTCTCGCTTAGTATCCCCGAATCCTGCGCGGCGAGGACGGATAAAAGCCTGTTGAACGAAATTACATCCTCATCCCTTAAAAGCGCTTTAATGTCTTTTTGAATATATGTGGCGACAAGGTCCAGTAATAACCTTTTTTTATCCTCCTCTGTTTTTTCATGGACCAGTCCGGGCATACCGCCGTAAATAAGGAATTTTTCCAGGTGGTTTTGAAGGATTTTATGTATCGCCGGGTCCGTAGCCCGGTCAATTGATCCGGGCAGCGGTTCTTTATTTGTTACTGACGGAAGCCATTCTTTAAATGAAAGAGGAAAAACCCTGTTTAATATCCGCCTTCCCGCCAGGCTTTCTTTCATGTGTTTGTGCATTTCGAGGGCTGATGAACCTGAGGCAAATATCTTTATTTTGGGACATCCGTCATAAACCGCCTTGAAGAACCTGGTCGCGTTTGGAAGGTAGTGAAATTCATCTATCATAATTATTTTTGTCCCGGAACAGACAGTTTCCAGAACCTTTTGCGGATCGCCGCCAAATAACGAAAGGTCGTGCGGCATTTCCAGGTTATAATAAGTACATTCCCGCTTTTCCCGCCTGCAAAAGGAAAATAGCTCTTTTAAAAGGGTTGTTTTGCCGACCTGCCTGGGCCCGGTTATTATTGAAACTTCCCTCCGTTTTATACCATCTGTTATGCCTTTGTATGCGTCTCGTTTAAGGCTCATATTGACAATCTATACGATAACGTATAGATTGTCAAGTAATAATACGTTGGGGGGACGGGGCGAAAAGATTTTTTAAAACTGGTGTAAAACTGTTTTCTTATTTATTCTTACCCGGCTTTATTATTTCCCCCTTCTATGTTAAAATCTCTTAAACAACAAAAAGGCGGTAACATGGAAAAACAGGACGCTCTTGCGCATTCGCTTACGGCCCTTGCCGGCCTTGATAATTATAACAAATGGATATATGGCAATATCAGCCCCTTCCTCGGGAACAACCTGCTGGAAATAGGCTGCGGCACGGGCAACATAACAGATTATATGATCCGGCCCGGAAGAAAAATAACCGGAATTGATATTTCCGGTGAATTTGCTTCCACTGCCAGAAAAAAATACATTAACAACCCGGATGTTTCAATAATAACGGGGGATGCTTTAAACCCGTCCTGCTCCCTTGCCCCCGATTCTTTTGACACCGTGGTTCTTTTGAATGTCCTGGAACATATCAAAGAAGACTTTGCCGCCCTGGCCTGCATATATAACATGCTCCTTCCCGGCGGCCGTGCCGTGATACTTGTGCCGGCGATGAATTTCGCCTTCGGCGGGTTGGATAAGGAACTGGGCCATTTCAAGAGGTATGAAAAAGCTGGCATGAAAGTGCTTTTCAAAGCAGCAGGGTTTATAACGGAAAAACTATTTTACATGAACATGCCCGGCGTGCTTGGCTGGGCTGTAAACAGCAGGATTCTTGGCAAGAAATTCATCCCCGAGGGGCAGGCAGGGTTTGTAAATAAATTCCTCGTTCCAGTCATAAAGCCGCTTGAAAAAATATTCCCGCCGTTATTCGGCCAGTCGCTGATTGCAGTCGCGGTAAAGCCAAAATAGCACAGCATGGGGTCGCCCCTGCAGGAACAAAGCAAAACTTTTTATGGGTTTGCGCGCACTTCTGCCGCGCAGCCGTAGATTTCTATGCCGTCCAGGTCAAGCTCCACGCTGTCATACGGCTGGCCTTTGGTCTGCCACTGGATATCCGTTACCGCGCTTAACGCTTTATCCTGTTCCACTTTTGTGCCCCAGTATGGTTCCTGGGTAAAATCGGAAAAATCCATTTCAAAAAGCTTCCAGTCACTGCCTGTTGTAAACTCCGCGCCGAAATGGTTGTCCGACCCGCCGTTCTTAAAGTCCGGATGTTTTGAGACAAGCTTAACCCTGTAAGTTTTACCGTCTCCTTTGTACCAGAACCTTAAACCTCTGCAGCCGTTGAAGTCAAAACTTTTCTTATCCCTGTCTAGCATTGTGCCTACGCCGGCGTATCCCCACTGGAATACCGTCGTAACGCTTCCTTTTATGGATACCACCCTGCCGTTGCCCGTCCTGCCGGAAGAATTTTTGCTGAATTTTTCCGCCGGCGCGGGTTTTATCGTCGAAGTGCCGCCGTCATTGGCGTCATTATACGTGTACCAGGAACCTGAAAGCATATTCAGCGCCCCTTCATTTGAAAAATCATCAACAACAAGTTTATGGCCCGTCTCTACCGTTGCCGTCGCTGTGGGCGTAAAGCTCGGCGATGCCGTATTTGTCAATGTTGCCGACTGCGTAAATGTAGCCGTGGCAAAAACGGTATTGGTGGCTGTAGGCGTGACGCTTGGCGTGGCCGTCGCGGAAACCACGGGGCTTACCGTAAAGGTCGGCGATATGGTCGGGGTCGGCGGCGTATAATTTATCAAAGTAATATTGTCAATTAAAAAAGAGGCCCTGCATTTTTGCTGCGTAACAAAGACAATCTCCGAAAGCTCTGTCTGCCCGTATGCTGACATTTCTTCAAGGGGCAGCCTTATTTTTCGCCACTGCGTCAAAGGCTCTATAAAGCCATATTCTCCGGCATCCAGCAGTTTATCATAGGAGGCGGACGCATTAATGCCGATGTATACGGCCCCTGCTGTCGCTTTAAGCGCCTTCATGTTGAATTCAATATAGTTATACCCCGCAAGTTTTACCGGGTTTTTAAGAGTAATCGTAATTTGTTCTTCAGTACCGCCCTTAAATGATATTTCAATGGCTCTTGTCCTGCCGCCGCCTTTTACCTCTTTGACACCTGAAGCTGCCGTTAAAGAAAGGCTCTCCGCAGTGTAACCGGCGGTATCGCCGTCATATATCAATCCCGCTATTTTCCCTTTTGCCCCATCTTTTGTAGTATCAGGCGCGGCTGCGTAATCCGGCGCCTTAAAACCTTCGCCGCTGACAAAACCGGCGAGGGCGTATATGAGGGCGCTGTTCCAGTTTATGGCTATCTCATTTGTGGTAAAACTTGATTTTTCATCCTTCCATGACGTCGCTGACAGCCCGCCGCCCACAAGATATCCCGGCCACGGCGCCACGCCTTCCATTGCCATGGACCTGCGGTCATGCGTGTGCATGGGCGGGTTAATGCCAAGTCCCGTCACGTAGGACCGGTTGTAATAATTTCTCCCGAATAAATGGGCGATTGCGTCCGAAGCGGTGTTTATATACACCTTATTTGGCGATATTTTATCTGCCGAAAACAGGACGAGCGCCTGCCTTGCGACCGTGCCATTGGAGCCCCAGTAATAAACACTGCCCAGCGGCCTTGAATAAGGGTCGCCGGCGGCGGTTGTGGTTATTGAATCCGCGCAGGATATGAGCCCCTGGCGGATGTCCGCTTCGATTGTTTTGTCTTTTCCCGGCCGCGCTGAAAAAAGATAAGAAAGCATAGCAAGGTTTTTTACGTTGCCCCAGTCCCAGTCCGCGTCTATTTTTACCTTAAATTGCGCCGCAACCTTTTCAAATTCCTTCAGATACTTTTCTTCGCCTGTCGCGTCCCACATACACGCGTAGGCCCACAGCCTGTCATCGGTATCACTCGTATCGTACCTGCCGGTTGAAAAAGCCTGCTGGTTTGAGTAATGATTTGATGGATTTGCCTCGAGAAAATCCATTGCCTGCCGGGCCGCGCTGATATACCTTGCCGGGAGCGCCGCGTCATAAGGCGCAAAATCCACTGCAGCTTCCGACAGTACCGCGGCAAAATCCGCGGTGGCCGCCGTTGAATAATCGGCGAAATACCTGCGCTGGGTATCTTTGTCCGGCATTACCTCTCCGGAAAAACTCAGGGTGGATATTTTATGATAAACGGAGCCGTTTGAAGACTGCATTTTTAAGAGCCAGTCTGTCTCCCATTCTATTTCAGAAAGAAAATCCGGCATTGCGCCGCCGGCTCCGGGTATATCAAGGCTTATCTTTTTTATTGCTCCTGCGAATTGTTCCCATGCTTTAAGCATTATACCAACGGAAATTCCCGCATTTACAGTATACTTGCCGTAATCTCCGGCATCGTGCCACCCGCCGGTGGCTTCCTGCTTTCCGGAAGAGCCCGTCTCATCAAGGTACGCGTCGTCCATATGGCATGCGGGGTGGGAATAAGTGACGCCTTTGTATACGGCGCTCACCGCGCAGCCGCAGCGCCACAGGTACATGCCCCGCGTCACGGTATAAAAAGCGCCGTCATAAGCGCCGTTGGATATTTTAAAATCAGCCGACCTCCCTGCTCCCGGAACTTCTATATAATATGTCCCGCTTTTTTCAACAGCGGAAAAATCAAAGGTGTAGAGTTCTTCACCTGTGTCAGGGCTCTTGAAGGGCCCGTTTGCCGGGCCTGAAAAAACAGTTTTTTTATCGGCTGCGGATACCACATAAACCTTCGAACATTTGGCCGCGATGGTTGCCTGTTTGGAAATCCCGGGGATAAAGCCGAGTGAATTGAGGCGTATTTTATCACTTATAACTCCGGCATATAAAAAATTACACAACATTAAAAGAAGCAGAATCAATGATAATCTAATTTTCATTTTTCACCGGTTTTGTTTTGGATTTTAAAACGGAAGTATTATATCACAACGTAACAAGCAAAAAGGCCGCCTTTTCAGGCGGCCTTTTCACTTAAGGTATACTTACCAGCCCATTATTGTCTTTATCTGCTGGGAGAGCTGGTTTGCCACTATTGTATCTCCGGCGATTGTCGGATGCGTGGTGCCATCCTCATAATACCCGGAAGTAAGCAGCGGTGTGCCATATGAGGAATTGACCTGAAGATAATGAACCCTCGGATCCGCCATAGCAGCGACCACTTGTGATATATATGTCTGCCCCGGTACCGAACCCGTTCCGGCGCCGTCATATTGCATGACCCACTGAGGTATGGGTTCCATACATAATATCTGGGCCGAAGGGTATTGCGCCTCAATGTAAGTAATCAGGTTGAGATACGCCGCCTCAAATGCCGTTGTTGTAGTTGAACCCGGCGAAGTCGTATCCCACTGGCTGTTCGTGTCGTTCGTGCCGAGGGCTATTACCACAGCGTCGGGCTGCCAGTTTGAAAAATTCCACGCAGGCGTTGAAAAATTATAAAGCGTCTCTTTGTAATAATCAAGGGCGTGCAGCTGATTCGGCGGATAGGTTTCATTCCAGTTATGATATACTCCGAGCCCGCCCCTTGCTATAACGCTGTATTCGGCGCTCAACAACCTTGCCGTCTGAGGCCCGAAAGCCATATAGCCGTTCTCATTTGCCGTCAGGCTCCCCGGATTTTTCCCTGCCGCTGCTTCATCAGCTGTTCCCACTGATATGGAGTCGCCTATAAACTCCAGCCTTCTTGAGGGCTTCGGGTTTGGCGCCACAAGAGTGGCCGGCGTGCCGTCAGCCGCTGTAAATCCCCAAAAATTTGTTATATCCCCGGTATTCCCGCCGGCGACATCCCCGCCGACCAGATTGCAGTCTGTCTGGCGCGCCAGAGTTATTGTATGGGTAGTGTTTGCAAGCCCCGTAGCAAGGGAATAGGCCGTGGAAGTATTTGCGTAAAACTGTACCGGAGTTCCTCCATCAATAATATACTGATACCTGTTCTGGTAAGCTGAGTCCTCCATTTTGATGCCTATTGAAGTGCCGCTAAACTTCGCGCTTATGTAAACAGCCCCCCAATCAGCCCTGTAGTTTGTCGGGTCAGAAGTATCCCACCTGCCTGAGTACTGAATGTACGGGTCGCTTGGATAACCGCTGTTTGGTGTCGGCGTTATTGTAGGAGGTGGGTTTGATGTTGGCGTTGCGACCGGCGGGGCTGTAATTAAATCAACGCTGTCAAGATATATAGTCCCCTTCCACGTTGAGTTGCTGTATCCGCCTATCTGAACGCCTACCGCTTTAACATTGGCCTGGTTTGTAACTCCTGTAGCTGTATATGAAGGATTGTTCGGGTCGAACATCAGCTTGTTCCATGCTCCTTTTATAAAATTGGTCCAGCTGTTCTGCCAGACGTATCCCGTGCCTGAAGTAATGAAAATTCCACCGCCGCCTGTGGGAAAATCAGCTGGTATCCAGAGCCTGGCGACAATCAGCTTTCCGACAACACTTGTAAAAAGCGGCGTATTGCACTGCACATTGCCGGAATCAGCGGATGAAAGCTGGCATGAGAGCGCGAGTGAATGTATGCCCGCATATGCCATGGGAGATGTATTTGTTACCGCTGTAATATCACCGGCAACTGTTCCCCATCCCATAAGAGTCCCATTTTCAAAGGTATACAGGGCCGTGTCCAGCACTGTGGGCGTGGCCGTCGGCGACGGCGTCGGGCCCGTAGAGGATTTTTTACAGCTGAAGGAAAACGTTATGACCAGAAACATTACGATGGAAATTATTGGAAGCTTTTTCATAAGAACCTCCCTTTTGAAATAAACAGCCTGACTAAAATACATTCTAATTTACGAAAGCGATTTTGTCAAATGCAAAAAAAATCACTTGTTTTGCTTCAAATTAACAATTTTATAACTTGTACTTTTTGGTTTTGAATTTTAACTTTTAAATTTGATATACTCTATTGCTCTTGACTTTTTTGCCAAAATAAAATAATATAGATTATGGTTGATTACTCAGAAAAACCAAATAAAGAGGTGGTTTTACATGGCAAAAAAAGCAAAGAAAGCAAAGACAACATCAAAAAAGAAATCCGCAGTTTCCAAAAAAAGGGCGGTAAAAGCAGTTGCGGCCCCTGTTGTTGAAAAAGAGGCTCCAAAAAGCAATTCCAATCTAATCCGCATCGGTATCATTGCCGCGGTGATTTTCGCGGCGGTCGTAGTATTTGCTATGGTGCTCTCACAGATGCGCACTTCGCAGCTTGATAAACAGTCAGCAATGCCAACAGCAGTTCCCGCAGCGGCACCGGTAACTCTCACGGCAAACCCGGCATCCATTCAGATAACGGATCCAAATACAAACAAAACAGCAACAATGAAAATCAATCCGGCTTCCGCGTCCGCCACAAATATCACCCCGGAACAGGCCGCGACAGCGGCCGCAGTTGCGGCACAGGGCGCAAAGGCAGCGGCCCCGCAGGCGCAGATTGCGCCTGTTGCGTCCCCGACTTCCACAAATATACCGCTCAGGTGCAGGGTATACAGGAAAGATGTTGACTCCAAGGCCACTATTCACAGAATTGACATTGAAGACGCAAAATATCTTTATGACAGCGGAAGGGCAATATTTGTGGACGCCAGGGGTGCCAATGAATACGCCGAGGCCCACATCAAAGGAGCCATCAATGTGCCTGTCAACGCAACTCCGGCCGACATAGCCAAGCTTAAGGATCAGCTCACAGGCAAGATAATAGTGACCTACTGCCACGGCATAGGCTGCCACCTTTCCGATAAGTCGGCTTATCTGCTTTATGACGCGGGCTACAGGAAACTGGCAATATTCTTCGGCGGATGGCCGAAATGGAACCAGAGCAAATATCCAATAACCACCAAAGCTCCGGCGGCAGTAACCGGAACGGCGGACGTACAGGCTACGCAGGTACCGGCAAAATAAAAATGAAGTTATTTTTAAAGATAATATCTCACCCGATAACACTCGGAATTTTCCGGGTGTTATTGGGTTTTTTATTTGTAATATCCTCCATAACCAAGATACAGGAACCCGCCAAGTTCATGGATTCAATAGAAGCCTACGGTATAATCCCCAAGTTATTCGTCCATCCCATGGCAATGATAGTTCCGTGGCTGCAAATAGCTGCGGGGCTGCTCTTTATATTTGACATTTATTCACAGAGCGCCGCCCTGATTATTTCCGGCCTGCTGGCCGCCTACACGATAGCCATAGCACAGGCTTTTGCCAGGGGGCTTTCAATGGAATGCGGATGCTTTGACATGATTCCATGGATGGAGGACAAGGTCGGCTGGAGCGCAATTATAAGGGATCTGATATTCCTGGGGATGTCCGGGAGCGTATTCCTGTTTGACAAAAACACGGTAAACATCTACGGCTTGATAAAAAAACTATTTAAACAGGGCTGAACATTGCCCTTAAATTCAACTTTTTTCCAGAAGCGTATGCCCGCGCGTTATTTTTATAAATAAATTTCCCAGCCTCCTGTAAGCCGACTTCCATTTTCTTATAATATACGGTTCCATACCGTGGCCCCACCTTTTTTTCAACACATCAATATTTTTAATAATAAATTCATTTCCAATATCTTCTTTTGCCTTATTTATTGTCTTTGACCCGAAGTGGTGGATGAATGCCGAGCCGGTAATCCAGCTGTCAAATCCGGCCTTTTTGAGCCTCATGTAAAAATCGGTGTCTTCGCCTATGCCTATGCCGAAAGCTTCGTCAAAATACCCGGCTCTTTTAAACATTTCCTTTTTAATAAGCATGCACCATCCAAAAAGCCCGCGGGACGCCGTGGTTTTCATCCGGGCGGTATATTCCAGTCCATACGCATCCGCGCCGTATTCAAGCGCCCCTTCCCTGGTTCCAGGGCACACTATGCCGGCGCCTGCTTTGCCGTCATAAAATCCCGTGAGAGCCTCAAGCCATCCTCCGGTTACAACAACATCGTTATTTATTATGCAGCAATATACCGCCTCTGATGCCCTTATTCCCGCATTCCACGCCTTTGCCACGCCCATATTTTTTTTATTTGTAATGGTCCTTATTTTTTTTCCTTTAAGCCATGCATTTGTCCCGTCGGTAGAGCCGTTGTTTACAACTATAATTTCATAGCTTCCGGCGGGAGTGTTTTTGATGATGGAGTTCACGCACATTTTGGTATATTTGAGCTGATTAAATACCGGTATTATAATAGACGTTTTCACAGGATGTTTTTTAACATTTTGATGTATTTTCTATGCTGCCCGGCGTTCTTTGACAATACCACGTTATATGTTTCGGTCAATGATCTGGAACGCAGAAAAAAAGGCTTTCCACCGGCATCCGTAAAAACGCACTTTGTATGGCCGGCTATCAAAAAGAACGGCGCGAAATTTTCCGGCGTCAGCCCGTCCCTGACATCGATAAAGGCTTTAGCGCCTCCCTCAATTACAGTCATTATTTCGCCTATTGTGGACCCCATGGAGCGGGCCTTGTCATGGCCCTGGAGAAAAAGTGAATTAAAATCCGCGTTGACCTTAACGCTCGTATTATGAAAAGCAAAATAAATAATATTGTTGGTTTTTGACCCCGGTTTCTCCCTGAATATTTTTCCGTTCAGCTTCAACATCTTTTTATCAGCGTAGAACCAGTCGCCGGTGTAATAATTTCCCGCCAGTGAATAAACCGGCTCCATTTTTTCATCAAAGAGGGCGATTCCCAGGCATACAAAAGGCACGCCCGAAAGGTAATTGTCCGATCCGTCCACCGGGTCTATTATGCAGAAGTATTGCGGCGATTTTTTTTCGGGGTTTATTGTGATTGGCCCGGGCAGTTCCTCGGATATAATAACAGCCTTTATACCGGATAAGCGCAGTCTGCCGATTATAAATTTTTCGCAATAGCGGTCAAAATATTTTGTAACGTCTCCCTTGTTGTTTACGCCCACCGCTCTCGCCGAGAGCCCTTTTAAAATTTTTTTTCTTAATGCAAAAAATATGTCCCTTAAAACTTTTTCCATTTTATATTTTACTTTTTATAAAATATGACCGAACCAAGGTTTACTTCGGCATACCAGTGAGGCGTTGACATAAATTCGCCGTAAATCACCTGCGCGGTCGGTGTCAGATAAAAAGCCGTAACAGACGTATCGGTGGAATCCACAAAAACATAGCCGCTTGCTCCCACCGTCAGCGTATCGTTTTCGTTGCCATTGAAAGAAACGCTGTTGGTGGCGTTACAGCCGTCCGAATTAAGGGCGTATGTAGTAGGAGCGAACCACTGGTCATTGCCGCCGGTATTGGCGTTTATCGCGATCTGCTGGGCGCCGGCTATGGGTATGGAGTTATAAACCGTTATGGGCAACTGCTGCCCGCACCCGGTAATGATTAATACAGCCAGTATAACTATGATTGCCATAAGTGATTTTTTCATATATACCTCCTGAATTTTTTCCTATAATAGTATGATATTATAATGCCGGGGTTTTTTCAATAGCCATTTTAACCTCAAAATCAACCGGCAGTGAATATATAATCCCCTTTACCACCGGTTTTATATAGGTACGCGAGCGCCCCATTTTTACCGTGAGGCCCGGGGATATTGGCCTGATAAAATATTTCATGGTCTTCAGCGGTTCAACCTCATTAAACGGCATGGTAAGCTCCACCTGGAACTTTTCGGATCCATTTTCCGGCGCCGCCTCATAATCCACAGTCTTAAAGAGATAAAAAGAGGCAAGCCCCGTGTCTGAGCCGGCGTCCGGCTCGGCTCCGGATTCTATAGAAGTAAAAGCGGCAAGCGCCTCCGCTTCGTTCATATCGGAATATATGTTGGCGGCTGAAACCATTCTGACGCTTATAGTATTTGATTCCCATTCCTCGTTTAAGCGTTCCCTTTTGTCCACCGGGTTCCACGAACCCGGAATAACCTTATCTCCGGCGGCGTCATACGCGCCGGTAAGGTCAATCACCTGCCATGACGGCTGCGCTTTATGCGCGTCAACTGGTTTATAATAATATTCAACAATATAGGAGTCGTTCCAGTAAGAGACCCTTGAGGGCACTCCCGCATACCTGAGCAGCGCGGTTATAAGCCTGTATCTCTCAATTATATTGCCGGCCCCGTCCCTTAAAACAGCGGCGGCGTCTTTTAAGCCTTCGTGGGCGTTTTCAGATGGAGCCGGTTCATAATTTGAGGCGGTGACTGACACAGAAACAAAATTCTTTATAAAGCCGGCTATTTTTACCGAATCATGGCGGCCCCCCGCAGGCATTGATGAAAATAGCGCGGCAGCCGTTTTTTTAAATGACGACTCGTTGAAATTATAATATTTTGACGGCTGCAGGAACTCTTTAACGCGCAGCGGAAATGCTTTTGCAGCCGACTCTCCGGCGGATAAAACCGCGGGCTTCCTGATTTTTTCGCCTTTTATAAGATAATAAACGCGGAATTTTAAGGGCTGCGCGTCGGCGCAATAAACCGCGCAGGCAAGGCAAAGCGCTGCAATTATCGCGGCCGCCCTTTTCACTGCTTAAAATACCTTATCAGGAAAATGGCCATCATAAAATAAAATATCAGGACCATTATGTCGGTAATGGCAAAAACCAGGGGGTTTGTAGAAACCACCGGGTTTATATTTAATTTCTTGAGCATAAGGGGCACAAGCGTTCCGTTCAAAGTGGCAATCAGAATGGTGATGAATATGGTGCTGCCCGTGAGTATGGCTATCATCGGGCTGTTCAGCCATGGAATCGTGACGGCCGCGACAGCGCCGCCTATAACCACCGCCATTACAACCCCTTCAAGGAACTGCTTAAATAATATCTCAAGAACCTTTTTTTCCCGCACCTTTCCAAGTATCAAACCTTCTATAATTATAGCCGATGACTGGCCGCCCACGCTTTCCCCCATGGCGGTTATCAGGGGTATGAAAAACGCGAGTGAAAGCACCTTTGAAAGGGCTGATTTTTCAAAAAAGAACATTATAAAGCCGCAAA
Source organism: uncultured Spirochaetia bacterium (assembly GCA_964565765.1). Classification (GTDB taxonomy): domain Bacteria; phylum Oederibacteriota; class PGYV01; order PGYV01; family Palsa-1178; genus Bog-1181. The sequence continues at coordinate 12,335 of CAZMGF010000025.1, forward strand.
TAAGCCCGGATATGACCGTGGTTATGAGCCAGGGCAGTTTTGCCTTAAGCCTGGCAAGAAACGAGGCATTGAAAACATTAATGTCGGCGCCCTGAATCTTGAGCACTTCGTCGGCGTTCTCCACCGCTATGTCATCGACGGCTTTTTTCAGTGTAACCGTCCCCATGAGCCGGTAGGCGTCGTCAACAACCGGAATTGCCAGAAACTTTGTCTTCCTGAAAAGGTCGTTGACCTCTTCCTGCGACATCTGCGCGTTTATGACCGTGAGGCTCGTGTTCATTATGTCGGTTATTTTTCTTGATGCTTCAGCTATAAGCAGTTTGCGCAGCGGCAGCACGCCCTTTAAAATGTTATACGCGCTGACCACATACGCGTAGAATATCATATCTTCGCCGGCGGCGGAGCGCACCATATTTATGGCCTCCGCTGCTGTCGCGGTTTCCGGTACCGCTATAAAATTCTTCTCGAGCTCATATTCAAATATGCTTGGCATTTAAGCCTTCCCGCGCCTGTCAGCGCATATAAAAAAGCATCGGCCTGGAATTGTATTTTTTCGGCCTCAACATTTCACTTTTAATATAATAACATATAAACATAACTTCGTCAGTAATCCTGTTGCGGAATTCCTTTTTTTCAGCAAGGGGATATTCCAGTTTTAACTCTTTTTCCTCGGCGTTATCTCCGCCCCTCAAAATCGCGATGATACCCTTTTTTCCGGCAATGGCCCCCCTGCCGACGGCGTTATCATCCGTCATATATATATATCCCGGCTTTCCGTAATTAATAAAATCACAAATGACCTTTTGTTCCCAGGGGTAAAAGCCGTATAATTTGCTGCCTTCCGAGGCGTATATTATATAGTCCGAAGAATTTTGCCCCGTGAACGCCGCGATAGCATTGGCTTCCGGAGAAAAAGAAAGATACGTGGCCTTCTCGCCGGGATAAAGCACAAAATACTGGTAAATATTTATTACGCCGCCGCATAAAACAAACGCTGATACAAATATTCCGGCCAATACCCGCGACGGGTTCACGCGCCTTAAAACATTAAGCGCTTCTTTTACCGCAATGAGCGAGAGCATGTAAACACACGGGACGATACCTATTATCCTGTATGCCTGCGGGGCCTCAATGGATATAGTAAATATCCCCGCCGCCAGCATTACAAAGAACCATATTATATAAAAAATGTATGACACGTCGGCAAGCGCGATAAAAAGCCCCGCGGCAAGCAGCGCGCCCGTGATGAAATCCAGCATGGGTTTTTTGTAAAGATTATGCCTGCCGTTGTAATCGCCCTCATAATTAAACATCAGCAGATGGGTTTCAACTGAATTCACAACGGGCATAAAGCTTTTCTGTTCCTTAATCTCGTTCATTATTGAAAGGTCCTGAAAACGTTTGGTGAATATTTCAGGGTTCTTTGCGGCATAAATTAAAAGCGGAGAGGCAATAACCGCCGCGGTTATGAATATCAACGCTATTTTTTTGCCGTTGTTCCTCGCAAAATCTTTTCCCCGCGAGCAGAGAAGATAAATGCAGTGCAGTGCGGCCACGGGAGGTATAAAATCAGCGCCGCTGAAAGTATAAAGCGAAAGCCCCATGGCGGCCCCTGAAATAACACCGGCTATCCATGACTTTCCCGAAATTGCCTTTAAATAGAAATAAAAACATATAATCTCCAGCAGAAGCGTAAGCATTCCGAGAAAAGCGACCCTGGAAAAGGTGATGTGCCACCTTGAAAACGCCAGCATCGCCGCGCCTGCAATGGCCAGCTTTACATCCTTCAGGGCCGCCCTGACAAAAAAGTAAAATGCAGCGACAGATAATACCCCTGTTATTATTGACACGAGCCTCAAGGCAAATATGCCGGGCCCCAGTATTGAGGAAAAAAAAGAGGCAATGTAAAAATACATGGCAGGCATCATTGTGAGCCGCGGTATAAATACCTGCAGGGGGGCGCCCTTAAGTATATTAATGACCTCATTGCCGTTCTGCGCCTCGTCAAACCACACCCCGGGAGGTATGGAATCAATCCTGTACAGCCTTAAAAAGAGCGCGGCGGCAAGTATAACGCCGAGCCCGGCCATCTCAAAAATACGGCTATCCCCGGCCCCGGTCTTTATAATGCTCTCCGGCGGAATTACTCGCCGCCTGATGACAACAAGCGCCAGTCCTGCCGCAAAAAGCCCTGAGCCGGCGCCGACAAGCGCCGTGTTATGAAAGGAAAAAACATACTGCCCAGCCGCTATGAGAGCAAATGACGTCAGCAACAAAGCGCCGGAAACAGCCCCGGTTTTTTCCATTTTTACGTCATGAAGTGTGTAAGGCAGCAGCGATAGCAGCAGTATGTATATGAGCGCGAGGCTGTACGAGAAATTTCCCCTGAAAAAGACAACATCCGCCGAAGCGGCGGCTACCAGAACAATAAAAATCAGCGACAGATAAATTGATTTAATACTGATCATTTTACCCCTGCCATGTTTTCACGGCCTAAAACAGCACTGTCTGGTCCGTGGCGGGAATCAGCCCGGAAATCCCCTTTGAATTCAGGAACTCTATAACGTTCTTGTTTACCCTTGTCCTCTTTACCATATCTTCCATTGACTTGAATTTTGATTTCACCCTCTCGGAGGCAATCGCGTCGGCCACTTTTTCACCCAGGTCCGGGACAATGGAAAGCGGCATGAGTATTTTACCCCCGGAAACCCTGAATATATGCGGGTCGGATTTGTATATGTCCACATCCAGAAAATCAAAGCCGCGCTCCTTCATCTCAAATATGACCTCGGCCACTTTCATCTGCGATTCTTCCTTTTTTCCCTTTTCGTTCCTGAATTTTAATTCCAGTTCCCTTTTTACCGAGGAAAGTTTTTTAAGGTCCATGAAGGCAAAATCATATTCAAAGCCCGCCATATCCCTGTTAAAATAATCCGCGTAAAAATATAGGGGCTGGTGCACCTTCATATAGGCTATCCTGAAGGCCATTATCGCGTAGGCTACAGCGTGAGCCTTGGGGAACATGTATTCTATTTTTTTGCACGACATTATATACCAGTCGGGAACCTTATGTTTTCTCATTAACTCTTCCCATTCCGGTATCAGGCCGCGCCCTTTTCTTACACTCTCGGTAATCTTGAAAGAGATGTCCTTGGCCAGCCCTTTCGAAATAAGAAAATTCATGATGTCGTCCCGGACGGAAATGACTTCCTTTAAGGTCGCCGTCTTGTTTTTTATCAGCTCTTCGGCATTGCCCCTCCAGACGGCTGTTCCGTGTGAAAGCCCTGCTATATAAACAAGCTCGCTGAATGTCTTTGGTTTGGTCATGGCGAGCATTTCCCTTGTAAATTTTGTCCCGTATTCGGGCACTCCTAGAGTGCCTATGGCCGGCGAATAATTTTTCGCGTCAACTTTCAGTACGGAAATCCCGGAAAAAAGCTTCATGGTGTCCTTATCGTCAATGGGTATGTCGTTTACATTAATATTAAGGTCATTGCATATGCGCTTTAAGCTTGTCGGAAGGTCATGGCCCAGCGCGTCTATTTTTACCAGAGTGTCGTGTATGCAGTGAAAATCAAAATGGGTCGTTATAGTTTCCTTGTCCTGCGGCGGGTTCTGAATGGGGGTAAAATCGTAAATATCACAGTCCCTTGGAACCAGCATGAGCCCGCCCGCGTGCTGGCCCGTGGTGCGTTTGACCCCTACGCAGCCTTTGACGAGCCTTTCCTTCTCGGCTTCCTTAATTTTTTTTCTGGTACGCTCCTCATATTTCGGTATATACTCGCCCCTTACCGTCTTATCCTGCACTGTGCCTATGGTTCCGGCCCTGAAGACCTTGTCGGCTCCGAAAAGGTCTATTATAAATTTGTGTATCTTTTCCTGGTATTCGCCGGAAAAATTAAGGTCTATATCAGGAACCTTGTCCCCCTTGAATCCCATAAAAGTTTCAAAAGGTATGTTAAATCCGTCCTTGTTCATATTTTTTCCGCAGACCGGGCAGGCTTTATCATCCAGGTCTATCCCCACAAGGTCGGATTTTAAAAATTCGCTGTGCTGGCAGTCCCTGCATATATAATGCGGGGCGAGCGGGTTTACCTCGGAAATGCCGCATAAAAAGGCCACGATAGAAGACCCCACAGAGCCCCTTGAACCCACAATATATCCGTCGCTGTTTGATTTCTCCACCATTTTTTTCGCGATCAGGTAAAGCACCGCGAATTTGTTTCCTATTATCGCCTTTAGTTCCCTGTCTATTCTTTCCGAAACTATTTCAGGAAGGTTTATGCCGTATATTTCCGCGGCCCGCTCCCAGCTTGTTTTTGTTATCTCCTCTTCCGAGTTATCCAGCGTCGGCGGGAAAAGCCTGTCCGGCACCGGCATTATTTTCGGTTCAATCATATCGGCTATCAACCGCGTATTTGTCACGACAACCTCAAGCGCCTTTTCCGGGCCAAGATATGAGAATTCCTTAAGCATCCAGTCCGTTGTTTTAAAAGAAAGATCCGCGGTGGCGCCTTCGCCTATCTCGTCAAAACCCTGCGCTGACATCAGCACTTCCCTGTATATCCTGTCCTGCGGGTCAAGAAAGTGCACATCGCCCGTGGCGACAACCGGCTTCCCGAGTTCTTCACCCAGCGTGCATATTTTCCTGTTCATTTCATGAAGTTCTTCGTCCGATGAAAGCTCTCCCGCACGCACCAGGAACCTGTTATTCGCGTCGGGCTGTATCTCAAGATAATCATAAAACGAGGCTATCTCCCTTATCTCCTCATTGCTTTTTTTACGGAGGATTGCCTGATAAAGCTCGCCTATGTAGCATGCCGTGCCAAGCACGAGCCCTTCCCTGTTTTCCCCGAGAACCTTTTTTGGTATCCTGGGTTTTTTATAAAAATAATCAAGATGTGCGAAAGAAACAAGCTTATAAAGATTTTTAAGGCCGGCCTTGTTTTTTACAAGAATTATAATATGAAATGGTTTTTCTTTTCTTGCGGAGTTATCTTCATCTTCTTTCCTGCTTTTCTTCCTGTCAATTTTCGTTGAATCGTGGACCAGATAACCCTCCATACCCAGTATAAGTTTTATAGGATTTGGAAGCATGTTATCTTTACCATTGACCAGCGCGTAAGCCTCCGGATAAGCGTGTACCACCCCGTGGTCTGTTATAGCCACAGCCGGGTGCCCCCATTTTGAGGCCCTTGTTATAAAATCAGCAACATTGGTAAGGGCGTCCATGGCGCTCATCTGGGTATGGGCGTGAAGTTCCACCCTTTTAACTCGAGCTTCATCCAGAACCTCCGGCCTGGCTGTTATCTTTAGTTTTTTCACCCTTCCGGTCATTTCTATTTCATTCGGAAAATAATCAGCCTCTATCAATGCGCGGGCGTATTTTATTTTTTTTATCTCCCCAAAAAGCCCGTCGTCGCCGTCAAGCCAGCAGGAGAGCTTAATTGTGTCCGCCTCGTCGGTCATGTAAAAAAATATTATCTTTGAATCCCCGCCGTCCCTGCCTTTGCCTTTCATATCCCGCCAGTATTCGCCTTTTGCCTTCTCGGCAATAAATACCCTGCCCTCAATTATGTATTTGCCCTTCACCGTAATATCTTCAATACGGGTAAGTTCTCCCGGGATATCGTCTTCCTTGAGTATTTTGGAAGCCGCGAGTGTTGACGAGGTTATCTGAACACTCGTTACAACGGGCCTTGTTTCAGGCTGCTTATCCACTACGGAGTCCCTGATAACAGATATTTCCACCACGCCGCCGGTAAAAGCGGAAGCTTTTACCCTTAATTCCATAATCATTTTCTTATCAGAGAGCCTTGTAAAAGAAAGGTCGTTGGAGCATTTAATAACAAGAGCCCCGTTTTGAACCTCAACCGAAGCGTAATCGAGCCACACTTTTTCCGCGTCAAAGAGCGCCTTGAATATCCCCCAGAAAGATTGTATAGCCAGGGCTGGATCAATGTTTTTTTCGAATTCAAGGTTATATTTTACTTCCCTGCCGCTGGCGGACCCCATGAGCCTGGGGGCGATTTCGGCGAAAGCATCCGCCGCGATTAAGTCGTGTATATGCGCGGAAATAACCATAGGGCCGGGGCCGTCCTCGGGGAATTCAATGGATTTGAATATGAGGTTTTGCGATATTTTTGCGGCGTTTTCAGGCGTAAAAAAAACCTTTAGGATTTCCTTGGTCCCGCTGTCATTTATGTTTAAGAGGTATTTTCCCGGCATCTTTCCACCGTTTTATTTTATTTTTGTAATGTATTTTGTATAAAAATTATACATCATTAATGATTTTAATCAAGGTTGTAATTTGCGCGGCAAACGCGGTAATTGATTACAGAAGTTAAAAGCTCAACGGCATGCCTAAAATATCTCTTTTATCGCCTTTTTAAGTTTCGCCCTTAAATTTTTCTGCATTGAGGCGTATTTCAGCGTCGCAAGGATGTACTCAAATTTGTCCCCTGTATCGCACCTGACACCCTCAAACTGGTGTGCCAGAAGGCCGCGCTCGGTCATAAGCGCTTTTAATGAATCCGTGAGCTGTATTTCGCCCTTGGCGCCGGGCTTTGTCTTCCTTATATAATCAAATACAGCCGAAGGCAGGACATAGCGGCCTACTATCGCAAGGTTTGAAAACGCCTTTTTGACAGGCGGTTTTTCCGCCATATCCATAACCTTAAATACACGGTTTTCAAGCTTGTGCGGCTTTATTATTCCGTATGAACTTATCTTTTCCCTGGCAACGGCCTCCACTGCCACCACTGCCTCGCCTTTTGCCTCATATATTTTCAGCATTTTTTTCATTACCGGCACTTTTGAGAATATAAGGTCGTCCGGAAGGAAAACGGCAAAACTTTCATCTCCAACAAAGTCAGCTGCCTGTAAAATAGCATGGCCGAGTCCCAGGGCCTCTTTCTGCCTGACTGAAAAAATATTCACATTTTCAGGTATCCTTTTCAGCTGATCAAGGCCCTCCTGATTTTTATTTTTATTGAGGAAATACTCAAGATAAAAATTCCTGTCAAAATAATCTTCTATCGCCGATTTTTCCTTGCTCGTAACGAAAAGAATTGATTCAATTCCTGAATCAATGGCCTCTTTAACAATAAAATGTATTGCCGGAATGTCTATTATCGGCAGCATTTCCTTGGGGATGGCCTTTGTATAAGGCAGGAACCTGGTGCCCAGCCCCGCTACAGGTATGACGGCTTTGCGTACCCTCATTTTTTTTCTCCCTTTTCTTTGGGATTTTCTTTGGAATAAAGTATCTGGTTCAAACGCGACATGATCATATCCTTTATGACCGGCGCGCGGTCTTCTTTGAGCGCGGCATCCGCGGTTTCCAGGGCGTCCTTAAAATATACGGATCTGATAAGTTTTTTAACGGACAAAATTGATGCCGGACTGACTGATAATTCATCAATACCCAGTCCGATAAGAAGGAAAGCCAGGTGCGGCGCGCCCGCCATCTCGCCGCAAACCGATACCTTTATGCCGGCCTTATGGGCGCTGTTGGCTATCATTTTAATTAACCTGAGGACTGCCGGGTTTAGCGGGTCGTATAAATAGGAGACCGACTCATTTCCCCTGTCGGCCGCGACGGTGTACTGTATCAGGTCATTGGTGCCGATAGAGAAAAAATCAACTTTTTTTGCCAGCTCTTCCGACATAATAGCCGCGGATGGCACCTCAATCATGCAGCCAACTTTTACACCGGCGTCAAACTTTACCTCTTTGCGCTTTAAGTCCGCCTTCACCTCTTCAAGAATCTTTTTCGCGTCGTCCAGTTCTTCCGGTACTGTTATCATCGGGAACATAATTTTGACTTTTCCGAAAGCCGACGCCCTGAGGATGGCGCGCAGCTGCAGTTTGAACATATTCAGATTGGCCAGGGTCAGGCGTATTGCGCGCAGCCCCAAAAACGGGTTTTGTTCCGGGGCTATTTTGAAATATGGCAGAAACTTGTCGCCGCCTATATCCAGGGTCCTTAAGGTTACGGGCCTGGGGTTCATCTTCTGTACCACCGTCTTATATGACTCGAACTGTTCCTCTTCAGAAGGCAGGTTTGATTTATTTATATAAATAAATTCCGTCCTGAAAAGCCCCACCCCTTCGGCATTATTCTCCTGCACAACGGCAGTTTCTTCCGGGAACTCGATGTTTGCCGAGAGTTCCACCTTGTGTTTGTCTATTGTGACCGCTTCCAGGGTTTTAAGCCTTTTGAGCATCCTGAGCTTGATTGTAAACTTTTTCCTTTCCTCTTTATACAGCGCGAGTATTTTCGGGTTGGGATTGATGACCACAATCCCTTTTTCACCGTCAATTATAACCATGTCCCCTGTCTTGGCCGTGCTGGTTATATCGCGCACCCCGACTACCGCCGGAAGTTCAAGCGAGCGCGCCACTATGGCGGTATGCGACGTCGCCCCGCCCATCTCGGTGACAAAACCCAGGACATTATTTTTGTTCATGTCAGCCGTATCGGCCGGCGAGAGATCCTGGGCTATTACTATATATTTTTCAGCCGGCGCGTTCAGGTCTTTTCCGCCTGATTCCTCAAGGTTGTTTATTATCTTATCCACAAGCGAATTGATATCCCTGGACCTTTCCTTCAGGTATGAGTCGGATATTCTGTTGGAAAATTCGGAATAGTTCTGCAGCACCATATGCAGGGCATATTCCGTGTTGAGCCTCTGTGTTTTTATTATTTCTTCGGCCTTTCCTATAAAAGTAGGATCCGAAAGCATGAGCAGATATGCGTTGAATATTTCAGCCTCGGAGCTGCCGATGTCATGAATTATCCTTTCCTTTATGGCGCCAATGTCGGCTTTGGTCCTTTCCACCGCAGTATGGAGCCTGGCTACCTCAGTGTCTATCTTTGACGGTGCAAGTTCTATTTTGTTTACCTGCGCGGCCTTTTTTGAAAGCACATACGCCGGCCCTATTACTATACCCGGCGATGCCGCTATACCCTTATACATTATTCAGCCTCCCCGAATTTATCCATTACAAGTTTCACGAGCCTGGCCACCGCTTCTTTCGCGTCCGGCCCGTCAGCCTTTATCTCTATTTCATTTTCAAGCCCGGCCCCCAGGGTTGTCAACCCCATTATGGACTTGCCTTCCACTTCCATTTCATCATGGCCCACCTTTATATCGGCCTTGAATTTTTCGGCCTCTTTTACAAAAACAGCCACTGCCCGCAGATGGAAGCCCGCCTTGTTGGATATCCTGACCTTTTTTTTGTATTGCATCATTTTTCTCCTGTCATGATTTATGTGATGTATGCCAGCACTATGCACGCCGCGACCGACGTGCCAAAAATGAATGAAACCGATTTTTTCGAGCGCAGCGCCCAAATTACAAGGACAAACGCCCCGCATAATACTGCCGAATCCAGCCATCTTAATCCCACTATTGTAAGCTGTTTTTCCCTGAGGTAAACCGCAGTAAAAGCCCCGAGGAACCCCATTCCCGCCACTTTAAGGCTCTTCATGATGTCCTGGAACTTTACTTTCTGGATTGTGGAAAAAAGTTCTTTGTACGTATAATAGGACTTGAAGAGAAGATAATATTTTATTATGACACGCGGTATATTGTAAAAAGCAAGGGATATAACAACGGCAGCCAGCCAGCCGGTGAAAGTAAACTTAGTCAGCCATATAATCCCGACCCCCAGCAGAAGGGAAAAAGGCTTTAATCCCGACCAGAAAAGCGAGTCGCCTATCGCCGCAAGCGGCCCCATGAGCCCCATCTTCGTTGAATCTATTTCGAGCTCTTTGGCCTTCGGAGTCTCGTCCGAGAGGTCCTCCTCCAGCCTTACCATTACTCCCAGAAGCGCCGTGGAAAAAAATATGTGGGTATTAAAGAAGCCTATATGCCTGCGTGTGGCGGACAGCCTTTCTTCGGTCCTGCCCGCGTATATCTTCCTGAGCATGTTGTGTATTGAAAAATAAAAACCCAGGTTCTGAAGCCTCTCAAAATTCCATGCCAGGTGCAGCAGGTTAAGCTTAAAACCGCTCCACAACAGGCTTACCGGCCCTATTATTTTCCCGGCTTTCTTTTCATCCACTTTATCTGCTCCTTTTGTTCCATACAAAATTATAAATCACAACGCCGCACGCCAACGCCGACGCCAGAAGGAAAAAGGCCGGGTCAACATGGTTAAATTTCCAGAAAACAATATAAAAAATAAGAAATAGCGCGATATGGATAATTTCTCCCATTTTTGTCCTGAACGTCTCATATATCACGGCAAGCCCTATCACAGGCATTACCCACAGCGCCTTCTCCAGCCCTTTGAGAAAATCCGGCGGCAGGGAAGAAAATATCTTGGCTGCCACCCCGGTTCCAAGCGCGAATATCACAAGATAAAAAATGGCGTCCCTGAAAAATTTCGCCGTAAGCGCAAAAATCTGCGCCGCCATAACCGGCCAGATTCCGCCCCCTAATATCGCCGGCTCAAAAAAGTGAAGTATAAGCGTATTTAATTTTCTGTTCCATATATCCGCCTGCCCCACGAAATAGCCTGTCGCCGTGCCTATAACCAGCGCGAACATTATAAGCGCATTAAAATCGTTATGCACAAAAATAGCGTTCATATTAATACAGAGCACGGTCGCTGTATAGGCGATTGCCGATGACGACGGCGGCACATACGCTCCGACCGGCGGTGATATCCACACCAGCTGGACAAGGCTCCCGATAAATATACCGGTAAAAAAATCGCCAAATATCCATCCGGCTATGGCGCCGGCTATAACCGGCTGCGAAACAAGCGTCATGCCCACAAAATACGCGTCAAGTTCAAGCGCCGAGCCGGCAATTGCGGCAATAATTATTTTCGCGCTGATTAATATTTCCAAATTATCCCTCTTCCCCGGACATTCAGGTTTTCTTGCCGAACTTTTCCTCAATTGCTTTTATAATATTGCGCTTCGGGTCCGTCGGCACCATACGCACTTCCAGGAGGACCCCCCGGGCGTCCAGTTCCCTGAACGCGCCCACATCTTTTTCATCCACAAAAACAGCGTCAAAGAGCTGGGTTTTATTGTTTTCAAAATGCATGCCGCCTATGTTAATTTCCGATATTTTTCCGCCGGCTTTTATCACGTTATAAATGTCCTCCGGGGTTTTTATAAGTATCATGGCGGCATCATCGTCAAACTCCCTGCCTTTTATCCTGTCCGCAGCCTCTTCCACAGTAAGGATTGAAAGATTGATGTCGTTCGGCGTTGCCATCCTGAAAAGAAATTTCTGCATATCATTTTTGACTATCTCGTCGTTGACAACTATGATATGGTTGATTTTCAGAGCCTGCGCCCATCCGACAACCACCTGTCCGTGTATGAGCCTGTCGTCTATCCTGGTAAGCAATATTGGCATTTTTTTATCCCCTGTTTTTAAATATGGCCTTGGCGTCTATAATCGATTTGTCGCGCCTTTCCATAATCAGCTTTCCGAGTTCATCAACCGGCCTGCCGGAATGCATTATGGCCTCAATAACGATTGGAAGATTTACGCCCGTAATTATCCTGACCCTCTCGCTGGTGCCGAAAAGTGAAAGGGCGGTATTACACGGCGTGCCGCCGAACATATCCGCCAGAATCAGCACTCCGTCGCCCTTATCGGCATCCTCCACCGTCTTTTTAAGCCTTGCGGCAAAATCTTCCATCCTGTCGTTTTTCATCAGGCCGATTGTACGGACGTTTTCATTTTCGCCGACAATGAGTGAAACCGTCGTCTTAAGGGACTCCGCAAGCGTGGAATGCGATATTATTATTATTCCAACCATTTTATTCTGGTGCTCCTTTACACGATTATTAACTTCATTATCATCTTTGCCAGCTGTTCGGGTGAGTGCCTGATGTAGGGCCCGTCCGCGAACAGCTTCCCCTGTACAAGCGTAACGCCAAGGCCGGCTACAGCTTCCCTGTCAATTTTGACCGGATACGCTTTTTCGCTTTCATATCTTTTCAGGACATCGTCGCTGGGAAGTTTGTTATTGGCGATTACATAATCCACAACTTTGCGGCCCGTGTGGTCAAATATTGCCTTCAGGTGTTCCGAGACTGAATAGCCGTCCGTCTCGCCCTCCTGTGTCATTATATTGCATATGTAAATCTTGACTGATTTTGTGCTGGAAAGAGCTTCTTTAATTCCAGGAACAAGCAGGTTTGGAATGATGCTCGTGTAAAGCGAACCCGGCCCTATTATAACCGCGTCGGCGTTTTTTATCGCCTCAACCGCCGGATTATATGGTTTTGCCTTCTGCGGGGTTATGAATACCCTGTCAATGCGGCCGCGGGCTTTTGGAATGGCGGATTCACCTTTTATAACCCGGCCGTCTTTTAACTTTGCGCTCAGTTCAATATTATCAAGGGAGACCGGCAGCACTTTTCCCTTGATGGCCAGAACTTTTGACGATTCATTTACAGCTGTTGGAAAATCACCGACAACGTGCGTAAGTGCCGTTATGAAAATATTGCCGAAATTATGCCCTTTTAATTCCTTCCCGTGTGAAAACCTGTACTGAAAGAGCCTGCCAAGCAGCGTTTCCTCGTCTGCAAGCGCCACCAGGCAGTTTCTAATATCGCCCGGCGGCAAAATTCTGTAATCTTTTCTTAACCTTCCGGAAGATCCTCCGTCGTCGGCAACCGTTACAACCGCCGATAAATTTCCTGTAAACTCCTTCATGCCTTTTAACACATTGGGCATTCCGGTGCCGCCGCCGATGGCCGCTATTTTCGGTCCGCGCTTTAATTTTTCTTCCCTGTATGCCTTATTCAGGAACTCCCTTTCCCTGCCGGAAGAAACAAGAGTCAGCATGGAAAATATTGAGCGCCTCCAGGCGAGTACTATTCCGGAGAAAGCGAGCAGGATAAGAATGTAATCGATAGCGCGCAGATGCTGCAGCTTTTTAAATATCCAGTCAATGTTCATCTTTTCTATTCTGACATTCTTTACCATATCACCGAGAAATCCGGACGCCCCGACCACCAGGACAATCAGGCTGAAGATAAAAAGGAATATCCACCTTTTCATCCTGATTCCGGGATAAAGCCATTTATTTATCTGAAACATCCGCGTTCTCCTTGGGGCTTTTCTTTTCTTTTTTCATCCATTTTACTATTGATTTATTAAGCTCCCTGGCCGGATTGTATCCGCGCGCTTTCAGGCGCTGCGTCATTGCGGCCACTTCTATAATTACGCTTAAATTTCGTCCCGGCTTTACCGGCAGTATTATTTTGGGGACTTTTACTCCAAGTATATCCTCCTGTACTTCTTCAATGCCCAGCCTCTCGTAATCCTTGCCTTTTTCCCATTCCTCAAGGTGCATCACAAGCTCCACTTTCTGTTCGTCGCGCACGGCTCCGACGCCGAAAAGGTTGCGTATATCAATTATTCCGACTCCCCTTATTTCCATATGGTGCTGTATTATTGCCAGCCCCTTGCCTTCAAGGGCGTCATCGGATAATTTTGTAACTTCGACAAGGTCGTCGGCCACGAGCCTGTGCCCCCTTTTTATAAGTTCCAGCGATATTTCGCTTTTTCCAATCCCGCTCTTTCCTATAATAAGAACTCCTATGCCGTATACATCCACAAACGTCCCGTGCATTGTTATTTTAGGGGCGATTTTTTTGTCGAGGTATGTGACTATCGAGCTGATAAGTTTTGTGGTGAATATCGAGGACATCATTATGGGGACCCTGTGCCGGCGCGCTATTGAAAGAAAGTTATAAGGAACCGGCAGGTTTCTGGAGACTATTGCGCAGCAGATATTGGCGGCAAAGAGCCTCTCTATTACCCTGTTTGCCTTTTCCCTGCCGAGATTTTTAAGATATGTAAACTCTGTTTTCCCGAATATCTGGACGCGTTCATATGGGAAATAATCAAAAAATCCGGCCAGGGCAAGCCCGGGCCTGTTAATATCGGAAACGATTATTTTTTTTCTGGACAGGTATTCGCCGCCGGCAAGAACCCTGAGGTGAAGCCTTGATTTATTGTCGGAGAAAAATTCTTTAACGGTGATAAAGTTCATCCGGAGATCTCCTCAAAGCTGCCCGGATTTGTTTCGGGCCCGCCGGTTCACTGCTTTGTCTTCTCTTCTTCTTCAATTGTTTGAACCACGGTCGCCTTGTCCCTGGCTTCGAGTATCTTGCGCCTGTAATATTTGTTTTTAAGGAAGTTGGAGACCCTGGCAAGCGCCTTAAGCATCAGTCCCGCGGCTCCTTCCGGCGCCAGCAGCAGGAAAAATATATTAACGGGCTCCCCGTCAAGCGCCTCAAAATCAACACCGGCTTTGGATACGCCGAATGCAGCCACAAGATCCTTTACACCTTTTGTCTTGCTGTGGGGTATTGCTATGCCCTGTCCCACGCCGGTTGAGCCGAGTTCTTCCCTTTCCATAAGTGAATCAATTGTCGCTTTTTTATCCAGAATGACGCTTTTTTTTGCCAGCATCTCAACGAGTTCTTCAATAACTTCCTTTTTTGTTTTGGCTGTTATGTCAAGTTCAATACTCTCTTTTTCAAGAAAATCCAGGATTCTCATAATAAATCGTCACCTCTATTTTTTAGTATTTTGAGATAGTTAATCCGTACTTTCCGTCTTTTCTTTTCCTTAAAAGGCAGACCTTGTTAAAGTCTACATTAAAAAACATCATTAACTGCTCCCTGGCGATGGAGAGCTCCTCCATGGCCTCTTCCGTGTTCTTCGGTTTTAACGCCTGCATATCTTCTTCCTCGACACTTTCATTGTACTTCTCGCCTTTTACGCTTGTAACAGTGCCCATGTTCGCGAGAATATTAATTCTCTTGTCTTTTTTCTTTTCGCTGCGGTCAAGCTTATCCTTTAATTTCTTTATCTGGGAGAGAAGCTTGTCCTCTATCATGTCAATTGAAGAATAGAGGTCCTTTGTTTCAACTTTAGCCGAGAATTTATGCCATTTTGACGTAAGGTTTGCTTCGGCGAGCTGCCTGTATTTCTGTACTTCGAGTATTATATGCAGTTCCCCGTGTTCCTTAAAATCAAAATATTCCTCGATTTTTTTGAGTTTTTTGACCGCATACTGCTTAATGGCCTTTGTAAGGGTTACATGCCTTCCGGTTATGTTTATCTCCAAGTCACAAACCTCCTGAAGTTATTAAAAGCCCAAAAGGCGCTTTTGTATATATAAACGTTATACCACCAACCCATTAAAAATACCACATTATAAAACTTATGTCAATTAAGGAGTTTTAGACCTGTTTTTTCCTCATATTGGCCGGAAGCAGCCCCAGTTGTTCCCTGTATTTGGTAACTGTCCGCCTTGCCACCGGAATTCCCCGCTCCTTTAATATCTTCTCCAGGTCGGTGTCTGTAAGCGGGTTTGTCAGGTCCTCACCGCCTATAAGATTAAGTATTTTATCCCTTATAACAGCGTTTGCCATCGGGCCGCCGCCGTTGCTCGTTTCAATACCCGCCATAAAAAATTTTTTCATCGGGTATACGCCTGTCGGCAGCTGGATGTATTTTTTTGAGACTATCCTTGAAACCGTGGACTCGGATATGCCTGATTCCTGGGCTATCTCTTTGTATGTTAGAGGTATCAGGCCCGCTTCCTCGCTTTTTAAAAAGCCTTCCTGGTAAGTTATTATTTTTTTTATAACATTTTCAATGGTTTTATTGCGTTCTTCCAGGGCCTTTAAAAGCGCCTTAACCCTTTCCTCATACGCCTTTATAAAATCCCTTGTTTCCTTTTTTTCCTTATACATGCTCAGGTATTTTCTGTTTATCTTGACTTCCGGAAAATTTGACGGTACATGCACCTTATATGCGCCTTCTTCTTCCGTTACAACTATATCCGGCACCACATATTCATTTGTTCCCTTGGCGAAATTGACAGCAGGAAAAGGAGAAAGCTCCTTTATAACATCCTTGGCCTTTTTTATATCGTCTTCCTTTACCCTGAATACAGAAGCCAGCTTATGGTAGTTCTGCTTCGAAAGCAGGGCAAACTCCCTGTCAATTATATTATACGCGAGCGTATCTTTCTGGCCGCGCTGTTTAAGCTGGATTAACAGGCACTCCCTGGCGTCAGAGGCGCCCACGCCCGCAGGCTCGAAGGTCTTGAGCATTTCAAGGGCCTTTGAAAGGGCCTCAGCGCTTATTGCCGTTTCCGACGCGATTTCATCCAGGCTTTTTACAAGAAAGCCTTTTTCATCAAGGCTCGATATCAGCGAGGCTACCGACAGGTACGCCTCATCGTTGAGCCCCGCTTCATTGGCCTGCCTGGTCAATTCCGCCCCCAGATCCGGTTTTTCCTCATAGCTCATTGAATTATATTTATAATCCTCAAACTTTCCCATTTCAGGGTTGTATTCAGCCGGGGCGCTCCTGTTGTCATATTCAGCGTCAAAAAGATTCTCATAGCTGCCGCTGTCCAGTTCGTCCAGGTGTGTCTCTTCGGCGCCCCTGGTTAAATCCTCTGTTTTTTCCGATTTTTCCGCGGTCTCAGAACGGGTTACAGGTTCGTCGTCATCGTCTACAAAATCATCCAGAAGGGGATTTTCAGAGACCTCTTTATTTAAAATGTCGCGTAATTCAAGATGGGTTGCCTGAAGCACATCGAGCCTCAGCCGCATTTCCGGGGTTAATTTAAGGCCCAGTTCCTGCTTTAATCCCTGGGATAAGTTTAATCTGTTGGAAAATTCCATAATTTACCGCCTTTGTATTTGACACATTGATACTAAACGATAAAAACCGGCTTGTCAAGGTTTTTGCCCCGCGGGGAAGATACAGGCAAAAAAAAACCGCGGCCTTAAAAAGGCCGCGGTTTTTCAAAATAATTATATAAGCTTGTCAGGGGTAACAAAATCTCCCTTTGAAGCTTTTAACGCAAGGAACCTTTCCTTCTCCTCTTTCAAAACTTCCACAATCACCTTAGGCGCGCCGTGTATCTTCGTTGTATATACGTCAATTATCCTCTCTATTTTTGCCACGTTCTGGGGTATCCTGATGAGGAACTGTTTATTGTAATCCTCAAGTGTGTAATCTTTTTTCATGACTTTTTTGAACAAATTTTTAAGGTCCTCATATTTCGGGACAAACCCTCCCGGGGTCCTTATCGCGCCGGCTTCGTTGTGCGACCTGAGTTCCATCCATTTCAACCATACCCTTTTGTCCTTTACTCCGTTTAGCCATTTGCCAGTCTGCATATCCCTGAGAAAATAATTACAGGCAAATATTTTCGGGGCTTTCTTCAGCCCTTTTCCAAAATCAAGGTAATCTTCAAGGTATTTTGGTATCGGAATCGATAGAAATTCCATATTGGACATTATATTAAATACCCTCTCGCCTTCTTTCGCCGTGGTTGCCGCCGTTGTCTCCGACTCTATTGAGGCGCCCATGGTAATTACCCCGTGGTTCCAGTCAAACGATTCCCTTACCGGCACCCATGTGTCGGAATCCCTGCCTCCAAATACAATACCGCCGAGTTTTACCCCGTTTTTATCATTGAGCTTCGGATCGCAGTTTTTCAGCGCCTCAAGGTCTATTGTATAACGCGCATTTTTATGGGCCGCCGGTATCTCTTTTCCCGCCGCGTCTTTTTTGCCTTTGTGCCATTCTCCCGCAAAGTTGGCCCCTTTTTCAGGCAGCTCCCTGCCGTCGCCCAGCCAGTAGGGCTCTCCCGAGGCTTCCAGTATGTTCCCGAATATAACATCGCCGGGAGTATTCAAAACGTTCCATATCAGTGGATCTCCTGCCGGATTTATATCCTGTATTATCCCGAATATGCCTTTTTCAACATTTACCGCTTTTGCCGTGCCATTAATATTCCTCAGGTATGAGAGGTCGTCTCCTACAATGGATTCGCCTTCAACCATGGCCGTTGAAGTTTTACCGCACATTGACGGATATGCCCCTGAAAAATATGTTTTTCTTCCCCACGGACCTTTGACCCCCATGAGGAACATGTGTTCCGCAAGCCAGCCTTCACGTGAAGCTTTCTGTATGGCCAGCCTGAGCGCGAGTTTCTTAAACCCCACAGTGTTGCCTGCGTATTGCGTGTTTGCGGAAAAAACTGTCTCTGTTTTAAGGTCTATATATATCCTTCTCTTATCAATATTTTTGCTTATGTTATTTTCAGTCTCGCCTGCGGCATGTACAACCTTGAAAAATGACGCCGGTTTTGCCTTTTTAAACCCCTCATATCCTTTTCTGTACAATATCAGCTCCGAGTGCGCCACATAATAGGAATCAGTAAGCTGCACCGCCGGAATAGAAAACGTGGAATCCACGGGTCCCATGGCAAAGAAAAGCACAAGCATCTGTTTTCCTTTCATAATGCCCTTTAACAATCCCTTTATTTCCGCGAGCCCCTCTTCCCTGTCAATGCCGCTTAAGCCCTCAAGTTCCCTGCCTTTTTCATAAAGAAATTTTGTATTTTTGGGATCCCTGCCCTGGTCGGTTATGCCGTCAAAGTGTATCGTATGCCCCGCAATCCTCATTGCTTTTTCTTCGCCTTTTTCGACGGCCATTTTTTTCATAAGAGCCGCGTCCGCCCCGGAATCAGTGCACACATACACCGAATCAGGCTCACAATGGCCGGCGTATTCGGCGACAAATTCCATGAGCGCAGGATTGTTCAGGGCTTCCAACCTCGCAAAGCTGTTTTCAGTGCATTTAGCCTTTAAAAGTTCCAGATTTGCCATTATAACCTCCGCTTTGGGTATAAAAATAACCAATACCGACTCTGTAAAAACTTTCATAAACGCCGAATATTGGTTTCTTCATTTATATCAGCCTTGTAAATCCACTTTTTTATTCCAGAGAAAAATACCAAAAAAAACGGCCATTGTCAATTGTTATTATAAATAACGTCACACCGGTTTTATCTTTATTTAAGGAATAATTTTTCAATCCTTCTGTCCAGATATCCGGTGTTGCTGTCCTTGAACTCTATTACCACGACGTATATGCCGTTAGCCGCCCTTGCTCCGGAAGTTGTCCTCTTATCCCAGGATACGCTGAAGAGTCCCGATGACGGCACAGTATAGAAGCCTTTGATATATTCCCCGTTCAGGTTGTATATTTTTATTCTTATCCACTCTACGTTTGCCACGCCGGACTGTATCACATATGCCCCGCCCATATCTCGTATAGAGAAGCCTGTTATAGAGTCGGATCCGACTGTTATAACATCAAGCGGCAGGTCCAGCACATAGCTGTTGCCGGCCGGGTCTATAGTGGTAACGTGCACAAAATATATGCCTCCAGGCACGGCGTTTCCGCCGGTGTTCCTTCCGTCCCACTGCGCGAAAGAATGGCCGTTCATGTCATAAATGTTAAGTATGTTGGAGCCGTTGTCCGTGAACGGATTGGCTGAATATGTGAAGTTATGTATTATAAGGTCGCTTCCTCCGGGCAGCAATGTCGCCACTGTGGCGCCGTTGGCGTCGTAAACAGAAGCCTGCACCCTGTTTATGCCGTACGGGGTGGCCGTCAGTGTCGCCGTTTCGGTAACTGTAAATGTCTGCGTAATTGTGGGGGTATTTGAAGATGTGGGCGTGTAAGTGGAAGTACTTGTGTATGTTGAAGTCGGGGTCGCGGTATATGTTGAAGTATATGTAAGCGTGACGGTAAAAGTGGATGAAACTGTGTATGTATATAAAGGCGTAAAAGATAATGTCTCCGTAAAAGTCGGCGTGAAAGTCATGGTCGCGCTCTGGGTCCAGGACGGTGTTGCCGTGAGCGTGAATGTCAGGGTCCCGGTATAAGTCGGTGTTGACGTAGGCGTTGAAGTCGCGGTGAAAGTCGGGCTCTCTGTCATGGTCGGCGTTATCGTCGGGGTATATGTGAATGTAACCGTCTGCGTTATGGTGCCGGTTGATGTAGGAGTTGCGCTTGGAGTTGCGGTTTGTGTGATGGTCTGCGTTACGCTGGGAGTAAAGCTCGGGGTCTGCGTTGGTGTGTTTGAGAGTGTCCACGTATATGTAGGCGTTGATGTAAGCGTACTAGAGAGCGTCCATGTATACGTCGGTGTCTGTGTAAGCGTGCTTGAAAGCGTCCATGTGAACGTCGGTGTCTGTGTAAGCGTACTCGAGAGCGTCCATGTATATGTTGGAGTCTGTGTAAGCGTACTGGATTGCGTCCACGTATACGTCGGCGTCGGCGTTAGTGTGCTTGATAATGTCCACGTGTATGTTGGTGTTTGTGTAAGCGTACTTGAAAGCGTCCATGTGTACGTCGGCGTCTGCGTCAGAGTGCTGGAGAGCGTCCATGTGAATGTCGGTGTCTGTGTAAGAGTGCTTGATTGTGTCCACGTGTATGTTGGTGTTACTGTCTGCGTAACTGTTCCTGTCACTGTCGGCGTTACAGTCTGCGTGTCTGTCTGGGTCACTGTGTATGTCGGTGTTATTGTCTGAGTAACTGTCCCTGTCACTGTCTGCGTTACCGTCTGCGTGTCGGTCTGTGTCACTGTGTATGTGGGTGTTATTGTCTGCGTAACCGTTCCGGTAACTGTCGGTGTTACAGTCTGCGTGTCGGTCTGCGTCACTGTGTATGTGGGTGTTATTGTCTGCGTAACCGTTCCGGTAACTGTCGGTG
>CAZMGF010000026.1:0-32907 GCA_964565765.1 uncultured Spirochaetia bacterium
GGGATGCGTTCTGGCAAAATTGAAGGCAGTCATAACTTATCATGAAGTGGAAATCACCAGTGGATCCGGGATAGGTCAAGCTGCCCCAGTCATTGTTCATGTCCAGGTATATTTCAACAGCCGAATCATTGTAATTAGCGCAGGCTACCTGCGTGGCATTAAGATAGGTATCGTTTATAACAAGCCCCACATACAGGTTTTCAGTATCCCACAGGGTCTTGAAGCCGCCCGATATGCCGTCCGGATTCGTGCCCTGGCACAGTTTTGATATAGGATTTGAGGCAACCGATGACCACGCAGCCTCGTTCATTATTCCGTCTATGCTTATACCCGATGCACAACCCGCAGTTACTGCTAAAATAGTGGCAGTTGGTGTAGCAGTTAGCACAGTCACATTGAAGTTCATAGTTGCCTGGTTTCCGCAGCCATCGGTATATATTACGTTGAATGTGTTTAAGCCGCTGGAAAGCGGTGCTCCGTCTATTTCCCTCTGGCTTGAAGTGAATCCTGCCGGGCCGGTCCAGCTCCATGTGCCTCCTGTAAGTGGTTGCGGCCCCAGGGTTACGCTGGAACCCTGACTCACATTAATAGTGTTTACCTGCTGCCAGGCACCGCCGTTCACCTGGATATAAGGGGTTATCGCCGGAGTCCCGCAGGCAGTCGCCGTGGGCGTGGGGCTGGGCGGCTGCGGATTTATCTGGATAGCGCAAACCTGCGCATTATCAGCTGATGCAGGCCCGAACTGCAGGCTTATCATTCCGCCGGCGGGTGAAATGTTATTGAACACCTTGCTGACAGCGCTGTATTCTGCGCCTGTATCCAGAAAAATATCATAATCACTCAATACCTGCGTTCCGTTTATTGAGACGTCAAACACCCTTGCGCCGGTAGCGGTCTGATATAGTTCCGCAAACTTCAATGTTACCTGATAAACTCCAGCGGGAACATTAAAAGCATATGTGAAAGGATTGCCGTACCTTTCGCACTGGTAAAGGGTGCTGTCATTGGTATTGGTGACAGTGTTAGTCACGCAATGCGCGGTGCCGCTGTTAAAATTTGTGTCCGCTATCCAGGTGTTGCCCCAACTGTCAGGATACAAAGGCCCGCCGGCATTTACCCTCCATATGGAAGAGACAACAGGAGTGTTTGTTAGAGTTGGCGTAACTGTCGGTGTAAATGTAGGTGTGGCCGCGGCCTCGCAGGCGCAGGCAATTGCCGCGGTATAAAACAGAATTATGACGCTCTTAAAAAGGAAACCCCGGCTCCCTGTTTTTTTTCCCATGTATTGCTCCGTGAAATGGCCTTATGGACATGTGTAATTAATTTTTGCGGTATAATTATACACCACAGGGAAATCATTTGCCAGTTATTTCGTTTTTTTCTGTTTTTCCGGTTATCAATTTGACGCGGCTGTTTTTACAATAGTTTGCAATTCGCGCTCAATTTTTACCACTGCTATATTTAAAATCATTACAATAATTCCTCAATATTAAATTCCCCCGCGGCAAGTCCTATCTGCGAACGGCCACCTGCCCCGTATTCAGCGTTGTGGCTGGCTCCGCCTCCCCAGCCCTCATAGTACAGGTACCATTTATTATTGTAAGGAAAAAGGTCTCCGAACCATATTGCGCCGTCGTCAAATTCCCCTTTTTTACCCCTGGAAAATACCGGATTTTGCGTGGACCTGTACCAGTGAAGCAGGTCATATGAAAAGGCCAGGCCGAAAAAAGGCGGGTAGTCCCTGTATTTTTTGTCGCCGCAATACATCATATAATAAACATCATCTTTTTCAAATATTCTCGGCGTGGTTACGCTTTTGGAGTCCCATGCTTC
Source organism: uncultured Spirochaetia bacterium (assembly GCA_964565765.1). Classification (GTDB taxonomy): domain Bacteria; phylum Oederibacteriota; class PGYV01; order PGYV01; family Palsa-1178; genus Bog-1181. Next base: position 1,834 of record CAZMGF010000026.1, read on the forward strand.
CTGATTGGTGTCCGGTGAAAAAACCGCGTTGTTGCCGAATGGGGTGAAATTATACCCGTCAATTGATGTGGCCAGATATATTGAATATCCGCCTGATTTATTCACCATTACATAATACATATACAAAACGCCGTCCTTTAGTATAATATCCGGCGCCCTTCCGGTTAACACCGGATTTTTTTCATATTTTTCAAAATTATTTCCGTCCTTTGAAACTGCCAGACCTATCGAATCCTCCGTATCGCCTATCCCGCTGTAATAAAGGAAAACCTTTCCGTCAAAAATAACAGCTGACGGGTCAAGCACGCCCCGGCTGTCAAAGCCTTTCTGCGACGTGCCAATTATTGGATTATTCGGGTAATCAATCATATTTTTTCCGTTAAATATCTGGTATGGCACCGTCATGAGTGATATCCTGTCGGTGCCGTCGCCTGTCCTGTAATAAAAAAAGAGTATGTCGTCTTTTACGAGAATATCCGGGTTTGCCGTGTGCCAGGCTTTATAGGTTCCGGAAACTGCCTGAAATACGGGATTATTTAAATCCTTCTTAAAATAATTGTTTTTCTCTATAACTTCATCGGAAAAATTATATGAAATTCCACCCGCCTTTTTTATCCTGTGCATGGCCCATTTTGCGAAGGGCTTAAGTTCCCTGTGGGTAAGGCAGACAGATTCAAGAAAATTATAAAGGGAAGCGTATCGTTTCTCCCCTATTTTCAGTATAAATTCTTTCGCAAGCCCGGGTTCAAGAAAAACTTTGTTCTTTTCAAAACCAGCCGCCGCCTTAAGCGCGGTGCTTTCATTGCCGGCGGCGAGATTTACCGCGGCAGCGGCGTTTCCCTTATATTTTCCATAATGGGCCATAACCCGTGAAATTATAAAATCATCAGCCGGATTATTTATAAAGGCAAGCCTGAAATAGAGCAGCCTGGCGTCATTATCCCTGCCGTCAACCATTCCGGAAAGTACAAGGTTATTAACCGCGGGCGAAGCCAGGTTTGAAAGGGCAAAAGCGGCTTCCTCTGCAAATTCCTTTTTATCAAGCAGGGCCGCTGCGGATGCCATATTCAGGGAATCCCCCAGCCTCCACATGTCTGTAAGCCCCGAGAGGACAACCGGGGCCGAGGCAGATGAAAGTTTTTGTTCTGTTGTGGGTTCTTTTTTTGCGCAGGAAGCAAGCATCAGGAGCAGAAATATTGCTGTTACCGCTTTTTTCATTTTTTTCCTTTTTCAATAGCGCATTTCGAGTCAATACCGCCGCGGGTATTATATATTGTCTCAACAAGAAGGTATTTCGGCTTCAGCAGTTTATAAATATCCTTAAATATCCTGTCCGTAGCTTTTTCCTGGTAAATGCCTACATTGCGGAAGGAAATAAAATAGTATTTCAGGGATTTAAGTTCAACTATCTTTGAGGCGGGTATGTACCTTATTGTAACCTTCGCGAAATCAGGGAGTCCGGAAAATGGGCAGACCGCGGAAAATTCATTTGTGTAGTATTCGACAAGCTGTTCTTCGCCCTTATAATCAATGGTTTCAAGTATGTTTGTTTCTATATTTGACTCATCATCAAACCTGAATGTTTTTCCTTCGGCTTTTGCCACGATGCCCTCCATTAATTATTGACATGCGCCATTATAACATATTCTAAACGGCTGGGTAAATCCGGTTTTATGCTATTAAGACCCTACAGATGAATAATGTCAAACCCCGGTGTGGCGCTTTTCAGCTTGTGCTTTACATGGCATTTGGGGCAGGAAATAACTACTCCGGGGCCGGCTTCAGCGACCGCAATGCCGGACTTTTTCTGCTCGTAAGTCGGGCCCGGCGACATTATTTTTATCTTGTTTGAACCGCAGCAGCAGAAAAAAAGTGATTTTGCCTTGCTGCTGCCCCACAATGAAGCCGCTTTCTTCGGATACTCCGGACATCTTCCCTTAACCGTAGCTCTATTTTTTTTCATTACTTATCATACCACAATCAGGCCCTTTTTTCAATAACAGCCGCGTATGTCGGCATAAGGCCGCCGTAAAACTTTTTCACCCTCCAGGCCGTTCCCTCAAGCAGATGCTTCATTTCTTTCTTTGAAACAAAGAGGTAATCGAACCATGGCCCTATTATATCCTTTGAAATGATGCGCACCCGCACCTGCCCGGCCATCCGGCCCATTTCAAGATTCCGCCTCTGATAGCTGTATTCTTCCGCTCCCATAAGCCTGTGTGGATCCATTGATTCCGCAATTATTATGGAACCCACGGGCGTCATTTTATCCAGGACCGCAAGAATCTTTTTCATTTTTTTAGCGTCCTGAAAAAGTCCGAAATTATGCCCCATCATTATAACCGTGTCAAACTTACCCAGCCGCGGTGATATTTTTTCTATGGAAAGCTCCCTCACATCCTTTACCCCGCGTTCCCTGCTGATTTTTACGGCAAGCGGAGAATTGTCAATTGCGGTAACTTTCATCCCTTTTTCCTGCAGGTAAATTGCGTGCCTTCCCGCCCCGCAGCCGATATCAAGCACCCTGCCCCTGGCGTGGCCCATGGCCTGCCTGTCGTAACGGGCCCATTTATTGTACGGGGTAAAATATTCGGCGTTGTCCACGTAAAACATTACGCCGTCATCGCGTTCTATCATTTCGTTGCGTTTTTTATCGTGAATGAATTCGAGCAGCCCGCGTCCGAAAGCGTCCCTTGATTGCAGCATTTAATCCCCTTGATTTTTTACAGCGTATTGACGGGATCCACCGTCACAGAAATGTCCATGAAACGCCAGAGCTTTTTGAGCTCCACACCAACCGCGTTTAGAGCCTGTCTGTCTGCGGACCTTATTATTATTGACTGCCTGTATTTGTTTCTCAGCCTGGAAAGCGGCGCCTCTGAGGGGCCGAGTATGTCCACTCTGGCTTTTAAATTTTTTACCGACTGTTTTATTGTCTCAAGGGCCCTTAACGCGTTGTCAACCGCCGTCTCAAATGAAGCGTCCTGAATTATGGCCTGTATCATCTTTTTATAGGGCGGATAGCCCAGTTCCCTGCGCTGCCTGAGCTGCGCCTCAAGAAATTCCTCCGTCTTGTATTCCCTGACCATCGCAACCGCCGGATTGCCCGGGTTAAATGTCTGAATGACGACCCTGCCCGGTATATCACCCCTGCCGGCCCGGCCCGCCACCTGCATTAAAAGCTGGAATACCCTTTCCTCGGAGCGGAAATCAGGAAGGTTAAGAAGCGCGTCTATGGTCACGACTCCGACGAACGTGACCCCCGGAAAATCAAATCCTTTTGCCACCATCTGTGTTCCTATTAATATGTCTATCTCCCTGTTTTTAATCCTGGAATAAACATCTATGTAGCGGTCATGGCCGTCCATGGTGTCAAGATCGACCCTTTCCACCCTTCTGTCAGGGAAAAATTTTAAAACCACATCCTCCACCCGCTGGGTTCCGGCCCCTTTGTAAAAAATGGGCTTCCCGCATTCCGGGCATATAACAGAAGGTTTTTTTTCATATCCGCAGTAGTGGCATTTTAAGGAGGCGCCATGGCTGTGGTAAACAAGGGGAATTTCGCAGTTCACGCATTTTTCAATACGGCCGCATTCCGGGCAAAAATTGTATCCCGAATACCCCCTGCGGTTGATAAAAAGGACCGCCTGCTCACCGGCTTCGACGGATTCCCTCATCTGCCTTATAAATTCATTTGAAAAAAATAGGTCCCTGCTTTTATTCAGATCGTATTTCAGGTCAACGACCTGTATCTGCGGCATGGGTCTCTCCAATACCCTTCCTGAAAGTTTCAGCATTGTGTATTTGCCGCTCTTTGCGTTATAAAACGACTCCACCGAGGGAGTCGCGCTGCCAAGAACCGCGACGGCCGAATTTATGGACGCCCTGTAAACTGCCGTATCCCTGGCGCTGTATTTCGGGTCGTTTTCCTGTTTGTATGAAGTGTCAAATTCCTCGTCAACCACAATGAGCCCTATTTTTTTAAGCGGCGCGAAAACAGCCGACCTGGTCCCTACCGCGACGTGCGCCTCATTATTATTGAGCCTTTCCCATTCGTGGAGGCGCTCCGCGGGTTTCAGCCCGCTGTGGTATATCGCGACATCCTCTTTAAAAACAGAACGGAACCTCAGGACAGTCTGCGGGGTAAGAAAAATTTCCGGAACGAGCACTATGCAGTCCAACCCCTTTGCGCGCGCTTCCTTTACCGCCCTTATATATACCTCTGTTTTGCCGGAACCTGTCGCTCCGAACAAAAGGAACGTCCTGTGAATACCCGATGAAATGGCCGCTGTTATTTCACCAACAGCTTTCTTCTGTTCGCTGTTAAGGGTAAGGTCCTCCGCTTCCTCATCCGGCATGTTGTCCGGCCTTGCCCTCTTATTTTTTATCCCTTTTGTCTTTTCCTTTTCAGAAACAACAATTACACCCTTTTCAGCAAGCTCTTCAACGGCGCTTTTCATTCCCCTGGCCTTAAGATGCTTTTGCATATCCCTGTATCTGGCCCATTTGCCCGGCCTTGCTTCCAGGTATTTAATTATTTCACCGGCCACGCCTTCAAAATCCGCCGGCACGCCGGCGATGAGCTTCACTATCCTGTCGGAGGCTACACGGTAAAGCGGCGCAAGTATCGTCGAGAATACCAGGCCGGGCGCCGATAAATAATAGGACGCCGCCCATAGCCCGAGTTTTATCATTTCCTTTGTAAGCACCGGCGTTATATCCAGCACCCTGTTTATTTCTTTAATGCGTTCGGCAGGTATGTCGGGTTTTTCTATTGCGGAAACCGCGACTCCTGTGGCCGTCTTTTTTCCCAGAGGTACGCTGACCCTCAAACCCGTGAGGTCCCTGATTTCGCCATTGTAAGAGTAGGTAAGTGTTCCCTCAAGATTCGCGAAAACCGCTATCCTGTAATATTTCATTTTTTCGCCCCGGCCGGTATAGTTATTTTAAAAAATTTTTCAGGGGACGCCTCTTTGTTTGCGTGCGTTTCTTCCATATTCGTTACAACGAATCCACGCGGCACATTAAACGCGTTACCATCCATAAAAAGGCTCCAGCTTATATCAGAGACGGTTGTCTCAAAATCCCCCCCTGCGGCCCTTATCATGGCGCCCGTTGAGCGGTCCGTCCATTCCTTAATATTTACCCATGCCGGCGCGCCCTGCTGCCGCGGCATCAGCCCGTCATATGCCGTTACAACGCATTCCCTGCCGTTGTATTTTTCCCTGCCGATGACCTGCCTGTTTATCCTGGAAAGGGCCGTTGTCTGGGGAAACACACCGTTAAAAAGAGCGGCGCAGGCTCCGTCCGGCATTGAGAATGAGTAGGCGCGGCCAGCCGCGTAATCCAGCCTGTAAAGCCGCTTATTATCATAAATAAAAATCTGGGCGGTTTTGCCCGAAGGGTCCTGTATCTCGAACCTGAATTTCCCGTCAAGGCTGGAGACTCGCGCCTCATATGAAAAAGCTCCGTGCCTTACCGTAAGCGCCCAGCTCCCCCTGCCAACGCACGGTTTTAACCACGGAGCGCCGCTTTCCTGCGGCTCGCCGTATATAAAAACAACGGCGGATACGGCAAAAAATATCAGTGTTAATATTATTTTTTTCATGGTGTAATTATATCACAAATCCTGCCCGGCTAATCCAGTCAACTTTAAATTGACTTTTGGCTTTTAAGGCCTTAAAATATATGAATGATATATCACCATGGAGGAAAAACAATGCTGCGTAAATTAATCGTTTTTGCCATGATTTCAGCGGCCTTATATTTCATGCCCTTAACTCTAAAAGCGGCTGGTTCCGCGGACGCCGGCGCCGCCCAGGCAGCGGCGGTTACGCAGACTGCCTATCCTTCACCCACTGCCACCCCGCATTACACCCAGGCCATAGGCATTGACGTCGGCCTTGCGAACAGGGCAATTCCCGGTATTTCTTACACAAGGCTGCTAACCAGGGAATCCAGAATATCACTCTTTGCGGGCGGCATATACACCAATGGCGGCGCTGTCGGGCTCACGGAACTGAATATATATTACAATCTGAACGAATTTTTTTATGCCGGCATCGGTGTTAATGCCGCGCTTGATGAAAACAACACATATGTAATTGGTTTTTTTAATCCGACAGTCGGCCTTAAATCCGATATTATTTCCGACTATAAATTATTTATTGAGGGCACCCTGGTTTTTTTCAGCTACCAGTCCCAGCCAGACGCTGCTGCTTCTCTGTCAGCCGCAGCCCCTTTTATTATATATAAAATGGGGATCAAATACTTTTACTGACGGCAAAGGCGCCTCATTTTTTCACAAGAAATTTTATCGCCCTTTCAAACTCTTCAACATCTATAACAGTATCCTTGCACGGCCCGTGCGGCCTTACATTTGTAATTGCTATTATCGGTATTATTCCCGGAGAATCAGACATGCCTGATACCAGGTCACGCTCGCACGCCACCCCTATTATCGCGTCCGGCCTTGTTTTTTTCACCATCTGCCTTGCGGAAGATCCGCCCGTGGCCGTAAAAACATGGCAGCCGTATTTTTTTGTTATTTCAGAGGCTTTTGCCCTTGTTTCCGGGTCAAGGCAGCGCGGCAGCAGTACAAGCAGGTTTGAAGCTACAAATCTTTTTTTTGTGGCGAATATTAGGGCGTTGTTTACTTTTATGAGCGAATGGCCGACGCGGTCCTTTGAGACCCCGAATATTGACGCAATCCTGTAAACAAAAGGGTATATCCATTCCACATGGAGCCCTTCGCTTTTCGGCGCGAAAACAAGGTTTTTGCCAGTGGCCAGCGTCAGCAGCAGCAGAAGCGACCATATAAATACAAGCACTGACGCCGTAATTATGAGCCACATTACGGCCGCGTTAAGCGCCGTATTTATTTCATAGAGCCTGGGTGAAATCATGTAATAAATACCGGTAAAAAGTGCGGCAATAACAAAAAGCGAGGCGAAATAGTATATAAGAAAAAGGGCCGCCCCTTCTTTTATCTCTTTTTCATACCTGGAAAGGTCGCCGGCCCATTCGCTCCATTCGTCCCCGAGCTTGCGGTCTATAGCGTCCTGTTCTGCCTTATTTTGTTCCATTTTATCCGAGCCTCCGCGCCCTAAAGCCGTTGTTATTTATAAAACCCCATTGCGAGCATCCTTCCGGTGTGCCCCTTATCCCGCCTGTGTGAAAAAAAATAACGCGGGTTGTCAAAAGTGCACATGGAGCATATATGTATATTATCGGGGCTTACGCCCTCTTTTTCAAGCAGGTTTTTTACGCCTTTCCAGAGATTCATATAATGCCTGCCCTTTCTTTCGGTGAAGATTCCGCGGTAAACTTCTTGCTTTTTTAGTTTCATGACATCATTGCCTACCTCATAACAGCACGGGCCGATCGCAGGCGATACGGCGGCCATCAATTTTTCCGGCCTTGATTTAAAATATTTTTTCATCATCTTCACGGTTTTCGCCGGTATTTTATTTGCTATCCCGCGCCACCCGGAATGAACCGCCGCCACAACTTTGTGTTCCGGATCTATTATTATGGTGCCGGCGCAGTCAGCCGTCCTTACGCCAACCGCAAGCCCCGGTATATCGGTGATAAGGGCGTCAGCGGCGGTGTCGGTTATTTTTTTTATCCCTGATGCCGGATTTTTCAGTATTATAACAGAATCGCCGTGCACCTGCCTGGCAGCTCCGGCGTATTTAATCCCGAGACTCTTTTCTATGAGTGAAATATTAATCCTTACTTTTTTTTCATCATCCCCGGTGTGGCCGCCGGCATTAAGGGAATTAAAAGGTTTTTTACTCACCCCGCCCAGGCGCATGGTAAAGTACTGGGAAAAGCCGGGCAGTCCTGAAATTGCGGAGCAGGATAAAAGCCTTAAGGAGCCTTTTTTTACAAGTTTAAAACCACGGGGAATCTTTTTTTTCATGCGGTTATTTTACCTGGTCAAGATAATCCATTATCCCTTTGGCTATGCCGTCGGCAATCTTGTCACGGAATTCAGGCGTCCTCATTTTTTCCTCTTCGGCATCATTGGAAATAAAGGCCGTTTCCACAAGCACCGCCGGCATGTTAGTATTGGCGAGAACATAAAACGGTGCCCTTTCCGAAGGCATCCATTTCATTTTAAGGTCATTTGTCATTTCATGCTGTATATTGCCGGCAAGCTCGATTGAAAGGTATTCATACGCGCTTTTCCTGAGGTCGTTCATAAGGAACTCAAATGTTCCCGCGTCCCTGTTTTCATACTTCGCGGCATCGGCCGCTTCCTTTGAAGAAGCCACCCTGTTATATATATATGTCCTCGTGCCTGAAACCTGCGGGTTCGGAGATGAATTGCAGTGAATTGAAACAAATATATCAGCCTTCCTTGAATTGGCGAAGACCGTCCTGTTTTTCAGTGTGATAAAATCATCTGTTTCCCTTGTTATAAGCACATCGGCAGGATAAGAGCCGAGATGTTTCTTTACGTCAAGGGCCACCGCAAGCACGACTTCTTTTTCCTCGAGCCCGTGATGCCCGGACGCGCCCGGGTCGTTGCCGCCGTGTCCGGGGTCAAGGACAATAAGCTTTCTTGTTGTGGGCCTTTTCGGAGTTTCCCTTGTGGAAACAACAGCCGCCTCTGTGGGCGCCGCTTCCGGAATCGCCGCGGCCGCAATGATTTTTTTCACCCTGTGTTTTGCCGGGGCCGCCGGGGTTTTTACGGGTTTTTCCCCTCCCGGTATTGTAATGGTGTCGCCGCCTTCATCGGGAGAGACTGCAAGGAGTTCTTTTATACGGGCCGCCGTGTATGCCGTAATCATAACATCGACGCCGTCAATTTCAGGCGCCTCATCGAGCCTTAATGTTTTATCGCCGCAGACAATAAAAGGATAATTTATGACAAGCACCGCGCTTGATTTTGCGCCTTTAAGTATAACGCGGTTTAGGGCCCGGTCATATCCGGAGTAAATACCATTTTCTGTTAAACTGCCCGCGGATACCCTGTCATCCGCGAGGGCGCAGCATGCGGCCAGCATTAAAAACGCGGCCGCAGCCAGGACTTTTTTCATCTGTTCTCCTTTAGTTCATGAACCTCTTGTACGTGGGTATCTCAACATTCTCGTAATTGTTGTCCATTATCTGTTTTACATTGGTCCTTATCATCTCCGCGGCCTTTTCCACATTTTCCGGGACTTCCTCGCCGCATTTTCCCTGGGCTCCCGCGTTAATGCCGGAGATAAGTATAACAACCTCTATTTCATCCTCAAGGCTCTCGTCGCATACGAACCCGTACTTCATGGAGGCTTCGGTCCCGGTCAGTTTCTGCAGGTTCTCAATTTCTTTTACCTCTCCGATTGTGATGTCCCCGACAAAGTTAATCAGCATTTCTTTGGCCCCGAGCACATCAACATCCCCGATGAAGGGATTTTTAAGCGCGCGGTCAAATGCCTTTTTTGCCCTATCAGTTCCGCTCGCGCGGCCGATGCCCAGAAAAGTGTCGCCCTTCTGCTTTAATGTGGCCTTCACATCCTCAAAATCAATATTTTGCATGCCGGATTTTGAAATCATGGACACTATCCCGTTCACAATATTTATAAGCGCCCTGTTGGCTTCCTTGTACGCCTGCGGCATTGTCATGGCCCCGTCAAAAATATCAAGTATTTTCTGGTTGGAGATGGTTATTATGGAATTCAGCTTTTCTTTTAGCCGCCTCATTGAATGATCCACGATTCTTCTCTTTTTTTCAGTCTTGAGTTCCATTGAAGTCGGAGTGATCACAACACCGACCGTCAGTATATCGAGCCCCCTGGCAATGTCGGCGATAACCGGCGCCGCGCCCGAGCCCGTTCCGCCGCCGAGCCCGCAGGTGATAAAAAGCATATCTGTCCCGCGCAGCTTGCTTTCCAGAAGGTCGCGGTCCTCTTCCGCCGCGCGCTCCCCGTTTTCCGGGTTTGAACCGGCGCCGCCGCCTTTTGTAAGCTTGGAGCCTATCTGAACCTTTTCTCCGGCCAGCACACGCTGCAGCGACTGGATGTCTGTGTTGACAGCCAGGATTTCAGCGTCTTTTAAGCCGAATTCCGACATGTCATTAATGATGTTGCACCCGCAGCCGCCCACTCCGATTACCTTGATCTTGATGCCGGGATTTGACTCGTCCTGCATTTCCGCCAGTTCAAACTTTAACTTTCCGTCGATTTCACTCATTTTGCGCCTCCCTTATATTTTATTGATAATATTCTTTTTTATCCATTCCCATATACCGGAGCCTTTGCCGCCCGAAATAAAATTATGCCTGCCCTGTTCCCTTATATAATACTCAATCAGCCCTATTACGGTCGCGTATTCCGGGGTGCTTACCAGGTCATAGAGCCCGACTATTTTTTCCTTAAGCGGCGCCCCTATTCTCACCCTGAGGTTCATCTCCTCCTTAAAAAGCGTATCGATGCCCTTAAGCTGGGCCGTCCCGCCGGTCAAAACAATGCCGCCGGCGTACATGGAGCGCTCTATCCCCTCTTTTTTTAGTTCCTCCTCCACAAATTTTATCAGCTCCTGCACCCTGGGTTTGATAAATTTTGAAAGTGTGCTGCGCTCCACCCTTTCCACTTTCGAAGAACCCATATCCGGCACCTCGATGAATTCCTCCGGAGCCGGCTGCATGTCCGCCGGCTGCGGGTTTTCATAAATGCCATATTTTTTCTTGAGTTCTTCGGCCACTGATTTCGGCGTCTGGAGCCCCTGTACAATATCATTGGTGATAAACTGCCCGCCGACCGGAATCACGCGGACAAACCTCAGTGACTTCCTGTAAAAAAGAGCTATGTCGGTTGTCCCGCCGCCTATGTCAAGCAAAAGCACCCCGACCTCCTTTTCGTCCGGATAAAGCACGGCGTGCGCCGAAGCCAGCCCCTGAAGTATCATGTCCTCACAGTTGTATCCGGCGCGCTCCACAACTTTTTTTACATTGTCTATCGACGTGATTGAACCCGTAATCATATAAGCGTCCACTTCAAGTTTCATGCCGGTCATGCCCAGCGGGTCGTCAATTTCATCCTGGGAGTCAACTATATACTGTATGGGCACCACATGCAGGGTTTCCCTGTCCTGAGAGAGGCGCACGCTTGTCGCCCCTTCCATGGCCCTGAGCTTGTCATCCTCTGTTATCTCTTTCTGGCGCTGGTTTGAAAGGGCTGTTTCGCCGTGGCCCCTCATTCCGTTTATATGCTTTCCGGAAATGGAGGCCAGGACCGTATCTATCCTGGATTTTGCCATTTCTTCCGCCTTCTGCACTGATTTTCTAATGGCCTCGGTGGTTTCCGCGATGTTATTTATGGTCCCCTTTGAAACGCCGCTGTTTTCCGTCCACCCGACGCCGATAACATTTATCTCCTCATCCCGCACTTCCGCTATCACCGTGCAGACCTTGGTGGTCCCGATATCAACGGCCGCTATAAGGCTTGCTTCGCCATGCTGCATGTTTGGCTCTCCTTTTTATTTTAATACTACCCTGTCGGAAAAGCGCAGGTCCATAACCTTAAAGGGCCTGCCCAGTTCCTCCATTTTCTTCAGGGCAATTATATAATTATCCAGCTTTTCCCCTGTTATGGAATCGCCGAATATTATTCTTGATCCGTCCGTGGAGACCATCATCATCTCCTTCGGGTCGCGCAGATTTATCTCCGATATTTTTTCAAGATAAGACGGCGCGATTGACAGCGCCTCTTTCAGCGCCGCCTTATATTCCTGCCTGTCCTCATTTATGGAAATACCGGAAAGCACCGGCAGGCTCGAGCCGTCAATATTCGCCTCGGCCATTTTTACGGAGCCGTCGGACATTACAAGGTATTCGTGGTCTCCTATTATCTGAAATTTTGGCGACGAAATCCCGCTTATCCTGGGCAGCTTTATTTCCGGCATGACCGGCCTGAACCTGCCTATGACGGATTTTACAAGCAGGTTCACGCTGGCGGCGAATATCGCCACAAGCACGGCGCCCATTACGAGCCGGCGCGCAACGGCCGGAAGCTGCCTGAAAAGGGGCTCATTTCTTACCGCCACCCTTGTGTTTAATGCCGCGTACCTTTTGCCGAAGCTTTTCATTTTCCACTCCTTGCAAGCGCTTTATTTACCAGTGTCATTATCATGTCATAAAAAGAAATCCCTGCTTTTTTTGCCGCGTCGGGAAAAAGCGAGAGCGAGGTCATCCCCGGCAGTGTATTAATCTCTATCACGCAAACTTTTCCGCCGGCGACAATCATATCCACTCGTGAGTAATCCCTGCAGCCCACGCATTCATGGACCTCAAGCGCGGTTTTTTGCGCCAGCCTGGATTCTGCCGGCGTTATGCGCGCGGGTATTATATGATTGGACATGCCCTCCGTATATTTCGACTCATAATCATAAAATTCGTTTGCCGGCACTATTTCTATTATGGGAAGGGTTCTGCCGCAAAAAACCGGAACTGTAATTTCCTTTCCCTTTATGAATTCTTCAGCCAGCACGGGCCCGTATTTCCTGGCTGCGGAGAAACATTTAAGGGCCTCTTTTTCATTTTTTACAATATATACACCCACCGACGACCCTTCGGAGACGGGTTTAAATACCAGGGGGTATTTTAACTTCAATGCTTTTAAATCTTTTTTTCCGTCAATTACCCGCCATGCGGCGGTCGGAATTTTATTAAAGGCCAGCATCTCCTTTGTTTTCACCTTGTTCATGCCCAGAGCAGATGCCAGGACGCCGCTTCCTGTGTATGGAATTCCCAGGAACTCGAGTATCCCCTGTATCACCCCGTCTTCGCCGAAGGTCCCGTGAAGCGCAATAAAGGCAACGTCTATCCCGGCTTTTTCTATTTTTTCCACTGAGCGCGCCTTGAGGTCAATTGCCACAACATTCTCCCCGCGGCTTTTAAGTTCCTTTACAATAGCGGCCCCGCTGAGCAGTGATATTTCACGCTCGCTTGAGAGCCCGCCCATAATAACGCCTATGCGCTTTTTCCCCGCTCCTGCCTTTTTCATTTCTACTTTTCTCCTTGATAATTATTAAATTTCCGCCGGCCCTGCTATTTTATATACCTTACTTCCTCTGTCAGAGTGACCCCAAATTTTTTCTTTACCTCTTTTTTAACCAGCCCGGCAAGCTTTACAACATCGCCGAAGCTTGCCTTCCCTGTAATATTAATAAGGAAATTCGCGTGCATTTTTGAAACCATGGCGCCTCCGGCCTTTTTTCCCTTTAAACCGGCCCGCTCTATAAGGCTGCCTGCCGGGCATTCCGCCGGATTTTTGAAAAAACTTCCCGCGCAATAAGCGTCCCAAGGATGCTTTTTATGGCGTGTCTTTATAAGTTCTGACGTTTCTTTTCTTATTTTCACGCTGTCGCCTTTTTTTAACTTAAACTCCGCGCCTGTTATAATAAAGCCGTTCTTTTGAAATATAGAGTGCCTGTATGTAAAGGCTTTTTCAGGGTTTACTATCACCCCGCACTTTCCTTTTTTATCCATAAAATGCACCTTTGTTATAAACGCGCCTATTCCTTTTCCATAGGCTCCGGCGTTCATATAAACGGCGCCTCCCACTGTTCCGGGTATACCGGCCATGAATTCAAGCCCCGTGAGGCCGTTCTTAATAAGGAAAGCAGTGAGCCCGGATACTTTTACGCCGGCGCCGGCGTAAAGGGAAGCGGCCCCTTTCCTGCTTATTTCCAGGAAGCTTCCTTCCAGCCCGATGAATACCTTATTTATCCTCCTGTCAGAAATAAGGACATTGGAGAGGTTGCCCATAACAAATATTTCCTTTTTCGCGGCTTTTGCCGCCCTGACAGCAACGGCAAGCTCCGTCAAATCCTTTACCCTTACATAGCAGTCCACTATTCCGCCTATATTGAACGTGGTCCTCTTTTTGACAGCGTAAGAGGGATAAAATTCTATACCTGCCTCTTTTAAGCTGTCAAAAAAAAGCGGTTTCATTTTGCCCATTTTTCTATTTCGCCCCTCAATTCATATATATTTCCCGCTCCCATAAGGAATACCATATCCCCTTTTTTTACCGACCTGCGCAGCCTCTCGGATATGGAGCCCCATTCCGTCTCGGAAAAAATATTTTTGTATCCGTTTTCTTTCATCGCGTCCGAAATAAGGGCGGATGTGACGCCTATAATCGGCGCCTCCCTGGCCGGGTATATTTTGTCCAGTATCACCATATCGGCCGTTGAAAGCGCCTTTGCGAACTCCTTATAAAGCTGCTGCGTCCTTGAAAAAAGGTGCGGCTGAAAAACCGCAATTACCCTGCCCTTCGCCATTTCCTTTCCTGTCTCCAGGACCTTCAGCACTTCCATGGGATGGTGCGCGTAATCGTCAATTACCGTAAAATTTTTCATCTTAAAAACATTAAAGCGCCTTTTTACATTCTTGAATTTTTTAAGGCCTCGCTTTATAACGGAAGCCTTTATTCCCGTATCAAGTGAAATGGCGATGGCCATGAGTGAATTCTGCACATTGTGCCTGCCGGGAATGTTCAGTTCAAAGACCCCGAGATTCTTGCCGTGATATATGACGGTAAAGCGCTGCATGAACCCTTTGAAATGGACATTAGCCGCGTAAATATCATTCGACCTGTCAAACCCGTAATATACCGCCTTCACAAATATTTCGTCCTTAATTGACTTAACATTCGGGTCATCCCCGTTTAAGTACGCGGCGCCGTAAAAAGGCACCTTATTTATAAAATTCACAAAGGCCTCTTTTAGCGCGTCCATTTTTTTGTAATAATCCAGGTGGTCGTTGTCAATGTTGGTAACACCGGCTATGACAGGGTTCAGGTGCAGAAAAGAACCAAACGCCTCGCATGCCTCGGCAATAACATACCTTCCCTTGCCGGCCCTGGCATGCACCCCGCCTGATTTAACCACACCCCCCACTATGTAAGTCGGGTCAAGCTTTGCCTCCATAAATATTGTGGCAAGCATCGATGTTGTGGTTGTCTTGCCGTGTGAACCGGCAATCGCAATACCGTATTTCAGGCGCATAACCTCGTCAAGCATTACTGCACGCGGCAGTACGGGTATTTTCATTTTTCTCGCCCGGGTTATCTCGGGGTTTGTCTCGGGCACGGCATTGGAATAAACCGCGATGTCAGCCCCTTTTACATTCTTTTCGCTGTGGCCTATGAATATTTTTCCGCCTATCCTGGCGATCCTTCTGGTATTATCCGATTCCTTCATGTCGGAGCCGGTGACCCTGTAGCCGAGATTAATAAATATTTCTGCCAGGCCGTTCATGCCCGATCCGCCTATCCCTATAAAATGTATGTTTTTTACCTCGTTCTTCATTTAATATCTCCTTTTAATATCTTTACTATCTGCCCGGCGCTGTTGCCGCTGTATATTTTTTTTAGTTCCAGTTTCATTTTTGCCGCGTTTTTTTTGTTAAGCGCTTTTTCCACGGCTCCATATAACGTTTCCGGCGTCATCTCTTTGTCCTTTAAGACCACCGCCGCGTTGAGCCTTTCAAATACCGCCGCGTTTTTTTCCTGGTGGTTGGCCGTCGCGTACGGGTAAGGCACAATCACGCACGGCAGCCTTACCGCCGCTATCTCGGTCAGCGTCCCGGCGCCCGCCCTCATTATCCCGGCGTCAGCTATCAAATATGCAAGGGGCGCGTCGTCAATAAATTTCACCACCGCGGCCCTTGTCTTTGCCTTTTTCACCGCGCTTAAAGCCGCCGTATAATCATCGCCGCCTGTCATCCATATAAGCTGGAGCCCTTTCAGCTTTTCTTTATAACCCGAAAGCATCCCGGCAACCGCGGCGTTTATGGACTTTGCCGCGCGCGAACCCGGCATTATAAGCAGCGTCTTATATCCGGCCTTTAGGCCGAATTTTTTGTACGCAGCTCCTTTTTTTTCGTGTGCCGCCATGTCCCTGTGCGGGTTGCCTGTCACATAAACTTTTTTTCTGCGGAAAATGTCCCTTGTCCCGGCAAACCCCAGCGTCACAGCCGAGGCAAAACCCGAGAGCCAGATGTTTGCCAGCCCGGGCGCCATGTTCGGTTCGTGTATAACCGCCCTTTTCCCGCTGATTGCCGCCGCAAGCACAATGGGAAACGAGGCAAATCCGCCGGTGCCCAGCACAGCGTCGGGTTCGAACTTTTTTATCAGCTGTAAGGCTGTAAAGAACGACTTGATTACAAAAAATCCGTTTACTATGTTTTCCGCGGTAAACTTTCTTATTAAGGGCATTACTTCAAGCGCCTCAAAATCAAAGCCGAGCCCCTTTACTATCCTGTTTTCCATTCCATCCCTTGTGCCCACAAAGAGCACTTTCGCTTTCTTATCACTTTTAAGGAGCTCTTCGGCCACTGCTATCGCCGGATAAATATGCCCTCCGGTGCCGCCGCAGGCGAATATCACCCTCAAGGCCGGCCGCCGTAAGCCTCGCGTGAAGCTGAAAGCAGCAGCCCCGCGGCGATGCATGTTATAAGCAGCGACGAGCCGCCGGCGCTTATAAAAGGAAGCGTCGTCCCTTTTGATGGCATGATGCCGATGGCCACGCCTATATTAATTATGGCCTGCGTCAGTATGGCCAGCGTGAGCCCGGTCGCCATAAATTTATAAAACCTGTCTTTCACGTTTATCGCTATAAAAACACCGCGCGACAAAATCATAAAGAAGCCGAATATTACAAGAACGGCCCCCCACAGCCCCAGTTCTTCCCCTATTATTGAAAATATATAATCCGTATGCGGCGTCGGCAGGTATAAAAATTTCTGCTGGCTGTTGGAAAACCCGACGCCGAATATACCGCCCGAACCGACCGATATGAGAGACTGCGCAATCTGCCAGCCCGAACCGTAAAAGTCCTTCCACGGATCGGTAAAAGAGAGCATCCTCTGCATCCTGTAAGGCTCCACTTTTATAAGAAGCACCACCAGCCCCACGGCCGCGGCAAGCGCCCCTCCAAAGAACCACACAGGAACACCCGCAAGCAGCAGCATGGCGAAATAAAGGACCATTATTATCGCGGTGCCTCCGAGGTCCTTCTGGAATATAAGCCCCAGCGCAACTATGCCGGTAACCGCCGCCGAGCGTATTATCTTGCGCGAAAGCGGCCCGGTGTCGTCCGTAAAAATTTTTGATAAATACAGCACATAAAATATTTTCGCAAGTTCAAAGGGCTGGAAGGAAAGCGGCCCCAGATGCAGCCATCTTTTCGCCCCTCCGATCCTTCTTCCCAGCCCGGGTACATGAACCGCGAATAAAAGGACAATTGCGGCAATCATCCCGGGGACTATCATTTTATCCAGCTGCCTGAAATCCCTTTTATAGAAATAAAACCCCGCGATGATCCCGAGCGCGGCCCAGACTATCTGCCGCTTAAAATAATAGGCGGAATCGCCTGTGGTTTCGCTGGCAAAAGCCGAGCTGGCGTCGTAAACCATAAGGATGCCGAAAAGCATGAGTATCACGCATGTAATAAAAAGCGTGTAATCAATCCCCGGCTTTAATCCCTGCTTCATTTCATGCCGCCGCCTTTAACACATATTTTTTGAACTCATCGCCCCTGTGGGCGTAATTTTTAAAAAGGTCGAAAGAAGCGCAGGCCGGCGAAAGCAAAAGCACCCCGATGCCCGGCACCTTGAGCCCGAGCCCGACCGCCTCTTCCATGGAAGCCGCCTGAAAAACAGGCAATTTTTGCGCGAATATGGAATATATTTTTTCCCTGTTTTCTCCAAGGGCTATTATTGCCTTCACACTGGGTTTTAGGGCGTTTAATATCGGGGTAAAATCAGTTCCTTTTTCCCTGCCTCCGAGTATAAGGGCCAGGCCTTCGTCAAAAGTATCCAGGGCCTTTAGCACAGCGTCCACGTTGGTTCCCTTTGAATCGTCATAACATTTTATCCCGTTGGCCTCGCCGATGAATTCTATCCTGTGGTGCAGGCCGCTGAAATTTTGTATCACAGCTATTGCCCCCGCCCTGTCAAGTTTCAGCAGATCCGAGGCCATTATGCATGCCATAACATTTTCATAATTGTGGCGCCCGATAAGTTTTATTGAACCCGCCGAAAAGAGTTTCTCTTTTATGCCGCCGGTGCTTTTTATAAAATCTTCACCGTCAAAATAATAACCATTATCCACCTGCCTGTACGCGCTGAAAAAGTGTTTTGTGGATCTGGCCATTGAGGTCATTATATTGGTGAATTTATCATCCATATTGAGGATAAGGTGCTCACCTGGCCCCTGGTTCCTGAAAATATTGGCCTTGGCCTCGGCGTATTCCTGCATTGTCCTGTACCTGTCCAGGTGGTCGTCGGTAACATTCAATATCACGGCCACCTCCGGCTTAAAATCCTTAATGGCCTCAAGCTGGAAGCTTGATATCTCTATTACTATATATTCGGGCTTTCCGCTCTCCATTAATATATCGCAGAAAGGTATGCCTATGTTTCCGGCAAGCCTCACCTTATCCCCGAGCTGGGCCTTCATTATTTCATACATAAGGGTGGTGGCCGTTGTCTTGCCGTTGGTTCCAGTTATGGCAACTATTTTGGCGTCAATAAACTGTGACGCGAATTCAACATCGCCCACAAGCAGCTTGTTGTACTTCGCGGCCACCTCGCGCCACTTTTCCTGTATTGGAACGCCGGGGCTTAAAATAATAATATCAGCCTCGAGAAATGATGCGTCCCTGTGACCCTCTGTCTCAAGCTCCACACCTTTTTTTTCAAGCTCAAGCGCTTCGGCCTCAAGCTTTGATTTGGGCTTTGTGTCGCTTAAAATTATTTTCTTTACACCCCTGCCGAGCAGGAACTTCGCGGCTGAAACTCCGCTTTTCCCCGCCCCGACAATGAGTACTGTCTTTCCCTCAAGTTCAATCATTCGTCACCTCAGCTTCAACGTGCTCAATGTAAACAACAGGACGATAAGCGCTATTATCCAGAACCTTATTATAAGCTTCGGCTCAGCCGTGCCTTTGAGCTGGAAATGGTGGTGCAGCGGTGCCATTTTAAAGACCCTTTTTCCGGTGAGCTTGAACGAACCCACCTGGATTATTACAGAAGCCACTTCCGCCACAAAAATCACCCCGACTATAAGCAGCAGAAGCTCCTGTTTTATCAGTACGGCAATTGTGCCGATTACGCCGCCCAGCATAAGCGCCCCTGTGTCGCCCATAAAAACCTCGGCAGGATACGCGTTAAACCACAGGAACCCCAGAATGGAGCCTGTAAAGGCCGCGCATATCACTGTAACCTCCGAGGCCTTTGCCACGTGCATGAGCAGCAGGTAATCGCTCATTTTTACGTTTCCTATTATATAGGCCATTACAACAAAGGTGCCGAACACAAAAAGCGAGAGCCCCGAGGCCAGCCCGTCCATTCCATCGGTGAAATTTACCGCATTCGACCATCCCGCCACAATAAGCATGGCGAATATTGTATATAGCCAGACCGGCAGGTTAACCGGATGCTTGACAAATGGCATATTAAGAAAAGTTGTATATGTAAATGAAGGATCCTCATACAACAGGTACAGGGCCACCACTACCAGCGCGCCGGAAAACTGCATTACAAGCTTCCATCCGGCGGAGAGCCCTTTTGTGCCTATTTTCAGCTTCATATAATCGTCCAGAAAACCTATGAGCGCAAACCAGAAGGCCGCGAAAAGAAGTATGTATGTATAGCTGTTGTCATACCTTCCCCAGAGCCCCATTGACACAAAGAACGAGACAAGCATAATAATTCCGCCCATTGTAGGCGTGCCTTTTTTCTTTAGATGCTCCTTTGGACCCTCTTCGCGTATTACCTGGGTAACCGACAGCGACTTGAGCCACGCAATCACCGGTTTTCCTATAATAAGGGTTATTACAAAGGCCGTAATTGCGGCGAAAGCCGCCCTCACGGTTATGTACCTGAATACGTTTAAAAAAGATAAATAAATATGAAGCGGATAAACCCAGTGATAAAACATTCTCCTGCCACCTCGTTCATAAATTTTCCTTGATTATTTCAATATTTCAGTTATTTCCTCGAGTTTATTTCCCCTTGAGCCTTTCACGAATACGGTGTCTCCCTTTTTAACAGAAGCTTTAAGCGCGGCGCCGAGCTTTGCCCTGTCCTTATATATTTCCGCGCCGGCACCGTACCCTTTTTTTACGCTCCCTGCATGGCTGCCGTAGACAAAAAACTTTTTTAAGGGCAGTTCCCTGAATTTTTTTCCTATTTCCACGTGCATTGAAGCGGCGTTTTTTCCCAGCTCAAGCATATCGCCCATAACCGCTATCAATGGCTTAAATCCCTCTTTTTTCACGGCTTCAATTGAAGCAGTGAAAGAATCGGGGTTCGCGTTGTAGCAGTCGTTTATAAGAAGCGCTCCGCTTTTCAGCCTTATTTCCTCGAACCTCATGAAACCTTCCATTTCAAATTTCCCAAGCCCCTTCTTTACCGCCGCGCCCGGAACGTCAAGCGCCAGTGCCGCGGCAATCGCGGCCGCGGCGTTGTAAAGATTGTGCTCCCCTTTCAGCTTCATAAAAAGTTTTTCTTTAAGGCAATTCACCCTGAAACCGGTGCCGTTGCCGGCCGGCTCAAAGCTCTCCACTTTTACATCTGCCTGGTTCTTCAGGCCGAATGTTACAATCTTTAGTTTTTTCTTTTTCGCTTTTCCTGCAAGAAAGCCGAAAAACCGGTCGTCGGCGTTTAACACCGCCGTCCCGCCGGCCTTTACGCCTGTAAATATCTCGGCCTTGGCCCGGGCTATTCCAGCAAGGCCGTCCCTGAAAAATCCGATATGCGCCCTGCCAATGTTCGTAATCACCGCAACGCCCGGCTCTATGGCGGAGACAAGGTTTTTTATCTCTCCGGCGTGGTTCATTCCTATTTCAAAAACCGCCGCCTCTGTTTTTTTATCAAGCCTGAATATTGTCTGCGGAAGGCCTATTGCGTTGTTAAAGCTCTTCTCGCTTTTCAGCGTTTGATACTTTTCACCGAGTATCGCCGCCAGCAGTTCTTTTGTGGTTGTCTTGCCGTTGCTGCCGGTCACAGCCGCGCATTTTATTCCGCTGAATTTTCCGTAATAATATGAAGCAAGCGTCAAAAGCGCCGCAGTCGTGTCCTTTACTTTTATCTGCCTTGCTATTTCCACGCCTTCGGCGTATTTTTGCACCACAAGCGCGGCCGCCCCGGCGTTAAACGCCTTTGCGGCGTACATGTGGCCGTCGGTCTCGCCTATAAGGGCGAAAAATATATCGCCTTTTTTTATTTTGCGGGTATCCGTGCATATGCCCGCGACAGCCGCGTCAGTGCCGGAAAACCCTGTGTTAAAAACCCTGTAAACTTCGTTTAGTTTAAGTTTCATAGGACCGCTTTCAGCGCGCCAAGCGCCACTTTTTTATCCTCAAACGCGAATTTTTTCCCCATAATATCCTGATATTTTTCATGGCCCTTGCCGGCGATCAGCACCACATCCCCGGGCCCTGCCGATTCAATCGCCAGCTTTATCGCCTTCTTTCTGTCAGGTTCCACAACCGCGCTGCCGGGCCTCTTTACGCCCTTTAAGACCTCTTTTATAATTGCCATGGGTTCCTCATTTTCAGTGTTGTCCGATGTGATTATCATCCTGTCGCTTAAGGATTCCACAACCCTTCCCATCAGCGGCCTTTTGCCCCTGTCCCTGTTTCCAGGCGCGCCGAAAACCGTCAGAACCCGCCCCTGTTTTACCTTCGTGATGGACGAAAGAACTTTTTCAAGGGCGTCAGGCGTGTGCGCGTAATCTATCATTACTTTGAAGGCGCCGTCGTATATTATTTCAGTCCTGCCATTGACGGTTTCAAGGTTCTCTATTCCTTTTTTTATTGATTTTATCCTGGCTTCGTTAAGGCACGCGCCGGCCGCGGACATCATATTGTAAAGATTGTGGGTGCCGGGAAGATTGCCCCTTATTTTTTCCCTGCTGCCCTTTATGTCAAGTTCGGCGCTCACGCCGTTAAGGCCGAATGAGTATGAGACCGGCTTTATATCGGCCTTTTTATCCTTTAGCGAATATGTGAGCACTTTTAAGGAACGCTTTTTCGCGGCCGCGATGAACTTTCCGGCGCTGGCGTCGTCAAGGTTCACGACAAGCCTGCCGCCCTCACGCGTCGCGTCCACTATTTTCAGCTTTGCCGCGAGATAATTTTTAAAATTCCCGTGATAATCAAAATGGTCGCGCGTCACGTTCGTCACCACAGCCGTATCAAGCTCTATGTTCTTGATCCTGCCCTGGTCAAGCGCGTGCGAAGATACCTCCATGATAAAATACTTCAACTTTTTCTTCACAGCTTCGTCAATAAGCTTATGGAGCACTATATTGGAAGGCGTCGTGTTAAGCGACGGGTAGTAATTCCTCCCTATCCTGTATTCAATTGTGCCCACTATGGCGTTCGGCCTGCCGTATTCTTCCTTTAAAATGCTGTCCGTCATATAAACCGTTGTGGTCTTTCCGTTTGTTCCTGTTACGCCTATTATCTTTATCTTCCCTTTTATGTCGCTGTAGAACCTGTCGGTCACGGTAAAAAGGGCCTCTTTCGTATTTTTTACTTTTATTACAGCGGCGTTTTTTACCCTGACGTCCTTTTGCACCAGTACGGCCGCCGCGCCGCGCCTTATTGCCTCGGCCACGTAATCATGTCCGTCCCTGGAAAAACCCTTTACGGCGATAAACAGGAATCCTTTTTTTACCCTGGCAGAGCTGTCCTCAATTCCCTTGATTTCCATATCCGTCGTTCCCGAGAGGACCTTATAATTCATGTTCTTCAAAAGCGAGCCGAGAAAAAGTTTTTTTACGCCTTTGTGCTTTTTTATCATTTCAAGGCTCACCTTTTTATCCTCAAAAGGCGTCCTCTTGCCCTTTATCTCCTGGTAAGTTTCGTGCCCCTTGCCGGCAATAAGCACAATATCGTCCTTGGCCGCGGACTTTACCGCAGCCGCTATAGCGCGCCGCCTGTCAGGCTCGACCGTCACTTTTTTTCTGTCAATTATCCCTTCCATAATGTCCGAAATTATTTTTCCCGGTTCCTCAAAACGCGGGTTGTCAGATGTGACAATCACCCGGTCGCTGAGCTTTTCGGCTATCGCCCCCATTATGGGCCTTTTGCCGCGGTCCTTGTTACCGCCCGCGCCGAAGACCGTTATGATCCTGCCTTTTTTAAGGGTGTTAAGCGCCGTCAATATTTTCTCCATGGAATCCGGCGTATGCGCGTAATCCACTATCACGTCAAATTCGCCGCTGTATGCCTTGTCGAGCCTGCCTTCTACGGTCTTGAAAGAGGCCAGGGCCCTTACAATGTTTTTTCCGCTTACTATCCCGCCGGCCGCGCCGATTGCCGACATAATATTATAAATGTTATGCATGCCCACAAGCTCTGTGGATATTTCAAACTTTTTGCCCTTCACATCCAGGGTAAAATCCGTGCCCTTGATATCCAGCGTATATTTAAGCAGCCTGATTGACGCTTTCTTTTCCGTTGAACACGTCACAATGTCTTTTGTGACGCGCCGCGCCGCCGCGGTCATTTCAACGCTTCCCTTTGAATCACTGTTTATTACAAATCTTCCGCCTTTTTTCATATTGCCTATTACTATCATTTTCGCCTTAAGATAGTTGGCGAAGTTTTTATGATAATCAAAATGGTCGCGCGTAACATTGGTCACCACGACAGAATCAACTTCAATGTTCCTGAGCCTGCCCTGGTCAAGGGCCTGCGACGACGCTTCTATGATAAAATGTTTTATCCCGGCGTCCGCCGCCATGGCGATCAGCTTGTGCACCTTTATATTGGACGGGGTCGTGTTGCCCGCCGGATAGTGGTTTTTTCCTATCCTGTAACCTATGGTTCCCACAACGGCGTTGTCCATTCCCGTTTCAGCCTTTAAAAGAGCGTCTATGAGATACGACACGGTGGTTTTTCCCTTTGTACCGGTTATAGCTATCACCCTGACATTTTTCTTTTCATCCGCGTAAAACCTGTCAGCGGCGTAAAACATCGCCTCCCTGGCGTCCTTTACCTTAATTACCGCGGCGCCGCCCTTAATGCTTACATCCTTTTCAACAATAATAGCCGATGCGCCGTTCTTTACGGCCTCCGGGATAAAATCATGTCCGTCTTTTTCAATGCCCCGCACGCAGAAAAATATGGAGCCTTTTTTTGCGTCCGCGGCCGACTCCGCTATGTCGTTTATGTCAATGGCCATGCTTCCGTTTAGGACGCTATAGCCGCTCCCCTTTTTTAAAAGGTCAACAAGCTTCATTTTTTTCTTCATGTACGCTCCGCAAGCTCAAAGTTCACCGTGCACTCCGAGCCTTTTTTCACGGCTACGCCGGGTTTCGGATCCTGCGCCGTAGCGGTGCCGCTGCCCACGCATTTAGCCTTCAGGCCGTACACTTTAAGTATTTCTATGGCCTTTCTTATCGAGGCACCCTTCAAATCAGGCATATAAAAGCGCATTCCTTCTTTTGCGTCCTTGTCTGCCAGATACGCGCACGCCGTGCCGCCTGTTTTTATATCCGTACCCGCGGCCGGTTCCTGCATAATCACTATCTTTCCATATCCTATTTTTTCAAGTTTTATCGAATTTAAAGAAAGCGCCCTTTTTGCCTCGGAATATTGTTTCATATAAAGGTCGGCCATTTTTATTTTTCCCGCCGCGTCCGCTTTTTGGTCCGCCGCTGCCTGCGCCGCACTGCCGGAAACCGGAACGACATGAAGGTATGATATCATCTCGGACGACAGGTTCCTGAAAGCCGGCGCGGCGACATCACCGCCGAAGGCCCATATGGCCGCGGGCTCGTCCACGACAACAAGGGTCACAATGTCGGGATCCGATGCCGGGACAAAACCAATAAATGAGCATACGTACTTGTCGGCGGCATAGCCCTTGCCGCTTGCGTTGCGCTTTTGCGCCGTTCCTGTTTTGCCGGCAACCTGGTAGCCGGACATGGCTGCCTTTTTCCCTGTGCCGTCCTTTTCAACGACCATCTCAAGCATTTTTATAAGCTTCTCCCTTACCGCGTCATCCACTACCTTGACTTTTGGAGTCTGCGGATGCGAATAAACAACCGAACCATTTTTTATGACTTTTTCCACTATGTACGGGGTTATCATGTACCCGCCGTTGGCTATCGCCGCGTAAGCGCGCGCCAGCTGCATCGCGGTTACCGCGACTTCCTGCCCGTACGGTATTGAGCTTATTGTTGAATTATCCCACTGCGAAACCGGCCTTAATATGCCGGCAACTTCGCCGGGCAAATCCGAGCCCGTTGATTTGCCGAATCCGAAGGCCGAATATTCGCCGTAAAGTTTTTCCTGTTTCACCCTCATTGCCAGCTCGACCATTCCGATATTGGAGGAATATTTTATTACCTCCGGCACCGTGAGCCAGCCGTGCTTTTCGTGGTCGTGCACGTACCTGTCAAAAAAAAGCTGTTTGCCGTTGCCGCAGAAAACCTTTTCATTATACGTTTCCGGCCTGTCCTTTAAAACGGCCGACATTGTAAATATTTTGAAAGTCGAGCCCGGCTCAAAAATATCCGTCACCGCCCTGTTCTTCCTGTCTTCCGGCGGATATCTGTTAAAATCATTCGGATTAAATGTCGGATAATTTGCCATCGCGTATATGGCGCCTGTTTTCGGATTCAGCGAAACCAGTATTCCGTTTTTACCTTTGTATTTTTCAACCGCTGTCTTAAGTTCCTGCTGCGCGTGATACTGTATATTGGAATCTATCGTCAGGTAAATGTCGCCGCCCGCCTCGGCCTTTTTTATTTCCACCGTGTCGGTCATAATGGGCCGCCCCTTTACGTCGCGCTTTACCAGCATGGAGCCGACCTTTCCGCGCAGGTACTTTTCATAGGACTGTTCAAGCCCCTCGAGGCCGTTGCCGTCAATTCCGGTAAACCCCACAATGTTCGCCCCGTTCTCCTGAAGCGGATAGTACCTTTTTTCCTCCATAAGGGGAAATATGCCTGTTATATCTTTTGCTACAATTGCGGACGCTTTGTCCAGGTCCACTTTCCTGTCAATGTACACGAATGCTTTTTTTGTGTTGAGTTTTGCCGATATTTCCTGCCTGCTTAACCCAAGCTGCTTTGAAAGATATTCAGCCACGGCGTAGCGGTCCTTAATCTCGCCCGGGTTGGCGCATATTGAATAGGCCTTTATCGACATGGCCAGCTTCTTGCCGTCCGAGGTAAATATGGCGCCGCGGCCAATCTGCTGTTTTACCGTCTCAAGGTGCTGCTTCTGCGCCATGTCCCTGAAGCGGCCGTACTGAAAGACCTGCAGGATGACCAGCTGAAAGGCAAAAACGACAAGGATAGCGGTAAAGAGAAAATAAATCATCTCTATCCTGCCGTTCATGTCCCTGTTTTCATTCGCCACTGCGGGCTCCTTTATTCTCTTTAAAACGCGAACCGCGGTTTTTCAACCGCGGCGCTGAATTTATTTTTCCCTGGAAAAGACCGACCGGATGGAGTCAAAGAACCTGTTCATCAGCGGGACTTCCTTTTTGACCACAATCACCTGGTCGTCCTTCACTTTTTTGAATCCATACCTTGTCATGGCCACGTTCTCGAGTTTTTCAGCCGACATCATTGATGTAAGCTGGTATTCAAGTATCTTGGAGCGCATGCGCGCTTTTTCACACTCATCTTTCAGGGCCACCACTTCGCCGTTGAGTTTGCTGCTTGCCTGTATGCCGAACCAGAGGCAGACAAAGAGCCAAATGAAGCCTATGACCAGGACGGGGACAATGCCCTTGGGCATGTGCCTGCCCGACGCGCTGTGCGCCGGATCCATCATCCTTAAAAATTTCCTGCTTGCGCTCAATTTCTTCTCCTTAAATTTTTACCGCGGCCCTGAGCTTCGCGCTCCTGGCCCTCGGGTTTTCCGATGTCTCGGCTTCGCCCGGTATGATTGCTTTTTTCGTCAGTAAATCTATTTTTTTAATGTGGCCGCACATACACGGCATCCTTTTGTTCTCGCAGATGCAGTCCGAGGCTTCCATGGCAAAATACCTTTTCACGATCCTGTCCTCGAGCGAGTGAAAGGATATCACGGCTATAACTCCGCCGCTTTTAAGGGCGGCTATTGATTTCTCCAGGGCAGCCTTCAGGGCGTTGAGTTCGTCGTTAACCTCTATCCTTATTGCCTGGAAAAGCTGCGTCGCCGGGTTTATCTTTTCCTTCATTCCCCGCTTGGCCAGAGCGGCTATTTCCGCGAGCTTAATTGTGGTCTCCACCGGCCGCCTGTTTATTATAAAGTCCGCTATTCTTTTGTATTTGTATTCCTCGCCGTATTCTTTTATGACCCTCTCTAAATCCTGCCTCTTGTATGAATTCACCACATCATGGGCCGTGAGCGGCGCCTGCGGGTCGAGCCTCATGTCAAGCGGAGCGTCCTTTGAAAAGCTAAAGCCCCTCTCCGCGTCGTCAAAGTGCGCGCTTGAGACGCCCAGGTCAAAGAGTATCCCGTCAATCTCTGTTATTCCTTCATTTCGAAGAACAATGTCAAGGTCCCTGAAATTTGCCTTTACCGCCCTGAAATTTTTGCGGCCTTTAAGCCTTTCCGAAACCTCAGCGAGGTTCCTGTCATCGCAGTCAATGCCGATCAATTTTCCTTCAGGGGTGAGGCGCCGTAATATTTCTTCGCTGTGGCCGCCGAGCCCGAGTGTCGCGTCCACAAAAACCCCTTTGCCGCCGTCCACTTTCAACAGTTCAACGGATTCGGCCAGAAGGACGCTTTTGTGGCTGAAACTCATAGTATATTTTCAAATGACTTAATGGCGTCTTCCTCATTTGGAAAAAAGTCAAATTCGCCCCAGTAGCCGGCGTACAAAAAGAGATTCTTCACGTAATCCGAAGAGCCTATAATTTTTACATCCCCGCCCATGGTGCGCGCGCGTTCCTTGCGTTCGTTTAAATATTCGATGCCGGAGACATTAATATGGTCCACGCCGGAAAAATCCAGGATAAAAAAGAAGTTTTCCTTTTCAATGAAGGAGGTTACAATCCCCTTTAAGGCAAGCATATCCTCGATGTCTATGTTCCCCTTTAAGATAAGAACCACAACCTTTTTTGACTCGGTCTTCAAGCTCATTGTCTGCCTCCATTGTATTTGTCGTCAAATTTCTCGGCGCTCCAAATCCTGAACCTGTCGATCGCCCCCACAAAAACCACGTTTTTATCAATATCCGCGCACTTTTTCAAATCGGCATTAATCATTATCCTTCCGCTCTTGTCTATCTGCACCTGGTCCGCGTTCATGGCGATCTCTTCGAGCTCCTCATCCTCAGGGCTGCGTTTAAAGCTCATGCTCTGCTGAACCTGCTCAACCATGCGCTGCCAGTCGGATACCATGAAACCCTCAATGCAGTCCTTTCCTTTGGCCAGCATTATCCTTGACGAATATTCAGGATCCCCGGATACTTCCTCAATATATTTTTTTATCTTGGCTGGGAGAGAGACCCTGTTTTTTACGTCAAGGTTATGCCTGTAATTGCCGACAAAACCTGTTTTTATTACCATTCTTTTCACCTCAAAAATAATAATTAGAGTTTGCCCCTTTAAGGGGAAAATATATAAAAATGGGTCCACGAAGAGGCATTTTGTTCCATTTCGTTCCATATCATGCCACTTCATCCCACTTTTCAACATTTTACGCCCCCTGTATGCCACTGTCAAGGGTATTTTACCCGCTTAATCACATTTTCCACATGTGGTTAAGTAATAATACGCCTTGTTTTAAAGGGTGTTTTTAATGTGCGTGAAAACTAACAATGTGATTATTGGGATATGGGGGCAAAAATCAAGAGTGATTTTTGGAAATATTGGAATGGTGGTTGAGATTGCATTAATTTTTCTGCATGTACGTTTCTTTATAATACTTCTTCGTAGGGGCGGACTTATATGTCCGCCCGAAAAATTGTAAAGAAGGGGCTTGCCCCTTTTTTATTTAATCAAAAGAAGCATTAATAATTTCATTCTATTCACTGTGACTCTTTAATAACTTTGTTTAAATAAAGCAAACAGATTCCAATTAAATTTAAACCATTCCCATATTGTTTCCAACCACAAAGAATTATATTTTTCTTTTAATATAATATACGCGTCATTAAAATCTTTTGTAACTATAGAAGTAAAATCCCCAGTGGCGGAACCAATGATGTCATTTTTATATAATAAATTTTGTACAGTATAATCAAAATTTTTCACATTATTAACTTCGCTTCCTAATATTTTAATTTCATCATATATTTTAGTCATAACATTATAAATAATACGTATATCTTTATATCGCCTTTTATTTAATTCCATTTTCCAATTGCCAATATTAGATTGCATCAGCATCGCCATCTTTTTCTTCGGCATTTCCACTTATCCATCCAATTATATCATAATCAAGCAAAATTACAGTATTGCCAGTTCCGTCTTTATCACTCCGAGCCTTTTCTTGATTACAACTAAAAGATATAGAATGTTCATTACCATCAAATATAGATATCATTTTGCGTATCTTTAATAAATCTTCTTTGGTAGCACCGCGTAAAACATACCGCCTCGCACTATTAAATATCTCTCCTGTATTATAATCTACTTTTATACTTTTCAAATCTTCTTTGATTTTTTCAAGTTGTTCCTTAACAGTAAGCATTTTATGCCTCCTTTAACTTTTCCACACTATACTCTTTATTGATTGCATAACCGTCTTGGCCTTCTCTAATTTTATTATTAAATCTTTATTATTCTTATCCAATATAAACTCGGATGAATTTATACCACTCTGTATTAATTCAAATACAAGTTGTATAACTGCCTCAGCTTTTTCTGCTCGCTCTTGCCATATTTTTTCTACTTTTTCACCATTTAAATTACATTTTTTACACTTTCTGTCAAAAAAAACGCCAACTAATTCATTGCCACATTCAGGACATTTCATAGTTCACCACCTTTTCTCGGACATAAAGGGCATAAAGGAGTCTCCCGTTTAAGTATCCGTCAATTTCTTTTGTTCCCCTTATCTACTGCACCGTGAAAGACGCGAACGCTATCTGGTCCGCGGATATTAGCGGATTTAAATAAACATTGCATGATTTTGTCGGGACAATCACGTAATAAGTTCCCGGGGCCCAGGTTGACGGAACCGTCATGTATATTGGCGCGCCTCCCGCTTCCATACCGCACGAGGCGTCCGTGTTATTATGCCATGCGCCGTCGCCCACACACTGGCTCGCCCTTCCGCCCATTACCATGCTGCTTAAAACATTCATACCAGCTTCGGAAACAAGCACAACCTGTCCCGATGTTCCCGCCGGCTGTACATAACAATTATTTGAGAGTGCCACAAAATATTGTAAATCGCACCCTGTGTCAGCATTTGAAAATTGAAATGTAATTGTTATATTCTGTCCGGCCGAAACCGTGGAGGGCGATACTACCAGGTTTTGTATTTCATTGTCCACGCCGCCGATGCCGCAGGTCGGTGTCGACGTCAGACTGATATCTATTGTGCTTGTCGGCGTTGCGGTCGGAGTAAAAGTCATTGTACAGGTAGATGTCGCCGAAGGAGTGCTGTCAGCTATATTGGTAGGCGTTGACGTAGCAGTAAAGGTAATCGTACTGGTCTGCGTTGCCGTGCTGGTAGAAGCCGCTGCTTTTGTCGCCGTTGATGTTACGGTTGAAGTCTGAACATACAAAGGAGTGTTTGTGGCCGTATTGATAAATATTGTGGTTGGATTGGACTGCTTTGAACAGGCGAAAGAAAATATTAAGATTATCAATAGAATTAATATTATGCTGATACTTTTTTTCATTTGTTGTCTCCTTTAATTCCCCTAAATACATGATATTACATATGTTTAATTATAACTCCGTTATTTATAAATGTAAACGTTCTGTTTAAAATTGCTTTACTTCACCACCGCCACTTTTCCCCATATTTTCTGTTTGTCACCTTCCGAAGTAACTTCTATACTATAAATGAAAACCCCGCTTGCCGACCCTTTTCCGTTGTTGTTGTTTGTATCCCAGTAGAGATGATTCCAACCGGCGGCCGCATTCTCGTGTATATTGCGCACCA
>CAZMGF010000027.1:0-32759 GCA_964565765.1 uncultured Spirochaetia bacterium
AAAAGGTAAGCAAGAAACAAAGGATACTGTTCGGGAAAAATATTTGAAAAATAGTATTTAAAAACCCTGAATGAATCAATAATTGAAAAAGCAT
This sequence comes from uncultured Spirochaetia bacterium, assembly GCA_964565765.1. Lineage (GTDB taxonomy): Bacteria > Oederibacteriota > PGYV01 > PGYV01 > Palsa-1178 > Bog-1181. Next base: position 95 of record CAZMGF010000027.1, read on the forward strand.
GATGGTGTTCAAGCCTGGCATATGGAGCCCTGCTTAGAAACCATATCAGATTATTTAAATCTGTTACATTGCTCCATATCAGGGTGGTTTTTCTGAGCAAAAAATAAGCAAATATTGAAATTCCAATCAAAAAGAAGATGGAACATTTTAACCAGGTTTTTAACTTTATCTTCCGCCCGCTTAAGAGAATGCCAAGGGCCATTGCCGGTAATAAAACAACCGAACTTTGCCAATGATTTCCAAGTGACAGCCCAAATAAAAACGAAGCCAGGTAAAGGAATTTAACCCCTTGCTTTATTTCAAGCAATAACAAGAAAATCAGCGCTATAAGAAAGCAATGTATGGTATATACGCTTCCTTTGGCGGTTATACCCTGAATAAAAGCCGAATTTGAAAATAAATAGAAAATTGCGGCTATAATCGCGGCGGAATAAGCGCCGGATTTTTTTGCGTTTTCTTTAAAAACTATCAACACTATTTTAAATATTGTCAAAGCTGCCATAAAATTGAAGAACATGGCCATGATTGCGCTTCTAAACATCAAGTTTCCGGCTGGTATTAATAGGAATATTTTACCGATCAAAGTATCCAATACATACCCCGGCGGGTGTTGTATTCCAAGAAAATTGAAGGCCATAATTGTTTCAGGGCTGTCGCCGGCAATATAAGCCGGGGCGATTTTTATAATTAATAAAGCCCAGAGTATGATAATAGACAGGCAAAATAAGAAGGTTTTTTTTATATTTGTATTTTGCATGTTATGCCTCTTTAAAAACCATGCATTTTATCAAAACAATCTTCACGCGTCCCGGCCTCATTGGTCATATAATCCCATATCATTTTTTCCGGCACCCTGCTGGATTGATTTTCTTTTCCGTAAATATCCTGCCCATATCAGCCGCAAGCGCGGCCGCAATGCCGCTGCGGCCCTTATAATCCAGGTGTTCATTGACATAAAAAGTTTCTTTCCACGCGAATGAATCTTTTTTTAAAAGCCTGGAATAATCAAGGAACTCGCAGCCCCCGGCCCTGACCTTTCCGGCAACAAAGGCAATATTGCGGTCTACGGTCTTTAAAAACTCCGGCCCGTAAAAATCCCCGCATGTTTCATAATCCACCGGGGGTATGTAAAATACCATAATCACCCCGCTGTCCTTCATTATATCCATTATCTTTTCCAGGGACTGTATTTTGGGGTTATTTTCATCAGCGTAGTACATATATCTGCTTATTATTTTCTTCCTGAAATTATCATCGGAATATTTTTCAAATGATTTATTGTCAAAATCCCTCACCTTTCCTGCAATAATGTCCCCCAGGTAAACCGGCGTATCCAAAAACTGCGCAGTGGTTATTGGTTTCTTTTTCAGGGCGGCGATATTCCTGTAAAACAGCCTGTTTAAGATGGAGCTGCTCTGCAACGCAGCCTGTTCCAGCTCAAATTTATAAGAGGGCCTCAGCCACTCCGCGGACAATGAATACAGGCTTACGGGTATTATCACGGCTTTCGGCCTTTTTTTGGAATCAAGTATGGCCCTGCAGTAACTGTAATAAATGTCCAGATTATACGCGGGATGGTCCACGGCTTCTATCGTAAATCCCGGTTTGCTGTCCTTAATCAGGTCTATGATGGGTTTTTTACCGGTGTCGCCGCGTGTGTAAAACCTCATCACGCTGTCGCAGAAATACAGGCAGTCAACACCGTTTTTTAAATATTTTCTAAAATTTTTTATCTCCGGCGGCATGGACAGGTCGCTGATAAAGGCCTGTATAAGCAGCAGGCCGGCGATAAATAACGTTATTTTAAGCGTTTCTTTTTTCATGTCCCACCTTTAAAATTGAAAGTATATAAAAGGCGTGTTCTGCCCCATGCTTAAGTTAAGTATAGACAGCGCAAAAACATAGTATATGCCCCACCTGAGCCAGGCCGGCTGTTTTTTCAGCATTTCAAGGCTTTCTCCTTTTCTGGTCAAAAAATGGATGAATTCCATAAAAATGATCGACAATATGGCTGTCATAAATTCATTCTGGTTCAGGCCGAGGCCTTCTATATAATCCTTAAACCTGAAATAATTTTGCACAAGCGCGTTCTTTGATGTTGACATTAAAATATTCACAAAGAGTATGGTGTCTTTTCCCGTAAACATGTTCGACAGCACGTAAAAGGCGTCCTTTATGTTATTTGCCCTGAAAAACACCCATGCGACGCAGGTTAAAAAAAACGTGACACCGACCCTGTACATTTTGTAAACAATCGCATTTTTATGAAGCCCCGCGGCTTTTTCCGCGGCTTCTCTGGGCGCTTCGGTCCATATCGAGAAAATCAGATAGAAACCGTTCAAAGCCCCCCATATTATATACGTCCAGTTCGCGCCGTGCCAGAGCCCGCTTATAAGAAAAGTAAAAAACAGGTTAAAGTACCAGCGTGCCTTGCCAACCCTGTTTCCGCCAAGCGGTATGTAAAGGTATTCCCTGAACCAGCTCGAGAGGGATATGTGCCAGCGCTTCCAGAATTCCGCGATCGATTTGGAAAAATACGGGGTATTAAAATTATTTATAAGGTTGAACCCGAGCATACGGGCCGCGCCGACAGCTATGTCTGAATACCCGGAAAAATCGCAGTATATCTGGAAGGCAAAGAAGACAGTGGCTATCATAAGCCCTATACCGTTGTATTCTTTCGGGTTGTTATATACCGTGTTGACCAGTACAGAAAGCCTGTCGGCTATCACAAGTTTTTTAAAGAACCCCCACAGCATCATCTTTGCGCCATAAAGGACGCTGCTGTATGAGAATTTATGTTCGGTCTTGAACTGCGGCAGCAGGTGCGCGGCCCTCTCTATGGGGCCCGCCACAAGCTGCGGAAAAAACATCTTAAAAAGGGTCAGCGTCATGAGGCTTTTCTCAGCCGGTATTACCCCCCTGTAAACGTCTATCACGTAGCTTGATATCTGGAAGGTGTAAAACGATATCCCTATCGGCAGCAGCAGCTTGAACTGCGGATAATTATACATCATGTTTATGCTGTTTAAGAACATATGGACCGAGTCGTTGAAAAAGTTAATGTACTTAAATATGAACAGCACGCCAAAATTTATAACAAGACAGATTGCCAGGTACAATTTTTTCTTTTTTTTCGTGGCTGCCTTTTCCACAGCCAGTGCGCCGGAATAGTTTATAACGGCCTCGGCGAGCATTATGACTATATACTCGGCTTTCCAAGCCATATAAAAATAACAGCTGGCCAGCAGCAGGAAAACATTCCTGTATTTCGGCCGCAGCATGAAGTAAAACAGCAGGACCGCGGGAAAGAAAATTAGAAAATGTACGGAATTAAAAAGCATTCATGCTCCTTTTAGGCCGGGATCACCGCAGAATCCGTAAAAAACAGTACGCAAGCCATTTATACCAGGGGATTGTGCGTGTCTTTATTGTAAAAACCCGTCATTTTGGCTCAATTTTCTTCTTTTATTGTCTTTTAAATTTCGCATAATTAGAATCCTCTTCCCGTTTAAAAACTTATATTTCAATTACAATAATATGCTAAAATTTTACCTTTGTCAAAAACTTATTGTGTTCATTGCTTCTTTTATTTTCCAATTTTGAATTCCTTTTTCATTACCCTTGACATTACCTTTTCTTTTCATTAAAATGGGACGGTAATTATAAAAAGGTTAATACCTAAGGGCGCGTAACTCATTTGGTTAGAGTGCCATCCTCACACGATGGAAGTAGATGGTTCGAATCCATTCGCGCCCACCAATTTTTCTCCGCGGAGAAAAATTGAGAAAATAGAAAGTAGATAGTTGAGAGTAGATAATACAGAAACAACTTTTTCGGAAATAACCAACTTTTTACTTCACCCTCAGCTGCGGCGGGAGGCCTATTTCTTTTATCTCCCTCTTTCCATTCTGGTTTATCTCAATGGTCAGCGTCTGCAGATCCGAGCCGAGCACTTTTATAGACGAATTATTAAAACGCCTCTGGATAAAGGCAATAATGCCGTAGCCCACTATTTCACTTAAAGTTGCCTTGCCCAGGCTTGTTTTTATTTCTATCGCCAGTTCATTCGCGTCCATATTTTTTCTCCTTTGTTTTTTTTACCCGGCACCCTTTAATTCACTGATAAAATATCTGTGTCCATACATACCTGTTTTTAAAGTCCCCCGTCCCTAGTTCTCCGTAAATATTACTTCCCGCCGCCCATAGCGTTCCGTCATTTTTTATGGCCAGGCTGTGCCATCCACCGGCCGCGGCTGTTTTTATCCCGGACAGAACCTGCACAAAGAGTTCCCTGTTTTTAAAATCTCCGGTTCCGAGCTGGCCCCTGTCATTGAGTCCGGCAGACCAGAGTGTCCCGTCCTCTTTTACCGCAAGGCTGTGAAAGCCGCCTGCTGCGGCTGATCTGACGCCCGATAAAATCTTCACAAAAACATTTCTGTTTTTTAAATCTCCAGTTCCAAGCTCTCCGCTGTCATTGCGGCCGGATGCCCACAATGTCCCGTCGATTTTTATGACAAGGCTGTGTCCGCTTCCGGCTGAAACCGCGCTTACGCCGGCCATTACTTTTACAAATGAAAGCCTGTCCTTATTATCCCCTGTGCCGAGCTCTCCAGACTGGTTCCATCCCGTTGCCCATAATGTTCCGTCATTCTTTAGCGCCATGGTATAACCGACACCGCTTGATACTGACGTAACGCCGGACATAACTTCTTTAAAGGCGTAGCAGTTATAGGTATTTCCCGTGCCCAGCTGTCCGCTGTAATTATCCCCTATCGCCATGAGGGTTCCGTCTTTTTTTATTATAAAATTGGAATCTTTACCGCAGGCAATTTTTGCGGCGTCCTTCATAATCCGCAAAAATGTGAGATTCATTATAAACATCTTTGAAGGCACAAATCCATCCGCAGTGCCCCACGTGGACCATAATGTCCCGTCAGTTTTTATAGCCATACTCTGCAAGCCGCCGCCTGCAATGTCCCCTGCACCGGCGAGCACTTTTACGAATTTGCAGCTGCTTACCCTGTCCAGGGTCCCGAGCTGGCCGCTGCCGTTATATCCTGCCGCCCACAGGCTTCCGTCATTGTCAATCACAAGGCTGTGCCCGCCGCCGCCCGCTATTTTCACGGCTGTAAACGGAATTTTTTTAGAAACTTCCATAGCTGCGGAATTTTGCGGAATATTTTTCTCGTGCGGCGCCGGTTTGCCGCACCCCTGCGTTATGATAGTAAATATAATACAAATGCATGCAATTGTTGGAAATAATTTTTTCATCGTTCCCCTATTGTAAAATAAAAGGCCGCCCCTTTTCCCTCTTCCGATTCGACCCATATCCTGCCGTTATGGTGCTCGACTATTTTTTTGCAAGTCGCCAGCCCGATGCCCGAACCCTCGTACTCATCCTTTGGATTCAAACTCTGGAAAGCCACAAATATCCTGTCAAAATACTTTGATGATATGCCGATGCCGTTGTCCTTTACACAGAATATCCTTCTGTTGTTTTTTTTGCCGCAGCTTATATCAACGCCCGGAAGCGGCATCTTAGCGGAAAACTTCAGGGCATTGCCTATAAGGTTAATAAAGAGCTGTGTCATCTGGATTTTATCAGCCTTTATAACCGGCAGTTCTCCCACAGTCACCTGTGCCCCGGATTCCTTTATTTTCGGTTCCAGCATTTTAACAGCCTCGGCTGCCACCGCTCCGGTGTCAACGTCCTCAAAATTCATTTCCACCTTCCCTATCCTTGAAAGGTCGAGAATCCCCCTGATGAGTTCCGACATCCTGACGGCGCCCTTTACCGCCGTGTCTATGTAAAGATCAGCCTCAGCGTCAAGTTTCCCGCGGTATTTCATTTTTAAGAGCTGCAGGTAATTTGAAACCATCCTCAGCGGCTCCTGCAGGTCGTGCGACGTGGCAGAAGCAAACCTTTCAAGCTCTTCATTGCTCCATTTAAGCTTTTCAACAGTTTTCTCAAGTTTCTCATGGGTTTCCTTGAGCTCGCTTATGTCGACAAAACTTACAAGCACTCCCTTATGCCCCTCATACATTATTGTCCTTGAATAAAGGTTCACCCATTTTTCAGAACCGCTCTTTGTAACCATGCGGAATTCATACGAGCTTTTTACATCAGTGTCGCCGGCCTGTTTCTTAAACGCCTGCTCCGCCACCAGCTCCTTAAAATCCGGCGATACAAGTTTCATAAATTCATGCTCTTTCCACGCAAAAAGCTCTGCCGGGCTGTATTCAGAAAGCAATTCCATGCCTTTATTAGCGTACTTTATAAGATTGTCCTGCACTATTATTATTGATATCATTGACTGCTCGGCAAATGACCTGAATTTTTCCTCGCTCTCGGCTATCGCAATTTCAAATTTTTTCCTTTCACTTATATCCCTTGTTATGGAAAGTATGTAGGGTGCGCCCTTCATCGTGATTATTTTTGCCGACATAAGGGCGGTTGTTGTCGAGCCGTCCTTTCTCATAAAAACAGCTTCAAGATTGTCGACATGTCCGTCCAACTTTAGGCCCGCCACAAGCCTTTCCCTGTCCGCCGGGTTGCTCCATATTTTTATGCCAGCCGATGTTTTTCCGGCCACATCTTCCTTGGTAAAACCCGTAAGTTTTGTAAACCCCTGGTTTATCTCTATATACATGCCGTCGGAGAGCCTGTTTATATTTATGGAATCCGGGCTGGTGTCAAAGGCAAGTTTGAACTTTTCCTCGCTCTCCTGCACCCCGGTCATCGCCTTTTTCAGGTCGGCTGTTTTTTCGCTTACCTGTTTTATAAGTGTGACATTCCACAGAAACATGAAAAAAACAACAAACGCCGCCAGTCCGGCGGCAAAAATAAAATACCTTATAAAAGCCGCGGCGTTGACAGCCTCGCCTGTCCACCTGCGGTCAATGGAGGCGTATTCTTTCTTTGTTATTTTTGAAAACCCTTCGTTAACAAGCGCAAGCATCTCCGCGTTCCCTTTTTTTACGGCCCTGTGGAACGAACCCGTATAAATAGGAGGGGTCATATGGAAATTGCTGCGAATTCCGGCTTTGTTGAGCAGATAAAGAGCCGGCGGCTTGTCCATGCAGAATATTTTTATCTTCCCGGAGGCCGCGCCGGATATTATCGAGCTGTAATCCGGAAACTCCTGAAGAATCATAACGCCGTGTGCCTTCAGCACATTAATGCATGAATCCCCTTTTTTTACCACTATCGCAAAACCCTTGAGCGAATTCATATCAAAAATCCCTGATATTTCCGAGTTAAAAAAAACAGGAACTTCAATTGAAACATATGCCGGGGTAAAATCATATATGACGCTTCTTTCGCCGTTGTAAAATATGGTATCTATAACATCCGCCCTGCCGTAGAGCATTGTTTTTTGCGCTTCGCTCCATTCCATCGCGTTTATCTTTACGGCGATTCCTGTCTTTTTTGACCACAGGGCCCACTGGTCTATCACAATGCCATGCAGGCTGCCGTCGGCTTCCCTGAATACATAAGGCGGATAATTGTCGTCACAGACCACTGTTATTGATTTTATTGCGGAATTTTCAGTTGAGGCATTGATAAAGGCGGGAATGGCAAATAATAAAAACAAAATAATAAAATGTGCAAATTTTGAGCTCCTCTCCATTATTATATGAATCACCGCGCTTTCTGGTATTTAAGCCTGTATTCCGCCTTTTGGTAATTATAACATAAAGAATATTAAGATGATGTTAAATCCTCATTTTGGCAGTCCGGGCCGGGGTAACTTGACAAAATACCTACAGTGGGTTATAATTGGTATGTAAAAAAATAATTTTGGAGAGAATTTTAGATGAAAAAATTTGTCCTGCTTTTCACGGGCTTTATTTTAATTTCACTCACAGTTTTTTTAGGATGTCAAAATAATAACCCAGCTTCCGCGTCAGCTTCCTCCTCTTACAACGGCACTTATAACTGGTCCCTTACAAATGTCGGGGGCATCAACAGCAGCTGCTCATCATGCGTCTTCATAAATAACGGGCAGATATCAAATACTGATGGCTCCTTTTCAAACCTGAACATTGATTCTTTCGGAAATATTTCATTCAACGGCCCCTGCCCCACAGGAGGCGTCGGGCCGGGTTATTTTTCGGGAAAAAGCGGAGGGCTTTCCAGGCCGCAGTGGTCCGGCACCTGGACATGCGCCGGAGGCGATGCCGGCGGGCCTAACAGCATCTGGACGATTTACCAGGGAAGCGCCCCTGTTTCAACTCCCGCGGCGCCGACTCCTACTCCAGGTCCGCCAGCGCCAACGCCCACAATACCTTTCCTGCAGAATCCCACGCCGTGTACGCACGGCTGCTCAGGGTCCCAGCCGCCCACCCTTCCGACGCCTATACCAACGGCAACACCGCAGGTTTAATTTAAAATTTTATAGCAGCCGTTATCATAATCCCGTCAATTTTATTATATCCTGTATTTACATCGGGCTTTATCTCCGCTGGAAAAACTGAGTGAAACCAAAAATAATCAACCGCTGTGTACAATACCGCGGCGCCCGCCGCCGCAATTGCCGCCCCGGCAAGCGGTTTTCTTCCCTGCGCCTCATATACCGCTCCCGCCGCCAGGCCCGCGTCAATGATCCCGAGGCCTGCGCACTGCCAGCATATTCCACACTTCTGCGGCGCCTTGGCCTCAAGTTTAGTTTCAGCCGCGGCATCTTCACAGCTTTCCTGTGAATCTTTATTTTTCGCCTCAACTATCAGGATTCTTGTAATTAATGATTTCCCTGTAACTATAACTTCTATCCTTCTGTTTCTGCTTCTGCCTTCTTCCGTTAAATTATCGCCTATAAATCCGGTTGCCCCGAGCCCCTTTACCGTAAAATCAGATTCTGTGAGGCCGCGGTCCCTGAACTTATCAAGAATATATTTCATGACAGACATTGCCCTTGCCCAGGAAATCTTTATATTTTGCTCCGGCGCGCCGTCCGAGTCCGTGTATCCGTCTATCTCAACCCCGGGTTTCCCGCCGCTGTCAAGGCTCTCGCCTATGATTTTTGTAAGGGCGTCAAGCCTGCCGAAGGCGTCCTTTGGTATGGCGGAATTATTGTTCTGGAACGTGAGGCCGTATATGACGGCTGATTGCACCGCAGGAGCGGCCTGGTCCGGCGTGCCGGCGAAAAAAAGAGGGGCCGCGCATAAGAACAGAATCATAGTTATAAAAAAAACTTTGCTTCCCACATAAACCTCCGGTATCGGTGCCGTATTTAATTGGCTACGTATTCCACATACTGACAAAAACAGTTTTGCGAAGAACAGTTGGATTTTTGCACTTCTGTGCCGTTGTCAAATATTTGTATCGTTATATTCATGTCCGGATTGCCCTCATAACACTCTTTAAGATAGAACACACTTGAGCTGCTGCTGTTAACAGTATATGTCTGCGATGTCCACGGCAGGTTTGGAACTGTTATGGTAGTGGAATTTTTACCCATCGCATCATCCAGTGACTGCCCGGACCCGTATATTATTTGTGTGGAAGTGGAATTCCCGGAAACCGTCATGTAAATTGAGTGGTTGGTTTTTGTGCAAGAAACCATGAAGAACAGGGCCGAAAAAACAATTAAAGCCGCGGTGCAGATCTTTTCCATAAATACCTCCTGCAGAGTTTGTATAAAATTTAAATACTTTTATTCTTCCTTCAGGCTGACAGTATATTTCGCTTCCATTCTTGCCGGATTATATGAAAGCTTCGCCTTGCGCAGCCCCTCATCTCCGGCGTCCTGTTCCCTGTTTATCCATTTATATCCTTTAAGCGCCTTCTCGCAGAACTGCTGGTTTATGGCCTGGTATATGCCCCTGAACTCTGGCCTGGCTTTTTCAAAAAGGACGACCGCAGTGTCCGCGTTGAGCCCCGAGGCTATGGTAAAGGCCTGTATGCCGCTGTTTATTTTGAGAACAGCCCCGAAAACAGGAAGAGCCGCGTAATTATCAAGGACTTCCATCACGGCTTTTGATTCATTTACAAGCGAGAGGTCGTCCTCGCACATGCGCGCGCGGCACCAGTGTTCCTGGAACTCCTTTATGTCCGGAATCATATCCGGGGTTATTTCCATGTACTCAGCCTCAAAATTTCTGTAAAAATTTTTCAGGTGGTTGCGTTTTCCGTCAAATTTTCTTCCGGAGAGGTTTATAAGCTCCTCGGAAGAGTAAATATAATCCGCGTTGTCCCTGTCATCTTCGGCGGCAAGCCTGCCGGTGGCCCCGGCGGATGCGGCCTGAGCCGCGTCAAAGCCGTACGCATATGCGTCAGGATCCTCTTTTGACATCCATTCAAGTATGGCGATGAGGCTCTTATTGGGATCATTTTTTCCCAGGGGCGGGTAAATGTACTTTTTAACCCCTTTATTGACATATATTATGATGTTGCCGTTATGGCGCGAAATCCTGATGTGCCTTATCCTGTGCCAGGCGAACATCTCCGCAAAATTCATCTCCGATACCACCGGGCCGGCCTGCCCTAACATATCGCAGACAAGCTTCCTGTGGGAAATATCAAGCGGTATAAATTCAGGAAAAACAGGTATTCCTTCCATTTAAGCTCATCCTTTCATATATTTTAAGAGATTATATCACAAAAAAGATAATATATTAACTATTTTAACCCTTAAAAACATCCTTATTTATTATTGAATTCCCCCGTTATTTTGTTATACTGACATATACTTTAATGGCCTGTTTTTTTCAATAATACAATTAATTATTAAGGAGAACCAATGAAAAAAGTGTTGGTGATTCACGGCCCGAACCTCAATCTTATCGGCCAGAGGGAGCCCGAAGTTTACGGCAGCGTTTCGATAGCGGATATAAACAGGAATATAGAGGAAAAGGCAAAATCCCTCGGCATGGAAGTCAAGATTGTCCAGTCCAACCATGAAGGCGAAATAGTCACGACCATACAGCAGGCAATGAACTGGGCCGACTGCATAATAATAAACCCCGCGGCATATACACACACTTCGGTGGCCATAAGGGACGCTATAGCTTCAATAAACATCCCTACAATCGAGGTACACCTTTCAAACATTTACAGAAGAGAGGATTTCAGGCAGAAGTCTTTTATCGCTCCGGTAACAGTGGGACAGATAAGCGGTTTCGGCGACCGGGGCTATTATCTTGCCCTTGAAGCGGCTTTTGGCCTGAAAGGAAAATGACGGAAAAACTTCATAAAATAGCCGACGCTTCCATACTGATAATAGTCGGCTTCCTCACCGCGGCAACGCTTTTCTTTCCGCCGTCGGCAAACCCGGACATGTCCCTTTTTTACCTTGGCTGCGTCCTGGCCGCCGGCCTGATTTTTGTCCTGTCCAACAAAATCCTCAAGGAAGAATTAAAAATCGAGACCCCCATTGACGGCAACCTCCTGCTCCTTTTTGCGTGGTGCCTTTTGACTTCTGTAACCGCAAAAAACATACTGGCCTCATTTAATTCAACGGTAATATTCACAGCTTTCCTGCTCCTTTTCTATGTGGCCTATAATTACGCGAAAAAGTATTTCACGCAGTTTCTTGTTTTTATAATCGCCGCATCCTGCGTCCTTTCCGGCTTCGGTATTTTCCAGTTTGCCATGGCCCTTTCAACAGGCTCCGGCGGATGGATTTCCAATTTCAGCAGCAGGTTCCTGGCGCGGCACGCCTTTGTGACCCTGATTGGCCCCGGAGCATTTTCAGGGCTCCTGATACTTGTAATACCCATAGTAATAGGGCTGATAAGGACGAGAAAACGCCACAGGTATTCCCTGACCGCGGCGCTTGCTGTTTTGTGCGCCGGGCTGGTTCTTACCCGGTCAATCGGCGCTTTCATATCTCTCATCGCCGGGGTTTTTCTCATGCTCCTTTTCGTCAACGACCAGGCCCTTTCCAGGTTCAGGCGCCTTTTTTTCATACTGCTTCTTATCGCGGCGGCGGCCCTTGCCGCGGCCGTAAAGCTGCGCGGCATTTCAGTTGTGCTGCCCGAGCTTCAGGCAAAGCTGGCCGGGTACCTGCGCATGTTAGACGTAATACTTGCGTATCCCCTTTTCGGAGGCGGCCCGGGAAGTTTTGAGGCCGTATATAACAACCCTGCTTTCGGCAGGACGGAGCATTTAAAATACGCCTCAAATTTTCTCATCCAGACCTGCGTGGAGGCCGGCATACCCGGGCTTTTGCTGCTGCTCTACGCCGGTTTCTCGGCCTACTCCGCGGTCATCCGCAATTTTTATTTCCTGAGGACCCCTTATAAAAAAATAATGGTCTTTTCCCTGCTTACAGGCATCACGGCCTTTTTGATACATAACCTGGTTGAAGCGGACATTTATTCCTTTGAAATATGCGTCGTTTTTGTGGTAATCCTTGCGGCCCTGTTGAGCCAGGTAAACATCGGCCTTATACAGCTAAAAAAAGTAAAGCTGGCGTATCTGCTCGGAATTAATCCCGGCAGAAGGCGCACGCTTATATTCTATATCGCCCTTGGAATCCTGGCGCTGTCGGCCGTCACCGGCGGCAAACAGACTTATGTCCTGACTGCCATGAACGTATTAATAACAGCCGGCTTCGCCGTATGGTCGGTCTCAAAGGAGGACATCCGCCTGACATCTGCCGATGCGCCCCTGATAGCCGGCCTTGCCTGGTCCACAATTCTGCTTTTTATAACCCCGGATATTTATTCCGGATTCGGCCTTTACTCGCTTATTATCGGCGCGGCTGTGCTCTACTACCTCTCCTCCCAATTTTTAAGGCGGCACAATTACAGAATTATAATTTCCAATTATCTGGCCTCCATCGGCGTTATAATCAGCGTTGCTGCGGTATTTCAGTATATTTACAAATTGTCCCTGCACGCCCCGGGCATACCGTTCGCCGACGGATTTTTTCCCAACCAGGCGCTCTTTTCCGCTTACCTTTGCGTCTCATTTTCCATGCTGCTCTCAAAACTTCTTTTTGAAAAGAAAGCCGGTTTTTTTAAAACAAGGATTCTGGGGCTTTTTGTCATAGCCCTGGCCGCCTCTCTTTCATATTCAAAAAGCTCCATGCTCGCGCTGATATTCTGCCTTGCCGCCACGGCTCTTTTTTACCGCTTAAGCAAAAAATCCATGAACGACCTTAAGGAAGAATCTTTGCGCAAGTCCTGGGTTGTAGCCGCCGCCTTTATACTGCTGCTCTTTTTCACCTTTTCCCCGTTCACGCCGTCCGGCCAGAAGCTGCTGAACTTAACGCCGGACCCTTTTTACTTCAACAGGCTGGGCATCTGGAAGGCCGCGCTGCAAATGGGTGCCGCCCGCCTCTTTACCGGCTGGGGCGCGGGAAGTTTTCAGGGAGTTTTCCAGCTTTATAATTTTCCTGTAAACGGCATAGCGCGTTTCCAGATGAACACTCCGTTTGCCCACAATGAGTTCCTTCAGGCCTTTGCCGAAGGCGGGATTCCGGGCGTGTTGATCATCATATGGCTGCTCTGGAGCATCTTTAAAAGACTGCCTGAAAATGAAGGCGATAAAAAAGTCTGGGCCGCGCGCTCCGGCGCCTATTTCGGGCTTGCCGCGCTTGCCTTCCACTCGCTCTTTTATTTCACCCTCCACCTTCCGGGAATACTTTATACATCCGCCATACTAGCTTCCATGATTACAACGGAAAAAAGTTCCATCCGCACGGTCTCAAGGGAGGCGTTGCTTTTCACAAAGATATATTATCTGCCCGCTCTTTTGCTATCTTTCATAATTTTTTCAATTGCCGTCAGGCCCGCCGTGGGCCATTACCTGCACTCCAGGTATGCCGGCGCTAATCCCTCGGACAGGGAGCGCGGCAAATATGAGGCCATAAACAGCGCGTCGCTGGCCGACCCGCTTAACGCGTCTTACATAGATGAAAAAGGAATGTACTTCGCCGCCAGGGGCAACATGCGCACTTCAATTCCGCTCTTTGAGCGCGCCCTTAAATTCGACTCGCTTAATTTCATTTACAGCCTGCACGCCGCGCGCGCGTACGCCGGCATCGGCGACCGCGACGAGGCCCTGCGGTATTATGAGCATTCCATTTCATCCTCTCCGTTCAGGGCCTTCACTTATATAGAAGAAGCGGATTATTATCTTTCAAGCGCCGATTCCGATCCGCAGTATTCCATACCGCTTACAGCGGACAAGATCGAGGAGCTTGTAACAAAATCCGTCGAACTTGAACCGGACTATCTTGAGGCGCGCAACTTCATGGCGGTCATATACAGCCACAGGAATAATTTCAGCGGCGCCCTGAAGGAATATGATACAATGGATTCCATTCTGGCCTCAAAAAAAGGGGCCACAGAAGACGAGATGCGCCTTTTGACTGTTCCTTCTTACGCTACGGCCCTTGGCAGGGCGATTGTATACATGGACATGCGTGACAGGAACAACTCCTGCGCCTGGTACGGCGAGGCCCTGAAGAGAGGCTCAAAGCAGGAGGAAGGTCTTGCCCTATCAAAATACTGCGGTGATATAAAATGAAAAAAATTACGAAATTTCTGGGAGAATTCAACGCAAAGCGCCCTGACGCGCTTTACATCGGTGTTATTACCGCCGCTATAGCCGTATATTTCGGTTCCATATTTTTAAGCGGAAAGTTTTTTTTCATAGGGGACATTTACACACAGTTTTACCCGTGGAAGGAATTTTTCCGCCGGGCAATGCAGGGAGGTACGGCGCCTTTCTGGAACCCCGCTGTTTTTTCCGGCGTGCCTTTCGCGGCCGATATTCAAAAAGGTGTCTTTTATCCCCTGGGAATTATCTTCGCTTTTCTTGATTTTACGCCGGCATTTAAAATATTTATAATAATACACTTCCTGATTATGGGGTATTCCGCTTATATGCTCCTTAAAAAGCTCGGGTTTTCCCCCGCACCCTGCGCCGCGGGCGTGCTCGTTTTTCTTTTTAATTCCTTCACCGTATCAAAAATAAATTTTATAAGCGCGCTGGGGTCATATTCATATATTCCCATCCTAATCCTTACACTTATCAATTATCTTGAAAGCGGAAAGCTTTATCTTCTGGCCCTCTTTGCGCTTTTCTTTTCGCTCTCCATTTTGGCGGGACACCCTCCGACTGTTGTGTACACCGCGATGCTGCTTTTCGCCTTTGCCGCCTACCAGGCCACATTTGGCGGCGGACGCTCCGGATGGAAACGGATTTTTTCATCTTCCGCGCTTATTCTGGCGGCGTTTGCGTGCGCGTTGATTCTTACGCTGCCGCAGACCGGCCTCTTTTTCGAGCTGCTCGGCCTCTCATCGCGCGGGGCCCCGTTTGAATACAATATGGCGGCCGAAACATCAATGCCATTTATGAACCTCTGGAACTTCCTCATGCCGGGCGGGCTCAACGGGTTTTCACCAAATTTTTTGAACGACTGGTGGTTTTATTCCATGGGTATGATGAATTTTTTCTCCATAACCGCGCTGTTTCTCATGCTGCTCTCATTCTTTTACCCTAAAAGCAGGCTCTATAAATTTTCCATGCTGCTGGCCCTGCTTTCGGTTGTAATGGCCCTGGGAAAGAATACCCCGGTGCATTCCTGGTTTTTCACATTCATGCCGTTTTTCTCACAGTTAAGGCATCCGGGTTTTGCCATGACGCTTTTCACAGTGCCATTTTCCATAATAACCGCCTTTACCCTGGAGCATATAATATCCATGACCCCGGCGCATGTGCCTTTCTTAAGCAGGTTTGCTTACACCTCGGAATTTTCAAAAAAGGTCAACAGGATATTTATTTATATAATGGCGGCCTTAATATCAACCATTCTGCTGATAATACTCAACCGCGAGCTTTTTATAAAAACCTACGGGCTCTCAGCCAGGACGGCGCTTAATTTTGTCCTGGGCCTCTTTATTTTCGCGGCAATGCTGGCCTTAAATTTCTTCTTTTTTTATGCCCGTGAAAAGGGGCTTATACGCGGCGGGTTTTACGTCTTTACCCTGCTTTGCGCCCTCTTTTTCGAGTTTACTTTCTTCATAGCCGGCGTCAACCCGGTAATCGACCTGTCCATTTACGGCAATTTCAGGCCGCGTACGCTTTCCCTGCTTCAGGGCACCAACTACAAACTGCTCCATACGGGCGAGCTCTCCGCAAACCGCATGACTCCGGGCCCGACGCTCTACATTGCCGAGGCGAATTTTCTCTCCTCCATCCCTTCAAATACCGGCACTCTTTACAACCTTACCGACGCCGGCGGTTATAACCCGGTGGAGCCGCGCCTCTACAGCCAGTTTTTAAAGGGCGCTGTAGGGGACTCGAATATAATAGACAGGCAAAAGCTCGATATTCTTAACGTAAAATATCTTATTTCGCGCTCCGAGATTTCCGACCCGGCGCTTGTAAAAATCGACGACGGGCCCGTTAAAATATACAAGAATTTAAAGGCCCTGCCCGTATTTTTTACAACAAAAGAGAGGGACAGCGTCGACCTTATTGTCGGGCAGTATTCATGGTCAAGAAAAAAGGAATATGATTACACATATTACGACATAGAGGCGACGATGGAGAAAGACGGATATTTCATATTTTCGAGCAGTATGTATCCCGGCTGGTCCGTTTTTGTGGACAATGTCGCCTGCCCGATAGAAAAATGCCTGGGGATATATATGGGGGTAAAGGTTTTATCCGGCTACCACAGGATAATTTTCAGGTATCTGCCGGTGAATTTCAGCTGGTATATGGCAATTTTCCTGGCGGCCGCGGCGGCTTTTTTATTTACGGCAGCCTTTGTTATATTCCGGAAAAATAAGAACCTACCCGTTTAGGTTTTCAATATGCTCTGAAGCGGACTGGAAAGCGTTTGCTCCGTCCCCGGCCGCTGTAACGACCTGCCTTAATTTTTTCGCTATACAGTCTCCGCAGGCGAATATTCCCGGCCTTGAAGTTTTCATGTTCATGTCGGTTTTAATATAACCGGCCTGGTCCATTTCAACAAAACCCTTTAAAAACCCGGTGCTGGGATCCATTCCAACAAATATAAAAACACCGGATATATTAAGTTCGCTTTTTTCAAGGGTTTTTACATTGTGAAGCTTTAACTTTTCAACCCCTGTTTTTCCGGCAATCTCATCCACAACAGTGTCCAGGATAAAATTTATTTTCGGGTTTTTCTTCGCGCGTTCGACCGATATTTTGCAGGCCCTGAATTCCAGCCGCCTGTGTATAATATGCACCTTTGAGGCGAACCTTGTCAGGTAATCCCCCTCTTCAACGGCGGTATCGCCGCCGCCGATAACCGCCACTTCAAGCCCTTTGTAAAAAGCTCCGTCGCATGTGGCGCAGTTGGATACCCCTTTACCGCGGAAGAGCTCCTCTCCCGGCACGCCGAGCGGCCTGTAACTGGCCCCTGTTGATATTATGACGCTGCGCCCGGAAACCCTTTTTCCCGAGGCGCATATAACGGTTTTAAACTTCCCCGGCCCGTCTTCGACAGAGGCCGCCTCGTCAAATTCAAAATTAACCCCGAATTTTCTTGCCTGGTTTTCCATGGCAATGGCAAGCTCCGGCCCGGAAATTTTTTCTATTCCTGGATAATTTTCCACCTCTGCCGTGACGAATATCTGCCCCCCGGCCGCTATTTTTTCAATTATAAGCACTGTGTAACCGGATCTTGCGCCGTACAACCCGGCAGTGAGCCCGCCGGGGCCCCCTCCTATAATGACCATATCGTATATCAGGGGCACTGAATCAGCCCCCTGAAAATTAAGGTTTATTGAAATTGGTTCTGTCATTTATGCCTCCCGGTCATATTTTAAGCGCAGCTTTTATACGTTCGATGAGCTGCTGCTTGGGTATAACTCCCACGCTCTCACCGGCTTTTTCCCCGTTTTTAAAAAAATAAAGGGCCGGTATTGACATTATACCATACCTGCGCGATACCGCCGGGTTCTCATCGACGTTGAGTTTGCCTATTACTACCGCGCCTTTTTGCTCCGCGGCTGTTTCCTCAAGTATGGGAGCGAGCATTTTGCACGGCATGCACCACTCGGCCCAGAAATCAACGACAAGGTTACCGTATCTTTTCAGGGCTTCGTCAAAATTTGAATCTGTAAGGAATACCGGCCCCGAGGGCTCGTCAACGAGCTTTTCCTTTTCCTTTTTCTCGCTTTCAATCTCGTTGAAAATGCGCTCATAATCTCCCGGGGAGGTTTCTTTTAAGAGCTGCATTACAAAGGCTTTTTCGGTCTGAACGCCCACTGTTGTGGTCTTCGGGTCCATGTTTATCACCTGCTGCGGCACGGAAGAAACGTTGAATTTTTTGGCGGTCTCCTGGTTTTCCATGGACTCAATGCACTCCGCTTTTGCCAGCCCTTTTAGCTGGACCGCTATCTGGTTGGCCAGTATTACGGCTTTGGGGCAATACGGGCACGACGGCGTTACAAAAACTTCCATTGAAAAAGGGTTTTTTATATATGAAAGAAGCCTCACTGAATCCGCCGACAGCCCGCTTAAACCCATGGATACCAGCAGGATTGTCTCTATAAAAGAAGAAGCCTCGTGGCCCAGCGGCGCGCCGTTGTAAAATATCCTGTAACCCAGGTCATAGCCTATGAGCGCCGTGGGTGCGGTTTTAATTCCCTCTTTTTTAGCTATTTCCGAATCAAGAGTAAGCTCTTCAAGGATTATCCTGGGGTCGATATCATGGAGTTCCTGCGTGAGCCGCACGGCGAACTTGTTTATTTCAACAATTTCGGACGCGCCCGGGGCCGACGGGTCGGTTATTATATAACTGGTAAAAAGCTTCACGTCAACCGGCACCCTGAGCTGGGCGGCGAACTGCGCCTTGAGTTCCAGGGCTGTTTTTTCATCAATAAGTTTATCCATTTTTACCCTCCTTAATTCCCGCGCGAAAAATCTCTTCCTGTTTTTTATACTTATAATGTTAAGCGACATTTAAGGAAGTTTCAACACTTTTTTTTATCTGTATTGAAAAATCCCGGTTAAATATGTATAATTTACATGCCCAAAAAATAGGAGGCGGCATGATTTTAGAGATAAAAAAATACGGCGACCCGGTGCTCAGAAAAAAAGCGGAAACCGTGAAAGTATTTGACGCGGAGCTGAAAAAGCTCTGCAATGACATGCTTGAAACCATGTATGAAGCCGGCGGAATGGGGCTGGCGGCAAACCAGATAGGCATATCAAAAAGCGTTATAGTGCTTGACGCATCAACAAAAGATTCAACCATTGTAATGGCCCTTGCAAACCCCGAAGTATCCGGGTCGTCAAAGGAAAAGGAAGAATTTGAAGAGGGCTGCCTCTCTTTTCCGGGAATCACCGAAAAAATATCCAGGCCAAAAGAGATAAAGGTAAAAGCCTTCGACCCTGACGGCAATGAGTTATTAATAGAGGCCTCCGGGCTCCTCGCAATTATACTTCAGCATGAAATAGACCATATAAACGGGGTCATATTTACCGACAGAATGTCTCCCGTGCGCAGGATGCTGCATAACAAGGAACTAAAAGAACTCAAAAAAAAATATGGAAAACAAAATAAATGAAAATAGCCTTTTTCGGCACACCCTCCTTTGCCGTGGGCCCGCTAAAGTCGCTGATTGCCTCCGGGCATACAGTGGAGGTCGTTGTATCCCGGCCCGACAGGCCCAAAGGCAGGTCAATGGAAAAATCCCCGACTCCGGTAAAGGAAGCGGCGCTTGCCGCCGGCATCCCGGTCCTTCAGCCTGAAAAAGTTTCCGCCCCGGATTTCCTGGCGCAATACAAAAACTTCAGGGTTGACCTTAATGTCGTGGCTGCTTTCGGCCAGATATTCCCCGAGGAGCTTATTTATTTCCCTAAGTTTGCCACAATAAACATACACGCCTCCCTGCTGCCGAAATACCGCGGCGCCGCCCCGATAAACTGGGCCATAATAAACGGCGAGCGCGAGACGGGCGTAACCTACCAGTTCATAGTCAAAAAACTCGACGCGGGCGATATAATTTACAGCGAGAAATACGGCATATTGCCCGGAGACAACTCAATAACGCTTTATGAAAAACTTTCAAAACTCTCCGCGGATACCGTGGTAAAAGTCGTCGATTCAATCGGAGCGGGAAAAGCAGCGGCAATAAAGCAGGATGAAGCCGCGGCTACTTTTGTAAGGACTCTGAAAAAAGAGGACGGAAAACTTGATTTCACTTCCGCGGCCCCCGGAATAGTGAATATGGTGCGCGGGCTTCTTCCGTGGCCGTGCGCTTTTTGTTTTTATAACGGAAAGACCCTTAAAATATACGAAGCCTCGGAATACGGCGCTGGAAAATCCGGCGCGCGGCCCGGGGAGATTTTTGAAGTGGTAAAAAATAAGGGGTTTGTTGCCGCCGCCGGAGACGGCGCTGTTTTAATCGGGGCAGTGCAGCCAGAGTCCGGGAAAAAAATGGCCGCGGCGGATTTCGCCCTCGGCCAGAAAAATATTATCGGTTCTTTTCTTAAGTAAGTCCTTAAAAACTGCCGGATCGCCGTTTGAAAATCCCTTATTTAAATTCCGATATGAGCTTTTCAGCGGCCGCTGAAACGGCCTCAATTTCCTTATCAGAAGGGCGCAGATCCGCGAATTTTACCAGGTCGCAGTCCTTCATAAACATGGCTGACGCTTCCATATCCGCCTGCGCGGCCTTTTTATCAGAAAGCTTTTTTAATATTTCCTGCGTCGTGTGCTCGTCAAAAGAGTCCCTGAAATGGCGCGTCAAAAACCAGCGGTAAGCCTCGTATATCTCCGAATAATACCCCTTAACATCCCCTTTTTTTAGCATCCCCGCGGCGCCTTTTACGCGCCTTAACGCGTCCCTCCTGTAGTCCTCGTCAATAACGGCTGCTTTCGGCGCCTCTTTCTTCATGATGCGTTTCCAGATAAAATATACCGCGATGATAAATATAATTGCCAGGATAATGTAGGGCAGCAGCTCTGAAAAGTCCAGATGCACGCTGTATTTTATGGAACGTATGTCCTCTACTGCGGGCGGCGGGGCCGTAGGCTGCGGGACGGGAGTGTCTGCCGCAATAACATGCCTTTTTCCCGAATCCACGGTGACGGTTATTTCTTTTGTCTGCTCCACCGTATATTTCTTTGTCGCCGGGTCCATAAATTTCACTTTTGCCGGAGGTATTACTATGTCGCCGGTCTTTACCGCAATAAGGTCTATTATAAACTGATTTGTCGATGAGGCAGACCCATTCACAAAATTCATCATACTGTTTGAATAGCTGCCCTGCTGCCTGAATCCTTCAAACGACGGCCTGTCAAGCGATATTGGCTGCGACATATCCCCCTGCTTTGTCACGGTAAGGGTGTATCTTATCACCTCGCCCAGGGACGCCCTTGTTTTATCCGTTACAGCGGATATCTCCACCGAATTTGCAGCGCCGAAAAGACGCGCCGCCGACATGATAAAAAATAAAACAATTATAAATTTCCCGCGCTTCATTATGCTGTTCCTCCATATAAATTTATGCCTGTTATATTTTAACAAGAAAATCTTCCTTAATCAAATATTTTAGGAAGCGCTTTTATTTGAATCCTGCTTTTTTTGCGAACTCCAGCATCTCTCCGCTCATGGGCGCCTTAAGGTCCATGGCCTTTTTTGAAACCGGGCAGGTGAATTTAAGGCTGTAGGCGTGGAGCAGGTGCCGGGAAAGCCCCTGAAGCGGCCCGCTTATATTTTTCGGGCCGTAAAGCGTGTCCCCGGCCACCGGGAGCCCGAGCGAGGCAAGGTGTACCCTTATCTGGTGTTTTCTGCCCGTCGAAATCTTTACAAGAAACAGGGTAAAGCCGCCGCCGCGCGAAATTACCTTTATGTCGCTTAAAGCATTTTTCCCGTCAACAGCTTCTTCCACCCTTTTTTCATTGAACCGGGCGTCCCCCGCGGAAATGGCGAAATATTCCTTTCTGACATCTTTTTCCTCCCACATTGCCTTGTACGCCTCAAACACTTCCGTGGAAGAGGCGTAAAGGATTATGCCGGACGTTTCCCTGTCGAGCCTGTGGATTGCCCGCAATTTTGGATTTGAAGCCGACTCCTTTAAAATATCTTCCAGCGAACCGGCCTCTTTATCCGAAAGCATGCCCGTGGGTTTGTCGGCCGCTGTTATATTTTTATCCCTGTAAATTATCCTGTATTCCGGCGCATCTTCCGCGGCGGTATTATCAGGAACTGATACCATGTCGCCGGGGTTGAGGTTGTGGGTGGCTATCCATATCCTGCGGTTATTGACGAATACCCTGCGGGAATCAATAAGCGCCTTGGCTTTTTTTCCGGATATGCCGGTTTTTTCCGATATGAAATGTTTTAGTTCCCGCGGCATACCGCCCCTGTAGGAAAGGTTTTTTGCCATAGGCTCTCCGTTATTTTATTACCGCGGAGAAAAAAGGCTTCCTGATTATTATTGCCTTTTCCGGGCATATCTCCTGGCATATGAAACATCTGATACATTTGTCATAATCGCATATTATCCGTTTTTTGATTTTGTCGTAAACAAGGGCGTCAACGGGGCAGGCCTTTACGCACGAAAGGCATCCCGTACATTTTTCTTTCAAATATATCTGTTTGGGGTTAAGCATTCCCTTGGCCAGATTATAAAACATGGCTGCCAGGGGTCCCATTTTCTTTGACCCGGTTTCATCCGAATCAGCCACGGTTTTAAACGATCCCCTGTATTTCATATCCTCAAGTTTTTCCCCGAGGATCTCAACTTCCATCTCTTTTCCCTTGAGTATGTTTTTCCTGTACGCCGCGTTGGTGTAAACCCTGTCCGGATTTATCCCGACGACCTGCGGCGCCACATAATCCAGCGCGAAGCCGCTGCCTGAAATAATAATAACGCCTGTATTAACCGCCTCGCCGCCGCCCGGGCCGTTGCCTTCCATTCCCGTAATACCGTCCATTATGTTCAGCGCAGGCGGTTTTGCCATAAAAAGGTCGACGAGCATCTGCGCGAAGAGCATCTTGTCGCGTCCGGCCCTAAGATGATATCCGGGCTTACCTGTTCCCGCCACAATGCCGAACATATTTTTCACCGCAAGCGTCATATACATAAGCCCGTGGGTCTTTAATTTCGGCAGGTTGATTATCTTATCCACACTGTTTACGTGCCCGGTCACCCTGAAATTCTTGTATGAAACACCCGGGGGATTTGTTATCTCCGCGTCATCCTTGAATTCCACAAGTGTTGCCCCTTCTTCAGCCGCAACCTTTTTATAACCTGTTTTCGGGCTTGTCATAATATTGCCGAATCCGGGCGAATCTCCTATTATGATATTTTTTGTTTTTCTTTTGATTATCCTTATGACGGCCTGGAGGAAAAGCGGGTGCGTGATAACGGCCTTTTCCGGTTCGCTGGGAAAAAGGCAGTTTACTTTTACAAGGACCTTTTCATCATTTTTTATAAATTTATCCAGCCCTCCCAGCAGTTCAATACCCGAAAATATCTGTTTTTCCATTTCGGCAAGGTCATACGAAGGACATTTTTTAAGGACTACGGTTTCAGCCATTGTTTTTTCTCCGGAATGTAATTTTTTTAAGCGGATGCCCTTTTTACTATTTCAGGGCTGAATGTTATCTTCTGCGGTTTTTTCGCGGATTCGCGGCCGGCCACGGCAAGCTCGAAAGCCGCGGCGGCCATGCGGTCAATCGGCTGCCTTATTGTGGTGAGCGCCGGCTTGGAAGTCCTGGCCACATCAATGTCGTCATAGCCAACTATGGAGCAGTTGCCGGGTATATTCACCCCGCGTTCCCTTGCTGTTTTCAGCATGCCCAGGGCGCACATGTCTCCGGCCGCGCAAAATATGGCGTCAAGCCCCGTTTTATCATCAAGAAATTTTGCCATGGCCTCGGCGCCGTCGTTGTATGAATAATTTACGACCTCTATTAGGCCGCCTTCAGGCATGGTAAGGCCGTTGTCTGCAAGGGCCTTTACAAAGCCGCTCACCCTCTGCATGGCGTTAAACCCGCCCTCTATTCTCATCCTGCCGGAAACAACTCCTATTTTTCTTTTTCCGGATTTCGCCAGGTATTCGCCCGCGATGTAGCCTCCGGAAAAATTGTCGGTTGTGACTGTTGACGCGCCGGCGGCTTCCTCATCTATCAAAATAACCGGCGCGCCCGCGCCGGTGTACTTATCCACAGTCGAGGCCTCCGGTTTTATGCAGATGCCGATAAGGGCCGAAGGGGCGTTTTTATCCAGTATTTTTTCCAGCCTGTCCTTTTCGGAATCTGACATGCCCGCGGTGGAACATTGTATGATGGCCTGCCCCGGAACCAGGGCCGCCTGAAGCATGGAAAGCATCTGTGAAGGGAACGCGTGCGAAAAATTCGCCGCCGCAACCGCTATTTTATAATCATCCATATATATGCGCTCCTTTTAGAATATTATACCACAAGCAAATCCCTGTTTAAAGGGATTGAAAAGCGTCCCGCGCAATCTCTACCGAAGCTATTTCTCCCCCGTCAAGTATGACCCCGATTACGTCAAAGCGCATGAAGCAGCCCTCAACTCTGCGTAAAGCGGCATATTCCCGCGCCGCCAGTATTATCCTGCGCTGTTTTTTGGCGTCCACCGCCTCGAAGGGGTGTATGCCGGAGGAGAGTTCTTTCGCCTTAACCTCCACAAATACCAGGGTCTTTTCCGCCGGCGAATAGGCGATAATATCTATCTCGCCGAACTTTGCCCTGAAATTGCGTTCCTTTATTATATGGCCGGTTTTTTCAAGAATGGCCGCAGCTTTTTCCTCAATTGCAGCCCCGAGTTCCCTTTTGTTGAAGTTTTCCATATCACCCCCTGATATGTTTTTTTACCGGTTTATAGCTTATCCTGTGTATCGGGCATACCCCCAGTTTTTCCAGCGCCTCTTCGTGCTCCCTTGTTCCGTAACCTTTATGGCGGAAAAAACCGTAACCCGGATATATTCTGTCAAAATTCCTCATTATCCTGTCCCTGTGCACCTTTGCCAGCACGGATGCCGCCGCCACGCAAAGCGACTTCGCGTCGCCGCCGACTACAGCTTCCATTTTAAACCCCGGAGCGGCGGGCAATGTGTTGCCGTCGATCAGCACCTTATCCGGCGCGGCGCCCAGCCCTTTTATGGCCGATGACATGGCGCGCATAGTGGCCCTTAAAATATCTGTGGAGTCTATCTGTTTTCCGGATACGGCGCATATGGAGTATGAAACCGCAGCCGATATGACAATATCAAAAAGTTCTTCCCTTGTTTTTTCCGTGAGTTTTTTGGAATCATCAAGGCGGGTTAAAGTGTCAAGCTTATCCGTGTCAAGAATCACCGCGGCGGCCACTACCGGCCCTGCCCACGGCCCGCGTCCGGCTTCGTCGACTCCCGCCAGGATGCAGCCATAATCCATATCAAATTGTTTAAGTCCGGAAAATCTTCGGGACATCAGTGCTTTTTTTTGTACAGGTCGCCTTCAGTATCAAAAATCATATTGTCGCCCGGCCCGGCGGGATATTCTTCTTCATAAGCGGCCGCGGATAATCCGTCTTCGCCGGCTTCCAGCCTGTCGAGCACCGCGTCTTCCATGAATTGTTCAAGGCTTATGGAATTTTCCCTGCAGTAACGCTTCACGGCTTTTTCTATATAATGGTCCATTTCAACGGTTATATTTCCCTTTTTCATATTCAAGTCTCCTTATTCTATACTGTTAACGAACTCACGTCTTCCTCGCTGCCGCCCCAGATGCGCTCAATGGCGTAAAACATTCTTGTATCCGGGTCAAATATATGGACCATTATATCGCCGAAATCCAGGGCAATCCACCTGGTCTCCGGGTCCCTGTCCTCATACGAAATGGAATAACCCGCTTCTATCATCTCTTTTTTCAGGTGGTCGCGCAGGGCGCCCGTATGCACGTATGACGCGCCCGAGCATACAACAAAATAATCCCATAACCCCGATCCTTTTGAGGTGTTAAAGGCCCTGATATCCACGCCTTTGTGGCTGTTTAAAATTGAAATTACACGCTCCAGCTTTGACCTGTCCGATGTCTTTTTTGACTCTGGCGCCTTTTTTTGCGCCGCGACTTTTTTCATTTTTTCACACCAAATTTGAACAACAATACCCCTGCCTGCTCCTCGTCGGAGGCCCCTTCCGGAAGCGGGTCAAACTGCATTTTCCTCACCTGGGAAAACGCCATTCTGTCGAGTTCGGGGTAGCCGGAAGTCCTTACCAGCTTTACGTTCTTTATAAATCCGCTTTGCAGCACGGTTATCTCAATC
Organism: uncultured Spirochaetia bacterium; assembly: GCA_964565765.1. Lineage (GTDB taxonomy): Bacteria > Oederibacteriota > PGYV01 > PGYV01 > Palsa-1178 > Bog-1181. The sequence goes on from CAZMGF010000027.1 coordinate 26,319, forward strand.
ATCAGCTCCGTCTCTTCCGGGAGCTTTTCCGGAAATTTCCAGTCTATTGCCCTGTACCTTCTGGTCGAGAGCTCGCCGGTAATTGTGGGCGCGCCGCCCGCGACCGCCTCAGCCTCTTCGGGTTCGGCCCCTGTATCTTCGCTTACCGCGTTGTTCGCAGGCTCGCCGTTGTCTGTTAAATTCCTCAGGTTTTCCCTGTTGGTGCCCATATCAAGTTTTGCCTTTTGTTCCTCAATCTTTTTTAAAAGGCTCTTGACATCGGGCGTATCTTTTTTCCTGACTGTTTTTTTAACTATTTTTTTCTTCAGGGTGGTCGCGAGTTTTTTTTGTTCCGGGGTTACCCCGACTGATTTCTGGACATCGCCCTGCTTTCCCTGGTTCTCGTTGACGTCAATGAGGGTGACATCTGTGATGAGGGCCACCCTGCGCGGCACCTGCTGCACCACCAGATATGAAAGCAGGAGCAGTATTGCGGCATGAATAACTATGGACGCTGCGAAGGTTGCAAATTGGGTCCTGTCGGGCCTCATTTTTTGTCCTTTGCGTCTCCCGCCGCCTCCGGGATCGTTGATATGGCCAGCTTGTCGGCTCCGGCGTCCCTCGCCAGCCCCATGACCCTTACTATTTCCCCGTGCATGGTTTCCCTGTCGCCCTCTATGATGACGCGCTTGTTGTCATTTTTAAGCATCACGGCCTTTAGAGCCGCTGTGAGCGCGGCGTCATCCGCCATCTCGGAGCCGTTTAAATATGTTTTGCCTTCCTTTGTCACTGCGACAATGGTGTTGTCCTCAAGGGCCTCATCCGAGGGGGCCTTGGCCGCCGGCAGGTTTATTTTTATGTTGCCCTGGATTATAAAAGGCGTGGTCACCATGAATATCACGAGCAGCACCAGCATTACATCGGTGAGCGGAGTTATATTTATCTCGGCGATGAGCCTTGCCCTTTCCCTTTTTTTAAGCATATCAGTCCTCTAATATGTCGAGCATCTGGGAGCCGGCATTTACAGCGTCGGTTTCTATGCCGTCGATCACACGCACAAAATAATTGTAAAAAATAACGGCCGGCACTGCCACAAAGAGCCCCATGGCTGTCGCCACAAGCGCTTCGGCAATGCCGCTGGCCACAACAGCGGGCCCGCCGCCCGACGATAACGAAAGATCGTGGAAAGCCCTTATGATGCCTATGACTGTCCCGAAAAGCCCGATAAACGGCGTGACGTTGCCGATAGTTCCGAGCATCCCGAGCGCAGACTGCATCTGCCCGGAAGTTTTATTTATTACCCGCTGTACCGCGTTTTCTATTTTATCCCTGTCCTTTTTTTTGTTCTTTAAGGCCTCCAGCACAACGTTTGAAACAAGGCCGGGTGTTGCGCGGCAAAGGTTCACAATGGAGGCTTCCTCGCCCGCCTCAAAAAAATTCCTGACTTTTTCCATGAATTCCTCTGTTTTTACCTTCATTTTCGAGAGGCGGATGAGCCTGTCGAGTATTATCCACCATGAAAAAACTGATATCGTAATAAGGAGCGCAACTGTCGCCCCGCCTTTCATGAGCATCTGCCAGAAAGAGAGTTCTTCGAACATTATTGCCTCCTTGAAGATTTTTAAGCGGGATATTTAAAAATTAAGTTCGACTCCGAGCCCCAGGTTTAGCCCCTGTTCTTTGTAATAATATAACAGATAATAATTATTATTCAATAAGTTATTTATATAGGCCGAAACCGTGACCAGCTGGTTTATTTTCCACAAAACATCCGCGTCGACAACCGCCGCGGCCGGGGCTTTTTGCGTGGAGGTGCCGTAAAACTGGCTCAAAAGCCCTGCTTTCAGGCCGAATGTAAAATTTCCTGTTTCATAACTTCCCCTGAAGGCAGCTTCGTTGAGAGGCAGGTATGTAACCGTGCCGGACGATGAGATGGGGTTCTTGTATTCATATGAAACCTTGAGCTTGATATTATCTAGCCTCATTGCCTCGACAGAGAGCCCCGCAAGGGAGTATTCCAAATCGCGGTTGACCGGCGTGAAATATCCGGAAGCCCCTGATTCGTCAAGGGTGATGTAGTTGTCAGTGTTCCTGTATCCCCAGTAAATGTCGGTAAAGAACCCGAACAGGGTGGCATTGATTCCTGTCTTTATATTGGCCGCGTCCGTTGATGGTTTCAAAGATGCCGCAGGCGCTATAAATTTATTCTCAATCATCGAGGCAAAATCAGGGGCGATTAACTCCGGGTCAAAGGTAAAGTAAAGCGATACATCCCCAAATGCGGCGCAGTTCAGGTTCAGGTACGGAGCAGCCGACAAATAATTATCCTGCAGCCTGTATCCCATTGCCTTTAAACCCGCCTGCGCCGTGATGGCGTCAAAATAAAGCACTGCTTTAATGTCAAAATTCATATCAAATGATCCGGGATAGTCCGAGGCTCCGAGCGCCTGCTCCCCGCATTTTACGTCGAGATTTCCGGTCAGTTTTATTTTTTTGCCGCTCGGCAGTTCAAAATCTTTGTCGCCGGAAACCGCAAGCGAGGCCGTGTTTTCCTTGTAAATATTGGAGTCCCCTCCGGCTCCTGCAAGGGCGTTGAAATAAGAATAACCCGCCGCCGCGTTGAAATTATAATCCATTATATTTCCTGAAAATGCCGCTGAAAATTTTCCCGAATAATCGCTTAAGTCTTTGCCGAAAATGTTTGACGGGAACGGGTTCCCGATACCGGAATATCCTCCGGTAAGCCTGTAAACCGCGTTATAAGCGTCGTATCTTGTCGAATAAAATATCTCCCCGGAATTGATATTGTCCGACGTATCCACGTCGTTGACCCTCTCGTTCATATAATTATCGTGATTTATGCGCAGAATAGCCTTGTTGTCCGCGTCAAATGCCCTGCCGAGGAGCCCGGAGGCTGAGATGTTGTTAAAAGAACCTGCGAAAAGCTTCAACTGCCCGACAAAATCCCTGTCCGCGGAAAGCTCCAGCGCCTGCGGGGAAAGCGATTCTTCCTTGAGGTAATAATCAGGCATATATATTTTCTCCCGCTCGTAGAGCACCGACTTGACGCCCTGCAGGTCCTCAAGGGAATTTATCTCCCTGGTGAGCATTATTTTCGTATCCACCTGCCCTGTAATGAGTATCTCGGGCACCTTAAAATCAAATCCCTCGCCTTTTTTCACGGTCATGGTGTCGCCCTCTGAGGATGTTGCGTAGGCGTTCTTTGTTAGCCCTGATTTTTCCTGGATATCCGTAATCGTGTCCGTGTCGGCAGCCGCGGCCGCGTGTATCATCGCCGGCAGCAGGAACGCCGCCAGCAGAACGGTTATCTTTTTCATTTTACCGCCGCCTTTTTCCTGACCGGCCCGGCCGGATGGAGCAGTTTGTACTGTTCCTCAAGAAGCTCTATTGTTTTTTGCGCCGTCTCTGTGTATTTCGGCTGTTTTGTCACGGTCAGTATCCTTTTGTATATATTTATGGCGCTCTGCAGCTCCCCGTTTTTCTCATAAATCTTCCCGGCCGCGTCGAGCGCCGAAACCGACCAGAGCTCGTCCGCCTTAAAATCATCCGCGGTTTTTATGTACTGCGCCAGGGCATTTTGCGTGTCGCCCTCGGAATTATATGAGTCGGCCACCCAGTACTGCGCCTCGGCCCCTTTTTCCCTTTTCATCGCGGCCGCTTCCTTAAATACCGCGATTGCCTTTTCATATTCCTTATTATCCTGGTACATGTAACCCAGGTTCATATGCGCCTTTTCAAAAAGTGTCGACTGCGGGAACTCGGAAATGAGCTTCTTATACCACGCCTCTGTATTTTGCAGGTCGCCGGAGCGCTTGTATGACATTGCCAGATTAAAGTACGCTTCCGGCATGTATGTTGAAACCTTGTATTTGTCTATAAAAGCAAGGTATGTGGCGCACGCGTTCGTGTAATCGTGAAGCTTGTAAAAACATCCGCCGGACTTGAACATGGCCTTTTCCGCGAAAGGCGATGCGGGAAATTTCGCGATGAGCTCTTTGTAGGCGTTTACGGCGGCGGCAAAATCCTTCAGGTCCTCGTGGCATACCCCGAGCCAGTAATAAGCGTTGTCCACAAGCTTGTCGTTCGGGTTCTTGTGTATGAACTTGCCGAACTCGGCCGCGGCCGTGGAATAATCGCAGGTATTGTAATAATGCTCCGCTATCCTGTACTGAATCTCCGGGGCAAAGGAGGAGTCCGGGTATTTTTCCACGAACTGTTTTGAAAGTTCAATGGCTTTTTCCGGCTGGTTGAGCTGGTAATATGACCACTGTATCCCGTAAAGGGCCTCGCCCACCCTGTAATGCGAGGGATATTTATCCACTATTATTTTATAAAAACTTATGGCTCTGTCATAATCCTTCTTGTTGTAATATGAATCCCCGATTTTCAGCAGGGCCTCCTGTAAAAAATGGGTTTCCTTGTAACTCTCCGTTATTATGGTAAATTCCTTTATGGCTTTGTCGTAATCATTCGTCCTGAAATAGGTCCAGCCTATCCTGTAAAGGGCCTCGGCTTTTTTTACCGGGTCGGCCACCTGTCCGAGATATTTCTGCCAGAGGGCCGCGGCTTCCGTGAATTTTTCCTTCCTGTAGCGGCACCATGCCGAATAAAAAAGTGAGTCGTCCTTCATTGACTGCGGCGCGCCTTTGTCTGAAAGTATCGAGCCGTATATAGCGAAGGCCTCGTCAAATTTATAATCGCCGTAAAGGGTGTTTGCCCTCATAAAATCCGCCCTGAGCCTGGTTTCTTTGTCGGAGGCGAGCTGTTTTACCTTTTCAAAAAGGGCGCGCGCCTCGCTGTTCTTGTCCATGCCGTAAAGTATCCAGCCTTTGGCGTAATAAGCCTCTGCCGCGACGCCGCGCTCTGAAGAATACTGCTTTATGGCGGCGTCATAATTTAACTCAGCCTTTTCCATATTGTTAAGTTCGTAATAATTATCCCCTGTTTTTATCAGGGATTTTCCCTTTATTTCAGCCGGGGCCTTTTCGTCGGCGCATATTTCCCCGAACAGTTTTATGGACTCTTCGTAATTGGCTTCCTTATAAAGGCACCAGCCCCTCATGTAACGCGCCTCATAGGCGTCCTGCGGCGACCTTTTTTCAAGGTCGGTATAAATATCCTTTGCTTTGCCGTAGTTTGAGAGCATTATATCCGAATCAGCCTCGAGAAAAAGCGCCGCGCGGGTTATCTCTTCGACATTATATTTTTCCACCACCTGCGCGAACTGCGCCGCGGCGTCGTAATAATTTTTTGAATTGTAATAATACTGCCCGGCCGCGTACTGCGCGTAAGCGGCAGGCACCGTGTCCGGGTATTTGTCAGCCACCAGGCTGTATTTTGCAAGCGCGCCTTTTGGGTCGTTTAAAGCCTCAAGGCAGAGCCCCTCCTTGAACTCGGACCAGGCCGCGAGCAGGTCATTTGGCGAAGAGGTTGTGATTTCAACGTAAATCGATACTGCTTTTTTATACTGCCCTTCCATGTAATAATTCCACGCCAGAAGGTATTTCATAAGTGTTTTGAATTTCGGGTCCTGCTCCCTGTCAATGAGCGATGTTATTATTGTGACAGCCTCCGGGTATTTTCCCATGGAGTACAGCGCGTTGGCCTTCCTGAATTCGGCGTGGCTCATTATCGGCGAATCAGGAAATTCCTTTTTTATCCTGTCAAAATATTTTACGGCCTCCAGGAAATCTTTTTCCTTGTCCGAAGCCTCCTGCAAACCCTTTTCATAAAATATCCTTCCCTTTAAATAATAAACATAATCAAAATGATGGTATTCGGTAAAGTTGTCCAGCCTGTTTAAGGCGTCAATGGCCTCTTCATATTTCCCGGAAAGAAAATAATTCTCGCCCAGCAGGAGCCACGCGTCGGCCGTGAGGTAGCTGCCCGGGTATTCCTTTAAAAGGATATTTATATATTCCGTGGATTTTTCATAGTCCTTGACCCTGTAAAAACATTCGGCGAGCCTGTAATAAAGCTCTTTCCTGTATTTATTCTGAGCCGTGCTGTAGCGCTCGATTATGGTGGTAAAGGCGCTTATTGCCTTTTTATACTCCCCCGCCGCGTACTCGGCCTCTCCTGCCATGAATTTGGCGTCGCCCGCAAGGGGATCGTCGGGCCGCTCGTCGGTAAATGACTCAAAAAGCGGGCCCGCAAGGCGGTAATTGCTGTTCAGGTAAAGGGAGTTTGCGAGGTCATACTGTGACTTATCGCCCTGCGCGGCGAGCAAAAACGGGGCCGTAAGGGCGGCTGTAATGATTATAGTTAAAACGTTTTTTCTCATTATTCCTCTTATAAAAGGTTTTATATATTATTAACAAAAACCCCCGTTATGTCAATAAAGATTAACAACCCGTAAAACCCCCAATTTCACTTGATTTATGGGTTTTTTGAGGGATAATTATATGTATATAATATAGAAAGCCGGAAAAATCATTTAAA
>CAZMGF010000028.1:0-32519 GCA_964565765.1 uncultured Spirochaetia bacterium
CCGTACCGACTTCAACAAGTACAACCGTACCGACTTCAACAAGTACAACCGTACCAACTTCAACAAATACAACTCTACCAACTTCGACAAACACAACTCTACCGACTCTAATTGTACCTACTCCAATTAATACTGTTGTTCCGACGGCAGTTCCAACAAGCACACCGGAGCCTACTTTTACATATACAATGATGCCTACTTCAACAAACACAACTGCCCCGACTAACACGGCCACCCAGCCAGTGCAGACCAGTACAAATACTGCAGTACCGCCGACTGTGACGAAAACATTTACATGGACGCCTGTTCCGACATATACGCCGACTTCCGTGCCGACGGTAATATCAATAGACCTGCAGTTAAAGGAAGCGGACAATTCCAACAGCACCAACAGCCCGCACCCGCAGATAAGGATATACAACACCGGCAACCAGCCGCTGGACCTGGACAATGTCGAGGCAAGGTACTGGTTCAACTGCGACTGCACGGGTCAGCAGCTTCAGGTTTCTGTGGACTGGGCGGGCTTAAGTTCCGGGGCGGCAGTCACGCAGGACATTATCGCCTCAATCGTTCCAACAACGCTCGGCAACCAGTCCAATTATATTTCATTTAAATTTTCCGGCGCGATAATGCTCGCGCCCGGTGCTTATATTGAGATTCAATCAAGGTTCAACAAGTCGGACTGGTCGCCGATGCTGCAGTCAAATGACTGGAGTTACACGAACACGGCCTCCTTTATAGACTGGACAAAAATAACGGGATATATCAACGGCACACTCGTGTTCGGACAGGAGCCCGGCGCGGTGCAGGCGGCTCTTAATGCCATCAGCGTGTTGACATATCCGAATCCGGCGAGCCAGTCAAAGGGCCCGGTGACGGTAAAATATACCATCAGCGCTCCGGTTACAATCAAGGGCGGGGTGACGGGTATATCGGATTCGTCGGCATCGGTTGATATACAGCTATACACGACAAGCGGAAGGCTTGTCTGGGAAAAGAAGCTGACCGGCGCGCCCGATGTATCCACCGGAGAACACGATGTACAGTTGATAATGGCAGGGAACACAACGCTTGCCACGGGCATTTACACGCTCAAAGTTTCCGTAACATCAAACGGCTCCACCGGCACAGGATATTCCAGGATAATATTTACAAAATAGAAGATATATAAAAATGGGGTGGGGAAATGAAAAGGCCGATTGCAATTGCGGCGGCGCTGGCCGTTGTCCTTATCGCCTGCGTGAATGCCGCCGCTGCTGATAAGCAGTACGCGTTCGGCCTGGATTATTCCGCCATACCGGCTGACATATTGAAAAGGCAGATAACAATAAGCGTTTCGGTTGGCACGGCCGCATCCTGCAATGTGACAGCCGACGGCGCTGAAATACCAAACAATTACGATCCGGCAGCGGGCACGTGCTGGTTTTCCCTTACACAGACAGCTTCCAGCCTGTTAGTGACCGCTGTGAACTGGACAGCGGGTGGAACAGGTGCAGCCACAAAGACGACCCTTTTTAACAATAAAAAATGGGCATATTCCTTTACCTTCGATGACGGGTATGCCACGGACTATACCGTTGACTACCCTATGTTTTCGGCCCTTAACTTAAGGGCCGGAATGGCAATTGTTACCAGCTGGATAGGGAACGGGGCCTATATGAGCAGGACACAGTTGACGGCGCTTTTTAACGCGGGATGGTCCGTTTTCAACCATTCAACAAGCCACCCGCAGAACACAATAAACTGTACAAACCTGGCAACTTACGTGGGTGCGGCTAAGACCACGCTCGAATCGTGGTTCCCGGATAATTATAAGAATATCTATTATGTCTACCCGTATCTTGAAACGGATTACGAGACCTGTCTTTCGACGGCCGGGTATGTCCACGGGGCGGAAGGTGTTGACGGCCTGAATTATGCCGACAATTTTACCTCAATAAATTTTTTCAGTCTTTACAGGCACGGGCTTTACGCGACTGTCACATCTGCGCAGGCAAACGCCTGGGCCGACGCTGCGGCATCAAGCACAAGGCCTGCCTGGATGATAACGTATACACACATGACATATTCGGGGAGCAGCACACCGGGAACTTATGACACAAATGAAGCTACGCTTTCTGCCCATATAAACTATGTTTACAACACCTACGGCGCGGGAGGCGCGACAAACAACATGTGGTTTGCGCCCTCTGACGAAGTGCTTTCATATCTTTTTACAAGGCAGTACCTGGTAATTAATACTGCTGCGGCACCGACACCGACCGCAACACAGCCGGCGCCTGCCATAACGATTACAAAAATTATTTCGACGGCGACATTTACGGTTACGGCCGCGTATACACTCACGAGCACGCCGACTATAAATTTCACCTCTACAAATACGCAGTCTTTAACGGGAACATCGTCAAACACTGCAACATCAACGGAAACGCTTACACGGAGTTTTACAGAAACGGCCACAAAAACATATTCGCCCACGGCGCCGACTTTGACTCCGGAAAATTCAGCTGTGCCATCTGCCACTTCGACATCTTCGGCAGTTCCTTCTTTTACATGTTCTGTTGTGCCGAGCCCGGCAGCTTCAGCCACGGTGGCGGAACAGCCGACAGGGACAAATACACAGACAAATACTCCGGTTTCGGCAACCCCGACATTTACTGGCACGGCAACGCAAATTTTTCCGGTAGATACCTTAACCACGACAAATACCGCGGTGATACCCACGGCTACAAATACGGCAATAATGCCATCTGCCACTTCGACAAGCTCAGAGGCGCCTACTGCCGTTTCCACGGAATTAATAACAAATACCGCGACACCCTCCATAACAGTTATGCCGTCACCTGTAAATACAATAACTCACACGCCATCGGCTACGGACACATTGACACCGGAATTGACATGGACGCAGACACCGGTGGATACAGCCACTGCCGTTTCAACCGAAACACAGCCAACGCCTACATTCACCGCGACGGCAGCGGAAGCAGGCGGGAAATTTAAGATAAGCGTCGATGAGGTATACCCAAATCCGTGCAATCCGGCCGTTTATGACCTTGCCTTAAATGTGGGTTCGGACAGGGAGGTAAAATCATTCAGTTTTAAAATATTCACGGAGGGATTCAGGCTCATACGGAACATAAATGTGGATGGCAATCTGTTGACGGGCAAAAATTTTCTTACAATAAACCGGGCCAATTTCAAAGGCATATCAAGCGGTATATATTATTACATGCTTTCAGCTGTTTCTGTGGATGGATTTGCCGCCGTGAGCAAACCCGGAGCCGTTATAATTTTGAACAAATAGCATTTACCGGAACATCCGTCAATACGGATCAGCTCCTGAACGCATTTTATGCCAACAATACGGTTCCGCCGTGCCGGGGAAAAATCAATGATGAAAACAGGCCGGGGTGTTTTTATATGCCGGATGACAGTTAATACAGAAAGAGGTTTAGGAACGGTAAGGGTAAAAAATGAATAAATTATTGATGGAAAAATTAAAAAAAGTCCCTCTTTCACAAAGTTTTATAAAAATAAGGCCGTATTTATTGATAAGCGTATTCCTGATAATAATAGCTATATTTAACGCGGCGCAGGTAAAAGCCGCATGCACCCCCACAAGCGCGCAGTTATGCGCCGCGGTTGATGATTATGCTTTTATTTATTTAAACGGAAATCTGATAGACACTTACACATATTGCGATATAAGCAACGGCGGTTGCACGCCGAAATGCGACACACTCAATACAACGCAACTCGGGTATTTAATGCAGACAGGCAATGTAATTGCCTTGTATACACAAAATACTTCCGCCGGGGAATTATGGGCATCATGGTCGCTTGATGTCAATTGTGCGGACGGCACGCAGGCTTTAATATCAAGCGACAGCCAGCCTGTGAGTTTATATTACGATCCGTCATGCGCCTCGCCAAATCCTTCGCCGACACCAAGCGGCGGACATAACTGGTATGATACTGCTTACGTGCAAAACGGGGCATGGGGGCCGCCGGTTGAAATGAGCGGGCATAAATACGGCAAAAGATTGAGCGATCCTGTTACGGGCAGCCTTCTGACGGCATTAAGCTGGGAAGCGTCGATGGATACAGCCTGCGGCGCACTCTGGTTCAGGGAACCTTTTACACTGGCCCCTGTACCGACCCCGGTGCCGCCGAATATTACTATATCAAAATCGGCTAATCCATCCACAGATATAGGCAAGACACTGCCGGCTGCGATCACGTTCACGCTCCACATATGCAACACCGGCGGAGGGACGCATGGCAATCCGGTGGTTATCAACGATACATGGACGAATCCGGCGGATTTGTGGAGTTATTTATCGCCCGGTTCATATACGGACACCCTGTTCGGGGAAATTGATTATTCCGGAACAAATCCGAACGCAATAATAACTTTTGCCAACGGCTTCAACGCGAATGCCTGTTATGATTATGTTTATTCCGTCGCCATGAACAGCGGACAGCCCACATACTGCCTGAACTGGTCCAATAAAGCCGATTTAAGTTATCTTACCCGGCCGACTCTGGTTGCGACGGTTTTATTGAGCGATTACTGCCCGCCGCCGCCGAGCTTTACCCTGACAAAATCGGCGAATCCAGCCACGGCAATTCAGAACGGCACGGCGGTATCATTTAACATGCATTTATGCAATACGGGCGGGGCGGCATGGACGGGGACAATGACCCTTGTGGACGACTGGACAAATAACACAGACGTCTGGCAATATGACGGGCCGCATTCTATAGTAAGCCCCGCAACCGGGATAAGTGCTATAAGCGCCTCCAACAGCGGGCACATAACCACTTATGCTATAACACTTAAGCAGCCGGGATTTACAGGATGCGTGGATATTCCCATGAACATTCATATGACGGCGCAGAATCCGGACAACTGCACCTGGTACAATAAGGCGTCGCTCGGCTATTTTGCGTCACCGGTTGTGGTATCCACCGTCTTAATGGCCGATGTGTGCACGCCTACATTTACAATAACAAACACTTTTACGGATACTTACACGGCAACGGACACCCCCACTGAAACGCCGTCCCCGTCTTTTACGCCCACATATACCCGTACGAACACATCAACTTCAACATACACGATAACGTCAAGCGCGACTTATACCGGCACAAATACGTTCACACCGACCGATACGCCAACATTCACGAGGACCTATACGCCGACTTTCACTGATACGGCAACTGATACGCCGACATTCACCCTTACATCAACAAATACACCGACAATATCAAAAACAATAACGCCTTCCTTTACCGTGACAGAAACATTCACTCCCACATATACCGACACGCCCACATTTACTGCCACGCCGACTTTCACGTGCACAATGACATCTACACCAACATATACAGCGTCATTCACGTCAACATTTACATATACATTTACGGCCACACCCACTTTTACACAGACTTATTCAATGACTGACACACGCACTGATACGCCGACATTTACGGCGACGCCGACTTGTACAATGACATTCACCGTGACCGATACGCCGACATTTACACGCACTGTGACGTTGACTTTTACGTCGACTTTTACAATCACGCCAACCGCAACACCGATAAACACTTATGTAAAGCCGGGATATCTTCTGACCGTAAAGGTATATAACGAAGCCGGCGAAGTGGTGAAAACAATAACGACGGTTTCAACTGATTATGTTATGACAGGAATGTTAACCTCGGTTGGCGGGAATACAACCGGCGGGTTTTCAGGCAATGAAGTGCTTACAATCACCATGACGGGAGCCGGCCAGGGCGGAACGGATCTGGTTACATCATGGGACGGCACAACGGACGGAGGACAGCCCGCGGCTTCGGGTTCATATTATATTTCGGCGGCGGAGACGGATACCTACGGCCACGTGATGGATATAACAAAAGATATAACGCTGATAAAAAATACAACCTACGTCCAGCTGAATATTTTCAACAGCGCCGGGGAACTTGTCAGGACGATAACTGATGTTAATTTTGTTTTCCCGCCGGATTTTCTTTCAGGCACTCAAGGACTCGGCATAAGCCTTGATGTGCCGCCGCTTATAACCACAAAACAGGCAAACGCGTCCCCTGTCCAGATAAAATTCGGCGCTGCATCCGCGGATATTATGCTATGGGATGGTAAAAACGCCGCCGGATTATCCGTTAGCAGCGGGGTGTATGAAATGCAACTGGTGGTTAAAACAGAGACGCTTACCGGGATTGTTGCGGCAAAAAGTGTCACGGTGCTTGAAAACAATGACGTTTTTATAGGTAATATAAAAACTGTTCCAAATCCTTATAACGGCTCCACGGCCGGGATACAGCTTGTATGGAGCGCAAATGAAACCGGGAAAATGACAATAAGTATTTATAACATATACGGAGAACTTATCCGCAATATAAACGCCACGCTCGAAAGTGGAGCCACAAACTGGGATGTAGAAACCGCCGGCGGGAATCAGGCATCAAACGGCCTGTATATCGCTGTCCTTCAGGGGATATCGGACAGCGGCAATATTGCCAGGCTGATGGTAAAAATTGCCGTCAACAGAAGGCCGGCTGCGCAGTATTAAGCCATTAAACTGTTTTTTTAAACCGCTTTTCCTGTCAAACGTTGATTTATTCCGGCAAATACCCTATAATTAAACAGCGCACCGGGATATTTGCAGGAAAAATAACGCAAAAAGGAAATGCCGATGAAATTTGTGACCATAAAGGACATAGCAAAAAAACTGGGAATAGACCACTCCACTGTTTCGCGCGCCATTAATAACGAGCCTGGAGTGAGCGCCGTTACCAGGCGCAGGGTTATGGAAATGGTTAAAGAGATGGAGTACGTGCCCAACATGGCGGCCAGGGGGCTGGCGCGCGCGAAATCAAATACAATAGCCGTCGTCAGCTATTCGTATTTTTCCACCTTTGCGGTCGAACTCATGAGGGGTATCGAAGCGGAGATGCTCAATACCAAATACGAGATGCTGTACTACTCCACGAGCATGTACACTTTTATAGGAACAGAGGGCAGGGACGTTTATATATATGAAAAGATACTAAACGAAAAAAAAGCGGACGCATTGATAGTGTTTTCTGGAATTTTATACGGGAAAAAAAATATAACCGAGCGGTATAAAAAAGCGGGAATACACCTTATATTCATAGAGGGGCAGGACACACGGGGAAGCAGGGTCCATTATGACAATGCCATGGCCGCCGGAATGGCCGTAAGGCACCTGAAGCAAAGGAACAGAAAAAAAATAGGCATGCTGATCGGAAATACAATTGTGGTGCAGAGTTTTAAGGAAAGAAAGCAGGGGTATTTGAAAGCTTTTGAGCCTGATGAGAGGCGCGATGCGGAAGCTAATATATACGAATTTACCGAGTTTACCTCGGAAATGGCTGTAAGCGCTTTTAATTTTTTTGTGCGCAACGGAATTGATGCGGTATATGTTGCGGTCGGCGACGAATTCGCGCTGAACCTGATCAAAGAAGCGCGCAAGGCGGGGCTGCGCGTTCCCGAGGATATGGCCATTGTGGGTCAGGACGACACCATAGCAGCATACGCCGCTGATATTACCACAATAAGGCAGCCCATTGTTCAGATGGGGAGAAAAGCAGTTGAGATAGCTGTCCGGGCCCTTGGCGAAAATGATCCGGCTCTGAGGGATGAAATGTTTTATCCGGAGCTTGTTGTAAGGAAGACGACGTAATAATTTGCGCCTGCCTGAAATTTTTTACAAAAATAATCCGTGTAAAAAAATAACATTTAACTTGACATTGGCGTTTTTATAAACTATATGATGTTGTGGAGATGTTTAAAAAAGTTGACATAGACTCAAAGGGTTCCGGAACTTTAATTCTAAAAATATAAAAAACCCCCACTATATAACCAACAAGCCGTTACTATCGGTATTTTTCGTTTTTAGCCATTTTATTTATCTAATTGCAATAACTATCTTCGGGAAAGGGTGTTTAATGGATAAAACCCTGAAAGTCCTCATCGTTGATGACTCCGAACCGGACGCTGTGCTAATAGTAAATGAATTAAAAGAAACCGGTTTTGAACTCTCCTGGCTTCGTGTTGACACTCTGGAACAGCTGAAACAGGCAGTGGAAAATAATGAATGGGATATCGCCATAGTTGATTATATAATGCCGCAGTTTTCGGCCGTGGATGTTCTTAATTATATGAAAAGGAACAGTCCGGGCATCCCTGTTATAGTTGTCTCAGGTATGCTCTCAAATGTGATAGCACCTGAACTGATAAACGCCGGCGCCAATGATTTTATAGAGAAGGACCAGCTTTCAAGGCTGGTGGCGGTGGTTAAACGCGAACTGAAGCAGGTTGCCGGCAGGCAAAATAATCCGGCCGCACCGGTGGAAAATAACGGTGAAAAAAGCGCAATTCCCGGAAGATTGAAACCCTATATGACCCTTAAAAACCGTTTTATTATTATTTTTTCCATAATTATGTCTGTACTGGTTATTTCTACGGCAATGATATTCAGGATAATATTGTCAGGCGTGGATAAAACATCCTTAAATAATAATTTGCATGATTTCAGTATATTAGGACGACCATATCTTTTATATCAAAGCAAAAACGGAATAAAAGTATGTGATTTGGGGAATAGAATACAACCACAAAATTTAGTGGGAGTAATAAAAAAACCGATATATACCCTTGTAATAGCGGATTATGATTGCAACGGGTCTGGCTGTGAACCAAAAATCCGGTTGGTTTCGTTAGTTGATGACCATTTTAAAGATGCAAATATATCAAAAATGTATTTTCATGGAGTGGGAATTTTCAAACATGAGGATAGCGGAGAAAATGAAATTATCGGTTTCGACCCTATAATTGAGGATGAAGGAGATAACCTAAACACAGTGCCTAAATTTCCGACTATTTATCATTGGGATGGAAAGGATTTGATTGATACGACTTTTAGCCATAAACAATATATAATTGATTGGTATAATGAGACTATTAGTGGTTATGTGAGCGATGCTGATGACGGTTTCCATGAAATAAGAGTCAATATAATGCGCATAAATAGCGTTGATGATTTTATAAAAGAGTATTCTGCCGAGGGCGAAAAATTTTGGGATGATAATTTAAAAGGGATAAGGGAAAATTATATAAAAGAAGAGATTAAAAAGAACAATTTAAGGATAAAGCAATAAAGTAATCGGCAGATTTATCGCCCTCTATAGGAAAAATGAACACCTATTTAACAATATCCCCCAAATCAGCAGTATCGTATTTTAACCGCCTTGTTGCTGCCATTACGTAGAGGTATTTTTTTGTGGTGGCGAAATCCGAATGACCCATAAAGTTCTGTACGGTGTCAGGGTCACAGCCTCGGTTATACAGGAACGTGGCAAAGCTGTGGCGGAATCGGTGGGCTGATATGTGGATGCCGAGGCGGTTTCCCAAGTGACGGAACATGCATTTTAACGCCTCGTATGTAAGCGGTTTATCCCTGTCCTGCACCGAGAAAAAGAGGTGATTTTCTATTGAGTATCGCCTGTAATAAGTCCTTATAAGCGGTATCATAGAGGGTGGAAAGGGAACCTCTCGGTATTTATCACCCTTGCCATTGGTCACAGCTATTATACGGCTGTCAAAATCGACATCCTGTTTGGTCAGCCCTAAAAGCTCTTTTGCTCTTAATCCGCAATAAAAAAGAAAGTGTATTATCAGCCTGTTTCTAACGCCTTTGACCGAACTGAATATTTTTTGTATTTCATGCTCTTTGAAATATCGAGGCTTGCCGTTGCGTACATGGGGAATTTTAACGAGTTTGGCAGGGTTGTCTTGCCTCACGCCTATTTCCATCAGCCAACCGTAAAGATGCCGTAACGCCAATATATAACTTTTCTTGCTTGCGGGTTTCAGACCTGGATTCAGCGACACCGTATCCTCAATCCAAGCCTTTCCGCACTGAATTAAATCGCCTTTTGCGCACAGAGTTTTTATCACCGCCAAATAGCTTTTCCTCGATGATTCCGACAGATTGGACAAATTCAAATGTCTTTCAAAGTCCTCGATTAATTTTTTCTTTTCCCCCACAAACGCACACCCTTTTTTAAACATTCCTGCCACCGCCAACCATTTTCCTCACTGACTTTGAACACGTCCGCCAATCAGAAAAGTCATTGGAAAAACAATCCAAATTTACCTTTACAATTATATATATTTCTAATAAAATATGACCTTGTAGCAAACCACTGTTATCAAACGTGCCCTCGTAGCTCAGTGGATAGAGCAGCGGTTTCCTAAACCGTTGGCCGGACGTTCGATTCGTCTCGAGGGCACCAAATTTTGCTTCGCAAAATTTGAGAGATTAGATAGGAGAAAGTAGAGAGTAGAAGGGAAAAAAGAAGAAAAACCATCCCTTTTGCCATTAAATAAGGCGGGCTTTTATGATCGACCTGCACACTCACAGCCTGTTCTCGGACGGGGATCTTTTACCTTCGGAACTCATACAGCGGGCACGGAAAAAGGGTTACAGGGCGGTTGCCATAACCGACCACGTTGACAGTTCCAACATTGATTTTGTCATAAAACGGATCCTGAAGGTTTGTAAAATAACCAACAGGGCCTATAAAGATATTAAATGCCTGGCGGGCGTGGAAATAACCCACGTGGCGCCTTCGCTTGTGGCCGGGCTCGTAAAGCAGGCAAGGCGGCTCGGCGCCCAGGTCGTTGTGTTCCACGGAGAGTCTCCGGTGGAGCCCGTTGAACCCGGCTCGAACAGGGCCGCGATAATGGCGGGAGTGGATATTCTGGCGCACCCGGGCCATATCACCGCGGAAGAGGCGGCGCTCGCGAAGCAGAAAAATGTCTGCCTTGAAATAACGGCGCGCGCGGGGCATAATTTAACAAACAGCCACGTGGCAAAGACGGCAAAAGAAGCCGGCGCGAAACTTGTATTTAACACCGACACGCATACGCCGGAAAATCTCGTGGACATACAGGGCAGGGAAAAAATAATGCTTGCCGCGGGATTGAGCCTGGAAGATATAAAAGAAGCTGAAAGAAACAGCGAAGAAATAATAAAGGGGTTTTAAAGGGCGCGGAGAAATGCGCCTTTATTACGGACTTAAGGAGGAGCGCAAATGAAAAAAGTATTCATGTTTCTGGGGGTTCTTGTTTTAATGGCAGCGGCCGCGCAGGCTTATCAGGTAAATGTGGACTACTGGGTCGTTGACGCGAATCTCGGGGTGGGCTATCCAGTCCTGGGAACAGATGACAATCTAAACGTGGGTTTTGACGGCGGCATATCCGCCAGAAAAGGGCTCGACCAGGAAATTTCGGTCGGCGGCGGCCTCTCTTATGTCACGATGCCCTATAAAATAAGCGGCGCTCCGGCTCCTTTTTCGGCGACTGTTTTTGACGCCGAAGCTGTTTACGCGCCTTACCTGCCCGACTTCATAGTCTGGCCCTACGCCAAATTCGGCATAGGGATTTACATGCTCAATTACGACTCCATTTCAGGCGAAGGCTCGGCGGCCACTTCAGCCTCTTCATCAGAGACTTCGTTCGGATTTTTGCTCGGCGGCGGGCTGCGTTACCCGATAACAAATGATTTCGCGGCCAACGTAGAGGCCCTTTACAACCAGTGCTCGGTCAACGGCGGCACTGGCGATGTTTATTCATTCATAACTTTCAGAATCGGACTGACGATGTTTTTAAAGTAAGCCCAAAAGATAAAACACTTTAAAGGAGTTATTTAAATGGAAAAGAAGATGAAACACAAGGATGTCATCAAGCTGGTAAAAAGGAACGAAGCGCAGGAACTCGTCAATGGCTCGTATGATTATATAAAAAAGCATTCGGAAAACGTTATCATATGGGTTGTTGTCTGCGCCATAGCTGTTGTCGGAAGCTCGCTTTTTGTTAATTTCAGGGCCGCCAACGAGGTAAAGGCCGCGCAGGGAGTGGCCGAGGCGGCGTATATGATGAACAGGCAGATACTGGACGACCCGCAGGCGGGCATGTACGGCCTATTCAGGACCAAAAAGGAAAAATACGAAAAGGCGCAGGCCGCGTATATGTCCGTAATAAATAATTACAAGGGGACAAAGTCCGAACCGGCTGCGTATCTGGGCACCGCGGATTCATATTATTCCAACGGGCAGTATAAGGAAGCCATGGCCTATTATGACGACTTCCTGAAAAAATTCCCGTCCAACCCGCTCGCAGGCGAGGCCTTAAGCGGCAGAGCGTACGCGCTTTTCCAGCAGGGGCTCTATTCAGACGCGGCAAAGGTATGGGAAGATGTGAATAAAAAATATAACGGCGGATTAAATCCGCAGGACGTAAAGCTCAGGCTCGCGGACTGTTATTTAAGGCTCAACAATAAAGAGGCGGCCAGGGCCGAGTATCAGGACATTTTAAAGGATAAAAGCGAAAATTACTGGACCACGGCAGCGAAAGATATGCTTTCCAGAACCAATTAAAAAAACGGGGTAAAACTTGAAAAAGAAACTTGCGCTCGCGTTCCTGTTTGCGGCCATGCTGTTTTCACAGGCAAAGGCGCAGGACGGGGACGTTACGGTTTTGACCGTATGGAACATGCCATCCCCGGCGGATAAAAACCAGCTTGATGTCTGGGACTCCGAATCCGAGACCTTTGAAAAAATGTTCCCCGGCGTTAAGATAAAGGGAATCTCAAGGGAATACAAGCCCCAGGAATTCGTAAGCGTGATGGCCTCGGGCAAGGGGCCCGATGTGGTGCACATACCCATAACCGCGATACCTTCCATGGCAAAGTACGGCTTCCTTTCAAAACTCAATGAATTCACGGGCGGATGGAACCAGAAGGATTATATGCCTTCCATTATGTGGGAATCCGTAAAGGTGGGGGACGACATTTACGGCATACCCTACGACTCATATTTCACCACGCTTTTTTACCGCAAGGACATTTTTGACAAATGCGGCCTTACCGGCCCGCCGAAGACATGGAACGACATAATTCTTTACAGCGACATCATAAACAAAAAATTCCCGGACACCTGGGGCATTGCCCTTCCGCCTGATATTTTTTATTTCATTGATTTTATATGGCAGGCGGGCGGGGATGTGGTCTCCGGCGGAAAGATTAACCTGAACAATCCCGGGGTTATAAAGGCCCTGAAATTCTGGAGCTCGTTAAAATTCAAATACAACGCCATGCCGCCGCAGAATATACTTTATGACAGCGACATTGAGCAGCTTTTCTCCGCGGGAAAAATCGCCATGATGCCCGGCGTGGCCAAAAGGCTTCCGGTTATGGCAAGGCGCTACGGACTTGACATATCGCAGGTGGAGATCGTGCCGCTTCCGGCGGGCGACGGCGGGGTGCAGGCATGGCACGCGGGCGGGGAAGCTTTTATAATAAACGACACCATATCACCGGAAAAGAAAAAGCTCGCCTTTGAATATATAAAACACAGGCTCTCTCCGCTGACGCAGCTTTCGCGTTTCATGAGGATGAAGGAGCTTAACATGATAATTTTTCCGGGCGATTTTTCATGCGCCACGAACCTCATCAACAGGCCGGAGTTCGCCAACGTGAAGGGGCTTTTGTCCTACGCGCACGCGGAACCCACTTATTACAAATGGCCCATGATAAGGGAGGATTTCAACAGGTATGTGCTGGAAAAGATATTCACAGACAGGGACGTGGATTACAACCAGGTGCTTTTCGACTTTATGGAAAGGGTAAAAAAAGAATACAATGAGTGACGACATTTTCGGAAAAGTGGGCAATGAGCTCTCAGAGAATGCCATAAAGGGCATGGTGGAAGAGGAGTTAAGCAGCCACAAAAAAGAGGACACCTCGCTGCCAATAATCAAGCTCAAGCTCGGGCTGACGACAGAAAATGTCATTGATATTTCCGGCAGGAAAAAGGAAAAAATTGAAAAGCCTTCAGCGGGCTCCGGTTTAAGGATCCTGGCTTCATCGGATCTTACGAAAGTAAACCAGGTCAATGTTATAAAGCTGCCGGACACCCTTTCACAGACGCAGAAGCTCAAAAAGGTTTTCAGGTACAGGCGCTACGGCATGCAGCTGCGCGATGTGCCGGCAAAGATGAGGCCCTCAAAGCCGCTGCCGGAATACAAAAAGCAGGATTTCAAAAAACTGAGGCGCTACCGCGCGCAGAAAAGCACGCTCGGCGTGGGGCTGGTATCGCCCGCGCTTATAATATTCCTGCTTTTTTCCTGGATGCCCATAGTAAAGACATTTTCCATAGCCTTCAGAAAATTCCAGACGTTGAACAGCTCTGATTTCGTGGGGCTGGCGAATTTTATCAATATACTCACAGACCAGAAATTTCTGGATGCCTGCCTTCATTCGGGCATATTGTCGGCCATAGTAATACTCCTGGGGACCGGGCTGCCCCTTTTTCTGGCCCTGTATATATATGAGGCAAGGCACGGAAGCTCGCTCATGAAGATACTCTATTTTATACCGTTCCTGACGCCTGCAGTGCCGGCGGCCATACTATGGAAATGGATGTATAACCAGGGCTTCGGTATTATCAATTCAATTTTGACTCTTTTCGCCGGCGGCCACCAGGTGGCAATAGGCTGGCTGACGAATTCAAACCTTGTGCTTTTGTCAATTGCCATTGTATTTGTCTGGAAGAACACCGGCTGGGCAATGCTTATTTATATGGCCGGCCTCCAGAACATCCCCAGGAACCTTTTTGAGGACGCGGCCCTGAACGGCGCAAGCGTATGGACCAAGATAAAAAGCATCATACTCCCGTCGCTTGTGCCGGTAATGCTGGCCGTTGTTTTTATACAGATAATAAACAGCGTTCAGGTTTTTTCCGAGGTTTATATAATGACCAACGGCGGGCCGGAAGGGGCCTCCGAGGTTATCGCCACATATATGTATAAAAAGGCCTTCCTGTATATGGATATTGGTTACGCTTCGGGAGTCGCGGTATTCTTCCTATTCCTGCTGGTGACCATAACGCTCTTCAGGATGAACCTTTCCAATTCAAGGAAGGGGGCGAGATAATGGCAGGCAAAAAATATTATCAGTCCGACGACACAAGGTACCTTTTTCCCGCGTATGAGATGAAGGATAAAAAGAACCGCCTTATCTATAATGTGTGGGGGATAGCGGTTACCATAGGCGCGGTTTTAACGTCGCTTCCTTTTATATGGATGCTCCTCATGGCTGTTATGCCGGTGAAGCTGATATTCGCGCCGGTGGCGGTAATTGCGGCGAATTTCAGCGCGGATCTTTCAAACTTTTCCAGGGCGTGGGAACTCGCGCCCTTCGGCCTTTACTTTTTCAACTCAATACTTGTCGCCGGAGCGGTGGTGGCGGGACAGATACTCATATCGGCGATGGCCGCCTATTCGCTCTCTAAATTAAGGCCGCCCATGTACCAGGTAATAATGGCGCTGCTGCTCTCGACCATAATGATTCCTTTTGAGACCATTGCCATTCCGCTTTACCTGTTTATGAGGGATTTTTCAATACCCGGATTATTCAAGCTTAACCTTATCAACACATACTGGGCGCTTATTCTGCCCGGGCTGGCAAACGCCTTTAACATTTTCATATTCAAAAGCTTTTTTGACAAGCTCCCGAACGATTTTATAGAGGCGGCCAGGGTTGACGGCTACGGCGAGACATCAATATTCTTCAGGATCATACTTCCCATATCGCGCTCCATCATAACGGTAATCGCGATACTGAATTTTGTAACCATCTGGAACTCATTCTTCTGGCCGCTCATCGTCACCAACGAGCCGGGGATTTACACCCTGATGCTCGGGATATACAAGATAATAGAGGACGGCCAGCCGTGGAACGTGGTAATGGCCGCGGTTACGATATCAATGGTGCCCACGCTGTTCGGGTTCATTGTTTTTCAGAAGCAGATAATGAGGGGCGTGCTCTTTACCACGCTGCAGGAATAAAAAAACAGGGTGAAATTTAAGGCGCTTTATGCAATAATAACCGGGATTAAAAAAGATATTTAAGGAGAGTGCCATGGCAGGTAAAACAAATGAAAACGCCGGGAAAAAGAATGATAAAGAGATAATCAAAAAGATAAATATGGCCGAGCATGACATGCGCCTGAAATCGCTGGGGCTCTCGGACAGGGCGGCCAGGTTCCTCATAAGGGCGGTTATTGTGATAATACCGCTTGCCTTTATAGCGTTCTGGCTCCTTCATTCAAGATAAAAATGGATTCGGGCAGCGCTGAACTGTTAAAAAAAATGGTGACACCGGCGAGATTTGCCCATTCGCTGGGAACCTCGGAGATATGCGAAAGGCTCGCCGTAAAATATTCCATTAATGTAAAAAAAGCATCGCTTGCCGGCCTTCTCCACGACTGCGCAAAGGACCTTCCTGAAAAAGAAATCCGCCGGTATATTTCAAAATACTCAATCAAAATGGATCCGGTCTCAAAAAAAATAAAGGCGCTTTACCATTGTTATATAGGGCCGTATGTGGCCAGGGAGAAATTCGGGATCAGGGACGCTTCAATACTGGACGCCATCGCCAATCACACCGCCGGTAAGCCCGGAATGGACGGCCTTTCAAAAATAGTTTATGTCGCGGATTTCTCGGAAGAGGGCAGGGAATACGCTCCGTCGAAAATAATCAGAAAAAAGATTTCATCCAAAATAGGTCTTGACGAACTGACGCTTTTTGTGTTAAAAGAAAAGCTGCAATACTTGATTAAGCGGGGAAAGCTGATTCACAACAATTCGATTTTACTCTGGAATTCACTCAACGCTTGATTTAAAACGTATAAATAAAAATGGGGCGGTTCAGGCTTTTTTTTGCATTGATTTTACCGTAAAACCACCTTATAAATATAAATGAATTTAACTTTTAAATCGAAGTTTTGTTAGGTTTTGTGTAAGATAACTATATATTTACAAAAAACTTGACAAAAGTTGATTCATGCAATATACTTTGTATGACAGGAAATAAATACATTTTGAAAGGCGGCGATCTCAATGGGGGATTTACAGAGACTCGCGGAAATTAAAGAATTGCTTTCTACAAAAGAGGCGCTGGGGATTATCTGCTATAACAAGCACCATAACCAGAAGAAGATATCCATAACAAAACTATCAGAACTTCTCAAAATACCATCCAGCAAACTCAAAGAGGCCTGCGTAAAGCTTGAGGAATTCAAAATTATCAAGGTCACCAGGTTCGGCCAGGACTCCGAGATCGAAATGATCGAGCACGATAATGATGAAATAAAGCCTGTCATTGATGAGGTCATCTGGGAGCAGAAACAGGAATATGGCAGGATATATAAAAGGCTCATCACCGCCGAACTGCTTGATTTCATGGAAGGCGACAAGTAACTTTTCCAGCCGTTCAACCTTTGGTTGACTTTCCCGTTTTATGCTGTATAATTCTCTATATAAAACAGGGAAAAAATATTTACCGGAGGTAATATGAAAACCAGAAAACTATTCCTTTCCGCTTTCTTTTTTATTTCATTATTGATAATCACCCCTGCGGTTTTGTCATCTCCCCAGATGGCTGTTACGAGTTTTAGCGGCGGGGATTTTTATGTGAATATGGGTTTTGATTTTGACTGGATGTACGGTTCGAGGGGCGACGGCCTGCGCCAGGGCGGCGCTGTATCAACGCTTGACTATAACCCGAGTTTTACATCGGATAACCCGGCGGTACTCGCGTTTTTAAACAACGGGCAGGCATCGCTGGATCTTGTACCTTTTCCTATATTATCAAGCAACACGGCAGGGCTTTTTATGAACGGTGGATTTAACGGGGCCCTGAAAACCGCTGTAAATAACCAGATTGGCAGCATGCTCGGTACAAGCGGAAGCGGCGGAGGAATAAATAATATAACCATAAATCCCGGGGTTTCAACCAACCTCAATTCAGTAAGCGGGCAAATCGCAGAGGGGACGGGGTTTACCGGATTTGAAATCATGGCGCCGTTCGCTAAGGGCCAGGCGGGTTTCGGCTACGCCAGGGAGGATAAGCAGTCAATGGATTTGACGGTCATGCTTACCGGGCTTGAAACAGAGATGAGTATCACGGATCCGTCAAACCCGCTTGTGAACGTCGACGTCAAGGCCACGCTGAACGCTATAATGAACCTTCAGGCGGATAACATAGTGACATCATTCGGAATAGGCAGAAAATTAACGCCTGAGTGGGGCGTGGGCGCGGTACTTGACCACTATGACTCAAGGTTCCTCCTTAACGCAAGCGGCAGCGCTGACGGCACGGCAACGCAGTCGGGGCAGCCCTCTGTTGAATTTAACAACAGCGCGGATAATTCCACGGCCGAGAGCGCGACTGCCAACCTTGTTTCCGACGCGTGGGGGCTGCGGTTCGGAACGTCCTACCATTTTAACAAGGACAGCCTTGAGCTTGGAGCCGATTTCGCGATAGCGCCCGAGCTTAAATACAGCGGCCCTGCTTCGGCTATTTCGCATGTATTGCCGCAGACAATAGACCTGGCTGATATTGCGAAAACCATTGAGACGTCGGACCCCGATGCCGACGGCACCATACTTATAAAAATGCCATCCTACGGCAGGCTCACCTTCGCGTGGAAATCCGGCTTTGAGGGAGTTATAAACGTAACCCAGTATTTTGACGACATGTATTTCATCGCCTACAATCCCACCGGCAGGGAAGAGCTTCATTTAAATATGATGCAGGATGTAAGGATCGCCTTTAATTTCGGAGGCTTCCAGATCGGCGGCGGCGGGATTTATACCAGGGTATGGGAAAAGGACGACACGGGCGTAAGCAAGAACCTGGCATGGCTCTTCATGCCGGTGTTTTCGACCGGGGCAGTTATACCTTTCGGGGATTATCTGAAATGGGAAGTCGAGCTTCTCGCGCTGCCTTTCCCGATGTTTAAAACCGCTATCACATATTCGTTCATATAATAATCAGGAGGTTTTATGAAAAAAATATTGCTTGCGTTGCTGTTAATGGCAGGGTTTACCGCGTTTTCCGCGGGGCAGTCTGTAGGGATTACTTCCAGCAATATCGCGCCCAATCCTTTTTCCCCGAACAGGGGGCCCGTATCGATACAATACGTCTGCGCGTCGCAGAGCGATTCCAGCGTAAAGGCCACTCTTAAGATATTCAACATGGCCGGGAAGCTTATGAGGACCGTTGTTGACGGGCTCTTAAGGCCGGTGGGGCCGCTTAATACGGATACATGGGACGGCAGGGACGATAACGGAAGGATGTGCTTAAACGGCAGGTATCTCCTTCAGATACAAATTGAAGATGCTGTGTCACAGAACCAGACAATTTACAGCATCGCCCTGGTAAGATAGGGTGCCGCGCATGAAAAAAATACTTTTCGCGTTGTTGATTGCGGTCTTTATATCTGCCGCGGCTTTTGCCGACACACCGCAGGCGCCGGGCGCGTTCATAAATATAGGAATGGCAAGGGCCCAGTCAATGGGCGGGGCCTTCACGGCCGTGGCAGACGACGCCTCGGCGATATTCTACAACCCCGCGGGGCTTGTAAACGACCCGTACAAGGAATTTACATTTATGTACGCAAAGGACAGGGATATAGTGCCCTACAATTACAGCGCCCTGGTCTATCCCATAAACCAGTACAGGGCGGCGGGGCTGGGAGTCATAGTCTCGGGCGACTCGCTCTTTGATGAAAAAACAATTTATTTTTCATACGCGGAAAAATTCGACTGGCTCCTGGGCCGCTTCGGAATCAACGGCCTCTGCCTGGGCGCAAATTTTAAACTGCAGTTCGCCGGTTATGGCGACACTACGGACCCTTCGCCGGGCAGCGTGCAGGGAAGCGCGGGCGGCGTGGGGCTTGATTTCGGCGTGCTATACCCGTTATCGCCCGAAATTCAGGTGGGCGCGTTTGTACAGGACGCGCTCTCCGCGCTCTGGTGGAACTCGAACTGGGAAGGAACGGCGAATACTTACATGCAGGGAGTGGGGCTGACTACCGACCTGGGCGCAAGGTACAAGATAAAAGACTTCATGGCGGCAATGACCGTATCGGACCTGGATACTATAAAATTTGGTTTTGAAAAGAATATATGGGATTATATTGATATACGAGGCGGCTACACGCAGACCCTTGATTTTGAGTCGTACAAGGAATATATGGTGGGGTTGGGGATAGGACATTTTGTGTTTGGCCAGAGAAAAGAGTTTTCCATGAATCTTGATATAGCGTACCTTTTCCAGAGGCTGGACAACACGCTGGAAATATCATGGAGTTTGAAGTTTAAATAAAAGAAATTGCAGGGGCGGCCCCGTATCCTTCGATAAACTCAGGATCATGAGCTTGTCGAATGATGGCCGCCCGGTATTATATGTCAGGCGGGTATTTTTCTCGGCCGTCCGTCAACTGGACACGCTTGAGGAATTGACGGAAGAAAAAGCCGGAAGTGTTATTATAGTTTTACCTTTGAGATATTTACACCGGCCTGATTGTTGACGGAACGTCCTCCAAAAATCCCCGCCTGACATATTTCAACGATTCCGTTTTTATTTTCAATCTTGACAAAAGCGTTTTCGTAAGATATTATTTCTTCATCGATAGTTCTAACTCAAATATTATATAAGGAGAAAATGTTATGGCAAAATTAAAGGTTGCTGTTATAGGCGCCGGGAAAATAGCTGAAAGGCTCCATCTGCCCGGTTATAAGGAAACAACGAACGCCGAGGTTGTGGCAATATGCGATATAAACCAGGCAAAGGCTGACAGGCTCGCGGGCATGTTTGAGATACCTTCGGTTTACAGCGATTACAAAAAGATGATAAAGGAATCCGGTGCCGACGCGGTTTCTGTCTGCACGCCGAATTACCTCCACGCGCCGATGGCGGTTTTTGCCGCGTGCAATAAAAAACATGTGCTTGTTGAAAAACCAATGTCAATAACCGTACGCGCCATGAAGGCGATGATTACAGCCGCAAAAAATAATAAAGTCCTGCTCATGGTCGAGCAGAGCCAGCGTTTTGACGCGGCCCATCAGGCGCTTAAGGAGGCGCTGGACAGCGGGGCGCTCGGAAATTTTGTATCGGTCAGGGGAAAAATCGGCCACGCCGGCCCTGAAAACTGGTCGGACGACTCTCCCTGGTTTTTTGACAAAAAACTCTCAGGCGGCGGCGTATCCGTTGACGTCGGCATCCACATACTTGACCTTATAAGATACATCACGGGCAGGGACGTAAAAGACGTCGCGGCCACAATGGCCAACCTTGTTAAAAAACAATATAACCTTGAGGATTCTGTCGAGGCCGTTATAAACTTCACCGACGGCACAATGGGGACATTCTCAACTTCCTGGTGCACGAATCCCTATGAGCAGACCGTGACTGTTTACGGCGACAAGGGCAGGGCGACAGTCTGGCACGGCGGCACAGAGGGCGGCAAGCGCTTAAGCGGGTTCTACGTGGACCTCAAAAACCCGTACGGCGGCAACAATGAGATTAAATTCACGGTTCCGGAGCTCCCGAAAACAGGCAAACCCATACAGCATTTCGCGGACTGCTGCCAGGGAAAACAGGAATGCATAAGCGACGGTACATCGGGAATGAAATCAATGGCCGTGATGCTGGCCGCCTTCAAATCGGCGAAGTCGAAAAAGTTTGAAAAAGTAGGGGTTTAATTATGGCCTTTAAACTCGCGGCAATAACCTACTCGCTACACCACTCATACGACCTGAAAAAGGTTGACGCCTATAAACTTATGGATATGTTCGCGGAACAGGGGCTCGGTGGTATTGAATTTATAAACGAGCACCTTGAATCCCTTGACGCGGCATACCTGCGCAAAATAAAAAAATACGCCACGGACCGCAACCTCACAATCACCTGCCTCTCGCCGGGAAATAACTTCGGCAATGAGGATGACGCGGCGCAGGCGTCAAATGAGGATTATGTAAAAAAATCAATTGACGCGGCTGAGATACTCGGCGCGCCGGTTGTAAGGGTTTTTGCCGGCTGGCCGCCGCAGGGTAAAAGGGAGGCGCTCTGGGCAAAAGCAGTGGCTTCCATGAAAAAGTCCGCGGCATACGCAGGGACAAAAGGGATAACGCTGGTGTTAGAGCCGCACAACGGAGGAGGATTTTTACCGGACGCGGATTCCACCCTTAAATACCTCAAAGATGTTGATTCGCCATATTTCATGCTTAATCTTGATACAGGGAACTACCATGATAAGGACATTTACGGGGCCATGGAAAAGACCATGAAATACACCAAATATGTCCACTTCAAGATACACACAATATCCAAAAACGGCAAAAAAACCTCTGATTTTGACCTTGAAAAGACCATGAAATTACTGGCAAAAAACAAATATAACGGCTTTATGGCCATTGAATACGAGGGCCAGGATTTTTTAAAGACAGAGGACAAGGCAATAAAAGCGGCGAACGAGGCTGAGTTTTTCCCCGTGGCTGTCAAACGGGTAAAAGAGCTCATTAAGAAATACTACTAAATTAACGTTTTAAAAATAGTTGACTTGAAGTTTTTTTTAGATATAATATTGCAGGATGATTAGGGAAGAAAGAGAAATAAAAAATTTTAGGAGGTAAGAGATGAAGAAGTTTTTATCAGTAATTGTAGTAGTTCTTCTTGTAGTTGCAGCAATGTCATTCGTTTCATGCGCAAAGAAAAGCAGCACAACTCCGACGAGCCCGGCACCGACTCAGAATTCAAGCTGGATTGCGGGGGCATCAAATGAATCAGCTGCAGGTTGGGCAGGAAAAGGCAGCGCGGATGGATCGGCAACTCTTTCATGGGTCGGCACTCAGGCTGGTGCTTCAAATGATCTCGGTGTTGCTGAATTAAGCGGAGTGCTTTTCACAACGACGAACGGAACTTCTCAGTTACAGACACAGTTCAACTGGAATAACGCAGCTTATGGATACGGCACCGGCGGAGCAGCAAGCGGCTATTTCGGTCAGATTGACTTCTCAAACCTGACAGTCACTGCGCAGGTTTATGTTCCTGCATCATTAATTGGAGCCACAATAACGGTTTTCGCACAGGAAGTTACAGTTACTGCTGGAACTTATCCGCGCCCGGCAGGATCAGACAACTGGATCTGGCATAACGGAGCGTCTGTAAATGTTACGGCAGCAGGCTGGTACACTGCATATTATTATGGACAGTCTGACGCAACCCCGGCAAAATTGGTTAATCAGTGGGGCGTTCAGGTTAAAGACGCGGCAAATGTTCCTAGCGCAACCATTTATTATGACGCTGTAACATACTCTGCTAACTAACTGATATTTTTTATATCAAAAAGGACGGGCCTTAAGGCCCGTCCTTTTTTTTATTCTCCCATTACCCCTTGACAAATCCCGTTTATATTATAAAATTACTCCGGGAATAAAAATCAAGGAGGGTATTATGAAAGGAAAAGTTTTATTTATTTTTGCTCTTGTTTTAATCATGGCCTGGGCTAGCTGCAAAAAGAACAACACCGTTTCAGCGCCGGGGCCGCAGGGAACGCCCACCAACACTCCCACAATTACAATGACTAAAACCAACACATTGTCACCGACCATATCTCCGACATTTTCCGTATCACCCACATTCACCAATTCATCAACGATTACCCCGACTTTTACAATCACAATGACATCCACAATCACCCCGACTTTTACCCAGACACCCGGGGCGCTTGTTGACGACTGCGAAGACGGCGACGATGTGAATCTCTGGGGCGGCTACTGGATCACCTACGACGACAACGGGCCGGTAAATAACGGCACATCTTATGTTTGGCCGATGTCCCAGACATGGGCCACAAGATGGAAGCTCGGAACGACTCCTCCTTTCGCGATGTCAACCCCGGGATATAATTCATCTTACGCCGCGCAGGTGACCGGTTATGTAACGACAGACAGTGTTACCACAGAACCTGCTTCTGAAACAATTACAGGCTACACTTATGGTTTCATCGGCATGGGCACACAGCTCATTAATGGAGCGGGCGAGCCGACCTGTTATGAAGTTGACGTAAGCCGTTTTACGGGCATGAAGTTCTGGGCCAAGGGCGACGGATACGCGTCCGGATGGGAATTCAAGGTTCCTTTTACCACGACAACCAACGGCAACTGCGACGAATCAACTTCAATCACGCCTTCCTCATTCACCGGAAGCGACGAGTGGAACTTTGTATTCGTGGCGCCCGCGACGTGGACGCAGTTTACAATACCATTCTCCTCGTTAACCCAGTATGGCTGGGGTGCGACAGCGAGCCCTTCAGGCGGAAGGTTCTGGAACGGCTGTACAAAGACATCGCCGGGAAATACGCCCGGATTGCCATCGGACGCGGCAAGCGGATGCCCGATAACAGTCGTCTTAAAGCATGCAAAACAGATACAGTTCCAGAGCGTGGGGCAGACAAACGTTTACCCGCAGGCAAGGCAGCTCTGGGTTGACAATTTAACATTCTATTAGAGCAAGAACTCTCAGATAGTAGACAGGAGAGAGTATAGAGGGCGGCTGAAAAGCCGCCCTTTCTTGTTATATGGCATATAAAATTTCTTGTAAAAACCCCGTATTTATATAATAATGTCTCTGATTTACAAAACATCGTTACAAACGGAGCGAAAATTGAAGATCAGCGACATTTTAAAGGCCAAAAAGTTTACTTTTTCTCTTGAGATATTTCCTCCAAAACCGGAGACGGATATTTCCGTTATTTATTCAACCCTTGACCAGCTTAAGGAATTAAAACCCGATTTTGTTTCTGTCACATACGGCGCGGGCGGGTCTAACCGCGGCAGGACCGTTGAAATAGCCGACAAGATAACAAACCATTATAAAATACCGGCGCTGGCGCATCTGACCTGCGTTAACGCCACAAAAGATTCCATAACAGAAATACTCGGAGAGTTGAAAGCCAAAGGGGTGGAAAATATAATGGCCCTGCGCGGCGATTTGCCCAAAGACGTAAAGAATCCGATAAAGGATTTTTTTCACGCCTCCGACCTTGTAAGTTTTATCAAAAAAAGCGGCCTTGATTTTTCCGTCGGCGTCGCCGGATATCCCGAAAAACACCCCGCGGCCGCATCGCTTGAAAAGGATATTGAGATGCTCAGGATAAAAGTGGGCGCGGGCGCTGATTTTATCACAACCCAGATTTTTCTTGATAACGATTATTTTTATTCCTATCAGGACAGGGTGCAAAAGGCCGGAATCAGGGTGCCTGTAATGCCCGGCATAATGACCGCTACAAAGCTTTTAAATCTTGAAAAAATGACGGCCATGTGCGGCGTCGCGATTCCGGAGCGCTTCAGGACGGCTACTTCCACCTGCGCGATAGACAACCCTGTCTGCGATGAGACCGTAAAATATACCGTCGGCCAGATTAACCACCTCATCAAACACGGGGTAAAGGGGATTCATCTTTATTCCATGAACAAGGTGGAACAGAACAGGCGCATTTATAATGAATCGGAAATTGCCGGGGCGCGGGGCTGATATGTTTAACTTTATACTGGTAATTATAGGCGGGGCAATCGGCTCTGTGGCCCGTTTTTCACTCTCCACATGGGTCAACCAGGTCATGCAGACAAAATCAATATTTCCATACGGAACGCTTGCTGTAAATATGATAGGCTCGTTTTTAGCCGGAGTTGTCTGGGGTATATCCACAGAGACCACAATGAAGCCGGAAACAAGGATTTTTCTGCTCGTGGGTTTTATGGGCGGCTTTACCACATTTTCCGCCTACGCCCTTGAAAGCTTCAACCTTTTTGATAACGGCGAAGTAAAGGCCGCTTTCATGAACATACTCGCTAATAATGTTTTTTCGCTGATACTTGTTTTTGCCGGGGTTTTGACCGCAAAATATATAATCAAAGGCTTAAAAGGAGGAATATAATGGAATTACCAAGGGAATCATCGCTGCTGCGCATATTCATGGGCGAAGGGGAAAAGATAAACGGCAGGCCGGCATACGAGGTTATTGTAATGAAGGCCAGGGAACTCAATATGGCCGGGGCGACCGTACTGCGCGGGATACTCGGCTTCGGCAGGACCTCAAGGATTAAATCCGCGAAGGTGCTTGAAATGTCAAGCGACCTTCCGGTTGTAATAGAGATAGTGGACACGGAGGACAAACTCAATAATTTCCTCACCGCTGTTGAAAGCATGCACATGGGCGGGCTCGTGACCATGGAAAAGGCGAAAGTCATACATTATAAAAGCGAAACAAAATAATATGAAGCTGATAGATTTTCACACACACTTCTTCCCGGATTCCATCGGGCCAAAAACAATAGAACACATACTCTCATCTTCCATGGAAGAGATACCCTCCTACGGAAACGGCACCATTGCCGCCTTAAAGGATTATATGCGGCAGGACGGAGTGGATATTTCCGTGAACGCCCCTGTAGCGACCAAAAAAGAGCAGGTCATTGGCATCAACCGCAGGATGATAGAATGCAATAAAAAAGAAAAAAACATAATTTGTTTCGGCGCCATGCACCAGGATTTCGGTGAGATAGGGAGCATTGAAGAGGAGCTGGAGCACATCGCCGGAAGCGGCATTAAGGGTATAAAACTCCACCCTGAATACCAGCAGTTTTTCCCGGACGAACCGCGCCACAAAAAAATGTACGATGCCTGCATAAAAAACAATCTTATGATACTATTCCACGCCGGCGTGGACATGGCATACCCGGGGGTGCATTCATCGCCGGAGCGCATGGCGCAGGTGGCGCAGATTAAGGGGCTTAAAATGATATTCGCGCACCTGGGCGGATATAAAATGTGGGATGGCGTACAGAAATACCTTATCGGCAGGGATATTTATATGGATATTGCCTATACTATTGAGATGAAGGACGAACTGATAAAAGAGATGATTGCCGCCCACGGCCCGGAAAAGATACTTTTCGGCTCCGACTTTCCGTGGATGAGGGCCTCTGATATCACGAAGAAATACGACAATCTTTTTGACGCCAAAACAAGGGATATGATATATTATAAGAACGCAATGGGACTTTTGGGGCTTTAAAAAAAGGCCTTTCCAGGGAGGGCTCCATGGAATACCGTGAGGCAAACGTACTGGACTTAAACGGAATACTCGAACTTTATTCATGCCTGAACCCCGAGGAAAAACAATTATCCATAAAAAAAGCAGAAGATATCTGGAACCTCATCGCCTCAAACCCCGGCCTTAAATATTTCATAGCGGCGGAAAACGGAAAGGTTCTCTCAACCTGCAATATTTCAATAATCCCCAACCTTACGCGCGGAGGGCGCCCTTTCGCCATTATTGAAAATGTGGTAACGGACCCGGCATACAGGAAAAAAGGGCTCGGCAAAGGTGTTGTTAAAATGGCGGTTGGCCACGCAAAAAAGGAAAACTGCTATAAGGTGATATTAATGAGCAGCGTTGACAGGCAGGAGGCGCATGCGTTTTATGAAAAGATAGGGTTTAACGGCAATTCTAAAAAGGGTTATGAGATGCGCATTCCCTGAATTTTTTGCAGTTTTCCGTAATGTCCGCGCCGATGGAAAAAAGCCCGCCGCCCATCAAAAAGACAGAGTCAATCCCGTAAAATTTCCTTATTTCAGGTATCCTCTCCATCGTCATTCCGCCGCCCGGGCTGGGAAGGGCCGGTTTTAATCCGCCGAATTTATCGCGGCAGCCCGCGGCTATTGACGCGCATTCATCCTTTGAAAAAGAAAACCTGCCGCCGTAACCGGGGAATATTACCGCGTCCGCGCCGTGGAGCCTCATCAACTGGCCGAAAAAAGCGTAATGTGAAATGCCGGAGTTGCTGTTTATAACATAAGAACCGTGGAACGCGGGGTGATAGAAAACGGGAAGCGCGATTTTGTCATCTTCTGCGATGAGCCTCATTGTTTCAAGCCCGGCAAGCCCGGGTGAGATTATAAGGCTGCCCGCGCCGGCCTCTTTTGCGAATTTTGCCCGCTTTATTGTGGACAATCCGTCGGCTGTTATATTCGGCGCGTAAAGCGTCCTGTGGCCCGTCTCTTTACCGGCCCTTTTTATGGCCGCGCATACCGCTTCTATTCTTTTTTCAAAAGGGGAAAAGGGCTGGTTTGCCAGGCCGTGGTCGTCTTTTATAATGTCGATTCCGCCGAGGGCGAATTTATATGCGAGTTCGGAGAGTTCCTTTACATTGAGCCCCATGGGTTTTAATGCTGAACAGAGCAGGGGCCTTTTATAAACCCCCGTCAACTTTTTTATTCCGGCAACTCCGAAGCGCGGCCCTTTTGCGATATCAAATATTTCTTTTGAGGGAATCAGCTTTTCGAGGCGTATGCCGGGTTTTATGGAGGTGTTGCCGAAAACAACGTTTAAGAACTGTGTGAGCTCGCCGCCCGCTGTTTCATTAAGATAACTTATCTCAACAATATGTTTTTTGCCTGATTTTTTAAAGGATTCAACACGGCCGACAATGTTGCTTTTAATATATTCGCTTTTAACGAGTTCCGTGGGGAACTCAATGGTCTGCTCTACGCAGATCTCTTTTGCCTTTTGCATGGCATCTTTTTCGGAGCCTGTGAGGGAATAGCGGACAGAGAACCTTTTGCCGGCAGCCATTTTTACAGGTCCTCGGCTTTGATATCGCCGTGCATGACTTCTATTTTTACGCTCTTAAGCTCATTTTCCGTTATGCCGAATTTTGCCCCTGCTATTTCTTCGGCCTTTAATACCAGCGCCATGGCGTCAAAGCCGTATTCGCGCATCAGGTACCCCTTGCTTGCGCCGTGGCCGAATTTGTCCTGGAGTCCGAGTTTATATAATTTTTTTCCAATTCCTGCCCCTGCCATGGCATCCGCAACAATGGAGCCAAGGCCGCCAAGAACCGTATGATTTTCCATTGTTATGGCGCCGTATTTTGACGACGCTATTGAATCGAGTATATCCTTTGAATTAAAGGGCTTCAGTGTTGAAACGTGGAAATGGGTGATGGAGAGCCCTTTTGCTTTTAAAGCTTTTACCGCTTTTATCGCCTCTTCAGTGCACAGCCCGCTTGAGATTACAGTAAAATCGGTTCCGCGGGATAAGACCCGGTTAATTCCTTTTTTTAAGGGTTCATTTTTATCAAATAACCTTGGCACATCGCCGCGCAGCATCCTTATATATACCGGACCGTTTGTCTCCATTACAGGGTCGAGCAATGACTCTATTTCAGTGGCGTCGCCCGCCTCGAATATCGTCATGTTCGGCAGGGCGCGCACCACCGCGATGTCGTCCGTGGCCTGGTGCGTGGCGCCGCCCGGGGTTGTGATGCCGGGAAGGAATCCGAACATTTTCA
Source organism: uncultured Spirochaetia bacterium (assembly GCA_964565765.1). Classification (GTDB taxonomy): domain Bacteria; phylum Oederibacteriota; class PGYV01; order PGYV01; family Palsa-1178; genus Bog-1181. The sequence goes on from CAZMGF010000028.1 coordinate 29,321, forward strand.
CCGGCAGGTTTGAATAGGCAATAGACATGGCCATCTGGTCAAAGGCGCGGCGGTATATGAAAACAGCAAAAGTATGGATGAAGGGGACAAAACCCTCGCGCGCGAGCCCCGCCGCGACGCTGAGCATATTTTGCTCCGCGATGCCAGCTGAGATGAAACGGGATGGATAAGCTTCCCGGAAAAGGTCGATCTCTGTGGAACTTGTAAGGTCGGCTGATAAAACCAGGACTTCCGGTTTGTTTGCGGACCAGTTAACAAGGTTTTTGGCGTGTACGCGGCTTAAGATTTCCACGACGCAAGCGCCTCCTCATAGAGCTTTTTTTCACTTTCGCTTTTAAAACGCATATAATGGAACTTGGGGGAGTTGTTTTTCAGCAGCTCAATACCCTGGTAAGGGCTGGTATATGACAGGACTACTACAGGGCTTCCCGGGGAATTTAATCCGGCGGGCGCGGAAAGCTCCTCAAAATTATGGCCGTCCACCTTTACAACTTTTGTACCGAACGCCTCCAGTCTTGAACTGATGGGTTCGATGTTCATAACGTTGCTCATTTTTCCGTCGCACTGGCAGCCGTTGACATCTACATAAATTATCATATTATCGAGTTTCCAGTGCGACATGAACTGGAAGGCTTCCCACGTTTGGCCTATCTGGAGCTCACCGTCGGATAAAAAAACAAATACTCTGCCCGCTTCTTTTTTGAGCTTTCTGGCCAGCGCAATACCGGCGGCCTGGCTTATGGCCTGGCCCAGCGAGCCGTTTGTCACTTCCATGCCGGGAGAGTGTTCGGAGCCTATCATTTCAACGGATGAGCCGTCTTTGTTAAAATAATCAAGCCCTGTTTCGTCCATGCGCCCGGTTTCTATAAGGCAGGCGTACAGCGCAAGCGCGTAATGGGCGGGGGAGAGGATGAACCTGTCATATTCCGGCATGTGCGCCCCGTTGTAATAGCCGCCCGTAAAATAATCATGGTTATCAGGGCCGGGAACTCCGGGAAATGGTTTCGGGACGAAAGGGGTTTCAACCGGGCCGAGCTTCATTATTTTTGTATAAAGCGCGGCAAGGGCGTCGGCTGAGGAGCAGGCCTGGCTTAAGTATCCGCCGTTGTGTTTTAAGGTGTGGGTCAAAACTCGCTTCCTTATACCCGCCGCGACCCTTTTGGCTTCTTTTATTTCATCGGTTGTCATTTACGCTCCATGCGAATTAAAACAAATTTGTAAAAACAATTGAGTTTACAATCTTTTGCCCTCCGCGTAAAGTAAAAATTTTAATGCGGCTTACTGAATTTATATGGCAGGCGGGTCTTTTTTAGCCAATCGAGCAGCTCACGGGCGGTGCAGGATGACACGGTAAAAGTGGTAATTAAAGCTTCCCGCAGCTTAATTTACACATAAATGTATTATATAACGATTGGCAAAAAAACCCCCGCCTGCCATATTTTTGGTGACCCGCTATGTAGAAAATAACTTGACGTCCATAATAAATGACCACCCGGTCATTATTTTTCTTGACAGCCGCCGTTTCCGGGTGTATAACTTATAAAAATGACCAAGCGGTCATTTTAAACATAACGGACAGGTGGTTTTCGTGGAAGAAATAATACGCACCGAAAAAATATCAAAAAAATACAGCGGCGTGCTCGCGGTTGACTCCGTTTCCCTTAATGTAAAAAAAGGGGAGATATACGGCTTCCTCGGCCTGAACGGGGCCGGGAAGACAACTACAATCAGAATGCTGCTTGGCATGATCAAGCCTGCTTCCGGCGAAGCATACATAAAAGGGATAAAGGTCGACGCTGGTAAATACGGTATATGGAAAGATGTGGGTTACATGGTGGAGATGCCTTACGCTTATCCGGAGCTTACTGTGCGGGAAAACCTTGAAATGTTCTCTTCACTGCGCGGGTTAAAGGGAAAAGAAAGCGTGGATACGGTGATAGAAAAACTTCGCCTTGTCGAATACGCGGATAGGAAATCAAAGAATCTTTCGCTGGGCAACGCTCAGAGGCTGGGCCTCGCCAAGGCCCTGATACATAACCCTGAAATTCTCATACTTGACGAGCCGGCAAACGGACTTGACCCTGCGGGCATTGTGGAAATACGTGAATTACTGACTGCCCTGGCAAAAGGGGGCACGGCCATATTCATATCGAGCCATATATTAAACGAAATCGCGAAAATGGCGGACCGCATCGGCATCATTCATGAGGGAAGGCTTGTTCAGGAAAGTGATTTTGAATCACTGGATAAATTAAGGTATAAAAAACTCCGCATCGGGGTGAAGGATGTAAATGGCGCGATGAAACTTCTGCTGAAATCAGGTTACTCCGCAAAACAGGAGGATGGCGGCATTATAAACGCGGACAATGATGCGGCGCTTTTAAACCCTGAAAAAGCGGCGGAACTTCTCGTCAAAGCCGGGTTCCCGCCTTACATGCTCAAAGTGGAAGAAGAAGGGCTCGAGGAATATTTTCTGCGCATCATAGGAATGGATGGTAAAAAACAATGAATTCTCTTTTTGCCGCGTTAAAGGGGGAATATACAAAGATTATAAAGTCAAAGGTGATGCCTGTGACATTTGCGGCGGCTGTCATAATGCCGGCCATGATGGCCTTTATGATGTTCGTTGCAAAGGACCCCGCGCTGGCGCACAAACTGGGAATCATAGGCACGAAAGCAAAAATAATCGGAACTCCCGATTGGCCCTCTTTTTTTAACCTGCTGACACAGTCTGCATGCGGTATTCAGCTGGTTATATTCGGTTTTGTCACAAGCTGGATATTCGGCAGGGAATATTCAGACAGGACCATAAAGGACCTGCTTGCCCTGCCGCTGCCAAGGCATGCGGTGGTTATAGCGAAAATAATTGCGGCAGCCCTGTGGTGCGCCGCACTCTTTGTATTTGTTTTCGCTGCGGCAATTGCGGGAGGCGCGGCAGTCGGCCTTACCGGATGGAACACAACTGTTCTGGCGGAAAATTTCGTTACTCTTTTTATAACCTCGCTTGCCGTGATATATTTAAACAGCGTGGTTGCCTTCATAGCATGCGCTTCACGCGGGTACCTTGCCGCGGTTGGGTTTGTGATCCTGTCGGCCATACTTATCAATTTCGCCGGGGCAATCGGCTTCAGCGAGTATTATCCGTGGGCCGTGCCGATGTTATTTGCCGTTAAAAGCGGCGGTATTGCCCCGGGTGTGG
>CAZMGF010000029.1:0-4670 GCA_964565765.1 uncultured Spirochaetia bacterium
AGGGAAAATCAAGATCGAGGCGATCAACGATTATACCGCAAAAGACATCGAGATTGGGGGCAAATAATGGAAAAATATTTAAAAGCAGTGTATTATATAGAAACTCCGGACGACTTTTACAAGACCGCGGAGCTTATCGCCAGGATGCAGTCCACCGGAACCTGGAAAGAGCTTGACTCGGAAACAAAACGGATGACCGACCGTTTCGGGGCGAAAGTCGTGAAGGCTGAAATAACCGGTGAAAAAGCCGTGTATGAGCTGCCCACAAAACACGTTCCAGGCATGAAGGTAACCTGCGGAAGGATTGAAATAAATTATCCTGTTGAGAATTTCGGACCCAGGATTTCAATGCTTCTTACGACAGTTGCCGGAGAAATCTATGATATGTCGGAGCTTACCGCGGTAAAGGTTCTGGATATTGAATTCGGGGAAGAATATCTTGCGGGATTTCACGGCCCGAAATTCGGCCTCGACGGCTGCAGGGAAATCGCCGGGGCATACGGAAGGCCCCTGTTCGGGGCAATCACAAAACCCTGTGTCGGATTGACGCCTGGCGAGATAGCAAAGCTTGCGTATGAAGTCTCGAAAGCAGGGGCTGATTTTATCAAGGACGACGAATTGCTCTCCGATGCGCCATATAACAGGGTTATTGACAGGGTAAAAGCTGTCTCAGAAGGGCTGAAAAAGGCCTATGAAGAGACCGGGAAAACAACAATGTACGCCTTTAATGTGACCGACGACCCGGATGAAGTTATAGAGCTTCACGATACTGTGAAAAAATACGGCGGCAGGGCGCTGATGTTTAATGTCATGACAGGCGGCTTCGGTGTATTAAACAAGCTTTCAAAACACACGGAACTTCCGATTCACTGCCACAGGGACTTTGCGGTCACAACTTTCAGGCCAAAAGAAATGGGTATAACTTCGGCGTTATTTACAAAGCTTACAAGGCTCTGCGGAGGCGACCAGATTCAGTGCGGCGGCATCGGCGGTTATCTTTATGAGACGGATGAAGAAGTGGCCGGGAACATAAAGGCCTGTACGGAAAAATTGGGGGCCATAAAAAAATCACTTGCTGTATCTTCGGGAGGGCAGTGGGCGGGAAAAATTCCTGTTAACATGCGCATTATAGGAAATAATGATTTTATGCTGCTCGCCGGCGGCGGAGTCTTCTCCCATCCGGACGGGGGGTTTGCCGGCATGAGGTCGATAATTGACGGTTTCGAGGCTTTTGGCAGGGGGATTAAACTGGAAGAATATGAGAGCAAAGAATTAAAACGCGCGATAGGACATTTTGGAAAGGTGTCGTATTAACCCGGTAAAATAAGCCCCGGAAAACTTTTTTTAAGGAAGTTAATTGGAATTACATAAAGAGATATGGTAAAATCATTAATGAAATATGCAAGTTGGTTTTGATATAATGGACGGCAGCCGGGATGGGCGCGAAATGCAAGCCGGCAAAAAAGTAAAATCAGAAAAAAAGTGAATGAAAGCAGAAGAGGTGGACAAATGATAAAAGCTGGAATTTTGGGAACCGGATTCTATATGCCCGACAGGATTGTTACAAATGCCGATATGGAAAAAATTGTTGATACAACCGACGAATGGATAAGGACAAGAACCGGCATAACCGAAAGACGGTTTGCGGCGGAAAATGAATTTGTCTCCGATATGGGGGCAAGAGCGGCTGAAATGGCCTTAAAAAATGGAGCCATTAAAAAAGAAGAAATAGACCTTATAATTACTGCGACTGTTACAAGCGACTATCCGCTGCCGTCAGCCGCTGTTTTGATACAGGATAAACTTGGCCTGAATGGTGTGCCGGCTTTTGACATTTCAGCGGCATGTTCGGGATTTGTTTATGCCATTGGCATCGCCAGGGACATGGCCGCCTGCGGCTCGTACAAAAAGATACTTGTGATTGCGGCTGAAAAACTTTCATCAATACTGGACATGCAGGACCGGAACACATGTGTGCTTCTGGGAGACGGCGCCGGGGCGGTAATAATAGGCGAAAGCGCATCAAGCGAGATTATGTCGGTGGTTTTACATGCCGAGGGATCAAAGGTAAAAATGTTATACCAGCCTGCCGGAGGCTCTGCCATGCCGGCAACGGCCGACACAGTGAACCAGAGGCTGCACTATCTAAAAATGGATGGAAAAGAAATCTACAAACAGGCAATTGATAAAATGCCGGCGGTTCTTGAAGAGTCCATGAAAAAGGCCGGAGTTGAAAGCGGCGACATAAATTTTGTTATTTTTCACCAGGCTAACATAAGAATAATAAATTTTATCGCTGAAAAGTTCGGCTGGTCAAATGAAAAAAATATAATTAATATACAGAAATACGGCAATACTTCGGCGGCAACCATTCCAATAGCGCTTGCCGAGGCGGTAAAAAATGGAAGGATAAAAAAAGGCGATGTTATAGCAATATCCGCTTTCGGAGCGGGCCTTACATGGGGCGGAGCTGTAATTAAAATTTGATTTTTTTGTCAGCTGTTTGGATATAACCAAAATCTTATATATTTAATGGCAAAAACAGGCCCCGTATTATGCATAATTTTTCTCAATTCTGATATCTGATTATTATTCCTGATAATTATATATATCACATGAAATTAATCCCTATATTATCCTCAATTATCCAATGGCACGCCTATTGCTTATATAAATGTATGCTCTTTAAAAAACGGGGCGGTTTTAAACTGGCCGCCGGAAATAAGAGATGAAATTGTAGGCGGGTTGAGCTCCCCAACCCCCCAAAAAAATCCCCCTCCTTACATTCCCTAACTTTTCCCTGGCCCGCCTACTTAAAATAGAAAAACCCCTTAAGGTTTATGAGGCCTTGAGGGGTTTTTCGTTTTTATAAGATTGAAAAAATTAACGGTGTTTTTTCTTTTCCTTGTTTTTCTTTTTGACCGCTTCTTTTAATTCCTTGACCTTGTCCATGCAATCCTGGCAGAGGGTCCCTTTTTTAACATCCTTGCCGCACATGCGGCATTTATATGCGTCCGGCGCGGCGGTTATCCGCAGGCTTCCGGCTTTTATGAACCTTAATATCTGGGCGGGGAAGACCCCGGTCCTGTCGCTTACTTCCATTATATTCGCGAGGGGATAATCCCTGAGATACTCGGTCACCTTACGGAGGTCCTCATTTTCTTTCTGGACGCAGTCCGGGCATACGCTTGTTATCTTTTCGGGTGAAAAAACATTCCCGCACCTGATGCAGTTTGTTAAAGCCATAGTTACTCCTTAGTGTTTATAACCTTATTATACATCAATTTGGGCGGATGATAAAGGGGGAAAAAGGGTCTTGACAAATCCTTTAGTTTTTAATAATATGCAGTTGCGTTAAAGAATTATTGGAAATACGGACTCTTTTCACCCTTCACTAAATCCAAAAACATACTCCAATTTGATTATTATTTCTATACGGGGGTATTTTTCTGCCTAAAAAGAAGTTTTTTTACGCCGGAAAGAGCGGCGGACAGGCTCTTGTTGAATACATCTTGCTTATATGCCTTATGGCGATAGCCTGCCTTGAAGGGGGCTTTATACTGGGCAAAGTTATAAAACAAAATTATGAAAATACGGCGGCCGTTTATACGGCGCCGATTCCTTAAAAGGGGGGAAATATGAAAAAACTGATTTCCGGAAGTAAAGGGCAGGGTATGACCGAGTACATCCTGATCATCGCGCTTATAGCGATACTGGTGCTCGGAGCTGTGAAAATGTTCGGCGGCAAGATTAAAGAGGCCTTTACAAAGGCAGGCTCAAAGGTTGACAACGTAACGCAGGGTATGGACCAGCAGTAAGGCATGGCCAGATTCAGGCGACAAAAAGGGCAGAGCACGGTTGAGCTTGCCCTTATCATGCCCTTTTTTTTGCTTGTTGCGCTGGGGCTGGCCCAGCTGTGCCTGATAACAACCGCGGCAATAATGCTCAAGTACACGGCTTATATGTCAGCAAGGACAGCCGTGGCCGCTTCTAATAGAGAGGAAGCCGCATCAAGCGCCGGTGAGGCCGCGTTAATACTTAATCTTATGGCTTCAAGGTCGCTTTACAACGCGGGTTTATTGCCGGCCTTAACAGGCGCAGGTGTGGAGATAAGTGAAGAAAAGATGAATTCCGCATCCTCCCGCTATATCCGCGTCACGGTGCATTATAACTTTCCGCTTAAAGTTCCTTTTGTAAACAGGCTCTTTGGCATGTACAAAGGTTTTAATGACCCGGCAGCGCTGGCGGCTGGATTGTCCGGCTTGCCTTATTTCCCGCTGCGGGCATCCTGCGTCATGATGGCCCGATGAAGATTTATTTAAGGAAAAGGGGCGGGCAGACGCTGGCGGCGTCATTATGCGCGGCCGTTGTGATTATGCTGCTTATACTTGCCTTAATTGAAACCGGGAATCTTATGTATAAGAAGGCGCATATCCAGAATATCGCCGACTCCGGCGCGCTTGAAGGCGGGCTCTGGTACGCGAGGGGGATGAACATACTTTCGCTTTCAAATAAGGTGCTCGCAATAGCCTTTGCCGCAGGCGTACTTGAGTCGGCTGCGGGCGACCCGGAAGCCGGCATTGACGCTGTTTATGAGGTGCAGAAAATGCAGGATATGATAGCCGGGCTTGGCTCTTATGAGGTGTTACGGCCATTGCCGAATTTTGCGG
>CAZMGF010000029.1:4680-31964 GCA_964565765.1 uncultured Spirochaetia bacterium
GCGGCGGCAATGGTCCTTAAAAACGGCGCGTTGAATAGTTCCGTTTCAATACCGGTATTTAACACCATGGAATGCGATTACACCGTAAATCTGCCTTCTTTTAATGTAAAAAGGCGTTACGCGGATCAGGAACTTAAAAAAGCCCTGAACATAAAGGATGACAACGCGGATAAATTTTATTACACCTCTGGCAGCGGCGAAAAAGTGTATGTGGACAAACAATACGTATCAATAGACACGCGCATAAAAAACAGGGGCTCTGTCCAGGAACAAATTATGACGAAAAATAATCCCCTGTACGGCACCAAATTTTTAAAGAGGGAAAAGGCCCCTGACAAAGGTGCGGTGCCGCTTGATATAGTCGAGGCATCGCCTGTTCATTCTATGCTTGTATTGACGAGCACAAAAGAAACAGGACAGATGTTAAAGAGCGGATTTTTAACCAGCGGGAACGGCGGCGAAATCGCGCCGGCGCTGCTTACGGCTTTCTCTTATGTGGAAATATCTGGCGGAAAACTTGACATTCTTGAAGTGGACGGGGCGGCATACTGCGCGGAAATTTCCAGGGTAAAGCTGCCGTGCCTTGATTCAATACCGGGCCTTGAAGGAGCCGGAGTGCTGCAAAAAGTTTTCGGCGCCATTGGCGGCGGTATAATACTTCATTAGGGGGATGATCCTGAAGCGCACAAAGGGACAGGCAATGACTGAATTTGTATTAATGCTTCCGCTTTTTATTATTATTTTTGCGAGCCTTATGCAGTTTTTTATACTGATGTCTCATTATATGGTCCTTGCTTATGTTGAACGCGCTGTTATGAGATATATGACGGCGCCCGGTGAAGAAATTACGGCGGATAAAGTAAGGGCATTTGCCGCTGAACTTGCCGGAAAATGCGGCTTAAAAAGAGGGTATTTAAGCTGTCAAATAACGCCGGTTGGCTGCGGTTCTTTGAAGGATATTGATCCATTCGGCCTGCTAAGCGGCTTTGCCGGGGTTAAAATTGAGCTTTCATATAAGGAAAAACTTTTTCCGGCTTTTGCCGCAATAACAGGCAGGGAAAATATTGAGCTCAAAACAAAGATTTACTCGGCCGCCGGGCCGGCGCTTCAGTTTAAAATAAAAGAAAAGGCTGGGCAACTGTGGAACATGCTTACGCAAAACCATTAGCCGGGGCCGTTTTAATATTCCTTTTTTTCAGCCGGATTTATGGCGAAGTAAGCGGAATAAAAGAGGCTGCGGCGGATGTTTTTGGGGCCGAAAGTTGTTCTGTGTTAACAGGCGTTGTTGAAGGAACTGTTGATAATCACACGGTGGGCATACGCGCCTATGTCACGAGCCTTGATGCCGGTGAAGTAATCGGGTGCTTAGCACGCAAAGCGGTAAAGAACGGAGAAAAACCGGTAAATTCATTTTTTATCCGTGGGACTGCGGCAAAACTGCTTGCCCTAACATGTGGAGAATGGGTGGGCCGCTGGTATTATTTTGCTTCTGTTGACAATAATAACCGGATGATATTGAGCGCGGCGGGTAATTATGCAAGGAACAATTATTTTATAAGGGTTGTTTTTGAAAAAAAAGGCGGAGAAAGTTTAAAAAAGAAGGAATATGATTTCAGGCAGTATCCCGGAGCTGTGGAGAACCATGAATTAAGCGTAAAAAATGGATGGAAAAATGATTACAGCGCTGCCATTTTCAGTGTTGACGGCGTTGAGATGCTAAGAGTGTTTTCTTTTTACAAAGAAAGCCTGCGGACTTCAGGGTGGAAAATAAAGGAAACCGGAAATGAAAGCGGCGGCGCAATATTTTTTGCCGAAAAAGATAAAAAAATTATCTCTATCGGCGTTTCGCGGGGCGGGACAGGAGCGGTCATAATAACAATAGCTGGATAAGAAGGGGGCGGTTTATGTTTGAAAAACTCAGGACTATGAAGACTGAAAACAAAATGATGCTGATTTCCGCGGCATGCGGCATTCTTGCGGCAATTGCCGGCTACGCGTCAATAGCAATGAAAGAAAACGAAATCAGGGAGCTCAGCAGGCCTGTAAAAATAATTCTTGCCGCGAAATATATCGCGGCAAATTCGCAGGTAACCAGGGAGATGTTAAAAGAAGGCGAACTGCCGGCAAAATTTGTCTCGCCGGCTGTCGCGCGTGATTTTAACGATATAAAAGGATATATAGCAATCGCGCCATTTGTGGAAAATGAACCCTTAATGATAAATAAGCTTTCAAAGAAGGCCGAACAGCTCTCCTCAAATGTGCCCACGGGCTTGCGCGCTATAGCCCTGCCTGTTGATGAAGTTTCCGGATGCGGATATATGATCAAACCGGGGGACGTCGTGGATGTGCTGTTAACCTATGAAAAAACCATGGATAAAAAACCTTATACTGTAACTTCCACGATACTCCAGTGCGCGCTTGTAATAGCCGTGGGCGCGGGGTTTGACGGTGACGATACAAAAAAATATTCCTCGGTGACGCTTGCCGTCTCGCCGCAGGAGGCGCAGCTTCTGGCTTTTGCCGGAGAAAAAGGGCGCTTTACACTGCTTCTGAGGCCGGCAGGAGAGACGGACAGGGGGAAAACAGGTGATATGACATTCGAAAACATGATAAAAATGTCAAATGATGCTGAAAATATGCCGGCGCGGCAGGAAATTAAAATGGATAAAGACGGCGATGGCGTGGTTAGAAAAAGGGAAACCGGCGGCGAATGAGGTCTAATTGCTACCAAATTACTTTCATTTCAATAAATAATCCTTGACAAATCCCGGCGAAAAAATATAATAGAAAAGTATTTTTCAGCCGGTGTTTATACCAGGGTCGGGCCGGCCCCAAAAAAAATTTAAAAAGGTTGGGCATGCTCGAAAGTAAAATAATTTCATCCAATATAAGAGCCATCAATAAACGGATAGCCCTTTTACAAAGGAACAAAAACAAGAGCCTTGATTTTGTCCTTAAAGGCGCCGGGCTCATGGATGGCAAGCGGCTGCGCGGCCTTCTTGTTCTTCTCACGGCGCGTGCCTGCGGGGCAAAAGTCACTGGCTCGATGGTAAATGTAGCGGCGGCGATAGAAATGCTCCACCACGCCACGCTTATACACGACGACATTGTGGATGATTCGGACGTAAGGCGCGGCGCGCCTTCTTTATACAGCAAATTGGGGCCTCTGATGGCGGTGCTTGCGGGTGATTATATATTTGCCGGCGCTGTGGATATGGCAGTCAACGACCTTGACCGCGAAACGCTGAAGGTTTTTTCCTCCATAATCAAGGATGTTTGTGAGGGGGAAATAGAAGAAGTTTATAATAAAAATAACGCCGATATCACGAACCGCGGATGCCTTGATATAATAGGGCGCAAGACTGCGTCCCTTATAAAAGGGAGCGTGGCGTGCGGCGCGCTGGCGGCGAAATGCGGCGGCAAAAAATTAATGCACCTGAAAGCTTTCGGATATAACGCCGGCATGGCCTTTCAGATAAAGGATGACCTGCTTGACATTACGTCGAAAACAAGTAAAATAGGCAAGCCTGCCGGAAGCGATATAAAGGAAGGCAAGGCGACCCTGCCGCTGGTGCTTGCGCTTAATAACGCGCCAAAAGCCGAGGCCGGCAGGATAAGGAAGTTATTCAGGCGGAAAAAGGCGGCTTCCTCCGCAAAAAAGATACTTGATTTTATCCTTGAATATGACGGAATAGACCTGGCAGAGCTGATGGCGGTCTCTTATATAGAAGACGCGAAACACGCCCTTGATCAGGCCGGGCTTGCCGCTGATAAAAACGGCGCGGTTTTGTATGAACTGGCCGATTACATGCTTTTAAGAAATTACTGACGGAGGATAAATTTGGCATACGGAACATTCCTTGTATTCCTCGGATTCGCTGTTGTAATGGTTGTGGGCGGAGTGGTGGTAAATTACCTGCTTATGCCCTACAAACCGGGCGATGAAAAAAGGACTACCTACGAGTGCGGGCTGGACCCGATAGGCGGGGCCCAGGTTCGCTATTCCATAAAATTTTATATATTTGCCCTTATATACGTGGTTTTTGCTGTTGAGGCCGCGTTCCTTCTTCCGTGGGCGGTCGTTTACAGAAAAATATCAGGCTTTATGCCCCTGACAGAGGCCCTTATATTTATTTTTATTCTTGTCCTCGGCCTTGCTTTCGCCTGGAAGAAGGGAGAGCTTAAATGGGATTAATGAACGGCCTTGACGATAAATTCGTAAAAAAGATACCCGGTATGCCCGTAGTTATTGCTTCGGCTGAATGGGCCATAAATGCCGGCAGGTCAAATTCGATATGGACCCTCACATTCGGGCTGCGCTGCTGCGCCATGGAAATGATGGCCACTGGCGCCGCCAAATATGACTGGGCAAGGTTCGGCTTTGAAGTGCCTGCCGCGTCGCCCAGGCGCGCCGACCTTATGATAGTCGCCGGCACCATTACCACAAAAATGGCTCCGCTTGTCAAAAGGCTTTATGAACAGATGGCCGAGCCCAAATACGTGATTGCCATGGGAGCCTGCGCGATTTCAGGCGGCCCTTTTATTTATGACTCATATTCCGTAATCAAAGGCGCTGATAAGGTTATCCCGGTTGACATATACATACCCGGATGCCCGCCGAGGCCCGAGGCGCTCCTTGACGGCATGATAAAGCTCCAGAAAAAAATTATGAAACAAAAATTGACCAGGGTGGCCCCATGAACTTTCAGGAAATACTTGAAAAGATAAAATCAAAGCACGAGGTGCTTGAGTCAAAAGAGGATCTCGGCGTACTTAACGCGTACATAGCGCCGGCAAAGATAGCGGCAGTGGCATCATTTTTAAAAGAAGAGCTGGGTTTCACACAGCTCAATTTTATAACCGCTGTTGACCTTCCCGCGAATAATTCGCTTGAAGTGGTTTACCGCTTTTTATCCTATACCACGGCTGACGCGGTGGTGCTTAAGGTTAAACTCGACAGGGCGAAAGCCGCTGTGGAGACAATTTCGGGGGTTTTTCAAACAGCCGACTGGCACGAAAGGGAAACAGCGGAGATGTTCGGTATTACATTTTTAAAACACCCGGACCCGAACAGGCTGATTTTGCCGGACGGCATTGAAGCGCCGCTGCGCAAGGATTATAAAAATCCGGACATGATACCGCTTCCAAAAGCATAATGATTTGTTTTAAAGACAAAAAACAGGAGTGTTTTAAGTGATCAAAGCGCCTTTTGAAATGGAAAAGATATCAGACGAGGAATACATATTAAATATGGGGCCGCAGCACCCTTCAACGCACGGCGTATTGAGAATCGTGCTCAAACTTGACGGGGAAACAGTATCCGGCTTATATCCCGATGTGGGCTACATACACTCAAGTGTTGAAAAGATGTGCGAAAACAAAAAATTCGATATGATAACCCCTTATACAGACAGGCTCGATTACCTTTCGGCCATTAATTACAACTGGGCATATGTCGCGGCTGTGGAAAAACTTATGGGAATCCAGCTGCCTGAGCGCGTTGAATACATGAGGGTTATGCTGGCTGAACTAAACAGGATAATGAGCCATCTGCTCTGGTACTCGGCTTTCGGCATGGACGTCGGCGCCTTAACTCCGATTTTTTACGCTTTCCGCGAAAGGGAAGAGGTTATAGATATTGTGGAGGGAATGACCGGAGGCAGGCTCACGCACCACGCTTTCAGGATAGGCGGCTTTAAAAATGATTTACAGAAGGATTTTCTGCCGCGGCTGGAAAAATTTCTTAAAAAGTTCGAGGACAGGATAAGCGAATATGAGGCTCTCCTGATAAATAACGTGATACTCGCGTCAAGGACAAAAGGGGTCGGTATACTCGATAAGGCAAAGGCAATAAATTACGGAGTGACGGGCCCGACTCTGCGCGGCTCGGACTGCGCGATAGATTTGAGGAAGAACTCGCCCTATTCTGTTTATCCGAAATTTGATTTTAAGGCCTGCACGGGTAAAAACGGCGACACATGGGACAGGTTAAAGGTAAGAATGGACGAGATGAGGGAATCTGCGAAAATTTTAAAGCAGGCTGCCTCAATGATACCCGCCGGAGAATTTTGCGCGAAAGTACCCAGGCTTATAAAGCCCGCGCCGGGCGAAGTTTATACGATGGTTGAATCGGCCCGCGGCGAGTTCGGGGTTTATCTGGTCAGCGACGGCACGGACAAACCTTACAGGATAAAATTCAGGAGCCCGTCTTTTTCCAACTTAAGCGTGCTCAAAGAGATAACAATAGGCGCCAAAATAGCGGATGTTATAGCCATAATGGGAAGCCTGGATCTTGTTATACCGGAAATAGACAGATAAAACCACCAAAGAGGAAAAAAGAATGGCATTATTGAAGGAACTTTTATACAACAGTGGAAAGCCGTTAAGTGAATTTTATACCTGGATGCACTCCGTATGGGCCGGCTGGGGCATGCCCGGCTTTCTTCTTGATTTTATCTTTCAGCTTGTCATAGTCGCCGCGGTCACGCTTATACTTGTTTTAAACGCCCTCTGGATAATATATTATGACAGAAAAATCTCGGCGCTCATGCAGATAAGAAAGGGGCCAAACAGGGTGGGGCCGCTGGGGCTCTTTCAGACCCTGGCCGACACGGTTAAGCTCCTTATAAAAGAAGACATCAACCCGAAAAAAATCGACATTCTTTCGTTCTGGCTGGCGCCGCTGATAATATTTATCCCGACTTTCGCTGTTTTTCTTGTCCTTCCTTTTGGAAGCGGACTCATACCGGCGGATCTTAACATAGGAATTCTGTACGTACTGGCAATAACCGGACTGACGGTTATAGGTATACTGGCGGCAGGCTGGGGTTCCAACAATAAATATTCCCTTATAGGCGGGATGCGTTCCGCCGCCCAGATAGTAAGCTATGAAATACCCATGGTAATCGTAATTCTCACGGTAGTGCTTATGGCCGGGACAATGAAGATGAGCGGGATTGTTGCCGCGCAGACAAATTATAAATGGTTTGTAATACCGCAGTTTGTAGGTTTTATAATTTTCCTTATAACAGGCAACGCCGAGGTAAACAGGGCCCCCTTTGACCTGCCAGAGGCGGAGTCGGAGCTTGTGGCCGGTTTTAATACCGAATATTCGGCTATGAAATTTGCTTTCTTTTACCTTGCGGAATACACCAATTTATTTCTGACCGCAGCCATTGCCGCGACGCTCTTTCTGGGAGGCTGGGAAGGGCCGTTTCTCCCCCCGATAGTTTGGTTTTTCATCAAGACATATTTTGTCATCACAATACTCTGCTGGATAAGGTGGACATTTCCCAGGATTAGGGTTGACCAGCTCATGCAGTTTTCCTGGAAATACCTGCTGCCGATATCGCTTGTTAATTTGATTGTTACCGCAATAATTATAAAACTTTAGTAAAGGAAGAGGAACGGATGATTAAATACCTTGTTGATTTGATAAAAGGAATTATAAGCCTGCTTGAGGGGCTTGGCGTTACCCTTATGCACTGCTTCAGGCGGCCCATTACACTGCGGTATCCGGAAAAAAGGCCGGATATAAGCCTTCGCTTCAGGGGCAGGCTGGTGATGCCGGTTGACCCGGCCACGGGCGACAACCGCTGCACCGCGTGCATGCTCTGTGTCAGGGCATGCCCCAATCATTCAATTGATGTTGAAAAATTAATAGGCGAAGACGGGAAGCCAAAACCAAAGGCTTCTAAATATATTTATAATATGGGTTCATGCATGTACTGCAACCTTTGCGTTGAATCCTGCTCTTTTGCCGCCATTGTAATGTCGGACGAATATGAAAACGCATCGGAAGATAAATCAACACTTACAATCGATCTTTGCGCCGAGAAATATAAGATATCAGGGAAAAAAGCCCCCTGGTGGCAGTCCAAATTTAAACAGGAAGAGGGAGCTTAATATGGTTGAGTTGCTTCTTTTTTACGCCTTTGCGGCGCTTACGGTATTTTCAGCCGTGCTGCTGGTAACTTCAAGGAACGTGTTCCACGGCGCGCTTTACCTAGCCGTATCATTATTCGGGGTGGCGGCCATATTCGCGCTTGCGGGTTCTTTCTTTCTCGCCGGCATTCAGGTACTCATATATATAGGGGCGGTTGTTGTCCTGCTTATATTTGTAATTAACCTGACGAAGCAGCTGGCCGGAAGCAGCGCCGCGCAGATAAATGAAGCGGTCTGGCCCGCGGTTATAACATCGCTTCTGACGGTAACGCTCATCATACTGGCCGTGCTTAAGACGGACTGGGTGACAAGGATTGGAAGGTCGGCGGCGCAGGCCGAGGCGGGGGATAATACAGCTGTAATCGGGACGCAGCTTCTTACCAATTTTGCGGTTCCTTTTGAAGTGGTATCTGTGCTGCTGCTGGCTGCGCTCATCGGTGCGATTGCCATAGTATCCAGGGACAGGGAGGCTGCCAAATGATAACCCTTGCCCATTATATAATATTGAGCGCCGTGCTTTTTGGAATAGGCATTTTCGGCATCCTTACAAGGCGCAACGCCATCGGCATACTGATGAGCCTTGAACTGTTATTTAACGCTGTAAACATAAACATGGTGGCCTTTTCCAGGTTCCTGGCGCCTGAAGGGGCGTACGGCGAATTGTTCACGATTTTTATAATAACTGTGGCGGCAGCCGAATCAATACTCGGACTGGCCATAATACTCGCGATTTACAGGAGCAGGAAAGTTTTAAACGCGGACGAAATGAACCTGATGAAATGGTAATAAAGGCAAATACAAAAACGGAGGATTTATTTTGGGAATATTAAGCATAGCCGGGATAGCAACAGCCATACTGCCGTTCCTCGCATTCCTGGTAATAGTGGCGTTTACAAAAAAATTCAAAATGACAAGCGCGCTTGTCTCGATCGGGGCCGTGGGGCTCGCATTCTTAACGGCATGCTTTATTCTTTACAGCCAGATTATCAATCCCGTTGCGTCGTCTTTTAATATCCCGTGGATGTACATAGCCAATATTGAACTCAATCTCGGCGTAATGGTCAACCAGCTTACGGCAATAATGCTTTTTATAGTCACCTTTGTATCTATGCTTGTGCAGATATACTCGATTGGATACATGCACGGTGATGAGGGATTCTCCAAATTTTTCGCCTTTATATCACTCTTTACATTTTCAATGCTCGGCATTGTTATATCCAACAACCTTATGCAGATTTATATTTTCTGGGAGCTTGTGGGATTGTCATCATATCTGCTCATCGGATTCTGGTACTTTAAACCGGAAGCCTCGGACGCCGCAAAAAAAGCATTCGTGGTCAACAGGGTGGGGGACTTCGGCTTCCTGCTCGGCATCCTGATGGTTACTTTTAGGGCGGGAACTTTTGATTTTATAAAGGTTGTCGAATTTGTAAAATCAGGGGCCATTGATCCGGGCACACTTACTGTAATAGCCCTGCTTCTTTTCTGCGGTGCCGCGGGTAAATCGGCCCAGTTTCCGCTGCATGTCTGGCTTCCGGACGCAATGGAGGGGCCGACGCCGGTTTCCGCTCTAATACACGCAGCGACAATGGTTGCCGCCGGTGTATTTATGGTAGCCAGGCTTTATGGAATATTTTCACTTTCTCCCCAGGCAATGAATATAATAGCTTATACCGGTGCGTTTACGGCGATTTTTGCCGCCTCAATCGCCCTTGTTCAGGATGATATAAAAAGGATACTCGCTTATTCAACCCTTTCGCAGCTTGGGTATATGATTCTCGCGCTCGGAGCGGGCGGCTACACAGCCGGAATGTTCCACCTTACAACCCACGCCTTTTTCAAGGCGCTTTTGTTCCTTGGCGCGGGCTCTGTGATTCATTCAGTGGGAACGAACGACATCTGGCGCATGGGCGGCCTGCATAAGAAAATGCCCATAACGTCTATTACAATGCTTATTGCCACACTGGCGATCTCCGGCATATGGCCCTTTGCCGGGTTCTGGTCAAAAGACGAGATACTTGTGACACTTTTTAATTCCGGGCATATTGTTCTATATTACGTTGCCGTGGTTACCGCTTTTATGACGGCTTTTTATATGTTCAGGCTTTATCTTGTGACATTCACCGGAAAGGAAAGCGGCCACGAAAATCATGCCCACGAATCACCGCTTACCATGACTGTGCCGCTTATGATACTCGCCGTATTTTCAATATTTGCCGGCCTCGTCGGCATGCCCGGCCACGCATTTAATATTTCAAAGTTTATTTATTTCGGGGAGATGGAAAGCCCGGCGCCGATGAATATGCGCATAGCTTACGCTTCGTCTGCCGTGGCTGTTGCCGGCATTGCAATCGCGTTCATTATTTATTTCCTCAAGGCGGTTAAGGCCGGTGACCTGAAGAAAAACGCCGGCCCTGTTTACACCCTTTTAAAGAACAAATATTACATAGATGAAATATATCTTTTCTTCATACGCAATATTTTCTTCGCTATAACAGAGACAATAAAATGGTTCGACAGGAATATCGTGGACGGGCTCGTGAATTTCACGGCCTGGCTCGTAAGGCAGGGCGGCGATAAATTAAGGCGCGCCACCACCGGCAGCGTGCAGACATACGCGCTTGTGATTTTCAGCGGTATGCTCGTGGTCATCATCGCTTTCGCGATATACAGCCCGGACCTGCTCAAGATAATTGGAGGCAGATAAATGGCGCCCATTTTAACGCAGCTGCTGAGCCGCATACCGATACTGACCATAATATACATGATGCCTTTCCTGGCGGTAATAGCCATGTTTATCATTCCCGGAACGAACCAGAAAGCCGTAAAGATAACATCGCTTGTATTTGCCGTTATATCACTGGTGCTTTCAATACTTCTTTTTCTTGCTTATGATTATACAAAAGGGGGCTTCCAGTTCATTGAGTACCATGCCTGGGCCGCTTCGCTGGGCATAAATTATTTTATGGCCGTCAACGGCATAAATGTTACGCTGGTGCTTTTAACCGGCATAATTATAACCGCGGGCGTCTTAGCGTCATGGGACGTAACTTACAGGCCCAAAGAATTTTTCATACTGCTGCTTACCCTTACCACGGGTGTCTTCGGCGTATTTATGACATACAATCTATTCCTGTTCTTCCTGTTTTACGAAATCGCGGTCCTGCCCATGTACCTTTTAATTGGAATATGGGGCACAGGGCCGAAGGAATACTCAGCCATGAAGCTCACGCTTTATCTAATGGCGGGCAGCGCCCTTATAATTGCCGGAATACTCGGCCTTTTCTTCGGCTCGGGGCTGCACACATTTGATTTTGACAAACTGCTCACTATCACATATGACAGGACATTCCAGATAATATTTTTTCCTATATTATTTGTGGGCTTTGGAATACTTGCGGCGCTCTGGCCGTTTCATACCTGGTCGCCCGACGGCCACGCTTCGGCTCCGACAGCCGTATCAATGCTTCACGCCGGAGTGTTGATGAAACTTGGGGCCTACGGCTGCCTGGTCATAGCGGTATGGCTGCTGCCGGACGGCGCGAAATTCTGGTTCCCGGTAATCGCGATTTTAACCCTTGTAAATATTATTTACGGCTCGCTCGGCGCTGTTGCGCAGAGGGATTTGAAATATATAGTGGCGTATTCATCGGTCTCGCACATGGGCATAGTCCTTCTCGGCATCGCGGCGGGGAACTCAACGGCTTTTTCCGGCGCGGTACTTCAGATGTTCTCGCACGGTATAATGACCGGGCTTTTCTTCGGCCTGGTCGGGATGACTTACGGCAGGACGCATACAAGGATAATTACCGAGATGCGCGGCCTGGCCAAAAACATGCCGGCGCTGGCGGCCTTTTTTGCCCTTACCGCGCTGTGCTCGCTGGGGCTGCCCGGGACCTCGGGTTTTGTAGCCGAGATAACGGTCTTCCTTGGCGCGTTTAAGGCTTTCCCGGTTCAGGCCATAATCGCTATCATTGGAATAGTCGTGACGGCTTTCTATATATTAAGGGTTGTCCAGATAGTATTCTTCGGGCCGCAGGACCCGAAATTTGCCTCCTTAAAGGACGCGAACCGCGTGGAATTTACCGCGCTCGCGCTGCTTATGTTTTTTATATTGCTTGTTGGTTTCTGCCCGTTCTACATAATGAAAGTAATTCATTCATCGGTTTTGCCCATAGCCGTAAGACTTGGAGGTATGTAACTTGAGCTTATTTATAAACGCGATGCCCGGCGAAATAATTCTTGCCGGTATTATAGTGTTTTTGATGCTCCTTGATTTTATTATAAAAGACAAGAAGGAGATAATAGGGTGGGCATTTATTGTATTGATAACACTCTTGCTGGCATATACCGCGGGATTTAAAACTGAGGCTACGCTCTTAAACGGCGCGTATGTCTCTGATGAACTTTCCTGGTTCTCACAGATGATGATTCTGCTGGCTGCGGCGCTGACAGGGCTGCTCTCGGTCCAGTCGGTAAAAACCGGAAAAAAATTCACCGGGGCCTATTACATACTCCTGGCGTGCTCAACCCTCGGCCTTATGTTCCTTGTATCATCAAAAGAGCTCATCACGCTTTATGTGGGGCTCGAGCTCGCGACAGTGAGCCTCTACGCCATGGCCGCGATTTATAAGGCTGACAACTCTTCGACCGAAGCCGGGATAAAATACCTTATCCTCGGGGCAATATCATCGGCAATACTGCTTTTCGGAATAAGCTTCATATATGGCATAACCCGCACCACGTATATAGAGGGAATACTCTCATACACATCGGCATCGCCGATAGCCCCCATATTTGTGATAGCGCTCATCATGATACTGCTCGGGGCGGGTTTTAAGCTTTCAATGGTGCCCATGCACTTATGGACGCCGGATGTTTATCAGGGGGCGCCGACACCCGTTACCGCTTTTATTTCCGTCGCCTCAAAAGCCGCGGGTTTTGTTTTTGTCATAAGGCTTTTTTCCTACATGTTCGTAAAACTTGATTATATATGGGTGCCTCTGCTCTCGATTATCGCCCTGCTGACCATGACGGTCGGCAATTTAATGGCCATACCCCAGAAGAATGTCAAGAGGCTGCTTGCTTATTCCACGATATCACAGGCCGGATATATACTTGTCGGTTTTGTCGGTGCGTCTGTAATAGGCATCAGCTCTGTTATTTTTTACCTGCTGGCGTATACGATTACAAATATAGCGGCATTCGCGGTTGTAACGGCTTTTTCAAAGGCAACCGGCTCGGACAACCTTGAGGATTACGCCGGGCTGGCGCAAAAAGAACCTCTGCTCGCCCTGCTTTTTATGCTCTCACTTTTATCCCTGGCCGGAATACCGCCGCTTGCGGGTTTTGTGGGAAAGTTTTATCTCTTTTATTCGGCCATGCAGAAAGGTTATGTATGGCTCGTGGTGGCCGCGGCCCTTAATTCAACCATTTCGCTTTATTACTACCTTCTGGTATTGAAACAGATGTATATTTTTGACAGAAAAAAGGAATTCCCGAAGATAAAACTGGATCTCTCCGTCAAAATAGTCCTGATATTTACCATGATTGCGATATTTGCCATGGGTATTTTTCCCGGCCCCATACTCGACCTGACATCGGATATAGCTCAGGCCCTTTTCCTTAAATAAACCGGCCATTCACCCCCAAAATAAGGTTTTACTTTTGCCCGCCTGTATATTAAAATATACGCGTAATCACACACATAAATGAGGCGGCATGAAAACAGACCTTAAGAAAATATTCAGAGTGGACCTTTCCAACAAAGAGATATCCCTTATCCTGCTGATCCCGGTTGTTTTTTCCGCGGTAATTGCCGCAATCACCGTGGTGATACTTGGCGGAGGGGCAAAGGATTTTTTTGTTTCAATTTTCCTTTCGCTTTTTTTAAGCGGCGGAGTTTCCTGCGGGCTGGTATATCTGGCTGACGCCAGGATAAATGAGGCATTTAAGAATATAAAAGATGACATCATAAAAGGCAGGCGGACCGGATTTTCCGTTGTTGACAGGCAGAGGGACGCGGCCGCCGGGCTCGCGAAAACCGAAGCGGGGCTGAAAAAAGAAATTATCGACGGCGTGGAAATATCGCTTGGGGAGATAACGTCGCGCATAAGCGGTGTGGCGGGCTCAAATGAAACGCTTCTGCTTGATATGTCGGGCGCGAAAAAAGAGGTACAGGACAACGCTGACAATATAAAAAAAATATCAACCATAATAAATAACGTCACCGCGGTCCTGAACGCCATGATAGACGAGATCAAAAAAATATCGGAACAGACCATCAATATAGTGCAGATAGCCAAGGCCGGGAGCAGGCTCGCCGGCTCCGAGATACAGGCAATGGGCAACATCAAGGGTGCTGTGGCCGAGTCCGCCGATGTCATAAACAGGCTGCAGGTCAATTCAAAGGAAACAAAGCGCATAGTTGAAACAGTTTCGGAGATAGCCAAAAAGACCAATTTGCTTTCATTAAACGCGGCCATTGAAGCCGCGCGCGCCGGTGAGGCCGGAAAAAGCTTCGCTGTGGTGGCGCAGGAGATAAGGGACCTGGCCGAGGCGGCCCAGAGCGCCACGACACAGATGAGCGCGTTTCTGACAAATACGGAAAACCTGGCCAATGAGGCCGTGACCGTCATATCGGGCCAGTCAAAAATCGAGGAAGCCGTACAGGTGGTTTACAAAGCAAGTGATTCTTTTATGCATATAGTCTCCACCCTAGGTGAGATATCAAGGCTGCTTTCTTCGGTTTACGCCGCAGCCGAGGAATACAGGGTGGATACCGACCTGCTTAAGATACTTTCCGTCAAGATAAGCGAAAAACTTAAGGGGTTGACCGTAAATATTGAAAGCGTCTTCGGCAGGGTGAGGACAAACCTTGATTCCATACAGGACATTTCCAGGAGCGCTTCTAATTTTAATACGATAATAAAAAACAAGGAGGGGTGAGATGACCGACGCGGACCTTTATATAGAAAGGCGCAGGAACAAGCGCGTGGATAAAAAATGCAAAGTAAAATATAAACTTATTAACGGCGAAGAAGAGACCAGGGAAATACGGATGGCAGCCGTAAAACTTTCCGGAGAGAGTTTTGACATATCACTCGGGGGCATACGCGCCGAGGGGCCCATTAACGCGCGCCATGGCGACATTATCAGGCTTGAAGTCACCCTGGATAACAGGAAGGATCCGATTACAACCTTTGCGGAGGTAAAATGGATCAAGGGCTCGGATGATGTCAAAACATTCGGCCTTGAATTTTTGATATTAAAGGACGCAGATAAGGCGCTCATAGAAGAAATACTTGATTAAAGCCGGGTAAGAAACATATCCCTTGCTTTTAAGCCGTTATAATGAGAAAATGTTTTTGTTGTATGTTGCCGGTATTATCCGGCCGTGTGATTTTATTTGTAGCGTAATAATGGAACACAACCCTTCATTAAAGCTGCTCCTAAAAAGATCACAAAAATCTTTTATGCGTTTTTACGCGTATTTTTTTGTTTGCAGAAAGGAAAAACAATGAAAAAGCTTAAATTTACGGAACTTGAATTATCCCCGGAGGTTTTAAAAGGGGTTCAGGATATGGGGTTCGAAGAGGCCACGCCCATCCAGTCTGAAACCATCCCGCTGATGAGAAGAGGGACCGACCTTATCGGACAGGCCCAGACAGGGACAGGCAAAACCGCCGCATTCGGGATACCCATACTTGAAATGGTGGACGCTTCGGAAAAAAAGGTGCAGGCGCTGATAATGTGCCCGACGCGCGAACTCGCAGTCCAGGTTGCCGAGGAGATACGGCAGCTTGGCAAACATGTAAAAGGGATAAATGTGCTGGCCGTATACGGCGGGCAGCCCATTGACAGGCAGATAAGGGGCATTAAAGCCGGCGCGCAGATAATAACGGGAACGCCGGGCAGGCTCATTGACCATATTGAGCGCCGCACCATAAGGCTCGATACGGCGAAAATAGTGGTCCTGGACGAGGCCGACGAGATGCTCAACATGGGGTTTATCGAGGACATTGAGCTCATATTAAAACAGGCGCCTGTTGAGAGGCAGACGGTGCTTTTTTCGGCAACGATGCCCAAACCCATACTTGATATTACAAAAAAATACCAGAAATCCCCGAAATACGTCAAGGTTACGCATGAGGTGCTTACGGCGCCCAACATAGACCAGAGTTATTTTGAGGTTAAGCACGGCATGAAAGTCGAGGCGCTCTCAAGGCTATTGGACGGCAACGACCTGAAAACCGTACTTATATTCTGCAACACAAAGAAAATGGTTGATGAATTAACCGATCAGCTGCGTTCGCGCGGCTACCTTGCCGAGTGCCTGCATGGCGACAAGACTCAGCAGCAGCGCGACAGGGTGATGGAGAAATTCCGCGCCGGAAAAATCGACCTTTTGATCGCGACTGATGTGGCGGCCAGGGGCATTGACGTGGACGATATTGACGCGGTATTTAATTACGACCTGCCCTCCGACGAGGAATATTACGTCCACAGGATTGGAAGGACGGGCCGCGCCGGAAAGGCCGGAAAAGCATTTACTTTTGTTTACGGCAATGAGATGTACAAACTAAGGGAAATCATGCGTTACGCCAAAATAAAGATAAAACCGGGCGTTATACCGACAGCCGGCGACATTGAAGAGCTCAGAATAAAGAATTTTCTTGATAAAGTAAGGGCCACAATCACCGGAGGCGGCCTGGAACAGCAGGTGCGGGTTATTGAGAAGATAATGTCAGAGGACATTTCGTCGCTTGATATAGCGGCAGCGCTTGTAAAGATGGCCATGAAGGAAGAGGAAGCCACCGCCGGAGAAGAGGCCGCGGCCAAATTTGAGCCGTCATCGGCTTCGAACAGGATAAGCGCGGGGGATATGACAAGGGTCTTTATAAACGCCGGCAAGGCGCAGGGAGTCATGGTAAGGGACATCCTGGGAGCCATAACGGGCGAAACCGGCATCAGGGGCGAGCGCATCGGCAGGATAGACCTTTTTGACAAATATTGCTTTGTGCAGATTGATTCTACTGCCGTGGACCAGGTTATAGACGCCTTAAAGGACAAAAAAATAAAGGGTGTCAGGGTATTCGCGGACAGGGCTAAGAAGTAAACTTTTAAAAAGGTATAATATTGACAGATTATATTTTTTTTGTTATGATAGGTTAACAGAAAAATAGAAAAGCTCCATTAAAAACAGAGGTTTTTTTGTATTACGCCCCTGATTTTAACGGTTTTTTTCTGTTCGTAAATATTTTTATACCCAGAAAGGGGTTCTCATGAAAAGACAATATGCTGTTCTCGTAGCGGGGTTATTCCTTATTGCCGTGTTTACCGGTTGTTTCGGGGGCCAGCCCGAGGAAACCACTTCGGTTGATATCAATGTAAGCGAAGATATCAAGGAAGTTGAGAACCTCCAGAAGCAGGTAAAAGAACAGAGCGAACAGCTGCAAAAAATGCAGAGCGACCTGAAGGTTAAAAAAGCCTCAAAATCAACGGCCAATACGGAAGAAGTGAAAAAACTTGAACAGCAGATAGATGTCCAGCAGAAAGAAATAGTCCAGACCTCGAAAAAAGTCACCACAGTCAAGGCTGAAAAAGGGAAATATATCTGGGCCATGTTCCGCTCCCAGCCCGGCCATGATTTCTATAACGGTTATAATATAATGCCGCCCCTTGATTTTAAATGGAAGTTCAAGGCAATCGCGGGCGGCTTTAAAGCTTCCCCGATAATGGACGCGGAAAATATTTATATCGGCTCGACTGACGCCAATTTTTACGCCATAGAAAAAGGCACGGGCGTTAAGGCCTGGAACACGCAGTGCACGGGCATAATATCATCCAGCGCGGCCCTTTACGGCAACGCGCTTTATTTCGGCACCGAAGGCGGAGTTTTTTACGCGCTTTCGCCGTCAACCGGAAAGATTCTCTGGCAGAAAAAGCTCGGCGGACCCATACAGGGTTCGTCGCCGGCTGTTTATTCCGGCACGGTTTACGTCGGCTGCATGGATAACAATGTTTACGCGCTCAACAGGAGCACGGGAGATATCATCTGGAAATATACGACGCAGATGCCGGTTGTATCATCGCCGATGGTTTCCAATGGCATGGTATATATCGGCTCGCTTGACTCAAATATGTACGCCCTTGATGTTGACACCGGAAAAGTCGTCTGGCAGTACCAGGCGACCAAAAGTATAGCTTCAACAGCCGCCGAAAGCGAAGGCACACTGATATTCGGTTCTGATGACAAAAAAATCTACGCTGTAAACGCTCTGAACGGTTCGGTCAAATGGGCCTTTCAGGCCGAAGGGTGGATAACAGCCGGCGTCATTAAAGACGGCGTGTTCTTTACCGGCTCCAACGACAGGAATATTTACGCCATTAGCGCGGATTCGGGAAAACTTCTCTGGAAGACTCCGTGTGAGGGCAAAGTGCTTACGACTCCTTTCATAGTCAACAATCTTTTATACATAGCGGCCGGAAAAGAAGTGCTCGCCCTGGATACAAAAACAGGCGACAAGAAGTGGTCGCAAAAGTATGATTTTTCCATAAACTCATCGATTATCGGCGAGGACGCGGTGATTTATTTCGGCGATACGGATTCCTCTTTCTTTGCACTTGAGACCACGGCTAAATAGCGGGAGCAAAAATGGCATCCAAAAGAAAAGTAAAGTTTTCACTGCAGTATAAGATAACCATCCTTATTTTTACGCTTCTCATTATAACCCTTGCCTCCATTGTCGATTATTACATGTCGATTAACTGGAGGGACTCCATAACCGAAATGAAAAGTTCGGGAATGAAAGCGGCAAAAAACCTCGGGGCGCTGTGGCCTGTGGCATCCACCAAAAACGGGGTCAACTGGGCGGTATATGAAAGCTATATGAAACAGTTTGTCCAGATTGACAAGAACATAATACTTATGGCGATAATCGACGGCAAGGGCGACATGCGCGCGGCCGTTATCAACGACGCCCTGATAAAGAAGAATTTTAAGGAGCTGAAGGTAACCGACGATAAGAACCAGACCGCGAAGGCGATAGCGGACGCCAAGGTCAACGACTGCCTGAAGATAGTCGGAAATATAAAAATCAAGGAAAAAGATATAGGCCTGGCGAAGCTTGTGGTCAAATTTTCCAAATACGGGGTTTACCGCACCCAGAATTTTATGATACTCAACACTTCAATACTCGCGGTTATAATCCTTATCGTGGGATTCCTTGGAGCGTGGTACCTGGCCAAATATATCTCAACCAATTTTAATATTATCGTGGCAGGCATGCGTAAAGTGGCGGAGGGCAATCTTGACGTGGAAGTCGACGTGAAATCAAATGACGAGGTCGGGGTTTTAGCCGATGATTTTAACAGGATGATAGTGGAGTTAAAGCAAAAAGTCAGGATAAAGGACGCTTTTGAAACTGTGGCCGACGGCCTGAAAGATATGGACGACATTAAAAAAGCCTACAAGACGCTTACCTTCCAGGAAATGACGGATAAAATGATGAAGGGCTACGCGCCGATCGCGAATCCGGATGAGAACAAGACCGTATTTATTTTTATAGACATATCTTCGCTGATGAATTACGCGTATGAACTTATGAGCGAGGAGCTCAAAGTAATAATAGAAAAACTTGTTGAGAAAATATCCATGACGGCCCTGGAATATCAGGGGGCGGTATTCAAAGTTACGGAAAAATATGTGCTCTTAAGCTTCGGCTATCCGTTCAGCCATAAGGACGATATGAGAAGGGCGATAATATCCACCGCGGAAATAAGAAAAGAACTTGTGGCCCTTGTAAAGGCAAAGCTTACGCTGGGCTACAATGTGGAAGATTTCTTCGTTAACTTTATAATGATCGGCGGAAATGTGGCGAAAAACTTCGTGGATAAATATACAATAGATAAATACAGCGTTATAGTCGACTACCTGAATTTTGCCTCCAAATACGGCGGCAAAAAGCAGTATTCAACGGATATTTACGCCACCCAGGATATCGCGGACGGGACATCCCAGCTGGCTATGTTCGAAAGGGTGGACTCCGTGGCGCTTCCCGAAGGCGGGGCAGTCGAGCTTTTAAAACTAAAAGGGACAAAATTCTAATGGCCAAAAAACTTAATTATTACGAGCTGCTGGAAATATATCCGGCTGCGACAGAGGATGAAATAGAGAACGCTTTCAGGAGCATGCTCTATAAGTACCATCCCGACCACAATCCGGACAAACCCGACTGGGCGCACGAGAAAACAGCGGAAGTGGTTGACGCATATAAGATATTAAGCGATCCGGTGCGCAGGATTATTTATAATTTTTTGATATTCGCCACACTGCGTGAGGCTCCTGCGGAGGAAAAATTCTCCATTTTTTCAATGGGCGACAAGAAAAAATACGAGGAAGCATGCGTTGTTTTTAAAGAAGGCGTGGACCTTTATGAAACAAACAAGGCGCAGTCGCTGCTGAAGTTTCAGCAGTCATTCGGAATTTATAAAATAGCCGAGGCCGTATATAATATGGGAGTTATCTATATCAACACGAACAAGAGGCAGGAAGCCATGCGCGCCTTTCAGGAGGCTTTCAAGATAAATCCTGAGAGCCAGTTTTTCTCAAGGACCATAGACAAGCTCTCGGAGCTGATGAAAGAAATGGACAAGGCAAAAGGGCAGTGAAAAAAATATGAGGGAATATAAATGTCAAAAATAATCGGGATAGACCTGGGCACTACAAATTCCTGCGTCGGTATAATGGAGGATGGAAAGCTCCTGATTATCCCGAATGATGAGGGGTTCAGGACCACGCCTTCGGTGGTCGCGTTCACAAGGGAAGGGTCGATTCTTGTCGGCAATGCCGCGAAAAGGCAGCAGATCATGAACCCGGAAAACACGGTTTTTTCCATAAAAAGGTTCATGGGCAGAAAATATACGGACAAAGAAGTGGCAAACGACATTAAACTGATACCATACAAACTTCAGCCCGCGGATAACGGCGACGTGCGCGTCGAAGTGCTGGGGAAAATATATTCACCGCCGGAAATATCCGCGATGGTCCTGATGAAGCTTAAAAAAGATTCGGAGAATTTTCTCCACGAACCGGTTGAAAAGGCGGTTATCACCGTGCCGGCTTATTTTAACGACTCCCAGAGGCAGGCCACAAAGGACGCCGGGAAAATCGCCGGCCTGGAAGTGGTCAGGATAATAAATGAGCCGACAGCCGCTGCGCTTTCGTCAAATTTCGACTCAAAAAACAAGATGAAAATAGTAATATACGACCTCGGAGGAGGAACCTTCGATGTCTCGATATTAAAGCTCGGCAAGGGGATATTTGAGGTAATGTCGACTTCGGGTGATACTCACCTTGGAGGAGATGATTTTGACCAGGCGGTCATAGATTATCTTATAGATGATTTTTACGGCAAGGAGCAGATCGACCTCAGGAACGACAGGGTAGCTTTGCAGAGGCTCAAAGACGCGGCTGAAAAAGCCAAAATAAATTTATCAACACTTGATTCGGTTGAGATAACCCTGCAGTTTATAGCCGTGGGAAAAGACGGCCCCAAGCACCTTCAGACGGTGCTGACAAGGGAGCAGCTGGAGCACATTACAAAAGATATCGCGGAAAGGACGGCCGGCCCGTGCGAAAAAGCAATTGTGGCCGCTAACCTTCATCCCTCCGAGATTGACGAAGTCGTACTTGTGGGCGGGCAGACAAAAATGCCGCTTGTAAGGAACGTCGTGCGCAGGATATTCAAGAAAGAACCATATACGGGCTTAAACCCTGACGAAGCAGTGGCAGCCGGGGCGGCGAACCAGGCCTCTGTATTAAAGGGCGACATCAGGGACATCCTGCTGCTTGATGTTACGGCGTTCTCGCTGGGCTTAAAAACAGAGGGCGGCGTTTTTTCCAAGATTATAGAAAAGAACTCATCAATTCCCACAAGAAAAAGCGAAATGTATGTTACAACAGCGGACAACCAGTCCTTTGTAAGGATAGAAGTGTACCAGGGTGAAAAACCCATGGCTGACGACAATAAAATGATCGGAACATTTGATCTTGTCGGGATCCCCCAGGGCAGGGCGGGCACGGTAAAAATAAGCGTCCTTTTTGACATCGACGCAAACGGCATAATAAAAGTTTCCGCAAAGGATGAGGCCACGGGCAAGGAGCAGGCGATAAAGATTACGCCGGATTCGGGCCTCTCAAAGAGCGAAGTCGAATCCATGAAAAAAGATATAGGCGAAGAGTTCCAGAGAAAAATAGCCAGCGGCGAAAAGCTTAAGGCGCCGCAGGATTATAAAGAGGAGAAATCTTCGGGAAATGAAGGGCTCCCGGGCGAGGCCCAGGATCCCAGAAAAAAGGCCTCAATTTTCGACATCTTCAAGAAAAAAGAGAGGTAAATAAATGAATAAAGCAAAAAACATGCTCATAGGCGAGATGCTTCTTGAAGAAGGAATAATAACAAAGGAACAGCTCAAGGACGCGCTTGAGGAACAGAAAAAATCCGGGGAAAAAATAGGGCAGGTGCTTGTAAAGATGCGCTATATTTCCAAGGAGATTTTGTGGACCTTTCTCGGTTACCAGATGGGCGTGCCTTTTATAAATGTTGAAGATATGGGTGAAATAAAACAGGATGTGTTAAAAAGCCTGCCGGAACAGCTCATGAGGAACGAGAAGCTAATCCCTGTAAGCAGGCAGGGGCGTGTAATAACCGTGGCAATGGCCGACCCGCTGAATTTTCTTGTTGTGGACGACATAAAGGCGACCACACGCAGCGAGATAGACACAAGGCTAGCGCCGGCCGAGGATATTAAAAAACTTATTGATAAATATTTCGGGTTTAAGAACGAGGAAACAGGCGCGATTGCCAGGGCAAGGGTCGACGAGCTTGACGACATACTTGCCGCTCCAACAGGAAACAGGCAGCAGCCCAGGGAAGAACAGCCCCAGATGAAAATAAACCGCTCGCCTTACGGGGACGCACCCGCGCCGCGCAGGGAAGAAGCGCCCAGGATGCCGAGTTTCAGTCAGCCCGCGTACCAGCCGCCGCAGCCTTCATACACACCTCCGGCAGCCTCGTCATACGCGCCGCCGCCCCAGCAGCCTTCATACACACCGCCGCCTCAGCAGTCTTCATATTCGGCTCCTTCATACGAAGCGCCACAGCAGGCTGCTTCATATTCAGCGCCGCAGCCGCTTTCAGCTTCAATGTCGGGGGATACTCCGGTTAATTCATTTCTGACATCATTAATATCCAGCGCCTATGATTCCAACGCCACGGATATACACGTGGAACCGTTTAATGACAAATGCAGGATCAGGCGCAGGATAGACGGGGCGCTCTACGAGGTGGATTCACCGCCAAAGACCCTTTATACAGGGCTGTTGAATAAAATCAAGGAAATGGCGCAGATGAATGTGAATGAAAAAAACGCGCCGCAGGAATCAAAGCTTAAGATCCGTGTCGCCGGCAGGGAAATAAATATGGCGGTATACACATTTCCGACGATATTCGGCGAAAAAATAGTCCTGCGCATCGTGCGCTCGGACTCATCCATCCTGCCGCTTAACACGGTCGGCATGGACGAATCGGTTTACGACCTTTTCAAAAAAGAAATACGCCTGCCGTACGGCCTGATAATTATCTCGGGGCCGACAAACAGCGGCAAGGCGACCACAATGTATTCCACGCTGGCCGACCTTAATACGCCGAATGTGAATATTTTTACGGTCGACGACACAACTTCCAATTACATACTTCCGGGCTTAAACCAGACAAAAGTATCAAGAAAAAGTTACGGACAGGTGCTCAGGTATCTGGCTGACCAGGACTGCGACGTGGTAGCAGTCGGCGACATTCCCAATAAGGAAACTGCCGAGGCTGTATTTGACATGATAGCCAGCGGCCATCTTGTCATAGCAAATTTAAGGGCGAACGACCCGTATCAGGCCCTTCAGAATATAATAAATCTCGGAATAGAACCCTACGTGGTTTATTCAAACACAATGGCTGTCATTACCCAGCGGCTCATAAGGCGCGTCTGCGACCGCTGCAGGGTTTCATATGAGGCCACGCCCGAGATACTTAAAATGCTCGGTGATTCCGCGTCAAGGTCCATGCTGCACAAGGGCAACGGATGCGCGGCGTGCGCCGGAACGGGATACAAGGGCAGGACCGCGGTTTTTGAAATGCTTCCTATAACGGAAAAAATAAAGGACCTCTTTACGGCGGGAGAGCCCGTCAAAAAGATCAAGGAAGAAAACAAAAAATCCGGAATGAATTTCATAAAAGAAGACGCGCTTTTAAAGGTCCTTCAGGGGCTCACAACCGTAGACGAGTACATGAAAATATCATAGTTTCCGGTAATACAGCCGGGAAAACGCCGTATACAGGAGAATAAAATGAAAAAAACAATGCTTTTATCCCTTATAATTTTGTCACTTTTTTCCACGGCAGCGGCGGCCGCCGCGCTTGACAGCTTTCAGTTTGTGCTGGGCGGGGGGCAGAGCATAACAGCCGGCACAACGATGGCTGTCACCATATCCGCTATTGACACCGGATCAAATCTGAAAACCGATTATACCGGCCCCATAGCGCTTACGGCAGGCGTGGGGATGATTATTGTAGCGCAGCCGGGTAACACATTTACAACAGCTGCGGATTATGGAAATACACTGACGCAGGCATTCAGCGGCGGAAGATGGACCGGCTTTATAACGCTTACAGGCGCCGCCATGCCAGTTACAATTACCTGTGTGGATTATACAGGCGGATACGCCGGCAACGGACAGGCCTTTCAGAATGTGACGCCAGGTCCTCTGGCAAATTTACTGGTGCTTACCAATGGAATGATATGGGCGCCTGGAACACCATCGGACCCATACATGAATCCGGGGGACGGATATACAGGCTGGCCCGTGACGCCTACTACTTACGTGGCATTTAATGTCACAGTAATGGCGGTGGATGCCTGGTCAAATACAATAGTTTCAGGTTTTCCGAAAGTGGCCTTCTCATCCACGGCGACTTACGCAGTCACACCGACCTCCGTGGATATGTCGAATAATGCAAACGCTGTAACGACCTTTGCCATGACCCTTTATCCTTCACCGGATAATCCGGGCCCACAGAATATTATAGCAAAGACCACACCGGCGACGACGTATACCACGATACTCTCGCTTTATTTCGCGTCCTTAACCAGTTATTATTTATCATCGTCTGCTCCGATAAGCGTTACTGCCGGATATCCGTTCAGCGTAACAGTATATGTTTCACATTTTCCTCCGGGCGGTACGGTTGTGCCGATTGCCACATTTAATGATAATGTGCAGATTACAGGTATAGACGCGGTTTTAGGCTCTGCGTTGAGCCCGGGGCTCCTGCCATCGTCCATTATAAACGGCTCCACAACTGCCGGAGTGGCGCTTTTTACGGGAATATCATACACTACCGCGTCAACGGGCGGCTCAAACGGAATAAGGATACAGCCAAAATACATGGGCGTAACTTATACCATGACCAATCCGAATGATCAGGACAGGGACTCCAATATAATTACTATCTACGCGGACAAGCCCGATCATTTCACGATGTCGGAATCCGCGGATAAAGTCACGCTGACTGTTCAGGATCTTATAAGCGTAAATGTTTATGACCAGTACGGCAATCCTGTTTCAAATACGGCCGTAGATTTTGATATTAATTCCGGCACAGGTACATTTACTGAAAGCGGCGCCAACACCCAGGATGCCGTTGTAACAACAAACAGCAACGGCCTCGCGTCGGTGCATTATTACAGCAATTACAACACAAAAGTATTTATTTCCGCTTCAGTCGCCGGCCTGACGGGAGTGTATCATTATGAGATAGTGGAGGCAGGCTCGGTTATTGACCCGTCAACAATAAAAAACTTTCCTAATCCGTTCAACCCAATAAAGGGCCCAACGACAATAGAGTACTATCTTGCCGCGGATGCCGGTGTAAAGATGACGCTTTATTCTTTTTCGGGCCAGCTTGTCTGGTCGAAAAATTTTAACGCAGGCTCATATCCCGGCGGGGCGCAGGGTTATAACGCTGTACCCTGGAACGGAACAGCCAACAGCGGCATGACCACGGGGGCGGGGCTTTATACGCTCAACGTGGAGGTATCGGGCCCGGCTGGGAATTACACGCTGACAAGAAAAATAGCGGTAAAGAAATAATAGTATTTTAAAATCTTATATAAGCTACGGGAAGTAGATATTCAGGGAAAATTTATGGTCAGCCTGGAAGCTGCTGAGGTAGTCTTCGTTAAGGAAGGCATAATCAAACTGGAACAGGACATTTCCAAATGAATACTTTATCCCGGCGCCGAGTTACGCGCCCACGTTAAATGATGCAAATTACATATCTATATTACACATTTACCCAATGGAATTCAATGATTTTTATTTTAATTGCCTGGGAATTGTACGGTATAACTAATTTTGTGTCCGGTTAGTTTACAACGGATTGGGATGGGACATTTACGGAACTTTTATAAATCAAATATGTCTAATTAAATGGCGATTATAATTTATTACGGGGAGATATATGAGTAAAACATTGATCGTTTTTTTTCTTGTTGCAGTGTCAATTTTTATTATAATTTCGGGCTGTAACAGGCAGCCAAACATTACAGCCAGAGGCGACCTAAATGCAATCGAAGAATCTTATTCACGACCGGAGTGTGTTTCAACACCGTTTAACAACGGAAACGCCCAAATAATCACCGCCACTTCAACTTACAATATAGCAGAAGTGGATATATACCTGCAAAACTGGGTGGGGGCGTCAATAACAGGAACGGCGCGAATGGAGATACAGAATACAGCAATAGGTTCTGATTATTTGGGAAACACCCTTGATATACCAAATAATGTGGTTATTACAAATGGGTTTTCAAATAATGTTTTTGATACTTCAAAAATGTCAGACTCCGGATGCACGAGGGTTTCGTTTTATTTTTCGGGTTGTCCTATAACCATCGGATCAAAATACGCCCTTGTTATTTACTGGAACGGATTATTATATAATATGGGGATTAATGATGATTTAAATGACATTACGGCTCCGTTATATAATGATTTTGTCAATTACGGCAATTCATATTGGGTTGCTTCGCCAAGGATTGCTTATACTGTTTACGGCAATTGAAAACAATAAGCCAAAGCTTTACCAATTAAATCCCTAAAAATTCAATCAAGTGAAACAATTACGTATATACACCTGATAAATTGAATTGGAATGGAAAAATGGGTGTGGTACAATTGGATATATAGTTTAGTAAAGAAAGGGGATAAAATGAAAAAGGCAATCATA
>CAZMGF010000030.1:0-29797 GCA_964565765.1 uncultured Spirochaetia bacterium
GGGACGCAAACGCGGCATTGCCCGGAGACGCGAACGCGGCACTGCCCGGGGACGCGAACACCGCACTGCCCGGGGACGCGAACACCGCACTGCCCGGAGACGCGAACGCTGCACTGCCCGGGGACGCGAACACCGCACAACCAGCAGGCGCAAATGCGTCACAACAAGCAGGGGACAACGCAACTTTGCCGGGAGAAACCGGAATTCAGCAAATGATTCCTGATAATTCAGGGATCCCCGGAGACACT
Source organism: uncultured Spirochaetia bacterium (assembly GCA_964565765.1). GTDB lineage: Bacteria > Oederibacteriota > PGYV01 > PGYV01 > Palsa-1178 > Bog-1181. The sequence goes on from CAZMGF010000030.1 coordinate 249, forward strand.
GCAGCACAGCAGGCGACAGGGCTTCCCGGAGATACGGCTACAAACAGTGTCAATGCTGCGCCTGCGGGAAAAACAGACGCTAATATAATGTTCAACGCGGATACCGGAAACGGAGCGCCGCAACAGGCTCTGGCGCTTCCGAAAACAGGGTCGTTTGCGAAGGAAAAAGAACATTATGTTTTTCCAAAATATAAGGCCATACCAATGACAAACGAACTCCGCGTTATGGACTCAAAGACCGGCGAACTCGGCCAGACAGATTCGCTGAAAAGGTATATGGACTGGAGAGTTGTGTGTTCTTCACAGATGAAAAAAAAACATAAACCCTCCAATACAGCCGACTTAAACGCGCAGACAGCCTGGGTTACAAGAAAGGGCGACAACGGTATAGGGGAGAGCCTCACGCTGGTATTTGACCCCATATATTTTGCGGCCATACAGGAAGGCGAGATAAATTCTGTAAAAATAACAGGGTTGAAAATAATAAACGGGTACAACAAATCGCACGATGACTGGTTCAATAATTCAAGGGTAAGGACAATGAAAATTTACCACAACAAGAAGGCTTTTTGCGACATAGAGCTTTACGACACGACAAACTGGCAGGAAATAAAGTTCAAGAAACCCATGATCATAAAACCCGGCGACAAGCTTAAGGCTGTAATAACCGATTATTTTGAGGGCTACAAATATCCCAATGCCTGCATTACCGAATTTTTACCTGTCGGCCGGCCGAACGGCACGGTTGTGGGAGCGGATTATATGGACGGAAAATCAAAGTCAAATATCAGAAACGGCGGGATGTACGACTGACGCGCATAAAAGCCTTATTTATTGGTTTGAGTTTTGAATTACAAATTTAAAAAGGCGGCTTCGTGCCGCCTTTTTTTATGGGAGAATTAATGTTCAACAGATTCTGCACGTGGTTCACAAAACTTTTGACTCTCTGGGTGCTTCTGGTATGTGTATTCGGCTATATTTTCCCGGCAACGCTTGTTGTGCTGCGGCCCTATCTGGATTACTTTTTTATGTTCGCCATGCTCGGCATAGGGCTTGTAATGAGCCCGGCGGATTTTAAGCCGCTCTTAAAGAACCCTTTTATTGTTCTGCTGGGCACCATAACGCAGTTCGGTATAATGTCCTTTCTGGGATGGGCCATAGCAAAGACATTGAATTTACCCGCTCCGCTTGCAATTGGTTTGATCCTTGCGGGGGCAGCTCCCGGAGCGATGGCCTCAAATGTAATATCATATCTGGCGGGGGCCGACGTGGCATATTCCATTGCTATAACAACCACAACAACGTTCCTTGCCCCTGTAATCACGCCGGCCCTTATGCTTTTTTACGGAAGCACTTATATTAAAATGGAATTCTGGCCCATGTGTAAATCCATACTTATTATGGTCATACTGCCGCTTTCTATAGGTTTTATAATAAGCCACTTTTTCAGGAAGAGTGTTGAAAAAATTAAACCGCTCTTTCCGGCCGTATCGACAATCTTTATTGCCTTTATATGCGGGCTTGTAGTGGCCCTTAACCATGACTACCTGCAGCAGGTGAACGTGATGATATTTGTGGCGGTGGCCATACATAATTTTCTTGGGCTGGTTTTCGGTTATCTTGCCGCTACAGCATACAGGCTCAGGGAAAAAATGAGAAGGACACTTACACTGGAAGTCGGAATGCACAATGCCGGGCTCGGCGCGGTGCTTGCTTTAAAATATCTTTCACCGCAGTCGGCCCTTCCAAACGCGCTTTTCGCGGTGTGGTGCATTGTGACGGCTTCACTTCTGGCAAATTACTGGTCAAAAAGGCCGCCGGAAGAAAACAAAAAGGAGAACTGATGAAAAAACTTACGCGCTTTTTTCTTGCCGGAGTTATACTGTTTCAGGCGGCATTCGGCGCGGAATTATTTGCCGGCGATGACGCGGCGCAGAAAAACGGGAAAGAAGCGGCGCAGATGCAGGCTTATATGGATAAAACTGCGCCGGTACATAACCAGGCCCTTGATTATCTTGAAATGTTCGGCATGATAGGCGGGACATACCTGGCGTGCAGGTCCAATTTAATGTCAAAGGAAACAGGGTATTACAGCAATCCACAGGCATTTGCCATGCTTGGCACGACCGGGCTTATCGCCCTTACAGCTTTTGCCGGAACAATAATCGGCGGCGTAACAGGAGCAGTTGCATTCGGCCCCGTGAGCCCCGATTATATGCAGGAAAATAAATTCAACCAGCCGACCAGGGTTATAATGACGGGCTTTGGCGCGGCGGCAATGGCCGCCGGCGGGTACGCCGGATACAGGTTATGCGGGAACCCTCCGCAGAAATACGGCGAAGGAATTCTGGCCGGCTCGCTAATAGGGGCAATCGTCGGATCCTATATCGGATATTGCATAGGCGGGATGATATTTCCGGACAAGCCGGATAAAAAGAAGGCGCAAAACCAGTGAAACATTTAAAATTTCAGCTGTTGCTCGGCGCGGGGTTATTAATGCTCTCGGGCGCCCTTTTTCTGCTGCATTACTCGATATACCATGACGCGAGGTTTATAGCGGACTGGTTCATGGGTTCCATAGCCTTTCTTCCGGTTTCCGTACTTTTTGTGACCATAATTCTGGACAGGGCGATTTCCGGCAGGGAAAAAGAGGCGCTCATGGGCAAGATGAATATGGTGGTGGGGGCGTTTTTCAGCGAAGCCGGCGGGCGCGTGATTTCCACGCTGGTTAAATACGCAAATGTTTCGGAGTCAATCAAGCCTTCGTTTTTACCGGGACTGAAGTGGACAAAAAAGGAATTTTCCGCGGCCATAAAGGAACTGAAAGGATATTTTTACGGCTTTGACGCCATGGAAATGAACCTTGTTGAACTAAAGGAACTGCTTGCCTCCAAAAGGGAGTTTCTGCTCAGGCTCCTGGAGAACCAGAACATACTTGAGCATGAGACCTTTACCGACCTTCTGTGGGCCCTTTTTCATATAACCGAAGAGCTTGAATCCAGAAAAAATCTCAGAAAACTTTCACAACCGGATCTGGCGCATATATCAGGCGACATACAGCGGGCATACGTTCTGATAGCGGTGGAATGGATAAAATATATGGACCATTTGAAAAACCAGTATCCTTACCTCTATTCGCTGGCCGTGCGCACCAACCCGTTTGACAGCGGGGCAAAAGCGGAAATTGAATAATTTAAGAAAAAGGAGTGTTATGGAAATTAAAGACATGATAATTTACGAAGATGATGATTTTATAGCGATAGACAAGCCCTCCGGCCTTCTTGTTATACCCGACAGGTTTGACAAATCAAAGGAAAATCTTTATGAGGCCCTTAATGGGAAATATGGCAGAGTATTTGTTGTGCACAGGCTTGACAGGGAAACCAGCGGAATAGTTGTTTTTGCCAAGAATGCCGGGGCGCACAGGGATCTTTCCATGAAATGGGAAGCCGGGGATGTTGAAAAGACATATTTCGCGCTTGTAAAGGGAACGCTGCGGGAAAAGACAGGCACAATCAACCTGGGCCTTTCACCGTTAAAAAAGAAAAAAGGATTGATGACCATTGACGTGAGAAATGGCAAGCGTTCCGTCACCAATTATAAGGTAATAGAGGAGTTCAGGGATTTTTCGCTTCTTGAAGTAAAGCCAAAAACAGGCAGGACGCACCAGATAAGGGTGCACCTTGCTGCAATAGGGCACCCGCTGGATCCGGACCCTTTATACAACAGGAAGGAAGCCGTCGGAAAGGCAAGAAGGCCCGGTTATACACCGAAAAAGGAAAAGATACTTAAAAAGGGAAAAAATTATATAGCGCCGGTGATTACGCCGCCGATGGCGCGGCTGCCGCTGCATGCCGGAAAGATAAGCTTCATTCATTTCAGAAAAAACAAGAAAATTGAGTTTGACGCAAAGATGCCGAAGGACATGAAAAACGCCATTGACATTTTAAGCCTTCAAAAGCTCTTCAGCGGCAGGGAAAAGAAACTGAACTGATGCCGGACGCGCAGGGATACTGGACAAAAAACCTGAAAAATGACAAAATACGCCCTGAGGAACGGAATGGCCGGAAAAAATATTACCGGAGGAACATTGTGAAAAAATTAATTATATTGCTTGCGCTTGTATTTACGGCGGCTTTCGTTATGGCCGGACCCCAGAACATGCCCGTACAGCAGCAGAGCCAGTCCATGCTCACATATGATTCCATTGCCATAATATGGGAATACATGGCCGATGACCAGAAAATGAAGACACTGGGCGACCTTAAGGAAAAGTGGTCCCAGATGTCCACCGAGGACAAGTCCAAATTTGTGGATTCGATAAAGGACTGGTGGGAGGGGCTGCGGCCTTCCGAAAAAGAAAAAGCAATCAAACGGACGAAACAAAAATGGGACTCGCTAACGCCTGATCAGAAAGAAGGCCTTGTAAAGAATGTAAAAGACTGGTGGCTGGGTTTAACCGACGCGGACAGGCGGACAATGGTAATGAAACTCCAGGAAAAGTGGCTGACTTTTTCCGAGAGCGACAGGGGCCAGATACTGGACGGACTTGAAATGTGGTGGAGCGCCCTTAATTATTCGCAGAAAGAAAAGGCCATAGAGCGCGCCAAATACTGGTGGCTGGGGCTTTCTTTTGATATACAGGAAAACCTGATAATGAGCGCGGACCAGAATTACAAGGCGATTCCTGATTCAAAAAAGGAACTAATAAGGCAGAGGTCAACCGAGTGGTGGAACAACCTGACGGTTGAGGAAAAAGAGCAGCTTATCGCCAAAATAAAGGCGCGCCTGGATAAAATATCAGGGCAGGCCGCGGTAAAAGGAAAATAAAAAGGATGCTTGCGGAGAAAAAATGAGCCTATTGCAGGTAATTAAAAATTCGGCGCTTGCTTTTCCTGACAAGATTTTTATTGTCTGCGAAAAGGAGAAAAGAACATTCAGCGGATTTTATAAAAGGGTAAAAAAACTGGGCAGCGGGCTTGATTCCCTGGGAATAAAAAAGGGAGACAAGGTCGCGGTTCTGCTGCATAACTGCGCCGAGTATGTTGAAATATATTTCGCGGCCATATCCCGCGGCGCTGTTATTGTGCCGGTTAACACTTTCCTGAAAACCGAGGAAGTGGCTTTTATATTAAACGACTGCGGGGTAAAGGCGATTTTTACCTCTTCTGATTTTAGCGCCATAGCCGGGTCAATCGACAGGCAGGCAGCGCCGTCGCTTGAAAGCATTGTGTCCATTGATTCAATTAAGGGGCTGGATTATGTCAAATATTCCGGGCTTTTCGGGGCTGAACTTGAGCCTGTGGACGCAGGAAGCGATGATATTGCGGCGATTTTATACACATCAGGGACCACTGGACATCCTAAAGGGGCCATGCTGTCCCATAAAAACCTCATTTCTGACGTTGAAAATTCAATAGGAATAATTGACATCACCCACAGGGATGTTTTTATGTGTTTTTTGCCCATGTTCCATTCATTCAGCTTTATGGCCAATGTAATGGTGCCTCTTTACTGCGGCTGCAGGCTGGTCATTTTAAAATCAATCCAGCCTTTTACAAAGGTTATAAAAAACATGCTGCTGCAGAGGGTCTCTGTTTTTGTGGCAATACCGCAGGTTTTTATTTTAATGGCGGAAAAGCACATACCCTTTTTTGTGCTGCTTTTTAACAGCATAAGAATATGCATATCAGGCGGGGCGTCAATACCGGTTGAATCAATAAAAAAATTCGAGGTAAAATTCAGAAAGCCGCTTGTGGAAGGCTACGGACTTTCTGAAGCATCCCCTATATGCGCGTTAAACCCGCTTAATGGCAGGCGGGTGCCGGGCTCAATCGGGCCGGCAATAAACAATGTGGCGATAGTAATCAGGGATGACGGCGGCAAGGAGATGCCCGACGGCAGTACAGGGGAGCTTACGGTAAAAGGGGACAATGTTATGAAAGGGTATTACAATAACCCGGAGGCAACAGCGGAAGCGCTCAAGGACGGCTGGCTATATACCGGCGATATCGGAAAGAAAGACAGTGACGGCTATGTTTACATACTCGACAGGAAAAAAGACATGATAATAGTGAACGGCATGAATGTTTATCCGAGGGAAGTTGAAGAGATTCTTTATAAGAACCCGGCGGTTGCCGAGGCGTGCGTTGTGGGTGAAAAAGATGAACTGCACGGCGAAATACCCGTGGCAGTGCTGGTCTTAAAGGAAGGTTTTTCCGCTGACGAGCATGCCTTCAGGAAATTTTGCAGGGAGCATATAGCCAATTACAAGGTCCCGCACAGGATTGAATTCTGGAAGGAACTGCCAAAGAATTCCACGGGCAAGGTATTGAAAAAAGATATAAGGGACATGATAGAGGAACGAAAACAACGCGCGTAAGTACTGTTTTGCCTTTCTATGTTATAATAAACCCGCCTTAAAAAAAATAAAACACGAGGTTTTATGTTTTTACCCACGACACGTCTGGAGATGGAAAAGCTAGGATGGACGCAGTGCGATGTCATCCTTGTCACAGGCGACGCATATATCGACAGCCCGTATGTAGGGGTGTCGGTGATAGGCCATGTATTAATTGACGCCGGGTATAAGGTGGGGATAATCGCGCAGCCTTCAATAATTGCGGGGCAGGATTCCGATATTGCAAGGCTCGGGGAACCGCGTTTATTCTGGGGGGTTTCGGGCGGGTGCGTGGATTCAATGGTTTCAAACTATACAGCGGTAAAAAAACCCAGGCGCAGCGATGATTTTACACCGGGCAACGAAAATACAAAAAGGCCCAACAGGGCGGTCATCGCATATTCAAACTTGATAAAACAGCAATTCAAAAATAGCGCGCCTATTGTACTGGGCGGCCTTGAAGCTTCGCTCAGGCGCATGGCACATTATGATTTCTGGCAGGACGGCATAAGAAAATCAATTCTCTTTGACGCCAAGGCGGATTACCTTGTTTATGGTATGGGCGAAAGGGCTGTTGTGGAACTGGCAAATGCAATTGAATCACCGGACGGAAAAAGACCGAAAGATATAGAGGGAGTGTGTTACATTGCCCGGGAAAAACCAGAAGGTTTTATAGAAATCCCTTCGTTTAATGACGTTATAAAGGACAAAACTGTTTTTATAGAATCCTTCAGGCTCTTATATGATAACAACGACCCGGGCACCGCAAAGGGGCTCGCACAGCTGCAGGATACGCGATGGCTTGTCCAGAATCCGCCGGCGCGGCTGTTAACGGAGAAAGAACTTGATAAAGTCTATGAGCTTCCTTACGAATATGACGCGCATCCTTATTATAAGGAAATGGGGGATATAAAGGCCCTTGAGACCATTAAGTTTTCCATTACAAGCCACAGGGGATGCTTTGGCGAGTGCAATTTTTGCGCCATCACAACTCACCAGGGCAGGGTCGTTATAAGCAGGAGCGCGGACTCAATTGTCAAAGAGGCGGAAAAACTCACAAAACTTCCGGGGTTTAAGGGTTATATATTTGATGTGGGCGGGCCCACGGCCAATATGTACAGGATGGGCTGTTCGAAGATAAAGGACGGACATTGCAGGAACAAAAGATGTATATATCCGGATGTGTGCGAAAACCTTGAGCATGGCCACGGCGCTGAACTGGAACTATTAAAAAGGATAAGGGCGATAAAGGGGATAAAAAAAGTATTTATTGCCTCGGGCATCAGGCACGATATGATAATGGATGATAAAAAAGAGGGAAAAGAATTTTTAAGGGAGCTTGTTGTCAACCACGTTTCCGGCCAGGTCAAGCTGGCGCCCGAGCATTCCGAGCCGGAAGTGTTGAGGCTTATGGGCAAGCCGGGAATGGATTCCCTTAAAAAATTCAGGGAGCAGTATTTTATAATTAACAGCGAAAACAACCTTAATCAGTTTTTGACCTACTATATTATAGCGGCGCACCCGGGGTGTACGGAAAAGGATATGGGTAAATTAAAGGAATTTGTGAGGAGCGAACTCAAGGCAAACCCGGAGCAGGTTCAGATATTCACCCCGACGCCCGGGACATGGTCCGGCGTCATGTATTACACGGAAACCGACCCTTTTTCGGGAAAACACATATTTGTGGAAAAGAACCAGGGGGGCAAGGAGCGTCAAAAGGGGGCCATTGTGGCCCAGTCATCCGGCCAGGGTAAGGGCAGGGGGAAAAAAAGCGGATGGGGAAGCAAAAGAAAAAGTTAAAAAACCTTAAAATTTATTGACATATTTTTTCTTTGTGTTAAAATTTTTTATATTAAAGCCTTTTACTATTTCAGGAGGTTTAGGGTATGCATAAAAAGCTTTCAGCATTATTAATGTTTTTGTTAATGATTTCTTTTTCATTTGCGGCTGTTTTGAACGCCGAAGTAATGATTGAACTCCGCGGCGGCATGGCAATGATATCCCCGACCATTTTAAATGCTAATTTAACAAACGCGTTTTCTTACGCGTACGGCGCGGATTCCTCGGCTGGTCTGGCTATCATGGATAATTCATCCCTGGTAAGCGGCTCGACGCTCAGCCAGATGTCTCTTATGTCGGGAAATATTCAATTCTTTTTAAATCCAAGCGCGGCTTTATATTTAAGAACTGATTTCTTATACACGGAATCCACAGATACGGTACAGGTTGACGGTGTCGACGCATTCACGTCGCACATCGGGCTTAACGTAGGATACCTTGGAGTGGGCGGAAGGTATTATATAGGGAGAAAAGGCGGGCAGGGATTTTTTCCTTACATAGGAGCCGACCTCGGAATGTTCTTCCAGTATGACAGTTTCTGGGAGATATACGGAAACACCGATGCTGGTTCGCCTGCGCTGCCTTACCTGAATGCAAGCAATTATTATTCTGATATTGATTTCAAGGATTCTTTTTTCGGCGGAAATATTGAAGCCGGAGCAGTATATATGTTTAATGACACGGTCGGAATTGGAGCGGGACTGGGCTACAGGATAGCCGGGCCGGTAGCTGTATCGCCGGGAGCCGGAACACAGGCAGGGGTTTTCGCTACCGCACCGTTCAGCAATTTCACAAAACTTGATCTTTCAGGTATTTATTTGTCCGCCGGCCTTAATTTCGCCTTCGGCGGAAAAGCAACAACAGCGGCTTCATCAGGAAGCGGAGCAGGGGCAAAATACGAGCAGTACGGAGATTATTACCAGAAGCAGAAGAATTACGCCTATGCACTTAAATACTATGCCGGAGCAGTAAAACTTGACCCTAAGAACGCAGGGCTATATAAGAAGATTGGCCTGACCTATTATTACCTGAAAGATATGGCGCATGCCAAACAGTATCTTGCTTATTACTTAAAGCTTAATCCGGACGACGCTCAGATTAAGAAATGGCTGGGAATGTAATTACCAGTTAAATAACGGCCCCGGCGGGTTTCCCGCCGGGGCTTTTTTATTTTAAAGCAAGAACTTACAGAAAGTAGATAGGAGATAGGAGAAAAAATACCCGCAACCCCAGGCAGGAGTTGCCGTTTAATATATATGGTAATGATTTTAAAACCGTCTTTAAAGGGAGTTTCCATGGAAAAGATAGCGCTTGTACTGCTTTTCATATTTGCCTGTTCGTCACTATACGCGGTTGACGACGAGGTAAAAGTCGACCAGCTTGGCTACCGCCCCATGGATAATAAAACAGCTGTAGTTGCAATGGATAAGGCATCTTATTTCAGGGTTTTACGGCAGTCAGACAATAAGGAAATGTTTACCGGGAAACTCAGCACGCCTGTAAAAGACGAAGATTCAGGCGACAATTGCTATATAGCCGACTTTTCTGATCTGAAAACAGAAGGCTCATATTACGTAGAGGTTGACCGCCAGTTCAAATCATACCCTTTTAAGATAGGAAACGATGTTTATAACGACGCTTTCGCAAAGTCGATGAAAGCGTTTTACCTTGCCCGCTGCGGCACGGCCGTAAACGGCGGGGCCTTTTCGCACGATGCCTGTCATACAAAACCGGCCCTTTACCACGTGACCGCCGGAAAGGGGCTTTCCGAGACGCGTGATGTTTCCGGGGGCTGGCACGACGCAGGGGATTACGGAAGGTATGTGGTAAACAGCGGACTTTCCACGGCTACGCTTCTTTTTATGTTTGAAAGATACAGGGCAAAACTTGAAAAATATTCAATGGCATTTCCTTATAAGAACGTAAAATACCCGGACATCCTTGAGGAGATAAAATGGAACCTTGACTGGATGCTTAAAATGCAGAGGCAGGACGGCGCGGTATATCATAAGGTAACCCCGCTTATTTTTCCCGGGTTCATCATGCCTGATAAGGATACCAGCCAGGAATATGTCTTTGAAATATCCACATGCGCCACGGCCGATTTTGCGGCTGTAATGGCCATAGCCTCAAGGGTGTTTGCGCCGTATGACGCTGAATTTTCAAAACGCACCCTTGCCCGCGCAATTGACGCTTATAATTTTCTTTCCGCCCACCCTTCAATACTCCCTCCGGGAGGTTTTAAGAACCCGGACGGCGCCAGGACCGGGCAGTATTCTGACGACAATGATTCTGATGAAAGGGCATGGGCGGCCGTGGAATTATTCAACACCACAGGTGATACTGATTACGAAAAAAATATAGAGATGCTGATGCATTTTGACCCTGAAATAGAGACAGCCGCATGGTGGAGGGAAGTAAGGCCCGCTGCCGTACTTTCTTATCTATACAGCGCTCAGGCGGGGCGCTCGCCTGAGCTTGTTGAAAAAATGAAGACCGACCTTAAAAGGCACGCGGATGTGCTTATGGGGCGCATAAAGGAAAGCGGCTACAGGCTCATGATGAAAAGCGATGATTATATATGGGGGTCGAATAATATAGTTTTAAATTACGCGGTAAACCTGCTTGCGGCTTCTGAGTTATGCCCGGACCCTTCCTATATACAGGGAGCTTCAGAAGCTCTTCATTATATTTTTGGAAGAAACCCTTTTAACATGAGTTTTGTGACAGGGCTGGGAGCCTCGTATCCGATGCACATACATCACAGGCCCTCAGCCGCATACGGCGGAGAAGAGCCGTGGCCGGGTTATCTGGCGGGCGGGCCGAACAAAGGAAAGGGTGACAATATATTAAACGGCATGCCATTTGACACACCGACGATGAAATATTATGAAGATAACAGACAGTCTTACGCAAGCAATGAAGTGGCGATAAACTGGAACGCGCCGCTTTGTTATGTGCTTGCGGCTTTTATAAAATAACAGACATTTAGCTTTAGATAAACTATAAAACTATAGTATAAAACCGGCAAGTTTCATATTATAAAACTGATTTTCTATATTGCCACAACAAAACCTTGTATAAAGTGTCTAAACGTTTAATAATACTGGTATATTTAAAATTAAATCTGAAAGCCGGTGAAACATATTAAAACTTCGGACCCGAGAGCGGCGATCATAAAAATAGCGGTGATTTTTATGGCCGTTATAATTTCATTTTCAAATCTTTTTGCTGCGCAGGATTACACCGACGCCCTTTATAAATCCATATATTATTACGGAGCTCAGCGCTGCGGCGACACAAAATCGTGGATACACGCAGCCTGCCACCTTGAGGACGGGCAGGTAAACGGGATAGACCTTACCGGCGGCTGGCATGACTGCGGCGACCATGTCAAATTCGGCCAGACAAATTCATACGCGGCCGCGTTGCTGCTGCTTGCTTATATTTATTTTCCGTCGGCATATGAGGACAGGTATTCCCAGGATTATTCCGCGCCGCCGCCGAATGGAATACCAGACGTGCTGGATGAAGTAAAGATACATACTGATTATTTATTGAAAGCATACCAGTCGGGCACGGTTTACTATCAGGTCGGATCCGGCTCGGCGGATCACACACATTTTGTCACGCCTGATTACGAGTCCACCGCCTATCCGGCAGCCGAGGGCGGGAATCCCAGGCCCGTATATTCAATAACTTCCGGAGGATCGAATGTCTGTGGCACGGCCGCGGCCGCGCTCGCGCTTATGTCGGTCGCGTACAAGCCGTATAATTCAGCCTACGCGTCACAGTGCCTGACCGCCGCGGTTAATTATTATAATGTGGGAAAAACAAATCCGGGAGCCCTTTCTGACGCGAGCGGCGGGTCGTTTTATTCCGCTTCGCACTGGGCCGGCCAGATGGCGTGGGCAGCGATAGAATTATACAGGGCGACTGGAACGGCGTCATACCTTACAGACGCCCAGACTTTTTCCACTAACGGCGATTACGCAATGCCCACATACTGGGTGCTCTGCTGGAACAACTGCGAGCCTGTGGCCGACCTTGAACTTTATAAAATGACAGGAACCACTTCATACCTGACAAAACTGCAATCAGAAGTTTCTTCATATGAAAGCAAGCTGACCACATGCGGCATCGGCAAATACGCAAGCGTGAACAGCTGGGGAAATCTGCGCTACACGGGAAATATGGCGCTGATGGGGGCCTTCCTGGATTTTGTGACCACAGGAGGCGACGCAAACGCCCTTTCAATGTGCAAGAACAGCGTTGATTTTATACTGGGGACGCACGGAGCCATAACGTCCGACGGATCAATGCCGGGGCCGGGCGCTGCACAGGGTGAGTCATTTATCATCGGATACAATGACCCTGATTATCCAACGGCAGGATGGGTGCTGCACCCCCATCACAGGGCGGCGTTTGGAAAAACTACCACCGGCGACACGGATTTTGCCACAGAGAGCGCCAATCCCGGCACGGTTCCTTACGCATATACGCTTATCGGCTCGCTGCCGGGAGGACCAGAGAATGGATGCGGCAGTTTTGACGACAATATAGGGCAGTATTCACAGACAGAAGGCGGTATTGATTATAATGCCGGCATAGTAGGCGCGCTTGCTTATATGAAATTAAAATACGGCCCGACTCCGACTCCCACGCCCACAAACCTTCAGCCGACTGCGACATTCACAGGAACGTCCACACCGACAAAGACATACACGCCGACAAACACAATGACCTTCACATTCACGGACACGGTTACAAAAACATATACCGCGACGCCCACATTTACAAATACGCCTGCAAACAGCGCGACGTTTACTCCTTCGGTTACCGCCACATCAACGCCAACTAAAACCCCGGTCTACACACAAACATTCACGGCAACGCCAACGTTTACAAATACGCAGCAAAGCAGCCCTACGTTTACCCCGACGGTAACGGCCACATCAACATCCACAAGGACGCTCACGTTTACGCCAACCGCCACGGCTACGGGCACGACGACATTTACAGGAACGGACACTCCCACAAACCAGCCCACATGGACAATAACAATGACCGCGACGAATCCGCCGCCGGGATCGACTTTTACTTACACATACACGGTGACGCCGACCGTTACGGAAACATCCACCGTGACTATGACGTACACATTCACATTTACACAGACGCCTTCATCAACGCCGACTTTTACCGTTACATCATCGGCCACACAGACTTCCACAATTACACCGACGCCGACAAACCCGCCGCCGGGTTCCACAAATACATTTACCGCAACAATAACAAGGACATATACAGCGACGCCCACATTTACATGTACCTCAACGGCGGTGCCGGCGGCAAGCGCAACTTTCACAATGCAGCCAACGTTTACTTCCACGCCTGAGGTTGTGGGCCTTTACCCCAACCCGCTTGACCCGTCAAAATACGACCTTCATGTTGTCTTTAGCGCCGCGGCGGACAGCCCGGATATTGAACTTAAACTGTATACGGTTTCTTTCAGGCTTATAAGGCAGGCTGAACTGGGGGGCGCCGCGGCAGGTGTTGTGGAAGATAAAGTAATTGCGGGAGAAAATTTCAGGGGATTATCAAGCGGGCTCTATTATTATGTACTACAATTTGATACTGCTTCAGGAAAGAGATTTTCAAGAATAAGCGAGTTATTAATCGCAAATTAAGCGGGTCGATTGAAAATATTTTCAAAACCAGCGCAGCTGCCTTATTTTTCACATTAAAACCAGATTGCGCCTTACACAACTTTTGCTTGCCAGCGTTGTCCTAATGATATATAAATAGTTAACCGCTTAACTGCGCTAAAAATAGAGATTATGGAGATGTGCCCGATGAAGAAAGCCGCGGCTTTATTGCTTTGTTTTTACATATTTTCATCATTTATTTACGGCGCAAGCACAAATGTGCGCCTGAATTCCATAGGCTTCCTTCCGAATAACGCCAAGCACGCGACTATAAGCGGAGCCTGCAGCGCTTTCACTGTGGTTAATGAAGTGAACGGTATGACGGTTTTTTCAGGCACTGCTTCCGGGCCTTATTCCGATACTGGAACCGGGGAAAGCAACCTTTACACGGCTGATTTTTCCGCGGTTACAGCGCCAGGTACATATTATTTGAATGTTACAGGAATAGGAACATCTGTAAATTTTGCGATAGGTTACGACGCATATAATGCTTCATTTATTCCGATATTTAAAGCGCTTTACCTGGCCCGCTGCGGAACGGCTGTATCCGAGACTTACAATGGAAATACTTTTACACATCCGGCCTGCCATACCAGCGACGCCAATAACAGCAAGGTTGGGGGCACCGGAACGATCGTGCCTTCGGAAAGCGGCTGGCATGACGCGGGAGATTATAACAAGTACACGGTCAACGCGGGAATAACACTCGGCATGCTTTTTATGGCGTGGGAGCAGTTCAGCGCGAAAATAAATCTTTTAACTTACGGCCTGCCAAGCACTGCCGCGGGATATCCAGAGTTTCTTGAGGAAATAAAATGGGAAACAGACTGGCTGCTCACAATGCAGCGCGCCGACGGCGCGGTCTATGACAAGGTAAGCGAGACTGGATTTGACGGCTTTGAACAGCCGCAGAATGATACGGGGACAAGATATTTCTGGGGCTATAATAATGTGGGAACGGTTGAAACCGCGACATTTTGCGCCATGATGGCCATGGCCGCAAGGAATTTTCAGCCGTACGACGCAACGTACTCAACCACATGCCTTAACGCCGCGACTTCGGCGTATAATTATCTTAAGGCAAACCCCACAAATACGACGGCAAATCTTACCGGGTGCACCACCGGGGATTACTCAAGCAGCGACCCGAACGAGGCGCGCGCATGGGCCGCTGTTGAAATGTGGGTGACAACCGGAACGGTTGCTTATCTCACCGACGCGGAAACCAGGATAAGTTCATACGCGCCGGCATACGTGGATACTGATTTTGACTGGGCAGATGACAAAAACCTTGCCATGTATTCATATGTAATGGCCACAGGGTCCGGCAGGAACGCGACCCTGCTTGCAAATGTGCAAAATGATATTGTTTCAACCGCAAACGCGATAGTAACGGCCGGGAACAACAGCCCCTATGGCAGGCCTCTTGGAACCAATTTTTACTGGGGCTGCAACGGCGGAGCGGCAAGGCAGTCCATGATGCTACAGATAGCGAACCAGATATCGCCGAATGTAAATTATTTGAACACATCTCTTGATATACTTGGATACCTGCTGGGAAGGAACACACAGGACAGGTCTTATGTGACACAAATAGGGATAAATCCTCCCATGAACCCGCACCACAGGCCTTCGCAATCAGACGGCATTACCAATCCTTATCCCGGCTACCTTGTAGGCGGATCACCTGGCAACAATCAGCAGGACCCGGTTTTAACACTTACGCCTTCCGGGCTGCCTGAAGCTGATTACTGGGCCGATTCGGTATGGTCATACTCTTCAAATGAAGTGGCAATTAACTGGCAGGGTGCGATTATTTACGCGATGTCGGCTTTCCTTGGGCTGGCACAGACTCCGACAAATACGCCGACATATACATACACGGCGACGCCGACTTTTACCGTTACCGGAACCCGGACGGACACCGCAACATTTACAATAACATTTACCCCGACATATACATACACAACGCTTCCGACTTTTACACCCACAGGCACGCCTACTTTTACACAAACATATTCATATACCGCGACCTCGACATTTTTCGGGACACCTACGTTTACTTCAACCCAGAGTTTTACGGCAACAAAAACATATACGGCAACTGTTACACAGACCAGCTCGGCCTCGCCGACCATAACTGTTTCAAGTACCGGGACACCGCCTACCGTAACTTTTACCCCGAGCGTAACAGTAACACTGACATTCACCCCGACGTTTACGGATACAGTCACGGCGCTGCCGACGGTGACCTATACAAAAACGCCCGTAAATACTTCAACTTTTACGCCGACATCATCGGCCACATATACACGGACCGCGGTTTCCACGGCCACTGCAATAATATTCACCCCGACTTTTACAGTTACAACGCAACCATCGGCGACAATTACCGTTACAGTAGAGGAACCGGGCGCAACGCCTACGCAAACGCCGGTGGCCGAAGAATTATTATGGCCCTGCCCGGCCAATCCACAGACACAGGATATAAACGTCGCCTTTAACCTGACAGCCGGGGCATCAGATGTAAGTTTCAGGGTCTATACAATGGCGTACAGGCTTATAAGGGTGGTTGATTTAGGCGGCTATCCTGCGGGAGTGCAGGAAGGAAAGATAGACAAAAGTTACCTGGTGGATTTAAGCAATGGTATTTATTTTTATTCAATAGAGGCTGCGCTTATTGACGGCACCACGCAGAGAAGCCGCATAAAAGAATTTATATTACTTAAATAGCTTTGGCCGTGGATAATTAGTAACAAATATACATATATATATATATATATTATTTCAAGGAGACAAAGTGAAAAAAATTGGGAAATTTTTAACGGGGCTTTTGATAATATTGATATCGGCCGTATTTTCTTACGCGACCCCTGTATCAGTTAACGGGAGGCTTCATGTAAACGGGCTGCAGCTCACAAACTCATGCGGCAATCCGGTGCAGCTCCGGGGTGTGGATACGCACGGGCTGCAGTGGCACTACGACTGCTATACAAGCGCGGCAATGGATTTTATAGCTTACACTATGAATGCCGATTTTATAAGGATTGCTGTTTATGTTTATCAGGGCGGATACCTCACGAATGAGTCAAATACGATAACAGAAATTAACACCATAGCTGACATGGCCACGGCGCGCGGAATGTACGTTATTATAGACTGGCATATTTTAACCATAAGCACCGGTCCTACATGCAATGCTACTGCCGTGCCTACAGTATGCACCTGTGACGGACAGGGAGATCCTAATACTAACATAACGGACGCGGAATCATTCTGGACACAGATGGCGACAAGGTACGCAAGCTATACCAATGTAATGTACGAAATATGCAACGAACCAAGCGGCAATTCCACGGATTGCACGCCCGTTACATGGGCTAAAATCTCAACTTACGCGAATACCATAATACCGCTTATCAGGGGGATAGATCCAAACGCTGTTATAATAGTAGGGACGCCGAACTGGTCGCAGCTAGGAACCGTTGTTTACCAGAATCAGCTGAATTATCCGAATTTATTATATACCTTTCATTTCTATGCCGGCACTCATACACTTTCAATGCTTTCGCCTTATACGACCTCACAGTCCCCGCTGCCTATTATTGTCACTGAATGGGCGGCCTCAAATTCATCCGGAAACGGCGGGGATAATTACCCAAACGCCACGGCTTTCCTGGGCATACTTAACGGTTCAAATACTTCTTATAACACAACAGGAGAAAAGATAAGCTGGTCGTCGTGGTCATTCGCCGACGACGGAGCAACTTCGTCAATGCTTAATTCCGGGACATGCGGGACGGGGACATACAGCACTTCCGTGCTTTCAACGGCGGGGAATTATGTAATGGCGAATATTAACAGCCCTGCTAGCATAAATTTTTGCGGTACGGAAACTTTCACCGCCACACCCACTCCTTTTGCAGGCTCGCCAACCCAGACCCCGACGGTTACCATAACGCCGACGCAGATACCGTGGGACCTGATTTATGACGGCGACACTGCAGGGGCCAAACTGGCGGATGGTGTAGCGGTTTCAAATGCATGGGTCAATCCTCAGTGCACACCGATAGGGACCATAACAGAGACAACCGGTGGAAATCCGGGGAACGGAATGCAACTGTCATACGCCTCGCCCGCTTACTGGGAGGGACATTCCTGGTCAAAAACGGTTCCAATCGGACAGAACAACTACATAGCCTTTGATTTTAAAACTGTTTCAGGAAGCGTATCGGCATTTTTGTTCACTCTTGACAGGGGAGCGGCGGCTTACCGTATAACATTGAATTCAACAAATACATGGCAGACAATTACAATACCGTTGTCTTCATTATATGCTTCAGTGCCGGCCAATATCGGTGAATTTGATTTTGTTGACAACTCTAATTCCAATTATACAGTGATGGTTGATAATATAAGGCTTATTTGTGTTCCCAGCGCCACGGTTACATATACCTATACGGTTTCGCCGACTATTACGCAGACCCCGACCATAACCCAGACATCTACCATTACCCAGACATTTACCATAAGCCCTACATATACGATAACGCCGACAATAACGCTTACACCTACCGCTGTTGCCCGGTATGTTGCCATAACCGATTACAATACTTATCCCAACCCGACAATGGGGGATAAGGTGACTTTCAGGTGCACTATTGCGGGGTTTGCCGAAAAACTTTATATAAGGGTTTATACCTACGGTGACAGAAAAATTGCGGAAATGGAAGAGGACTCGGTCGCGGCCGGAACAAATGTTTATCTCTGGCTGCCCAGGCAAAGACTGGCCAACGGGCTCTATTATTATTCACTTACTGCTTCAAACAACAACGCTCTTCAGGCCGTGCGTGTAGGGGCGTTTTTTGTAAATAAGAACATAAACATACCATAGATTTCTTCTTCATATTAATAACTTCCTGTGTTATTATGTCCCTGAAAATAGCCCCGGTAAAAATCCGGGTATTCTTCGGGAAAATGAGGATTATGCCTTGAAAAAATGTATTATTATACTTATAGCAATTTTATATTCCGCGGCCGCTTTCGGCGCGGTTACAAGCTTCAGGGACAAAAGGGGCGACGGGAAAAGGTTTTTTTACATAGACGGAAAACAGGCCGCTATCTGGAGCTATCCTGACGACGGCGCGACTGTAAAAGAAGGCGCAAAAATTGACGGTACGGTTGCAATGACCGTAATCGACGAAGAAGGCATTACCACCAATTCAGTCTACTTTTTCTCAAACAATAATATAAAAGACGGCGTTTATACATGGTATTACGCCGGCCTTACCACAAAGGTTGAGGCCGTAATGGCCTATAAAAACGACGAACTTGACGGCACATCCAGGCGCTATTATCCCTCCGGAAAACTAAAGGAACAATTTTTCTATAAAAACGCAAAGTGCCAGGGGGACGATACCGCCTATTTTGAGAACGGAAAAGTAAAAAGAATTGTGACTTATAATAAGGGGCTTTCGGAAGGCGAGGGCAGGCTGTATTACGAATCCGGGAAATTAAAACAGATATGGCATTTTATCAAGGGCAAGGCGCAGGGGCCTTATATAGTTTATTATGAATCTGGGAAAATAAAAGAAACCGGGACAGACAGGGACAATAAACATGAAGGGCCGGTAAAAATATTCTATGAATCGGGTAAATTAAAAGAGGAGATGAACGCCAAAAACGGCCTTTTTGACGGGGCCGATAAGGTTTATTATGAATCGGGAAAGATAAAGGAACAGGGGACATATTCGGCTGACAAACTAACCGGGGTTTACAGGAATTTTTATGAAAGCGGAGCGGTAAAAAGCGACGGATATTATAAGGACGGGAAACTCAGCGGCCCGCTGAAGAGTTATTATGAATCCGGAAAATTGCAGGAATCCGGCACAGCCGTTGGAGGAAAAGAGAACGGCGAATACAGGACCTATTATGAAAACGGCGGGGTCAGGTTCAGGACAAAAATGAAGGACGGGATCGAGGAGGGCGTTTACTTCAAATATGATGAAAATGGAAAACTCACCGAAAAAGGTTCTTCGATAAACGGCAGGGTTGAGGGGATTGTAAATGTCTATTACCCGTCCGGTAAAATAAAGGAAGAATGGAATTTTAAGGGAGACAAAGAAAACGGGCCGTATAAAACATTTTATGAATCAGGGGCCGTCAAAGAAAAAGGGTCAATGAGGGACGGCGGCGGCGACGGTGAATATACAAAGTTTTACGAATCCGGGAAAATAAAGGAAAAGGGAAAGATGGAGTCCGGAACGCTGTCGGGTGAAGGGCATAGTTATTACCAGAGCGGTAAAGTTAAAGACAGCTGGAAACTTGATCCCGGGACCCACCGGGGGTCGTACGTGGACTATTATGAAAATGGAACCGTGGCTGAAAAAGGCTCTATGTCCGGCGCTAAGTCTGACGGAGCGTACACAATGTACTCGAAAAACGGAAAAATAACCGAACAGGGAACCTTTGTAAATGACAGGCTTGAAGGAAAAGTGGTTAAATATTACGAATCGGGCAAAGTAAAGGAAGAATGGAACTATGCCGGCAATAAGGAAAACGGCGGGTATAAACTTTATTATGAATCTGGAAAGGTAAAAGAAGAGGGGCTAATGAAGGACGGCCGCACTGAAGGGCCCTACAGGGATTTTTATGAATCCGGAAAAATAGAAGAAACCGGCGCCTGTACCGCCGGAAAAATAGCGGGCAGGGTGCTGCAGTATTATGAAAACGGAAAGTTAAAGGACGAAAGAACCGTTAAAGATGAAAAAGAGGAAGGGCCATACGTGAAATATGGAGAGAACGGGAAGCCGAAAGAGAAAGGGGCTTACAAAAACGGAGCGCTTGAGGGGGATGTTAAGGTATTTTATCCTTCCGGGAAATTGAAGGAAATATGGAAAATGAAAGATGGAAAGGAAGAGGGGCCATATAAACTTTTTTATGAATCCGGCGCGGTAAAGGAAGACGGCTCTATGAAAGCCGGCGGAGCGGACGGCCCTTACACAGACTATTATGAATCAGGGAAAATAAAGGAAAAAGGCAATTATATATCCGGCAGGGCGCAGGGGCCGGTAAAGGGCTATTATGAAACAGGCGAGTTAAAGGAAGAATGGATAATGACGGACGGGAAAGAAGAAGGGGATTATAAGAAATACTATCCGTCCGGGAAAATAATGGAAGAAGGGGTTTACATACACGGAAAGATAGAGGGCGAATATTACACTTATTATGAGAACTCCAGGGTGAAAGAAATCGATATGATAAGCGGCGGGCTCTCTGAAGGGCCCTATACAAAATATTATGAATCAGGAAAAATACTTGAAAAAGGCTCGTATATAAAGGACAAACTCACAGGGCCTGTGACTACTTATTATGAATCCGGAAAGGTAAAGATGGAAACTCAGGCTGCCGATGGCAAGGTGAACGGCGGGTACAGGATATATAATGAAAACGGCATAATTGAGGAAGAGGGCACTTACAAAGCAGGCAATCTTGACGGCGTGGTTTCAATCTATTTAAGGGATGGAAGACTCCTTTACAGGGAGACTTATAAAGACAACAAAAAGATAAGCATGGTTTATGTAATGGGGTTCAGGGATATTATTAAAGACATAATTAAAGACTCGGATTCGTGGAAAGAGGTTTTTTCCCAGACGTGGGAAGTTTTATGGCATTATATATTAAAAAAATAGTATAAATCTCCTGTAAAATAAGGTATATTTAAACGATAAACGCCGCAACTATTGGCTTTTTTTATTGTCAAAATTTAAAATCCATAAAAGGATGTATTGCTGTGAGCGGAATAATAAAAAAACTGGTGTTTTACATAATGGCAATGTGTTTTATAGTTGCCCCGCTTTTTGCGGCGACCACCATACCATCACAGGCATGGTCCAGGGATATTAACGGCGGAGGGTATCTTGACGGCGCGCCGATAGGCGGGCTTGGAGCCGGCACCGTTACGTGGCGTTTTAACGGGAATTTTTATAAGACAAGGCTTAACATCGCCGGGATATCATCAGGCGGCAACGGGGTTGATAACGAGGTATTTAATGATGATACAAACTGCAAGTTTTTTTTGTATCAAAAACCATCCGGTGCAAGCGCGGCAACCCTGCAGCTGGACGCAGCCACTCTGGGGTCGGGGCAGGCAACTTATTACTCGCTATTTCCAAAGGCCTGGGTAAGTTATTACGGCAGTAAGTTTACTGTAAAAGCGGTTGTCACTCAGTTTACACCGGCCATTCCCAAAGATCTTACCCGGACGAGTTATCCCGTGGGAATATATGAGTGGGACCTGACAAATCCAACGTCCTCAAGCGTTGACGCGGCTATATTGTTGACATGGGATAATACGGATTTTTCAGGGGCCACGGTACAACATGTCACCAGCGGGACATATAACGGAATTGTACTGGCAAGCGGCATTGCAAACCCGGCAAACGCAAACCAGGGAGAATTTTGTGTAGCCGCGGATTCAACGTCAGCAACCGTGTCGTACATGTCGGCCGCGTCTCTTGCCACAATCCAATCTGATTTTACTACAAACGGAACCCTGCCTGATACTGTTGGAAGCAATACAATAGGCGGTGTCGCTTTTAAAATCACCCTGGCCCCGGGCGCCGAGGTAAAGATTCCGATAGTTCTTTCGTGGGACATTCCCATTGCCCAGCCTTCAACCGGGAGCAAGTGGTACAGGGAATACACCCGTTACTGGTCAAGGACCGGTGAAAATTCCTGGGCAATCGCGCAGGACGCGTTGGCAAATTACACATCATACGAGTCGCAGATAGACACATGGCAATCGGGGATACTCTCCGACGCTTTTTATCCTGACTGGTTAAAAACAATGCTGTTCAACGAACTTTATATTTATTTTACGGGCGGTACAATCTGGGAGGCGGGCGCCGCTTCGGGCCAGGCGGACAACGCGAATGAGGACATGTTTTCCCAGCTTGAATCATATATTTATGAATTTTACGGAACTTCGGACGTAAGGTTTTACGGCTCGTGGGGGCTGTTTTTAAACTGGCCCGATATTGACAAACAGGTAATAAGGCAGTTTTCTGATTCAATA
The DNA here is from genome assembly GCA_964565765.1 of uncultured Spirochaetia bacterium. Classification (GTDB taxonomy): domain Bacteria; phylum Oederibacteriota; class PGYV01; order PGYV01; family Palsa-1178; genus Bog-1181. The sequence goes on from CAZMGF010000030.1 coordinate 23,272, forward strand.
TACACAACCCGTACAGACAGGCCGGCCCCGCTTGGAACCTGCGCCCATGATTTTGGCGATCCAGCGCATGTTTTTCAGGAATGGAACGCATATACTTACCGGGATTCTACAACATGGAAGGACCTTAATTCCAAATTCGTCCTGATGGTTTACCGCGATTTTCTGCTTACCGGAAGCACGGACAAGACATTTCTTGATTATTGCTGGACTTCGGTAAAAACCGCCATGAATAAGGTTTACAGCGAATGCGGGACTGACGGCCTGCCGCAGTCAAGCGGTATTGACCAGACTTATGACGATATGGGGCTCACCGGGACTACTGCATACTGCGGCAGCCTTTTTCTTGCTGCCTGCCAGGCCGCTGTCCAGATAGCCGATGCCGAAGGTGATGCGGCGTCCGCGGCCACATACCAGTCATGGTTTAATACGGCCCAGCCAAATTTTGAATCCGAGTTGTGGACGGGATCATATTATAAGATTGACACGGGAAGTTCAGCGCCCACAAGAATAATGAGCGACCAGCTCTGCGGCCAGTGGTATTCTGAGGCGCTGGGGCTTGGCGGAATTGTAAGCAATGCCCATGCACAGTCCGCCTGGCAGACGCTTCACGACAATAATTTCAGCAAATTTGATTCGGGAACGCACGGCCTGGTGAACGTAATGACGGCTGCCGGCGCCATTGACACCACATCCAGCCAGACAGAGGAGTGCTGGGTGGGAACTTCATGGGGAGCCGTATCCGGCATGATACAGGACGGCATGAATTCCCAGGCAAATGATATCGGACAAAGCCTTTATAACACCGTATGGAACCTTGGACAGTTCTGGTTCAGGACCCCTGAAGCTTATCAGACGGGGCTTACAAGCCCCCGCGCTTTTTATTATATGAGGGCATCAACTGTATGGGGTGCAAAGCGCGCGTATGATCTGGCCTGCGCCGGGGGGAATTGTACACCGTTTCCAACTTCGACAAACACGCCGTCTCCGACGCCCGCCCCCACGGAAAATCCATGCGCTTCGCCCCTTTTCAGGGTAAATTGCGGCGGGCCCGCGGCTGTTGATTCTCTGGGAAATACCTGGAGCGCCGACAAGGCCTTCGCTGCCGGCAGCTGGGGTTACTTAAACAGCAGCGGACCTGAAACCATTGTTACCAGCGCCATAGCCAACACAAATGATGACGTGCTTTACCAGAGCGGCAGTTACGGCCCGACGCTGGAATATAAATTTACTGTTCCAAAGAACGGGCCATACAGGGTTGTCCTGAAATTTGCGGAGATATATTACGCGACATCGGGTTCAAGGATATTCAACGTATTTTTAAACGGAACACAGGTGCTTTCAAATTTTGATATTGTAGGAGTAACAGGGGCGGAATTTACGGCAATTGACTACACTTATGATGTGAACGTAACCAATACGGTAATAGACATAACTACTACAGCCGTTAAAGATAATCCTGTATTTTCGGCAATTGAAGTGCTGGACGCGTCAACACTTTGTACGCCCACGGTCACTATTACAGGGACGCCGCCGTCACCGACCAGCACAATGACAAAAACGCCGACATGCACGAATACGCCTTATTATTCGGTTACTTTTACACAGACAAACACGCCTTTCTACACACCGACAATAACATCAACCTATACAATCACTCCGACATATACATCCACACCGGTCTTTACCTCGCTGCGCGTTGACTGCGCCGGGCCGCAGTACACCGACGGTTCTGGAAATATCTGGCTCGCGGACCAGCCCTATTCAGCTGGCAGCTGGGGCTATACTGTAGCCGGGACGGTAAATACGGTTACGGATACAATAGGCGGAACCGCGGACGGCACGTTATATGATTATGAAAGATGGAACGCGACCATGGGCTATACTTTTGACGGCCTGCCAAACGGACAGTATCAGGTAACCCTTAAATTTGCGGAACTCTGGTGGGGAATTGCAGGCCGCGGGGGCACCACTACGGGCGTCGGCAGCAGGGAGTTTAATGTGGCCATTGAAGGCACGCAGGTGCTGACAAATTTTGATATTTACGCGACGGCCGGGAACAAAGCGGATTATGCCGTTGATGAAACATTTACGGTTACGGTCACAGGCGGGGAACTTACTATAAATTTTTCACAGGGTAATGCCGATAATCCGACAATAGAGGCCATACAGATATTAAGGATAATGCCTACACCCACGCCGTCACCGACAATTACAAAAACAGGGACAATAACGCCGGTAGTTTCACCGACCATAACAGGGACCTATACAGCCACACCCACACTGACATACACAAGTACGGCAACGTCAACTTCTACCGCGACATTAACCGGGACCTCCACGGCCACGCCAACTTTGACCGCGACGGCTACTTTTACACAGACCCAGAGCGGGACAGCCACAGCGACCGCCACAAGGACAATGACCGGGACACCGATAGTTGCTTCCGCCACTTTTACCATGACTTCCACATACAGCCCGACATGGACGGCTTCGTTAACGGACACATATACCGCGACGCCGACGGCAACCGCGTCCTATACTTTCACTTCAACACAAACCATGACATCAACCAGGACTTTTACGGCAACTCTGACATTCACAATCTCGCCTACATTCAGCGTATCGCCCACCGCGACTGCAACAATAACGGGCACTCCTCCGACTGTAACAGATACGCCCACAATCACAACCACATCCACTTTCAGCCGGACCTATACCGCCACGCAAACATTTACGCCGAGCGCGACGCAGACATTTACATTAACGGCCACGCCGACTGATACACCCACATATACTTTTACGGCCACGCCGGATTTTACGGCTGTTATAACCGGGACCTTTACCGTGACGCCATCTTTTACCGGAACTTTAACGGCGACTCCCACGCTTACGGCACAGGCCACGGTTGTCATAACACCCACGGCAACGCAGGATATGGGCGGAAAGGACAGCATAGTCTATCCAAACCCGTGCAGGCAGGGAATTGACACTCTGTATGTGGCCTTTAACACGGATAAACCCTCTGATGAAGCTTCTTTTAAGATTTATACCAGGCTTTTCAGGCTCGTGAGGGAAGTAAGCTGGGAAAATGTACCACAGGGTTATTATTCCGGAAAAGTTGACAGCTCTTACCTGGACGGCCTTTCAAGCGGGATTTATTATTATATGATAGAAGCAGGCGGCAAAAAGTATCATATAGGCAAACTGCTGCTTTTAAAATAGAAAATGGAAAAAGCGGTAATAAGGAGCATAAAAGTAACGGCAGCGGCCCAGCGGCTTGACCTTTACATAAAAGAAGCGGCGCCTGTTACCCGCGCCAGGGCGGCGGAAATGATAACTTCCGGCCTTGTTTTTGTGAACGGCGCGGTCAGGAAAAAACCCCACGGAATAATCAGGCCCGGAGACAGCGTAAGTTTTACGCATAAAATAAATGAAAAAACCGCGCCGGCCGCCTTCAAAACCAATCTGGATATAATTTATGAGGAAAAAGATTTTATAGCCGTCAATAAACCACCTCAAATGCTTACGCATCCCACAAAATTCAGGGAATCAGATACTCTTGTCAACGCCGTAAAGCAATTATATTCCGGGAGCTCAATACACGCCGTAAACCGCCTTGACAGGGGCACTTCAGGGATAGTTTTAATTGCCCTTACTCCGGAAAAAGCAGGGGAACTTTCTAAACTGGTAATGGATAAAATGGTTCATAAGGAGTACCTTTGCCTTGTGCACGGGAAGATAATAAAAAACGGGAAAATCGAAAAAGAAATATCAAAGGGCGGCGGAGGTGTAAAATTCAGGGATACCGTGGAATCGGGGGGGATGCGGGCCTTAACATACTATTAACCGGTTGAACTATTCAAAAGCGCAACCCTGCTTAAAATAATAATTAGGACCGGAAGGACCCACCAGATAAGGGCGCATATGAAATTTATCGGACATCCCTGCATTGGCGACCCGGTTTACGGGGACGCCGCGCTGGATAAAAAAATATTCGGAAGTAAGGCGCCGGAGAGGCAGATGCTGCACGCGGCTTTTTTAAGTTTTCAGGCGGCAGGAGGAAAAACCAGGACGGAAATAAAGGCTCCACTGCCGGAAGATTTTTTGAAAACGATTGAATATATGGGGAGCCTGGAAAACAACCACAAACAATGAAACCTTGCTTTTGCCTTTTTTTTAATGTAAAATATTATATATAAGCAAAACAGGGAGAACTAAATGGCTGAAACAATGCACACAATAGCGGTTGTATCAAAACTTTTCTCCAATTTTTTTGTCCATGAGGTGCTTCAGGGGATAGAACCGCATCTTTTTAAGGGGATGTATGAGGTAAATTACTACCCGACGACCGGACGTATTGACGTGGAAAGGGATATGTTAAAAACCATATTATATGAGAAACGCGCCGACGCTGTCATATCAATAAGTGTGCCCATGGACGAGGAGCTTCTTCAGGCCTATAAAAATTCCGGAATACCCGTGATATTTGTCGAGGAATCTTGCGAAGGCGGCCATACAGTGAAAGTGGACAACGTCAAGGGATCATACATCGCGACCGAATACCTTATTAAAAAAGGGCATAAAAAAATAGGCGTTCTTGCCGGGGAATTTCTTGATAAAAGGACAAATTCCATGGTTATCGAACGGCTTATTGGATACAGGAAGGCAATTGAGGATTACGGTATGGCCTTAAATGAAAAATTCATCAAGCACGTGGCCTATTATTCTTTTGAGGAAGGCAGGCAGAAAATGAAGGAATTCCTCGAAGAAAAGGCAGGCCTTGACGCTGTTTTCTGCGCGGCCGGGGATTTATGCGCCATGGGAGTAATTGAGGAACTGCGCGAAAACCATATAAAAATCCCGGAAGATATTTCCGTGGTCGGCTACGATGACATTATGACGGCGCAGTATTACAAACCGGCCCTGACAACGGTAAAGCAACCGCTTGAACAGATGGGCTCCGACGCGTTCGAACTCGCGGTAAAATGTATTACAGGCGAGGTTAAAATAGACGAGCACAGGCTCATTATACTGGATCCGAAGTTTATCATAAGGAAATCCGCGTAGCTTATAACAAACAGTTTTTTACCGTTTTATCACCCTGAAATCCTATAATATTTGCTATTTTAACAATAAAATAGTATAATTTATCTCAACGCAGGGCGTTGAGATAAATTTAAAAGTTAAAACCAAAAATTGGAATTTATGATTTTACCAGTTTGAAACTTTTAAATTGTGATTTTTGGTTTTGAATTTTAACTTTTAAATTTCTCGGGAGGTTTACATGAGCGTGACCATTAAAGACGTCGCAAAAAGAGCGGGAGTATCACACACAACAGTCTCAATGGTTGTACATGACGACAAAAGGATAACTCCGGAAACGAAGAAAAAGGTTCTCGCCGCCATCGAGGAACTGAAATACCACCCAAATTACCTTGCACGCGGGCTCGTACAGGGGAAAACAAATACCATAGCGGTCATGGCCACATTTTTTTCATCTTTTTTTGAAATGAATTTTTTAAAGGGGATAGAACAGGAGATAGGCGATTCCGAATATCAGATCAATGAATATTCCACAAGGGGCAGGCCTGGCGTAAAACAGCAGATAATGGAACAGATATTGTACGGTAAAAGGGCCGATGTCCTGATATCGCTCTCAATAAAACCCGAAAAATCAATGCTTGAAGAATTCAAGAAAAGCGAGCTTCCCATTATACTCATAGAGGAAGAAATGAAGGGCGCGCATACACTTAAAACGGATAATTACAAAGGCGGCTTTCTGGCGGGGGAATATCTTGTAAAAAAAGGGCATAAGAATATCGGGGTCATAGTAGGCGAGATTAACGGCGATGAAGTCGGCACGAGCCCTGACGAACGCCTGCGAGGTTTTAAAAGGGCGCTGGAGGATAACGGAGTTGTTTTTAATAAGGACCTGGTGATTCAGATAAAGAATTTTGATTATAAGGACGGCAAAGAGGCCCTGAAGGAATATCTGGCCGGCGGCGCCAAACTCGACGCCGTATTTTGCGCCGCGGGTGATTATGTCGCCATGGGGTTCCTGGAAGAGGCAAAACGACAGGGGATAAAAGTGCCGCAGGATATAGCTGTTGTGGGATACGACGACCTGGAGATGTCCGCGATAGTAAATCCTCCGCTCACGACGATAAAACAGTCAATAACCGAGCTTGGCAGGGAAGCTTTTAAAATAGCGGTGCTTGCGGCGGCGGGAAAGCTGAAGGAACCGAAGTGTATTGTGCTTGCCCCTGAACTGAAGATAAGGGAATCCGCGTAAAATTAAGTAAGGCCCGCGGGATTGACACGGCGTGGTTATTCTGGTATATAATGATATAAGTTACTCGACTTTGGCAAATTTACTCCACAAGGGTAAAACGTAATTGTTTCTGTGGTAAAAATGCCATCTCGAGAATGTCGTCCACTTCCTGATGAAGATGTGATTGTTTTAATGTCCAAGATATAAAAGAACGAACAACCTGGTTCTTAACAATATTACACTTACCGGAAAGAG
>CAZMGF010000031.1:0-29486 GCA_964565765.1 uncultured Spirochaetia bacterium
AAAAGGCGGGACTTAAATCCCGCCTTTTTGCGTTGAATATTTTATCCGTTACTTGTTTTCTATATATACCTTGTCCATCCTGTCGCCGATGGCTATTTTGTGCACCACGTCAAGGCCCTCGGTAACCTGCCCAAAAACCGTGTACTTGCCGTCAAGGAAAGGAGCCGGCGCAAGGCAGATATAGAACTGGCTGCCCGCTGAATCAGGGTCGGAAGCGCGCGCCATTGCCACCGTGCCTTCAAGATGCGGGTTTTTATTGAACTCGGCCTTTATGTTATAACCCGGTCCGCCTGAACCGTTTCCGTTTGGATCCCCGCCCTGTATCACAAAATTCGGCTCCACCCTGTGGAACGTGAGGCCGTTATAGAACCCTTTGCCGGCCAGCGTGATGAAATTCTCGCAGGTCTTTGGCGCGTCCGCTGAAAAGAACCTGAACTTGATGGTTCCCTTCGATGTTTCAATGACGGCGATTGGCGCCGCGGCGGCCGTTGTGGTCACTCCGGACGGAGCCGGTTCGGCTGCGGGGGCCTGGCCGGAAGCTGTTCCTTTGGTGTTCTCGCAGGACGCTCCCATTAAAGCGAAAAGCATGAAAACAAGAGCAAATACCGGTAAAACTTTTTTCATTTTACTTCCTCCTTTTTCTGTTCTTTTACTATTTTAGAAAAATTCATACCTTCCATTGCCATAAAAACCGCACCAAGAATTATTATGGGAAAAAGTATCATGGCGTGGACTATAAATACATAAGCGGCCGCCTGCTCCTTGGGGAAGGCAAAAAGCATCATTATTCCAACGCCGAAAAATTCAAAGGGCCCCACCCCGCCTGATGTGGAGGGCACCATTATGGCAAAATTGGCCACCGCCATAATAAGGCATACGAGAAGAAAACTTACATGTATGTTCATGGCAACGCCCATCAGCCAGTATGTATAGGCCTCAATGGACCAGGCCAGCATTGAAAGGCCGAACACAGCAAGCATGTCCCCGGCGTTTCCAAGCACGCCCAGCCCGAGTATGAAAGTATCGATGAATTTTCCGGTCTTATCCCTGATCGCCGCGGGAAAAACCGACATTATCGAATGAACAAATTTTACGGTTGCCTCCCTCTTATAAAGCAGGAAAAACATGAATATAAATATTCCAAGAAACACGGCGCTGCCCAGCACAGCAAAGCCGAGTACCGCGTCCTTTATGCCGAGCGCGGCCCCGAAAAAATTAATCGGCGGTATCTGCGACTGGGTGGCAATAAAATGAAAGGCCGTATAGCCGATAATAAAATAAAATATCATAACAAGCCCGTCAAACACCCTTTCAATGACCACGGTGGCAAAGGCGGATGTACCGCTGACGCCGAGTTTGTTGCCGGTTAAATACGCCCGTATAAACTCCCCGGCGCGCGCCGGCAGGACGTTGTTGAACATAAAACCTATTACAAGGTATGGAAAAAGCCTCATGGCCCTGAATACTTTTATATGCTTTAAAAGATGCCGCCACCTTATTGCCCTTATAATGTACCCAAAAATATAAATAGCGATTGTCAGCAGCAGCAGCCATACATTTATGCGCTGTATTATCTCCCACAGCATTTTGTACTTTATTCCCTTAAATACAAAAAAAAGGCACACCGCGGTTACAAGCAGCCCGAGCCAGAAAACAAACTTTTTCGCCATTATCACTTCCCCTTTTTTATCTGTTTCGCGTAAAACGGGCTTATCACGTCCGTCAGCTTCCTGGAAAACTTCTCATATTTTTTTATCCCCCATTTATGAAGGAGGAACTGGGCCATTACCTTAAGTGTGGCAAGGCCGTAAATTGACGAACGGATGAAATTTATTGAAGAGGCTTCCTTAAAATACCTGGTGGGCACCGGAACCTCGCTTGAATGAAAGCCGTACATTTCGACCTGCGCTATAACCTCGGTGTCAAATACAAAATCGTCGGAATTCAGGGTAAACGGGATGGTCAGCAGCAGCTTTCTGCTGTATGCCCTGAAACCCGTATGAAGCTCTGAGTAGTGCTTGCCGAAACATTCATTTTCAATAAATGTAAGCAGTTTGTTTGAAACATATTTATAAAAAGGCATGCCGCCGCGCAGCGCTCCGGCGCCAAGCATCCTTGAACCCAGGACAAAATCAGCGTGGCCGTTTAATATCGGCGATATCATTTCAGGAATCAGCCTGGAATCGTACTGATAGTCCGGGTGCAGCATTACCACAACGTCAGCGCCTTCCTTGAGCGCCTCGATGTAGCAGGTCTTCTGGTTGCCGCCGTACCCTTTATTCTGGATGTGCACAATAGTCTTTATGCCGAGGTGTTTGGCCACTTCGACCGTTTCGTCCCTGGAGACATCATCCACAAGTATTATTTTATCGACTATATTTTTCGGTATGTCCCTGTATGTCTTTTCAAGGGTTTTTGCCGCGTTATACGCCGGCATCACCACCACAATTTTTGATTTTTTACGGGAAGAGGATTTCACTGGGCACGACCTCCTCGCTTGAGCTTTCCGGGTTTATCCACCAGAACTGCATTTTGGAATAATGTATGGACTCGCGGTACCTTAAAACAAGCTGATGCATCCCTTTTGAAAGATACACCGATCCCCTTCCGTCTTTCTGCCCGAATCCCGCCCCTTTATCCTCCAGCACTTTTTTTGAGTCGATGTAAAGGTCGGAATAATCATTTGAATTAGTTATAAACGAATAAGTGCCCGCGCTCTCTATTTTTATCCTGCCTGACCACCTGACGGAAAATGGCCCCATAATCGGGTCAAGCGTCCAGTTGAAAAGGATGAAAGGATCCAGCCTTGAAAAAACCGGCGGCCCCTTCCATTCAATACCGCGGAAATACTCGCCTTTTAACCCGTTGGCAACCGGCTTATCCTGATAATTTTTCACATCGTCATAGGGCACTTCAAATGTAAAGTATAATATCTCGTTGGGAATATACTTGTGCCTGAAATCCGCGTATTTGCCGTGCGGGTACATTTTCTTCAATACCGGCACCAGCGGAAGGTAAGACTCGTCAAGTATATAGACAAAATTCTTCCTTATCTTTTCCCTTATGGGCACATGGTCGGAAGGCGAAAAATGTACGTAATTCTCGGCGGGATAGGCCGCAAATTTGAAGGTGTAGCTTTCCACCCACGACGGCTGCACCATTGCCTCCCAGTCGCCGCCAAGGCTGTTTACATAACGCCCCATGGTATATTCATCCGTGGAAAACTCCGCCCATGATCCCGGATTTTTCCTGAAATTTTCAAAATACTGGTTGAAATTATCATAACCCACAAAACACATGACCGCGATTCCCGCCATAGCCACCGTGGTCATGAAGCCTTCTCCGTACTGTTCCTTCGCGTAATCAAGGAGCCTGCCCGCCGCGATTACCATAAAAATTATAACGACAGGTATCTCAACGATTGTCCTGTAGGCCTGGGGGGATTCGGTAGAAAGCAGCCCGGTCTGCAAAAACGCGGCAAAAAGCGCCATCAATAAAAAATATCTCGGCTTTGCCGAATTAAAAAGGACAAAAAAGAAGCCGAGAAAGGCGAATATTCCCGTCACAAAATCGAGCATCGGGACGCCGCCGTAATTGTGCCTGGGATTGCCGTCCCCCTCGTAGTTGAACATAAGCATGGTGTTGGAAAAATTTTCCATGTAAAGTTTGAGCCAGAATTTCGGCTTGCCGTCCTTTTCCACATACCTGCCGCCGACCTCATGCAGCATTTCCTGGTTGAAAATGGAAACCGTCGAGGAACGGCTCATAAAATTCTGCGGGTTTTTCACAGCGTAAATAGCAAGCGGTGATATTACAATAAGGAAAGCGGCCAGCGCGAGTCCTATGGATTTGTAATGGTTTTTTATAAACTTCGGTTCCCTTATAAAAACATAAATAAAAAAGAGCGCCAGCCCCACCGGAATCAGCCTTGCAGCGAGATAAGTATACAGCGAAAGCGAGGTTACAGCCCCCAGCATGATAAAATCAAATGGTTTGCGTTTTATATAAACCCTGTATGTGAAATATATGCACAGGATGACAAAAAAGACCGTTACAATACCGAGAAAACCTATCCTCGAAAAATTCACATGCCAGCGCATCACCGCCATTATCGCGGCGCCGAGTATCGCGGCGCGCACGCCGTAAAGGTAGCGCAGCAGGAAATAAAAAGCCGGTATGCACATTACGCCGAAAACTATGGATACCGCCCTTACCTGCATAACTCCTATGCCGAAAAATTTGAAAAAAGCCGCCACAAAATACATATACATGGCGGCGTTCTGGGTCCAGCGCTCAATATAAACCGGCAGTTTTGTGCCGTCCATTTCTATTCCGTTCAATATGTTGATGGCCTCGTTGCCGTTCTGCCCCTCATCGCGGAAGCATCCCGAAGGCACCTCGTCGGACATGTAAACCCTGAAAAATATGGCAACCGCAAGTATAAAAAGGAATATAATCGCCTCTGTCCACGGTTCAATATTGAAGACTTCCGCTTCTTTTCTGGACGCCCCTCCCGCCATGGAAAAAACCGCCACAGCCGCGGCGTAGAGCAGAAGCCCGGGAAAAAGGATATGATTCATAAAAAATACCTGCCCGAAAGCCGCCAGCACAAGCGACGCCGCCGCCAGGTTGAAAGGGCCGAAGGAATATACGGACTTTAAGAGATCCGCCTTAGCGCGCGCGGGCCTTTTCTTTTTTGACATTTTATTCACCTTTCCATGTATCTGGAGACGGCCGCGTCTCCGGCGATATACTGTATATTTCCGTTGCGCTCTATCGTCCTGTTAAAAGTGTATATGCAGCTGTATAACAGCATAAAAATAATAATTCCCAAAAATATATTGCCCGCCGTGAAATACGGGTTTTTTCTTAATTCAAAGTACGCGGAGAATTCCCTCACCCCTGCCACCGCGCATATTATCAGGCAGATAAAAAACTGCGGCATGAAAAGGTATGTCCCGGGCCTCGGGGAAAATCCCGCGGCAAATTCCATGACCAGTGCGGCCACAGAGAGAAGCAGGACAAGCGTATAATCTGACACCTCGCTTTTTTTTATCTCGGCCCCGGCCTTTACAAAGAGCGCGATGTAAAAAAATACGGCTAAAAAGGGCGGCAGGGCCTTTGACCATAAAAATCCGTCCTTAAAAAAAGCGTCCACCATCCACGTTTTTATATCCAGCATGCCGTTGTTTTTCAGGTAATCAAATGAAAAATTCTCCACAAAGACCCAGAACAACAGCGCGGCTGACGCGGCGGCCAGGCCGGCAAGCGTATATGAAAGCACGGCGCCGTAATTTTTCCTCAATTTTTTTTCATTTGCTTTCATAACCGCAAAAACCAAAAAGCAGGCCGCAAATACAGCCGCAGCCCAGCCGTTAAGCGCCATCAGTATAAGCGACGCTGAAAACCCGGAATATTTTTTCTTTTCAACGGAAAACACCGAGAAATATAATGCCGCGGCAAACAGCATTATAGAAAGCGCGGAGGCTGTCCCTGAAAATGCCCCGAGCTCCACGGGCGCTGACGCCGCGTATATAGCCATTGATATAAAAGCGGCCTCTTTCCCGAGAAAGCGCAGCGCTATCTTGTAAAACAACAGCAGTGTAACCGCGAATAAAAGCAGATCCAGCACATATACCGCAGCAACCGCGTTTGCCCTGCCGGCGAGCTTATAAACAGGGGCGATGAGCACCGGATATAAAAGTGAATCACTTTCCCGCCTGCCCGGTTCATTGAACGCTTTTGCAATATCCATATCAGCAAGGGCTCCGGCCTTATTGAGCGAATAAAATGCCTCTATGCCGGAAAAAGTAAGGGCATTATTGTTATAGTACATGGACAGTGCGGCCTGCACAAGAAAAACCGCCAGGGCCGCGATTATTATCCTGTTAACGGGCGCGTCCTTAAAAAATACGCTCCTCATGAGTTCCTCCTCTGTAATATCCAGTAATGGAAAGCATTATACCTGTTGGGCGTTATTTCTTCAAGTTTAACCCTCGCAGACGCTCCCTTTATAAATTTCCCGGGAATTGTAATTTCCTGTTCCGAATACTCCTTGCTGGTCGCGGTGTTGGGCCACTGCGCGCAGAGCGCCCCGTCAATAAAGATTTTTTGCATGCTTTCAGGCGCTTCATAAACCCTTCTTACTATTTTTATATCGGCTCCTGGAACAAGGCCGGTCACGGTGAATTCCTCGCCGCCCCCTGTAATTCTTCCGCCTTCAAGCACCCTGCCGCCGGCAACACCCGCAGTCTCCGCCTCTTCAAAAAGAGTTCCCGGGACCTGAGGAATTCTTTTCGCGAATATTCTGTAGCTGTGTTTTGCCTCGTCCCTCATATCGGCAATATCAAGAACGTCCGCCTGGGCGAATTTACCCTTTTCGGTATGGTCAACCTTCATGGTGTCGCCGCTGTTAAACAGGGTGAAATCCGTCTCAACCCCCACTTCAGGCGAGCCCACGACAAAATAAGCAGGTTCTTTTTCTATATTAAATGTTGTCATACGGGGTTTCTTAAACACTGTGAACCCCTCATAATTAAACCACCCCAGGTGCACCATCCAGTATTTCGGCCTGACATGTTCAAGCTCCTCAAATACCGTAGCCAGGCCGTCGCGGAAATTTTTTGCCTCGCCGTTGGTAACCAGGCCGACAAGGTCATAAACCCTCGCGTCTGAAAAATATGTTATGGCTCCGGCGTCGTTTATGGCCACGCGCTCGCCGGCGGGAACATGCTCCTTCACCCATTTGCCCGCCGATATTGACTGGGCGAGAATATCCCTGCAGTCGCGGCCGAAATTCACGGCGTTTGCCGCTATTGTAAAAAAGTTAAATCCAAAAAATAGGGTGAATATAAGGGCCGGCAGATGCTTAACCCGGCCCGGAGAAAGTTCCGCGGCCTTATCCAGCAGCAGTTTTATTCCGTACGCGAGAAAAATTACAAAAATTATAATAAAAGGCATTGTGTACCTGTAATTGTGCACGGTGGCGAAGCTTGAAAAAACAGTGGACATAACGCCGAGAAAAAACCATAGAAACGACACGGTAAAAACCCCGGCTTTTTTTGACTTTAATTCATGGGCCACCCCGGGCATCAGCCCGAGCAGAAATATAAAAAATACATACCTGGGGAAATAATGCTCGGCCCCGCCGTTGAAAACTTTATTTAAAAAATCAAGGTAATAATTCCAGCTGTCCTTTAACACCTCTGTTACAACATAATAATTCATGGAAAAGCTCGATTTTGCCCTCATGGTATTCGGCATAAAATCACCTGTAAAAAATCGGTTTACAAGGAAATAAACCGAGCCGGCGGCCACAGGCAGCAGATATGGAAGGAATTTTTCATTTTTCGGATCAAAAAGTTTGTTTAAAAATTTTATAAAGACAAGCACAATTACAACTATAAAACCTTCGGGCCTGACAGCCGCAAGAAAGCAGAGCATAAGCGCCTGCTTTGCCGGGCCGCTTCCCTTCACCATCATGTAAAGATTTGCGGCAAGAAGCAGGGAAAATAATCCGATTTCCATACCCGAAAAAAAACCCCACAGGATATTTCCGTTGGTCACATAAAGCGCCGCCCCGAAAATCGCGGCAGAATAACTGCCGGTAAGTTTTTTTATGATTGCAAATATAAAATATCCGCAGAAGTAAAGGCAGGCAATGCCGCCAATATAAGTGGGTATGACAAGGTATATACCCCTGAATATAATGGCGAAAGGCGCAAGGAGAAAAGCGTATAAAAAGCTGGTGGCGCCGGATGAATAACCTTCGCCGGCCACATACTCAAAAAAGCGGCCGTGGACCAGGTTTTTGGCGTACTGGAAATATATAAAAGCGTCGTCAAGCGGCGCCGAAAGCTTAAATCCGGTGTACAGGGCCATTATAAGGAAAAAGAACGCCCCTGCCGCTATAGAGTAATAAAGCAGGTACTTTTTGAACCTTGCTTCCATTGCTCCTCCTGCCTGCATATGTAAAATTTTTTGGGAGGCCCTTAAAGGGCCCCCCAATTAATTTTATTTAAGTAAAAAGCTTTTTACTTCGCGGCGGCCGTCAGGTTCTCTTTGGCGGCCTCAACAAGTTTCACGAAAGAAGGCATGTCAGCCACTGCCATTTCAGCGAGCTGTTTCCTGTTTATGGTGATTGCGGCTTTGTTTAAACCGTTCATAAAACGCGAGTAGGAAATTCCGTTCTCCCTGCATGCCGAATTGATCCTTATTATCCAGAGGTTCCTGAATTCCCTCTTTTTGAGCTTTCTGCCCTTGAATGAAGCCTGCCAGCCCTTCTGAACCTGCTCGGTGGCCCTTGTCCAGAGATTCTTCTTCCTGCCGTAGAAACCCTCGGCAAGTTTGATCATTTTTTTATGCCTGCGTTTTGAAGTTACGCCTCTTTTTACCCTCGGCATTTTAAAACCTCCATTTTAATTTTAATCCTGCTTTTTTAAGCCGCTGTTTAATTATACGGCAGCATTAACTTGACGTTCTTGGCGTTCGCGTGGTCCACATACGCCGCTTTTCTTTTCGGCCTTTTCAGATTGCTTGATTCCTGATGAAGCAAATGGCGGAGCCCCGGCCTTTTATATTTCAATTTTCCGCTGGCCGTCACTTTTATCCTCTTTTTCGCGCAGGAATTCGTCTTTAATTTCGGCATTTTTTTCTCCTTTTCCTGATTTGAACTGCTTTTTTATTTAAACCCGGTTAAAAAAAATTAAACGGGCTTTTTAGTCGGCATCATGGTGAATATTATCAGCTTGTCTTCCTTGAACGGCTCGCCTTCAAGCGCCCCGTTTATGGACACATGCTTGAAGATCAGGTCCGTTATTTCCTTGCCGCGCTGTTCCTTGTATTCCATCTCCCTGCCCCTGAACCTTATCACAAATTTAACCTTAAAACCCTTGATAAGGAACTCATTGGCGTGGTCGAGTTTTATACCCAGGTCGTGCTTGTCAATATTCGGCCTTACCTGAATCTCCTTTACAACAACCACATGCTGTTTCTTTTTCGCTTCTTTGTCCTTTTTCAACTGCTCATAACGGAACTTTCCGTAATCGAGAATCTTGCATACCGGCGGTTTGGCGTTCGGGCTTATCTCAACCAGGTCAACCCCTTTTTCCTCCGCCTTTCTTATTGCATCCGGAACCGACATCACTCCGAGCGAATTTCCCTGCTCGTCGATCACCCTGACTTCACTTACCCTGATCTGGCTGTTGGTCCTTAACTCTGTGAATGAAATACGCTCCACCTCCTTAAAAAAATAAAAAGACGGCATAAAGCCGTCTTCTCCTATATATTATTCATATATATTCTTTTTTGAACCCTTTCGGCAAATGCCTGGGGGTGAGAAGCAAATGGCTTCTTCTTGCTAAGTGCGTCAATGATACAAAAATAAGCGGGATTTGTCAACATATAAGAAAAAATTTATTTCATATTTTCCCTGTTTAAGGCTTACTTTGCCGCCTTATGTTTCCCGAGATGGCTGAATGTCGGCATTGACTCATAAATCGGCCTTAAAGATTTTAAACCGTGAAAATACATTGAAAAATCGCGGTACCAGCTCATATTGCACTGGTTGCATTTTATCATTTTAAGGTCCTTGTTTTTCAGCTCCCATAGGCTGCCAAGCGGATTTGGCAGGTGCATGCACGGGTATATATTAAAAAACCAGTCAATGAACAGCACTTTCGACCCGCCGTAACAGTGATATTTGGCCTTGCTTGGATGGTCAAGATAATTAATGATGTTCTTCATCGACGATACGCTGTTCAATATCCTGTATTTGCCGCTCTTTTTGAGTTTTATGGCCTCTTCAAGCGCCTTTATTACAGCTTCAGGCGGCAGCTGTACGGTATCGCCGCCAAGCGGATATACCTTTGATTTGGAAACCTCCGGATAATTAACCGATATGTAATCAAAACCCATATTGTCTATCTTTGAAAACAGGAGATCCAGCCTGTCGTGGCTTTCCTTCCAGATAAGCACCGATGCCATGGTTTTAATCCCGTGCTTTTTCGCCAGGGCGACGCCTTTTTCAATGTGCCCCAGCAATCCGGGTATGCCGCGTGATTTGTCGACTATTGCCGGGTCGAAGGAATCCACTGATATACTTAAAAAATCCGCTCCGGCCTCTTTTAATCTTTTTATATTTTCTTCGGTTAAAAGCCTGGCATCCGCGTTTAACACCGAAGTATGAATGTGCCTGTGCGAGGCGTGCTTTACAAAATCAAAGACATTTGGGTTAAAAAGCGGATCCCCGCCCGTCATTGTGATATGCGCGACACCCAGCTCAGCGAGCTTGTCAATGGCCCTGATTCCGTCTTCCCTGCTGATTATCACCTTTTCTTTCTGTTTCCATATTCCGCAAAAGGTGCACCTTGCTGTGCAGCAGTTGGTGATGCCGAATTCGGCCACCCTGATCCTGTTCGTAAGAAACATTTTTACAAAATGAGCCCTTTTTTTCCTGATCATATTTAACTCCAGTATTTATTTTTTTCCGGCTTAAGGCCGCATGTATAACTGACGCGGGAAAGCTTTAAAACAACCCGCGCATTATGCCGATATATAATAACATAAAACAGATAAAAAAAAGAGTTTTTTATGGGTTAATTTAAACGCAATTTTGGGAAAATAGGGGCTTCTTTTTATTTATTAATTTTCAGCGTGCCAGTCCAGGTAATATTCCTGTATCTTTTTCATCCCCTCGCCGCAGAGGCCGAAAGTTATATATTTATGTGAAATCATGCTATTGTCAACGGCCTTTTTCTCGCTTTCCCATATTCCGTCATTCACTTTTTTATAATGAACCACCACATATAATTTTTTATTCATATGTTCAGGGACATTTATCATGCTGCCGGTAATCGAACAGCAGTCCTGCCGGAAAAGCCCGCTCCCCGCCGGATTCAGGCAAATAACAAAAAGCAGGCACGACATAGCAAAAGTAATAATGATTGAAAATAAAGCAGGGAGCCCGAGCACCAGTTTTTTGCGGTACTTTGAAGTTTTACCGGTGTATTTTCCGGCTCTTTTTACCCAGCAATCCGTGGATTCGCCGAATTTTCTGTTTAATAAAAAATAGGTATTCCTGTCTTTTACACCGCTTATCCAGTATAAAGCACCGCTTTCAAGCGAGAAAAAACCCGGAGTATTAAATAATTTTAAGCCGGGAACGGCTGTTTTTTTCGGCAGCTTTATGTTTTGCAACTTTTCCTTGTTTTTTTTACGCATAACTCAGCCCCAGGCTCCTAAAATAGCAGACTAATATACTTTTTATCCTTTTCACTCTTCCCAATCTATTTATATATCAATATAATTATTTTGTCAAGTATATAATATTCTTCCCATTATATTTACAATAATATAATTTAAAATATTATAGAATCGCATGGAAAAATAAGGAATAATAAAACAGTATATAATTATCCGTTTTATTCTTTATTGCGGTTTAATATAAGGTGGACCTTTTCTCTCAATTCTTCAAACGAAAGCCCCTTTTGTACATAATCATCAGCCATTGTTTTTTTCATTTCAGGTTCAATATCCGCCCTGGATAGGGCGGAATAATAGGCCACAAAGATATTTTTCAGCCTGCCGTCTGATTTAATCGCGCTGCATACATCATAACCCGACATTTTAGGCATCATTATATCCAGCAGAACAAGGTCGGGTTTTTCTTTCTTAACCATATTAAGGCATTCCACCCCGCTCAAAGCTGTGCTGATTTCCCAGCCCGGGTCCTCAAGCGCCATCTTTGTGAGCTGTAACATGCTCTGCACGTCGTCAACTATCATTATCTTTTTTTTTGTCATTTATCCGCCACCTTACCGGCGGGTATCAATATAAAAAATACAGCCCCCCTGCCTTTTCCCCTTGATTCCACCCAGAGATCCCCGCCATGCGCCCTTATTATATCCCTTGCCGTTGACAAACCAAGCCCCATGCCGGGGTGTTCCCTTTTTATGGAATTGTCCGCCTGATAAAACCTGTCAAAAATATTTTCCTGTTCATTGACGGCGATCCCCGGGCCGTAGTCTTTTACAAAAAACAGCACGGACGGCGCCTGAATTTTAATTGTCCGGCCGGATGGGGGGCTTGTCCTGCTCCCGTCAACCGGCTCCATTCCAATTATTATTTTCGAGCCCGCTTCGGAAAATTTAACGGCATTGTCAATTATATTATTAAGCGCCTTTAAAAATAATGTTTCATCAAGATCAACCGGAATATAATTTTCGCTAATTTCCACGGCCAGCGATATATTCTTTTTATTTGCCTGCTCATCGGCGGCGGAGATGAAGTTCCTCAACAGTTGTACGGCATTTACACGGGCCCTGCTCACCGCAATTGTTCCACCCCGCACAACGGAACTATTAAGAATGTCCTCGATTATGTTATCCAGTTTTTTTGAATTTGTTTCAATTTCCTTAAGGTATTCGTTTATACTGCCCGTCTGTCCGCATCCCGCAAGTTCCTGTTTTATCAGGGCGGTGTAGCCTTTTATAATTGTAAGCGGCGTCCGCAGCTCATGCGAGGCCATTGAAATAAAATTTGTTTTCATGGAGTCCAGTTCCCTGAGTTTTCTATAACTTTTTTTTAAAGCATTTTCAGCAAGTTTACGGCTTGTAATATCCTCAAATGCCGCAAGCACCGATCTCCCGGATTTTGTTCCTATACTGACGGTGGATACCAAAAGCGCGCGTTTGATTTTTTTTCCGGATTTTTTTGAAATGAATTCAACTGTTTTATTTTCAACCGATTTTCCTGTCCTGAATGTGTATTCAATGGCCTGTCTTATCCCGCAATCCGGGCATTTTTTACCGCCGCCGCATTCCGGCCCGTTTTTAAGCCTGCTGCCGCAGAATATCAAATCACCGCACATCATTCCCGACGCCCTTGAAGCGCTGACGCCGGTATATTTTTCCATTGCGCCGTTTATTCTCTTAATCCTGGCATTGCCGTCGGTAATCATCATCATCAACGGAAACTTATCCATAAAAGCATTAAGTTCATGTTTGCCCCGGATTCTTTCTCCGAAGCTTTTTTTTGTCTTCAATTAAACGCCCCCAGTGTAAAAAAACTACGTTTGATTGATATTCCGCCCATGATTGTCTATTCAAATTATAGCATATAAATTATTGTATTTCTCACCCTATTTTCAGCACCGACCTGAAATGTACCTTAGACGTCATCATCCTGTCAAAGGATTCAGCGGCTTTTTCAAGCGGATATGTTTCTATCATGGGCAAAATGTTAAAAAGGACGCTGAACTTTACCGCGTCCGCCGGTCTTACCCCTGGAATTTGTCTATACCGCCGCCTTGCCCCTCGACAGCCTGCGCTTTATCATGTCCATAAACGTTTTTGCCTCCTTTACCTTAAATAACGGCAGCAAAAAGGCGTAAATCACCGCCCCCGCCGCCATGCAGGTGAAAACAATGAACGCATTTGTTTTACGCGAGTAAACCGCATTAAAACGGCCCGTCATCCAGCGCGCCAGGAAATATACGGCAGCGCCCATTATCAACGATATTATGGTTATTTTCAGGGAGTATATTATAAGTTCTTTTGTCTTTAGGTCCCCTATAAATTTTTCCGTATAATGATAGAGCAGCCAGTACTGGATCACTCCCCCTATGGCGGTCGCGGCCGCGAGCCCCAAAAAGTTAAACGGAAACATCAGCGCCACGCACAGGACGATGTTTATTCCCATAACGAGAGAGCTTATCTTCACCGCCGTTGATGCCTTATCAATGGCGTAAAAAACCTGGGTAAGTATTTTAATTCCGGTAAAAGCGAATACGGCGACACAGTAAACAGAGCTGACCTTTGCCGTATTAATCGAATCGGCATACGAGAACCTTCCATAATGCAGCAGCAGCGCATTTATGGGAAGGCTCAGAAATATCAACCCGGCGGAAGCCGGTATCGTTATAAAAAAAGCCTGCTTTAAGGATGAATGCACCGTTGCCCTCAGGCTTTCCGTATCCCCTCTTGCCGCGTATTGTGATATATATGGAAAAGATACCGTGGCTATGGCCACTCCGAACACGCCGAAAGGCAGCTGCATGAGCCTGTTGCCGTAATAAAGGTATGTGACGGCGCCGCCCGCAAGGAACGACGCAAGTATCGTATTTACAAGAAGGTTTATCTGCGTGACCGACTGCGCTATCGTTGCCGGAAGCATGAGCTTGCCGATTTTCCTCAGGCCGGGTTCGTTAAGGTCGATGAAAAATTTATACTTAAAACCTTCCTTTACCGCCGGTATCCACTGTATTATTATCTGCAGGACCGCTCCAATGAGCGCCCCGATCACCCAGCCGTAAACCTGTCTCTCCGGTGCGCTGCCGAAAAGCGGGCATATCCAGAGCCCGGCCGCTATCATTCCCGCGTTTAATACAACCGGAGCGAAAGCCGGCATTGAGAATTTTTTTAGAGAGTTCAACACGCCCAGAAAAAGGGCCGCGATGGAAACAAAATAAATGAAGGGAAAAAGATACCTGGTTAACTGCACGGTAAGGTCAAATTTCGCCTTATCGTGAATGAAGCCCGGGGCCATTATCATTACAAGAGGTCCGGAAAAGAGCATGCCCAGAGCGGTTACAAGAATTAATATTATATTAAGAACCGTCAGAACATTTGATGTGAGTATCCAGACATCTTCTTTTTTCTTTTTTTCAAGGTATTCGGTAAAAACCGGGATAAAGGCGGAAGAGAGGGCCCCTTCGGCGAGAAGGTTCCTGAGCATATTCGGGATGCGGAACGCCACAAAAAATGCGTCCGAAGCCATGCCCACGCCAAGCAGCGCGGCGTTCAGGGCGTCCCTTATGTAGCCCATAATGCGGGAAAGCATGGTAATAACGCTTACCGTAACGGCTGCTTTCGCTATATTTTTGGTTGTCATTTATCCCGGCCGGCCCGCGGATACATTAAAAATTCAGGCTGGCCAGCGGCGCGATAAAACCAGCCCCCGCCCCCATTGAATTAACCGTGCCTGGATTTGACGCCACATAATAATTAATTCCGTTCGATATGGCGAAATAGCCGCCCTGTATGGCCATCGCGTATCCAAATCCCTTTAAATTATTCTGCGCCAGTATTCCAACGCATATGCCGCCGGCCAGCTGCGCAAGGCCGAAAAAAGCGTGTGAGCCTGATTCGTCCACCAGCTTTTTCCTTATATCCTCATCGTCAGAGGGCCAGTCGCTGTAATTTTTTCCGTAAATGGCAATCAGGGTATCCGCGATGCCGTAAGCCATCATTCCCACTCCAAGGCCGTGTCCGGCAGCGTCCCCGTTTACCGCGGCAATGAGCCCCGAGCCGAACGAAACCGCAGACCAGGTCCATAAAATTCCCGAAGATGTCTGCACCTGTTTTATCGGTGAATATACTATTATTGTTTTTTCTCCGGCTGTCGCGGTGGTGGGCTGGGCCAGTTTAACGTCATCGGCAAAAGCCGGAAAGGCGCAAAATATAAGTCCAATTACAAAAGCGGTTTTTTTCATAAATCCTCCTGATTTGTTTTGATTATTATACAATATCAGGGGGCATATTTAAAGGATAAGTTATATGGCCAGTTTGTTCTTTTCAAAGACAAAATCATCAATAAAATCCCTGTCTTTATCACGGAGTATAAGGAACTCCACATCTGTTTCAAAGTAACCTTTTTGTTCGTCCGATTCTTCGCAGTTTAAAATGCCGCAGCAGGCCTTTATTATTTCATTTTTTTTGCCGTCAACCAGATGTATTTCAACAAGCATCGCATCATCTGCCCTTACCTCTTCCTTCATCATAAGCATCATGCCGCGCTTGTAAAGAAACTTTGCCTTTGCTGTTTTCGCGAGCCCCTGCCAGTTGCTGTCGTCCCTGTTCAATACCTTGTACTGCACAGTATAATCCACGAAGACCCTGGTTCCGAACCGCTCCTTATACATGTCTTCGATAAATTCAGGGAACATGTTTGGTCACCTCGCTTTGGCCGGATCTGCTTAATAAGAGCAAAATACATATTATTATGAGCATTTTCTGTGCCGTCCGCTAAAACCATTTATAATATAGATTTTGCAAAATATCTGACAATTAATCGCCCCTTCAAGGACATCTATATGTCTTTAAAGGGACATAAGTCTTTTTTTCTCCCATAATAATACAATAATATTTTAGTTTAATGATTCATTTGTATATTACAAATATTTTTCCTTTTGTATAATAACTCCCCTGCTTCGCCGGATTAACCACCACATAATAATATATACCAGCCGACACAGCCCTGCCAAGGCTGTTTTTTCCGTTCCAGTATGCCGCGCCTCCGCTTGAATTGTATGTTCCTATATACTCTCCTGAAAGTGTATAAATGGAGACCGCTGAGTTATCCGGCATATTGACAAATTTAAGGTTCCCGCCTATGGCCGTATTGGGGTTGAACGGGTTTGGATAAACAGCCGTCACCCCCTGCGGATAAAAACACTGATTTGAAAACACAACAGGGTGCCTTGTTACAGAATAATAATCGTCGTTATAATCGGTTGCGGCAATGTTTGCGAAGAGCATATCAGGCTTTAAGTTCCTTATTCTTACCGAAAATGATACGGTGAGCGCCTGTCCCGGTTCAATTATGCCTCCCCCCCAGTCAAAAAAGAGATAATTGCCGTTAACAACCGGAGAAGGCCCTGTAATTGACGAATCAAATTCAAGTTCTAATGGCAGCGTGTCCCACATGGTTATGTTATAAACCGGATTATTCGGGTCGTTGTTTATATTGATTGTATATATTAATTCCGAAGGATCCATTGTCCCGGAGGCGTTCTTTTCAATTTTTACAAGCACAGGCGCGTGGGTGGCGGTCGGTGTCGGTGTCGCCGTATATGGGGGCGTCGCCGTGGGCGTCATTGTTCCTGTGGGTGTCGCGGTGATTGTCGGTGTGGGCGAGAGCTGTCCGCATATATAGCGCAAAAAATAATCAGCCGAAGTATCTTCCCACGCTATATTCGGGTTTCCCGCGATGTCACATGCCAGCGATATTTTATTTCCGCTGGTTGTTTTTAAAAGCGGCGGATTGGGGTCGAGCGCTGCCGGATCCCCGTGTGCCGTTACCCACCCGCTGCCATTCTTCCACCGGGCGTAATATATTCCGCCGTCAGCTTCAGCCGCAATACACGGGTTCCCCGACGAATCCAGCACCATATCGGTTTCCCGCACATTACCCGGGGAAACATAGAGATTAAGCTGCTCTTCATTTGTATCCCCCGCCATATCCTGCCATGCGGCGCCGTTCCATTTTACAAAACAGGGATAAAATACGTATCCTACTTCGCACGGAAAAGCTATCGATGGAAATGATGAATTTCCCAGCGCAAGCCTCGCCGTGCCTGAAGCGGTGGCGCCTATGTATGTAATGGCGTTAATTGCACCGGTGATACCGGAACCCGCCGCGTCAACCCAGGTTGAATTTTTCCAGTACAGGTACCTTATCATGGAGCCGCCGTATGTATAGGCAATATGCGGCGCGCCTGAAGCATCAAAAACAAGCGACGGATTTTCGCAGTCCTGCGAATGATCGGTTGCGGCGCCGTTGTTCCTTCCCGCGCCGGTGGCATCGACCCAGTCAGAACCGTTCCATTTAAAATAAAAAATGTCCTTTACCGTCCAGGTAAGGTTCTGCGGATAATCCGCCCACGCAAGGCCTGGTTTCTGCATTGAGTCAATGGCCAGGGACACATTGCCCGCGTATCCGCCTTCAACCACCGGCACGGACATCATGAGCAGGTTTGTATTGCCGTTCACATCGGCCCACGAGCTGCCGTTCCACCATATATAATAGGCCATTGTCCAGTCCGTAAAAAATCCCATCCATGCCACATGCGGCCTGTCCTGCGAATCAAGCACCATATCAGGAGAATCGCACGTAAAAACGTCGCCGGATATCTTAAAATTCCCGAGGGCGCTTCCCGAAGCGTTCACCCATTGATAGCCGTTATATTTCATAAAATATATTGAGCCTCCGTACTGCCAGCATATGTTAGGCCTGCCGGCACTGTCCAGTTTTAAAACCGGCTTTGTACCAAGGCTTACCGGGTCATTTACCGCCCCGCTTCCGGACGCGTCGGCCCAGCACGCGTTGGGATGTATCATGGCCGGCATAACAGGCGTATCCGTTATGGTCATTGTTATGGTCATTGTCGGTGTTATTGTATTTGTCGCTGTAAGAGTCGGCATTGGGGTCGTGGTTATGGAGAAATTTACGGTGGGCGTTACGGTCGGCGTGCCTTCCGGCTGCCAGTGAAGGTAATAAATGTCGTGCTGCTGCAGTATTACTCCGTCGGACCAGGCTATATGCGGGTTGCCATTGGCATCCAGCGCCATTGAGGCCCATTCCGAATTTAATATATCGGGGTATATATCCTTAAAGGCAGTACCGCTTCCGGTTTCATCGCTCCATGATGTCCCGTTCCATTTCACCGACATTATATCGCAGGTCTCTTCCGCCCCCTCGCTCCATATCACATGCGGCACATTGTTTTTATCAAGTTTTATCGTGGGCACCGTGCAGAAATCGTATGTCTGTGAGACGCTTATCGCAGCCGTGCCGGAGCCAGTAACATCAACCCAGGCCGAGCCGTTCCAGTGAAGGTAATAAATATTCTGCCCGCCCTCGTCATCATCCTCAAAAACTATATGCGGATTGTCGCCGGAATCCAGGGCAAGACTGGGCCACGATGAATAATCAGGGGTGTTCGAGATATTTATATTTGCCTGGCCGCTGCCGGTGGCGTCCACCCATGCCGTGCCGTTGTATTTAAGATAATATATATCGGTATTGTCGTCGGGGCCGTCCATCCAGGTAATATGCGGCAGGCCGGCGGAGTCAATGCAGATATTCGGCCAGGCGCCGTAATAACCCGAGTCGTATATATTTCCATATGCGCCGCCGTCCGCGGCCGTCCATGCCGTTCCGTTCCACTGCGCGTAATAAATATCCGACAGGTCCGGATTCGAGGACATCTCATTCATCCACGCGATATGCGGCCTGTCCGATGAATCAAGCGCTATCGCCGGGTGCCCGGAGTAATCAGGCGCGTTTAATACATCATATCCCGGCGCGCCGGCCGCCGTCACCCACGCCGTTCCGTTCCAGCGGGAATAATAAATCATCCTGTCGTCGTCCGGCCCGTCTTCCCATGTAATATTTGGATTATCATGTGAATCAAGGACGAGCCTCGGATACTGGGCGTCATATGTTGTATTTGAAATGTTCTTGCCTTCCTGCCCGGCTGAGCCCGCGGCATCAACCCACCGTATGCCGTCCCAGTAAAGGTAATATATCTGAAGGTTGCCGGCGGGCGTCACGCTGTACCACGCTATGTGGGCATGCCCCTTTGAATCCACGGCAATTGAGGGCACATATGAAATATAGGAAGGGTCGTTTGACATATCCACTTCTGCCTGCCCCGAATTATCGGCGTCAACCCACGCTGAAAAAAGGGCGGCAGGAGCCAGAAGAAAAAGCGCAATGAGCAATATTTTGACTTTCATTTTAAGGTTTTTATCCCCTTTAAAGCTCCGGTTAAAGATTACTCTTTTCCGTTTATATCCTTATACTCCTGGAAGTATTCGTCAATCCTTGACTTGTCAGGCTGCAGGTTCGGGTCGTCAAGGTTCTTTAAATTCTCCGTTAATATATAACCGACGGCAAACCCGGCCAACCCGCCGATGAGGCACCCTTCAAGCATCGAACCCAGTTTCTGGCTGCCGGGTGCCGTAAAAACCCCGATAAGCCCCCCTGCAGCAAAACCTCCAAACGAAAATATACCCTTCATAAAATTATAATCTTTTTCTTTTTCCGCTTTTTTCTGCTCCGCCCTGGAAAGTTTTTTGTCGGAATATTCCAGGGTGGCGCATCCGGTTGAAGCCGCGATAAGCGCGGCAATTGATAATAAAATTATTATTTTTTTCATATTATAATTATACCCCTCCTTTAGAACAATTTCCACCCAAAGATAGGTCCGGCGCCCTATTTAAGCAGCGCGCATTCACGCCTCGCTATTATTACCCTGACACCTTTTATCTTAAGGTATTCTTCTACAAGTGGTTTTAATACCCTGTATTCAAAAGGATCCACAACGGCCACATTTTTAACGCCAAGCGCGCCTAAAAGTTCCGGTATGTCAATATTGTAAGCTTCAATCCCCTGCAGCGTTTTCCCGGCGGCGGCATGCGGCTGCCTGCCCGTCATGGCCGTGGTTCTGTTGTCCAGTATTATTGTCAGCATATCTCCATTGTTATAAACCGCGTTGGCTATTCCGGTTATGCCTGAATGCATGAAGGTCGAATCCCCAATGACCGCCGCGACCGCGGAAGAATCCGCGCCGGCTTTCACCATGCCGTACGCGTGGTTTATCGAGCCGCCCATATCAATGCATGTATGCATAGCGGAAAAAGGCTGCAGAGCGCCAAGCGTGTAACAGCCGATATCTCCGGCCACCGTAACCTTCAGCTCGTTTAAAACCTTAAAAACCCCCCTGTGGCCGCAATCCGCGCAAAGCTGCGGCGGCCTTCCCGGCGGAGTAACTTCCGACTTCTTTTTTTTCTCCCTGGCGCCGAAAAACGCCTCCCTTAATACATCCGGGGAAAGCTCGTCAATAAGCGGCACCTTTTCCTTGCCGACGCAGGCAATACCCAGGCTCTTTACAAACTCCTCAATGTAAGGCTCAAGCTCCTCGACTATATAAAGTTTTTTTACCTTTGAAGCAAATTCGCGTATTTTTCCTTCAGGAAGCGGATTCAATAATCCAAGCTTTAAAACCGACTTTTCCGGAAATACCTCTTTTACATATTCATAGGCCACGCCCGAAGTTATAATGCCCGTATCTGTTTGGGCCATTTCTATCCTGTTTAATTCCGTGGTTTCAGCCAGTTTTTTAAGTTTTTCATATTTATCCACCAGCACTATCCTGCGTTTTTTCGCGTTTAGCGGCATCATTACATATTTGTCCCATGGCACGTTCAGTGTTTTTTTGTGCTGCTCCGGTGTTATCGACATGTCAAATTCAACGCTTCCGCGCGAATGGGCCACTCGGGTTGTTATCCTGAAAAGCACCGGCAGGTCAAATTCTTCGCTTAAATCATAAGCCTTCTTTATAAATTCCCTTGCCTCAGCCGGTGAGGCCGGCTCGATTACCGGTGCGTATGAAAGTTTTCCCATGTACCGGCTATCCTGCTCGTTTTGCGAGGAATGCATGCCGGGATCATCCGCCACCGCAACAACCAGGCCGCTGTTTATGCCCGTATAAGCAAGGGTTACAAAAGCGTCAAGGGCAACGTTCAATCCCACATGTTTCATCGTTACTAACGCGCGCGCGCCGCCAAGAGAGGCTCCTGTCGCTGCCTCAAGGGCCACTTTTTCATTGATCGACCACTCGGCATAAACTCCCTTTAACACCGCAAATGCCTCGAGTATCTCGGTTGAGGGCGTGCCCGGATAGCCGAATCCGCATACAGCGCCGGCTTCCCATGCGCCGAGCGCAATCGCCTCATCCCCGGACAACAAACGTTTTTCAACAGCCATATATTTTTTCTCCGCTTATTTAATTATTTGCCTATATTTTATACACGTCGTCAGCCTTTAATATTTTCACACCCTTTAACTTCTTTAATGCCTCATCCGGATTGTCAACCCTGAACACCATGACCGCGTTGTTATTATTTTTTTCCACAAAAGCGTACATATATTCTATGTTTACCGCCGAATCCTTAAAAACTTTCAGCACTTTATGCAGCCCGCCCGGAGAATCCTCCACTTCAACGGCAATAATATCAGTCGTCTTGACGATGGTCCCGCTTTTTTTCAGCGCCTCGATGGCCTTTTCAGGGGTGTCAACAATCATCCTTAAAACCCCGAAATTCTGGGTGTCGGCCAGGGAAAGGGCCCTGATATTTATCCCCGCTGCGGATAGCGTGCCAATAATATCGGCAAGACGCCCCTCTTTATTTTCCAAAAAAACCGACAGCTGGACTATTTTCATATGTATACCTCCCCTTGTTTTATATCTTTCTTTTGTCTATTATTCTTTTTGCCTTGCCTTCGCTCCTGGGTATCGACCTGGGCTCGACAAGTTTCACCTGCACGCCGATGCCGAGCACCGAATTTATCTCTTTTTTTATCTTATTTTCAATTGACTCAAGGCCCTTTATCTCGTCGGAGAATATGGATTCGTTGACTTCCACCTGCACTTCAAGGGTGTCAAGCCCGTGCTCGGCCCTGTCCACAATGATCTGGTAGTGCGGCTCCACGCCTTTGACCGACATTATTACCGTTTCAATCTCCGACGGGAATACATTTACCCCGCGGATTATAAGCATATCATCGGTTCTTCCCGACAGGCGCTCTATCCTGTTAAAGGTCCTGCCGCATTTGCATTTTTCAGGCATCATCCTTGTAATATCCTTTGTCCTGTACCTTATAAGCGGTATGCCTTCCTTTGTAATTGTGGTAAATACCAGCTCTCCCCTGGAACCGGGAGCCGCGGCTTTTCCCGTGGCGCTGTCTATTATTTCAGGAATAAAATGATCCTCAAATACATGGAGTCCGTTCTTTTCAAGGCACTCGTTGGCCACTCCGGGCCCCATTATTTCGCTCAAACCGTATATGTCCAGGGCGTCAATGCCCCAGAGTTTTTCAATATCACGGCGCATGCTTTCCGACCATGGCTCGGCGCCGAAAAGGCCGGCTTTGAGCTTCAGGTCCGAAATCTTCACCCCCATCTCTTTCATAGTTTCAGCCAGATTTAAAGCGTATGACGGGGTGCATGTCAGTACAGTTGAGCCGAAATCCTGCATTATCTTTATCTGGCGCTGTGAGTTGCCGCCGGAAACCGGTATTACCGTCGCGCCGAGCTTTTCAGCTCCGAAATGTATCCCGAGTCCGCCCGTAAAAAGGCCGTAGCCGTAACAGTTATGTATTATATCGTTTTTGGTGGCGCCTGCCATTGAAAGGCACCGCGCGATGAGCCCTGCCCACATTTCAATATCATTTTTTGTATAGCTTACAACCGTCATCTTCCCGGTCGTGCCCGATGACGCGTGGATCCTTACTATGTCCCCCATTGGTGCGGCAAATAGGCCGTATGGATAATTATCCCTTAAGTCCTGCTTCGTGGTAAAAGGCAGCCTGTGAAGGTCGTCCACAGATTTTATATCGGCCGGTTCAATATTCGCTTCCGCAAATTTTTTCCTGTAAAAGGGGACATTTTCATATACCCTTTTTACGGTTTTAATCAGCCTCTCTGACTGCAATTTCTTAAGTTCCCCGGGGGTTATGTTTTCCTCGGCGCTATAAAACATAATTGTCCACCATTTCCTTCCCTTTGATATATGCGGCCCTGTTTTCATCGATAAATTTCTTTACCCTTCTGGAAAGCGCGGCGTAAAACTCCTCATCCTTAAAATCAAGGAAAACACCGAGCGCGCCCAGCATCAGCGAATTTACCACCTTTTCGCTGCCAAGCTTTTTTGCCTCGCCGCTGCCGTCTATTACATATAATTTTTTATGGTCAATGGAGTCCTTGGCGCCGGGATAACCCTCTTTGATGCCGGCCAGGGTCGCCGGTTTTATCCTGTGTGAATTTACTATTACTACCGTTGAATCATTTATGTGGCCGGCCCAGCGTATGGATTCCATTTCCTCAAAGGCCAGTATAAAATCAATATCATCCTTAAAAGGAATCGGCGAATGGACCTTTTCGCCGAACCTTACAAAGGAGCTTACAACTCCCCCGCGCTGGCTCATGCCGTGTATCTCTGATTTTTTTACATCAAAGCCCTTTGCAAGGGCCATATCCGCTATGATATCCGAAGCGGCCACAATTCCTTGGCCGCCGACTCCGGCCACAAGTATATTAATGTTTTTCATTGTTTCTCCATATGTTTTAAGATAAAGATATATTACATTATTTTACCGGTGGTTTCAATAAAGGTTTTTGCAGGTTTTACCGGGGATCAAAAGTTGTACAGCAGCCCCAGGGTGAGGTTGCCGAAAATATTTGAAGGCGCCAGAAAAGTTGAAGTTGCGATTGACTGGGGCATAAGGAATGTATTGGTATCGGTTGTCACGCCGCCTGTTGTGGAAGAGCTGTAATTATGGGTGTTGTTACCGCCCTTATAATACATTGAAAAAGCCACAAGCTCCAGCGCGCAGTTCACCGTCAGAAAATCCGCGAAAGGCAGCCGGTATTCCACGTCCGGAAAGATAAAAGAGAAGGTGTTTCTGCTCCAAAAATTTATAACCGAGGAATTTGAATAGGTGTAAACCGCGCCGCTGTAAATATTGGCGTAAGAATTGTTGTATGAATACTGGTAGGAGCAGTTGTCGGTAAATTTTAGCCCGCACGATATCCTGGTTGAATCGTATTTGAACAGCCCCAGAAGAGCCGAGACCGAGATGTCCACGGGCAGGCTGTACTGCCCCTGGTGCGATTCAAAGTAAAAAGGCGATGACGGCCCGGATACGGAATCAATAAAACTCCTTGTAAAGGAAGGATTGACCGCGTATGAGACGCCGATGTCATCGTACCATTCCCTGTAAACAATTCCGCTGCCGGTAAAGCCGGCCATCCTCTCTGAGGCGCACCCCTGCGTCAAAAAGCCGAGGAATAAAAGCGCCGCTACGGGCAGATATTTAATTATTTTCCGCATTAATTGCGTTATCCTCTTCGCCGGTAACGGCGTTGTTTACCTTTGGCGCCGCGGCTGGTTTTACCGAAGCCGGCTGTGTAACCGCGGCCGGCCTTGCCGCCGGTGCGGTAGTGGCAGGCGCCTGAACCGGCGCCGCAAAGGTTTTCGCCTGCTGCGCTTTTTGTGCGGCCTGCTGGGCCCTGTCGCCTTCGCCGAAATAATAAATAATCCCGACATTTGCCAGGGTCACTCCTGTAATGGAAGCTGAAAACGATGTGGGCTTCTGTGTCGCCGATGAATAGGCCCACTGGAACCCGGCGCTTATATCAGCAATCAGGGTCAACCCCTTTATCCATGGCAGGCTGAACTCAGCTTCAGGAAGCAGCAGTGAGAACATATACTGGTTGGCGTTGAAAAGTGTCTCTTTCACACCGCCGTCGCCGTAGTAAGGGCTGGTGTAGGTTATAATATTTCCGAGCCTTACGCCTGTATTTAGCCTTACAAAATCATTTTTATAAATAAGGGTGTTCATGGGCGCAATGTTTATGACCGTGGTTGAATTTACCGACGAACCGTTTCCCGGAGAATTTGAATAACTTACCTGTACGCTTAATTCGCTGGTAAAGGTGTCGTCCCATCTGAACCTGACCGTCGGGCCGCCGTTGTTATAACCGGCTCCCCAGTCAAATCCATAAGCCTGGCACGCAGCCGCCATGATAAAAAACGCAAAAATAAATTTTCTCATGATTCCTCCTAATATAATACTGTGATATTTTTTGCCTGCAGCCCGGCAATAGAGGCGATTGACGCCGGGCTTAAAGGATTATTTCTCAAATCAATATAACCGCCCGTGGAAAGTCCGTTACCCGCGGTATTCGCGTTAGTAACCAGAGGAGAGATATCCGTAATGCTGTTATAGCTTAAGTCCACATATTTTACGCTCTGCATCGAGGCAAGCGCCGTTATTGACACTATGGAATTATGCGCGGCTATGAAAGTTGCGGCCGCTCCAAGGGAAGCCGCGTAGTTTATATTCTGCAGGCCGTTGTTTGAGACATCAACATAAAGCAGCCAGTTCATGCCGTTGAGCCAGTCAAGGGCCGTGTCCTTTGTCGGAATACCCAGTGTGCACCCCGAAACAACCAGCCGCGAAAGTTTTGACGCGTTATACAGCGATGTGGGATTTATGATGATGCATCCGGTAAACTGGAGCGTGTTAAGCGATGGCAGCGTGGTCACACCGCTGAAATCTCCCAGTACCGTGGCGCCGAAAGAAAGGTTTGCAATCGGCAGCGTGGTGATCCCCTGCGGAAAACCCGAAAGTGTGTTGTTGTTTATTATCAGCGTCTGGAGTGATGTAAGTTTTGTTATGTCATTAAGGGAATTTGCCGATGTATTTATTGTAAGGCTCGCCACCCTGGGTATAAAAACAGAGCATATCTGGCAGCTGTCCGGGACATTAAGGGACTCGTGTACGCTGTCATTTACGGCCGCGTCGGAAAAGGAAGTCACAGCGGAGCATTTGGTGCAGGCCGGCGACGGCGGATTTATTTCTTTGCACGAGCAAAAGAAGACGCCCAGCGCAGCGGCCGCTATAAAAGTCATATAAAATCTTTTCATTTTTACCCCGTATGATTTTTTACAATTATAACCTAAAACCCGCTTTAATGGAATGAAAAAATCAGGGTTTTTTAAGGGGCTTAACCCCGCATTAATGAATAAATATCAGGGTTGCCCTGTAAACAAGGAATGCCATGAGCCAGGCCGTGGCCATTGAAAAACCGATGTAAAACAGGGTTATCTTCAGCTCCCCGGCTTCCTTGTGAAATATGGTGGTCGCGGCGATACAGGGCACATATAAAAGGACGAATATTATCATTGAAAGTACAGCCGGTATGGTAAATACCTTATCCTGCCTGAGCCTTTCTTTGAGGGCCTCTGTGTTTTTATCAGAGCCTCCGAGTGAAAAAATAGTGCTCATTGTTGAGACCACAATCTCTTTGGCCGCTATTCCCGCGACAAGTGAGACTCCTATCCTCCAGTCAAAACCAAGCGGCTTGATAACCGGCTCTATCCCCCTGCCTATCATGCCGGCGTAGGAATTTTTCAACTGCTCAGAGAGCCTTTCATTTTCAATTGAAGTTAAAAGCGCCGGTTTGTCATACGGCTTTATTGAATTATCTGACATAACCGCCTTTGCCCTGCTTTCATATGTAAGATTTATCCCCTTATCAACGGGGAAATTTGAAAGGGCCCATATTATGACCGACGCGGCCAGTATGGTTGTGCCCGCTTTTTTAATGTACATCCACGCCTTGATCCACATCTGGACAAGGATATACTGGAAGCCCGGCATCCTGTATACAGGAAGCTCCATAACAAAAGGCTCTGACTCCCCTTTAAAAATTGTCGATTTAAAAAGTTTCGCGGCTCCGATTGCCACAAGAACTCCGAAAAGATATATCGCAAAAAGCATTGTGCCTGCCGATTTTTGGGGCAGAAACGCGCCAATCAGGAGTATATATACCGGAAGCTTGGCGCCGCAGCTCATAAAAGGTATGACCATCATTGTGGCCAGCCTGTCGCCCCTGTTTTTCAGGGTTCTGCACGCCATTAAAGCAGGCACAGAACATCCAAAACCGGTTACCATTGGTATGAATGATTTCCCGTGAAGCCCTATTTTATGGAAAAATTTGTCGGCTACAAAAGCAGCCCTTGCCATATATCCCGTTCCTTCCAGAAACGAAAGGCCGAGAAATAAAAGAAGTATGTTAGGCACAAAAACAACCACTCCGCCCACGCCCGCGAGTATGCCGTCCACTATAATGGAACGGCCCAGGCCGGCCGGTATAAATTTAACCGCCGAAGCCGAGAGAAGTGCAAAAAATGAGGCGATCCATTTCATGGGTTCTTCGCCGAGTGTAAATGTCATCTGGAAAAGAAGCCACATTACGAAAAGAAAAAATGGTATGCCGACGAACCTGTTTATCACAAAGGAATCTATAATATCGGTGATTGTGGCCTTTTCTTCCCTTGGCAGCCGCACGGTTTCCTTAACCGCGCCCCTGGCAAAGGCGTGCCTGTCAGCTGTAATTTTGCCCTTTGCCGCACCCTGGCCGTCCGCTTCAATGAGCCTTAATTTTTCCTCGGCAATTCTGCCGAGCCTTATCCAGATTGCCCTCTCTTTAAGAAGTGTGTACGCCGTCTGGTCGCTCTCCAGAAGCCTTATGGAGAGCCAGCGCGCGCTGTATTTGCCGGATATTTCCGGGTCGGTGGAAATCACCTGCGACATTTCATCAACGGCGGTTTCAATTTGTTCCCTGTATTCAGTCTTGTTTTTTAATACCTCAATCTTCTTTTCATACACCCTTATTATATGGTCAAAGAGAGCCTCTATCCCGCTTTTTTTCACGGCTGATACAGGCACTACGTGGCAGCCTATTAACTTCTGCAGCTGTTTGACGTCAATTTTTATCCCTTCATGTTCCACTTCATCATACATATTGACCGCGACAACCAGCGGCGCTTCCATATCCATGAGCTGGCTGGTAAGGTAGAGGCTGCGCTCAAGGCTGGTGCCGTCCACGACATTTACGACGACATCTGACATTCTTTCCATAAGAAAATCACGCGCGACTTTTTCCTCCGGGGTGTATGCTTCCATTGAATAAATTCCCGGCAAGTCGGTTATTTTTATACTGTAGCCGCCGTAATCGGCAAACCCTTCAAATTTCTCGACAGTAACGCCGGGCCAGTTTCCTACTTTAAGATGCGCCCCTGAAAGGGCGTTGAACAGCGATGTCTTGCCGGAATTTGGGTTTCCGGCCAGCGCGACTGCTATCTGTATCTTTTTTTTAACCATTTTGTTTCACCTTCACCGCCCTGGCGGGTTTTTCCAGGAGCTTTACTTCTATCTGCCCGGCCTCTTCAAGGCGCAAAGCGAGAAGAAATCTGTCAATTTTTATCTCCATTGGATCGCCGAGCGGAGCTTTCCTGATAACCTTAAAGCGCGCTCCCATGGTCAGCCCCATATCGGCGAGCCGTCTGGCCACTTCCGTCCCCTGAACAATCGATAAAACTTCGGCCCTGTCGCCCGATTTCAACTCCGACATTTTCATTTTTGCTCTCCCGATGTAAGTCAATTTTATTTCATCTGCATTTTCTGCAATATCCCCGTATCTCAAGCCTGTGTTCCTTTATTTCAAAGCCGTATTTCCTGCATATTTTTTCCTGGTGCTCCTCTATCACATTATCCTTGAATTCCTCAATACCGCCGCATTTAAGGCACACAAGATGGTCGTGGTGCCCCTTTGCCGGAGAAACCTCATAAACAGCCTTGCCGTCCTTCCTTATTGATTCGCTTAATAACCCGGATTTTTTCAGCAGCGCAATCGTCCTGTAAACAGAGGCCCTTGAGGTTTCCAGAGACTCGCCTTTTGCCATGTCATAAAGTCCGTCCGCGTCAAAATGGCCCGGTTTACCCGAAAGCAGTTTTATGAGGGAAAGCCTTTCTTTCGTCCTCTTAAAACCGTTGCTTTTAAGGTATCCTGTAAATTCCGCTACAGCGTCCATTTGAACCTCCTAATTGATACTGAATCTCAATTACAATATACACAAATAGCGGGATTTTGTCAAGCTGTTTTATGGCGGGTTTTATTTTTATTTATAAATCAAAAAGGACCCGCTTTTACGGGCCCTTTTTAAAATATATGCGGCTATATATATCTATCTATACGCGCTATTTGCCTCGTTTACGACATTTTTTGTCTTCATGGCTATCATCAGTTCCTCATTTGTAGGTATCACAAGGCATTTTACCCTTGATACGCCGGT
>CAZMGF010000032.1:0-29110 GCA_964565765.1 uncultured Spirochaetia bacterium
AAATAGTTTTGATTTTTTATCCGGCGGTTCGGGGTTTGTAACATCAAGCAGGGCGGTAAGATCCCTGCGCCCTGAAAATACCTTAATCAGGTCGTTTTCCATTACCTGGGCGCCTCTGCCGGAATTTATAAAAACGGCCCCATCCGGCATGGACCCGAATAATTTCGCCCCGATTTTTCCTTTTGTCTCATCTGTGTCAGGCATGTGGTTTGATACAACAATGCATTCTTTGAATATCTTTTCAATTCCGGATTTAATTACGCCTGATTTTTTTGCCTCTTTTACAGTAAGGTAAGGGTCGTGGATATATATTTCACACCCGAAGGGTTTTAACATTTCAATTACCCCGCGGCCGACCTTGCCGGCTCCCAGGATTCCGACTTTACAGCCGTACACCCCGCGTTTTTCAATCTTCCACACTATATCTTTTTTTGTTTTAT
The DNA here is from genome assembly GCA_964565765.1 of uncultured Spirochaetia bacterium. Classification (GTDB taxonomy): domain Bacteria; phylum Oederibacteriota; class PGYV01; order PGYV01; family Palsa-1178; genus Bog-1181. The sequence goes on from CAZMGF010000032.1 coordinate 441, forward strand.
ATTCCCGCGCGCTTCTGAAGTAGTCCTTGCAGGAGAGCAATATCTGGGAAAAAGCAAACGCGGCTGTCGGCACGGCATTAGCGCCCCAGGCGCTTATGATTCTTATTCCGCGTTTCAGGTATGGCCCGGCGAAATATTTTACCGAGCCGGCCGCATAAAATACCGCCTTTAACTTTTTCATGGATTTTATCTGTTCCACGCTTAAAGACGGCATGCCCCATGTGGAAAATATATATTCAGATAATGAAGTTATGCCCGTAAAGCTGTCAAAGTTTTTCCCGGTTATTATGGAAGGATGGATTTTTGCTGATTTTTTCAGCCTTTCAAGCCTGCCTGCGCCGAAAACCCTTGAAATATTTTCCGGCGAATCGCACAGGATAACGGCTTTCGGCTTCATACTTTTTTCCCCATGCTTATTACTTCTTCTATTTCATAGCCGTGTTTTCTATAAAAACCCGCTGTTTTTTTATTTGAAATCATAACCTGCAGTTTTATCTTGGGGGCCCCGAGTTTTATCAGCTCATTTTCCGCGTATTTAAGCAGACTGCTTCCAAGCCCTTTGTTTCTCAAGCCTTTATTAACGGCCAGTGAGTATATCCAGCCCCTGTGGCCGTCATAACCGGCCATTATTGCACCGGCAACCTCTCCACCGTCATCAGCGACAAAAAGCAGCCCGTCCTTTTGCCTTAGTTTCTGCTTCAGGGATTTTTCAGGGTCGCTGTAAGCCGCAGTATAATTAAAATTCTCTTTCCACACCCTGATCACACCATGTTTATCTTCGGGACGATACTTTCTTATTTTTATCATATTTTCAGCCGGGAAAGTCCATTCCCTTGCCGATGACGTTGTCCACTTTCGGCATCCAGGAAGATATCTCTATTTTCTGCGGGCATTTTTCCTCGCACTCTTTACATGCCGTGCAGGCCGAGGCCCTGTTCTCCGGTTTCATCCATACCTTGTAATTGTATCTGGCCGCGCCGGGATCGTTATATATGGCGCCGTCGTTATAAAGCTCAAAGTTTCTCGGAATAGCGACTCCCTGCGGGCACGGCATGCAGTAATCGCATTTCGTGCAGGGAATAACAATACGCTTTTCAAATTCAGACCTGACCTTTGATATCAGGGAGAAATCCGCTTCATTCATATGCCCTGCCCCTGATTTTTCAGCGGAGGCAATATTTTCCACGACCTGTTCAAAATTCGACATTCCGCTTAAAATAACGGAAACTTCCGGATGGTTCCATATCCATTGCAGGGCCCAGTCCGCCGGCTTTCTTTTTACTTCGTATGTCTCGAATAATTTCGCGATCTCTCTGGGCGGCCTGGCGAGCTTTCCGCCAAGAAGCGGCTCCATTACAATCACAGGAATGCCCTTTGATGCCGCGTATTTTAACCCCGCGGTCCCGGCCTGATTGTTTATATCCATATAATTGTACTGTATCTGGCAAAATTCCCATTTATCATAGCTGTCAACAACCCTTATAAATGCCGCGGCATTGTCATGGAAGGAAAATCCTATGTGGCCGACCTTTCCGGCTTTTTTCGCCGCTTCCATCTTCGCGAAAAGGTCAAACTGCTTCATAGCGGAAAGGCCGCCGTCGCCTATGCCGTGAAAAAGATAATAATCAATATAGTCAACATCGAGCCTTTTTAACTGCAGGTCGAGGAATTTGTCAAAATCATCCGCCTCTTTCATAAGGCCGACCGGCGATTTTGTGGCCAGCCTTGCCTTTTTGCCATATCCGTCTTTGAGTGTCTTTCCCACAACAACTTCGCTGACGCCGTTATGATAAAAATATGCGGTATCGATATAATTAATTCCATTATCGATTCCGTGCCTCATTATTCTTATGGCTTCTTTTTCATCCACATCTTTCTGGTCCGCTGTCATGGGAAGCCTCATGGCGCCGAATCCCAGAGTTGATATTTTCCAACCGTCTTTACCGAATGGCCTGTATTGCATTGTTTATCTCCTTTTAAATGTTTTTAACAGGATATCACAAAAACCCGTAAGGTCAAATTATTACGGAGGTTTTTACAGCGGTTCTTTTTGACGTAAAAATCACCTGCCGTTTTTTTTGTTCCAGCGGGCGTGCAGCATAAAAGCGGATAATTTCGGTTTCCTGAAGCGGGTGAAAACACCTTTCCAGTTCATAGCGCCGGGCCTGTGGATCCCCTGCCCTGTCTTAAAATCACACATGTTCCACACATGGGCGCCGGCGATAAATTTCTTTTTCGCCGCAGTGTCAAGATATCTTTCGATCATGGCGGCCTGGTAATCTTCAGAGAACATTTCAGGATTTTTAGAGCGGTTTCCCGGCATCGCGTCGGCCCCGAATTCCGTAAGTATCACAGGCTTCCTGAATTTTTTATATATTGTGTCAAGGTCGCGTGAAAGCATGGGCATGGCTATGTCGAGCCTGCCCTGCTGCGAATACCACCCAAGGTAGCGGTTGACGCAGACGACATCCATAAATTCAAAGGATTTTTCGCCGGCACCGAGGTAGCTGGCTATTGTGACGGGCCTTGTGGGATCCAGTGAAGAAGCAAGAGCCTTTAATTTTTTAAAAAAAGGCACGGCAGCGGGCCTCTTTGAATGCGGCTCATTTGCCAGGCTCCACATGACAACGCATGGGTGGTTTTTGTCCCTGTTTATAAGCTCTTTCACATATTGCCCGCAGAGTTCCGCGCGTTTTTCAAGCCCGGTTTTTTCAAAAAACAATCCGACTGCCGGGGTCTCGTCTATTACCAGAATACCCGCCCTGTCGGCCATGTCCATCTGTTCCTCGTCGTAAGGGTAATGGCTCGTTCTGAAAGAATTCGCCCCTGTCCATGCCAGAAGTTTAAAGTCCACAGCGTTCCATTTCCCGCTGAATCCCCTGCCGGTTTTCGGATAATCCTCGTGCCTGCCGAAACCCTTTAAGAACACCGGTTTGTTATTTATCAGGATCTGACTTCCCCTGACCGATACTGTTCTTATGCCCACAGGAAGAGTGTATTCATCAATCCCTCTGCCGTAACTTTCAAGTTTTACAGTCAATTTATAAAGTTGCGGCTTTCCCGGTGCCCAGAGTCTGGCGTTCTTTACCCTTATCGACGCCTTTGCCCTGCAATGTTTGACAGGGGCCGCTGTTTTAACCGCCGCGCCGTAACCTTCAAGCTCAAAGACAGCTGAAGCGCCTCCTGAAAACGAGGTCTCTATTTCCACGTTCACCATGCCATCCCTGCCCGATATAAATGTACCGACGGTAATATCGTCTATTGCCCTGTCCGGGCGGCGGCATAAATAAACCTTCCTGTGTATTCCGCAGTAAGGAAAAAAATCAAAGGAGGTCGCCGGGTACTGGGTATTGGCAAAAGCGTCCTTGTCATTGAACGGAACATTGCCGGGCGGTACTCTGTCCGGCGCAAGGTTCCCGTCAACCAGCACTTCTAGGGTATTTATTTTCTTCAGGATTTTTTCAGGAATTGGCGCCTCAAAAGGAAGGCTGCCGCCTTCATGTGAAGCGATTTGCACGCCGTTAACTTTTACACGCGCAAGGTAATTAACAGAACCAAACCTTATATAAATTCCTTTTTTCTTCCAGCCCTCGGGCAGATTAAACTTCACAGTATAAACGGCCGGCCCGAGAAAGTCCCTTTTATCCGAAAAAACCTCGTTCCAGCTTGCAGGAACAGGTATGGCCCTGGACTTTTTTTCGCCTTTGAATTTTATTTTCCACGCGCCTTTTATTTCCACGGCTTTACGGCATTTGTTATCCTGCGGACGCATTTTTTACCCGCCTTATAATGTCTCCCGCTATCTTTTCCCTGGGAATTGTCATATCAAAAACCATGGCTTCTTTTGGCTCTTCAAGTATTTCAAACTGGCTCTTTAATATTTCAAACGAGGCATTATGATGTTTTTTATTTTTCTTGAGTTTTTTTTCGATGAACTCCCTTGTTCCCTTAAGGTACATAAGCGTCATTTTCCCCGGCTCATGAAGGAGCATTTTCCGGTACCGCTCCTTTAAGGCCGAACAGGCTATCACAGCGTCCCCTCCGCGCGCAAGCTCCCTGTCGACTATGGCGCGCATAGCGAACATCAGATCCTTCCATTCTTTTTCAAGAAGCGGCACCCCTTTTGAAAGTTTCTTGCGGCTGTTGTGGGTCAGGTAATCATCCGCGTCATAAAAAGGTGCCGTTAGTTTTTTAGCCAGTATTTTTCCCACAGTGGTCTTCCCGGAGCCCAGAACACCCATGATCATGTAGATCATAGCACCCTCCGATAAAATATCACTCAATCTTCAGCAATTTTATAAGAAAAAGGCTCAAATCAGGCACATAGGTTATAAGCATGAGCACAGCGAACATTATGGCCAGGAAAGGAAATGCCGATTTTGCCAGCGGCATGACAGGCTTGCGGAACCTGAAACTCGCAATGAAGAGGTTTATCCCCGCAGGCGGTGCGTTGTATCCTATTTCAAGGTTGGTCAGAAATATCATTGCCATGTGGACCGGGTCGATTCCAAAATCCCTTGCAATGGGAACCATAAGCGGAAGCACCACTATGAGCGCTGAAAAAACATCCAGGACCGCCCCCACTATTATGAGAAAAATATTCAGCATGAGGAGAAACAGCCATTTTTCTTTTATGTACTGTTTCATCCAGTCCAGGATCCTCATGGGCACCTGTCCGTCCACCAGATAGTTGGCCAGACCCATGGCTGACCCGAGTATGACAAAAATACCGCCGACAACTATCATAGACGACCTTATAATGCGCGGCACATCGTGCCTTATGTTCAGGTCCTTATAAATGAATACTTCCGCGATAAATGCGTATACTGCCGTAATAATCGCGGCCTCCGAGGTTGTGAATGTGCCGCTGTAAATTCCTCCCAGTATTACAAAAGGCAGGGGCAGCTCCCATATGACGCCTTTCAGGGCGCTGAAAAGCTTTTTAAAAGAAAACGGCTCTATTTCGGATGTTACCATGCCTTCTTTTATGCAGAAAATTGAAAAGAGGAGAATAAGGATTATTCCGGGTATTATACCGGCAATAAATAATTTTGATATGGAAACCTTCGCCAGCACTCCGTAAAGAATAAGCAGCAGGCTGGGCGGGAACAAAAGCCCTATGCTCCCTGATGTGGTAAGGAGCCCCAGGGAAAATTTTTCCGTGTATTTGTCCTTTAACAGCATAGGAAGCAGAAGGCCGCCCAGGGCGATAATTGTAACCCCTGACACACCGGTAAAAGATGTAAAAAAGGCGCAGGCCAAAAGTGTCACAATAGCCGTGCCTCCCTTGAACCAGCCCACAAGCGCGCGGGATAGCGCGATCAGCCTTCCCGGCATTCCCGATTCCGCAAGCATATAGCCGGCAAAAGTAAACAGCGGTATGGCTATAAGCACGGAATTAGTCCCCATCCTGCTGATCTCAATTATAACCGTGGAAGTGTCAATGCCGGCTATCGCAAAAAGTATCACAGCAAGCCCGCCGAAAACAATGAATAAAGGCGTGCCCACAAGCGCCAGCGATATCAGTACCAGGCCTATGATGATGGATATCATTTTTTCTTTCTCTCTTTCATCATGACAGCCGCCGCGCAAATAAAATTCTGAAGATAAACAAGAAGCATAAAGAGAAACATGATGGGTATTATTGACTCAAGCATCCATACCGGCACAAAAAAGACCGCCTGGCTGTCGGACATTTCGTTGAGCACAAATTCTATGGAAGCCTTTAAGAGAAATATAAGAATAACAGTGGAGACAAACCCCACTATAAGTTTTACAAGATTTTTGTTCAGCTTTTTCAGCGACCGCGATACCACATCAAGGTTTATGTGCCTGCCTTTGTAAGCGGCAAGCGACGCGCCGAGAAAAGCCACCCACATTACAAGGTATTGCATCAGGGTTTCGGCGTTGGGTATGCCCGAATGGAACAAAAGCCTCAGTATCACCTGCAGGGCGGAAAGCGCAAGCAGCGCCAGAAAGAAAACAACAACCGCAACTTTCTGCGCCTGATAAAGGCTGTAATTTAGCCGCCGCAGAAATTTCAATTAATTTTTTTCCTTTCCCGCGCCTGCCAGAATTTTGAGCATGCTCTCCAGCATGGGTTTGTCGTAATATTTTCCTATAAGGTCATTGCTGGTCTTCATGCTGACGTCGTCAAAGGTCTTCAGGTCGGCCGGAGCCTTGATGTCCGTGAATGTTACACCCTGCTTTTTCAGGACGCTTAAGGCGTCCTCATTTTCTTTTCTTGAGGCCTGCGTGAGTTTGTCAAAATATTTTTTGCACGCGGCTCTGACGATAACTTTGTAGTTGTCCGGTATTAAATCCCAGCTCTTCTTGTTTATAAGCACACCGCCAGGCACATTGGCTATCTTGATGGCAAGCATATATTTGACCTTCGTGTTCCACTGCATGGCGATGCAGGAAAGCGGCGAACAGTAAACCCCCTCGATCATACCGGTCTGCAGGGACTGCATGACATCAGTCAGGGAAAGCGGGATCGGCACTATCTTCAGGTTCTTAAAGAGCGTACCCACCAGCGTGTCGTCGCCCCATATCCACATCTTTGTTTTCTGCAGGTCGGAAATCGCCTCCACCCTGTTTTTCGTGAACACATATACAAACCCCACTTCCGGCCAGCCCAGCACAACGAAGCCTTTCTTAAGGAACATAGCCTCAATGGCCGGCGACATTTCAAGCATCACATTATCTATATCCTTATACGACTTGAACAGGAGCGGAAGGTTCAGAATCCTTACTTCCGGCACAACTTCGCCGAGCCCCTGGGAAGTAAATCCCGCGGCCTGCACCTGGTTGACTTTCATTTTCCTCAAAACGTCCTTTTCATCCCCCATTATGCCGCCCGGATAAAATTTGAACTTTACATCGCCGTTAGTCTTTTCCATAATCTCGTCGTTAAGGTTCTGCATTTCGTTCATCCATGTGGAGCCGTCCGGCGCCACAGTCGCGAATTTTATCTCATACTTTGCGGCGGCCAGAGAATAAGACGCCACTGCCGCCGATATTAAAACCGCCGTTAAAAATCTCCTCATGAAAAAACCTCCCGGTATTTTAGACTGTTATTTTTTAAAAAAGATCATCTTCTTTTGCCTTAAGCACTGCCGCTTTTTTCTTTGCCACGGCCGTAAAGAGCTCCTCGGGTATCGCGTCCGGCGCGGCGGAATTTATATTATCAAGCAGCTTTTCAAAAAGCGCCTTATCCTGGGTCTGCACAGCGTAAAATTTTGCCGTGTAAAAATCAGTCATGACAAATTTCCCGCCCGACAACGCGGCAGCCGCGTCAAAAGCAGCCTTTGCCTTATCTGTATCGCCGCCGAACATTTTCGGCATTGAATAATAAACTATCAGGAACAGGTCGGGCAGGCCGTAAAAATATGACGGATCCAGTTCTATGACCCTGTCAACCATGGCCTTTACCCTAGGCAGGTTTGCCACGTCGGCGGCTGAGTTCCTGTTGAGGTTAATATAGCTTCCCCAGGCAAAAGCAGTCCAGAAGAGCGCTTCCTCGTCGCTTTTGTTGAAAGCCGGCATGACCTTTATAAAATCATCAAGGCTTCCGTCCGCGGCAGACTTAAAATCATTGTTCTTTTTAAGAGCCATCATCCCGTAATCAGCCGCTCTTTTATAAAAAACCGAGGCGCGCGCCAGATTTTCTTTGTCCTGTTTTTTATCCGTCGCCGCGTCCTCAAAAAACGCGAGCGCGTACATGCCGTAAAGTTTGCATCCCTTGATAAGGAGGCTTTCATTTTCATAATTGGACCCTTTTATCAGGCCGTCAAGGAGCTTTAAATTCGCGGGCCCCGCCTGTTCCGCGAATATCGCGTCGGGTTCCGCCATGAATTCATCCACCACATCGTCCATAAAAAGCGCGGTGGAATTTATTACCGTCCTTTTAAGCGAACATCCTGAAAAAAACAGCGCGGCCGCCGCCATTGCCAGCAGAAGATATGCCCTTTTCATTTATTACCCCTCTTATTTATATTTTGCGGAGTCATCGGGAAGCTTTTCAATCCATTGCCCGGTCTTGTCGTCATATATCCTGTATCCCGCGAGCTCCGCCTTATGGCCGCTGGTATCCGCGGCACTATAACCAATGTTCCTTCCGTACCAGTAATTCTCGTTTGTCATTCCTTTGCCGTCGCCCTGGTCAAGCAGCACCTTTATATGATAAGTGTCGATATCCCCGGCCGGTGTTTTCATTGTAACCCTTTCAACCACCTCAAAATCCGCCTTCAGGTCCCTTGTAAATGGTATAAAAAGTATGACAGCCTCGCCTTTTCCCTCGTAGTGCCACTTTTCCCCGGCTTTTAACGGAAATTTTATAATGTTCATTTTAGGTTTAAGGGTCACTTCCACCGAAAGATCAAAAAACGGAAAAGGATATTTTATAACGCGCATGGAAACCCCTTCTTTGGGGTCTATGCCGATGAGATAACGCACATCAACCTGGGGCCCGTAAAAATAATAAAATTCTCCGTCAGCCTTTTTTTCGGTCCTTATTACTTCCGCTTTTACAAAAACTTCTTTGTCCGGAGCGGCTTTCTTCCACGCGTTAAGATAAAGCGTATCCCCCACATGGGCCGGATAATAAAGCAGGGACTCATCAGCCGTTTCGGCCGTAACAGCCGCCGCGGATACGGCATTTTCCGGATTCTTCTGTCCGCCGGCCGCCTTTAAAAAGTTTGAGAAGCATATCAACAGAACAAACGCTAAAAACCAGGTATGTTTTTTCACCGCTCCTCCGTATTTTGAGCTTCAAATTCGCCGGCTGCCGCCGGTTTTATAAAATTATAAAATCCTTGGTGTTTATCTTAGAAACATATTCCCGCCGTAAACCCGAAATTGGCCCAGATGTTCGGCTGATTTGTCTGCGTTGTCCCGCCCGGATTTGTGATATCTATGTCGCTCTCCCTTAAATACCCGCCCAGCAGGTCAAACTCAACAGAGAACATAAATATTGAATCAGTTATCCAGTTCATGCCGGCCGTTACATAGCCGCCGGTTATATTCCGCTTCACATGCAGGCTGTCGTTGGTTGTCGAATTGGTCGCGTTCATGACCATATCAAGCCTGGTGAATCCCGCGCCGTAAAAAGGCGACCAGTCCTCGTCGGCCGGCGAGAAACATATATTCGCGGCGTAGGTGTCGTTTCTTTCCTTTGATGAGTTTGCGATCAGCGACGCGATTGTGGAGTATTCCGCCGCTATTTTCCAGTTTTCATTTATAAAATACCCCAGCTTGGTGCCTATAGAAGAAGGTGTAAACAGGGTCTGCTCTATTGAAAAATGTTTCATTTTTCTGTTTTCTTTATGTGTGTTTTTTTCCTGCGAAGTTTCATCCGCCACAGGCGCCGGCTCACCTGGTTCCTCATAGGCTCCCGCGTCGACCGAAGGCGGGGCGAGCCCCTCTATATCAGCCGGGTTCGTATTTGATTCAGCGTCGGCCGTTTTGGAAACAGGCGCTGAGACGGCCGTAGTTGTCAGCGGCGCGGGCGAAACAGCCGTAACAATCGCTGCCGGCGCAGGAGTGATACCTGCTGGCGCGGAAATAACTTCGGCTGTCGGGGAGACGGCTTGCGCGGAAAGAGCCACAGCGTCAGGCGCAGGCGCCGCCGGCATCAACGCCGGTATAATGAGAATAAATGCCGTGACGAATAATTTTTTCATCATTGCCTCCACATTGTAATGATAAATTCAAAAGTTCCTTTTATAATTACTTGCTGCCTACCAGTATTTTCGGGATCCTTAATGTCGGCTGGGCGTCTCCCACCGGCACTCCCTGTGAGTCCTTGCCGCACGTCCCCGCGTCAAAGCCGATATCAGAACATACAGCGTCAATTGAATTAAGAACTTCAACGCCGGTTCCCATAAGGGTGGCGCCCCTGACCGGATAAGCCGTCTTTCCGGCCTCTATCATATAACCTTCCTTCACCTCAAATACGAATTCTCCGGTTACGGTATTAACCTGTCCCCCGCCCATCCTGATAACAAATATACCTCTTTTTGTATCTTTAATCAAGCTTTCTGCGCTGCCTGCGCCGGGCGCTATCATTGTGTTTCTCATTCTGGGAATAGGCCTGAATTTATAGGATTCCCTCCTGCCATTGCCCGTGGGAAGCGCGTTGTCCTTTTCCGCCGTTTCCCTGTCGTACATATAATTTACAAGAACTCCCCTGTCTATAAGTATTGTTTTCTGCGACGGTGTCCCCTCATCATCGAACGAAAACGAGCCGCGCTTTCCGGGTATTGTGGCGTCGTCAATTACCGTGATTATATCAGAGGCTACTTTCACCCCTTTTTTTCCCGCGTACTGGGAGAGCCCTTTCTGGACAAGGTCCGCCTCAAGCGAATGGCCGACGGCTTCGTGTATCATGGTGCCGCCCGCGCTTGATGAAATAACAGCAGTCATCTCGCCGGTAAGTTTTTTATCCGCGTCGAGCAGCCTTGCCGCGAGGCCGGCGGCTTCCAGGGCCTTTTTTACGGCGATGCCGTTGTCAAATATCTCAAAGCCGGCATGTCCGGCAATTACCGAATATCCGGTTTCTATCCTGCCTGATTTTTTCGCCACGGCCATTATCGAGCAGCCCGTGTATACCCTGCGTTCCTTCACAAACTCAAGCCTGTCGTTTAATATTTCAACGTCCTGTATTTTTTCGGTGTAATTGATCGTCACCTGGCTTATATATGGGGAAAACGACCTTGCCGCGTCGTTCATGGCACGCAGCAATTCCGCCTTTTTTTCAGGAAGGACAGAGTCCGGCATTAATTTTATGATATTTTTATTGCGCAGTTCCGGTTCCATGAAAGAAAGTTCTTTGCCGGGCGCGCCGGCGGAAATAGCGGTTGCTATTTTTTTTAAAGTGGAAGGGTCGTTTGTGTAGCCATAGGATGTTTTGCCGTCCTTAACGCCGCGGACGCCTATGCCGTAATCCACGCCCGTGGAATATTTCTCAACGCGGTTATCCTCAAATGTTATTGCGGCAACAGCGGATGATTCCTCATAGATATCCCAGATGGAAAAACCCGATGAGCCAAGGAGGGATGCTGCTTCTTTTTTATCCGGCATTGCCCTTTCTCTTCCTTTCTTCCAGTATGGCCGCAAGGAGCCAGGCAACCAGCACAAGGGAAAAAACAAGTATGTAAAGAAATATGACATTGAATCCGTACCTTATCATTCCATAAACCGAAAGGCCGGAAACTATAGAAAAGAGGCCCGCGAGGAACTCATACATTCCTGATGTCGCCTCCTCTTTTGCTGCCTTCCTTCGAAAGCTTGTCGGCTTCCTTATTTTTTTCCCGCGGCACGTGCGTCAGGGTGTATTTGATATGCTTTCTGGCGGCGACGGCCCGCTGGACAAGCTCCTTTAATTTCTCATCGCGCACCTTGTACTCACCGCAGAGCTGTTTCACCATCAGTTCGCTGTCGGAAAATATATCAAGTTCCTTGATCTTGTGTTTTTGCGCCATGTCAAGCAGGTGAAGCAAAGCCGAATATTCGGCGACATTATTTGTCGTCATCCCGATATATTTGGATTCCATAAGAATCTGGTCCTTGCCCTTATAAATGACAACGCCGATGCCGGCATGGCCGGGATTTCCGCTCGAAGCGCCGTCAACGAAAGCAGTATATTTTGCTGTGTCAGACATGATTACTCCTATTTTTAATGGGTTTTTAGTACCTAAAGAATATAACAGATAAAGGCCGTTAAGGCAACATGGAAAAAAAGGATTTTAAAACAACAAAATCAATAAAACGCCTTAAAAACATAGCATTTATATAGTGACTGCTTGCTGCCGCTCACGTTTTCCCGGTTTTAGCCTCGGCAAGCAGCGGCTCTATTATTATTTATTCACCGTGTTGTATATATCCTGCAGATTTTCGAGCAGAATTTCCACCTTATCAAGCCTGTACTGGGTATCTTTATCCGATAACGCCTTATCCGGATCCGGGTGGACCTCAAGGAAGACGCCGTCAGCGCCGGCCGCGACCGACGCCTTTGCTATCGCGTCTATATATTCCCTCTCCCCGCCGCTTTTATCTCCCGCACCGCCCGGCCTCTGTACCGCGTGCGTCGCGTCAATTACAACCGGGTATCCTAGTGTTTTCATATAGGCTATGGATTTCATATCCACGACAAGATTATTGTATCCGAAAGAAAATCCCCTTTCGGTGAGCATCAAATTTGTATTGCCGGCAGCCTCTGCTTTTTTTGTAATGTTGCCCATCTCCTGCGGTGAAAGGAACTGCCCTTTTTTGATGTTAACTATCCTGCCTGATTTTGCCGCGGCCACTATAAGGTCGGTCTGCCTGCATAAAAAAGCGGGTATCTGGAGTATGTCAACGGACTGCGCAGCCTTTTTCACCTCTTCGGCCGTGTGCACATCGGTTATAACAGGGAGATCAAATTCCCTTGCTATGCCGGATAATATTTTCAGTCCTTTATCAATGCCGACCCCGCGGAAACTTTTGATGGAAGTGCGGTTGGCCTTGTCATAAGAGGCCTTGAATACAAAGGGCATGCGCAGCGCGGCTGTTATTTCCTTCAGCTTACCCGCCGCGGCATACGCCATCTTTTCGTTCTCAATGACGCACGGCCCGGCTATAAGAAAAAGGCCGCCCCGTGTAAGTTCAGAGTATCTTTTTGAAAGGGGCTTTTTTGCCGGCGTCCGTGAATTTTTGGTTCTTGTCATCTATCATCCACTCCATTATTATATTTTTTATCATCTTTTCCAGTGGCATATTGTATTTTTTAGCCAGCGCCTGTATCGCGTTGTATTTATCCTGCGCCGACTTGTATTTCGCCTGCGCGAACTTTAAAAGGTCCTCCTGCATTTCCCTGGAGGGTTTTTCTGCATCGGCCATTTATTTCCCCTTTTTTGCCAGCGAGGCCTTCACAAAATCCCTGAAAAGCGGGTGCGGCGCGCGCGGCCTTGACTTGAATTCAGGATGGAACTGCACCGCCACGAACCACGGGTGCTTTGTGTACTCCACCATTTCCACAAGGAAGCCGTCAGGGGATGTTCCGGTGATTTCAAACCCCTTTTCCTCGAACTTGTCCCTGTAAAGGCTGTTAAATTCATACCTGTGCCTGTGGCGCTCGAATATTATTTTTTCCTTATAAGCGGCAAATGCTTTTGTCCCCTGCTTTATCTTGCACGGGTAGGCCCCCAGCCGCATTGACGCCCCCATGTACTCTATATGCTTCTGTTCCTCAAGTTTGGATATTACAGGATACGCTGTGCTTTCGTCAAATTCCGTGGAATTTGCGTTCTTCATGCCGAGCATGTGCCTGGCGAATTCAACGGACGCCATCTGCATCCCAAGGCATATGCCGAAAAAGGGTATTTTTTTCTCCCTTGCGTACTGTATTGCCGATATTTTTCCCTCGATACCGCGGTCGCCGAAGCCTCCCGGCACAAGTATGCCGTCGCAATCCCCGAGAATTTTCGAGACAGCCTTCTTTTTTACAAGCGGCTCAACATCCTTTTCGGAATCGATCCATTTTATATTTACGCGGGTATTATTGGCTATACCGCCGTGCAGTATGCCTTCCTTTATTGATTTATAGGCGTCCTGGACATCCACATATTTTCCGACAACTCCTATGGTCACGCTTTTTTTCGGGTGGAGTATTTTCTTGACTATGCCGTCCCATACGCCAAGTTCCGCTTTTTTCGCGCGCAGCCCCAGCTTTTTCAGGATAAGATCGTCGAGCCCCTGCTGGTGGTACATCCTGGGGACCTCATAAATGGTGGGTACATCAAGGGCCTGTATTACGGCCTCTTCCCTGACATTGCAGAAAAGGGCTATTTTTTCCCTTTCATTTTTTGATATCTTTATTTCCGTCCTGCATAGCAGAATGTCGGGCTGGATGCCGATCGAGCGCAGGCTCGCCACCGAATGCTGGGTCGGCTTTGTTTTTATTTCGCCCGCAACCTTGATATAGGGTACAAGGGTCAGGTGGACGTAAAGCACATTTTCCCTGCCGACATCAAGCTGCATCTGCCTTATTGCCTCAAGAAATGGCTGCGATTCTATGTCGCCCACTGTGCCGCCGATTTCTATGACAACGACATCAACGTCCTTTGATTTGGTGAATATTTTCATCCTGTCCTTGATCTCGTTGGTGACATGCGGGACCACCTGGACGGTCTTTCCGAGGTACGCCCCTTTTCTTTCCCTTTCGATAATATGCGAATAAATCTTTCCCGTTGTTACGTTATTGTCCCTGGTGAGCCGCGCGTTGGTAAACCTTTCATAATGGCCCAGGTCAAGGTCTGTTTCCGCGCCGTCCTCGGTCACGTAAACCTCCCCGTGCTGGAAAGGGCTCATTGTACCCGGGTCGACGTTGAGATAAGGGTCGAATTTCTGCATGGTGATTTTTATTCCGCGCGCCTCGAGCAGCGCCGCGATTGATGAAGCCGCGATTCCTTTTCCCAGGGATGATACGACCCCGCCGGTCACAAAAATATATTTTTTATCAGCCATGTTCCACCTCGCAGTAAGTTTGAATTTTTTAACGCGCAGCTTTACTTTATTATCTTAACGAGCCTGTTCAGGTCCGCTTTCGTGTCTATTCCGATGCTTTTACTTTTTGCTATTATTACCTTAATCCTGCAGCCGTTCTCAAGCATCCGCAGCTGTTCCAGTTTTTCTATCCCCTCATACGAACTCTCCAGCTTCAGCCACCTGTCCAGGACACTTTTCCTGTAGGCATAAAGGCCGACGTGTTTGAGATAGGACCCATTTCCGGTTTTGACGCCGTCGCGGTTAAATGGTATGGGCGCCCTGGAAAAATACATCGCACTGCCGCTTCTGCCCACGACCACCTTTACAACTGATGTGTCTAAAATTTCTTCCTTATCCGCAATAGGCGTCGCAAGTGTTGCCGCGTCATATGACTTGTCATTAATAAGCGCCCGTACTGTCTTATCTATCAGAGTGTGCTCAAGAAGCGGCTCGTCTCCCTGGATATTTACCACTATGTCGTTCATGTTGACCCTGATGGTCTTTAAGGCTTCCCTGATGCGCTCCGTTCCCGACTTGCACGACGCAGGGGTCATTATGGCCTTCCATCCCGCAGCTTCAATCACTTTCTTTATCCTGACATTGTCTGTGGCTACATAAAGTTCCTTCAGGCACGAGGCTTTTCTTGCGTTTAGATAGACGTGCTCTATGAGTGTTTTTCCTTTGACTTTCGCGAGCATTTTTTCCGGCAGGCGCGTTGATTTGAGCCTCGCCGGTATTATTCCAATTATGTTCATGACGCCCCTCTACTTATAATATTTTAATACCTTTGCGATAACGTTTGTGGTTGACTTTCCCTTTATATATTTAATGTTCCTGACTTTTCCGCCGGCCGCCTTTACAACATCGGCCCCGATTATCCTGTCAATTGCCCAATCCCCGCCCTTGACCAGAACATCCGGAATAACATCTTTAATTATGGCGTACGGATCATCCTCTTCAAAAAATGTCACCATATCCACGCAATCCAGCGCCGCCATAAGCTCGGCGCGCTCGTTTTGCCCGGTAACCGGCCTTTTTGGCCCTTTTATCCTTTTTACAGAAGAGTCGCTATTAAGGGCCAGTAAAAGAACATCCCCCATTTTTTTTGCGGTTTTTAAAAACCTGACATGCCCCACATGAAGAAGGTCATAGCAGCCGTTGGTAAAAACCACTTTCTTCCCCGAGCGTTTCAGCTTTTTTACGGCCGCAACAAGGTTTTTCCTGTTTCCTATTATCTTCGGGTTATTTATCATTGACCGCCGCCTCAAGTTCCTTCGGCGTGAGCGTTACAACCCCGACCTCGGCTACAACCTCTCCGGCGGCAATGTTTGAGAGCCAACAAGCTTCCTCAAATGTGGCCCCCGATGCCAGCGCCAGCGTGACAACGCTGATAACCGTATCCCCGGCCCCGGTCACGTCAAAAACCTCACGGGCGACGGTAGGTATTGTATGAATGCCGTCATTTTTATAAAGGGACATGCCCTCTTCCCCGCGCGTAATAAGAATGGCTTCGGCGTTGGTTATGTCCTTTAATATTTTCGAGGCTTCAAGAACATCATCCTCGGTTTCAATTGCCATGCCCGAGGCTTCCGATGCCTCTTTTTTATTCGGCGAAATTAACGTTACATCCCTGAATATTTCCACATTGGAAGGCTTCGGGTCCACGGTCACTATCTTTCCGCGCGCCGCCCCCATTATCCCCTCCACCAGCTCCTTTGTAAGCAGCCCCTTGTCATAATCAGAAAATATTACGGCGTCAATCTTTTTCAGTTCTTTTTTTATTTTAAGTATTATGGCCCGGGCCATTGCCGGCGAAATGTCGGTCTTATGTTCCTTGTCTATCCTTACCACCTGCTGATTATGCGCGATCACCCTTGTCTTTACTGTCGTCGGCCTTGTCCCGTCGACCAGCACGGCTGACGTGTCCACAGAGTCCTTTTTCAGGCAGGCCATAAGTTTTGCGGCGTTGTCATCGCTGCCGATTACTCCCGCGGCATAAACCCTGGCGCCCAGGGATATGAGGTTTAATATAACATTTGCGGCTCCGCCGGGTTTGGCGTCTTCGCGCGTTACATCAACCACGGGAATTGGGGCCTCAGGCGATATCCTTGAGACGCTTCCCCATATGTACTGGTCCAGCATCAGGTCGCCGACAACAAGGACTTTTTTTCCCCTGAATTTTTTTATTATTTTTTTATACCCGGAGGCTTTGTTTTTCTTCAAATTTTTTCTCCGGCGAGCTTTTTCTCCACCAGATCGCAGATAATATGGAAAAAAGTTATGTGGGCTTCCTGGATGCGCATTGTGTTTTTGGATCTTACGTCTATGAGAATGTCGCATAGCCGGGCCATTTTACCGCCTCCCATGCCCGTAAAGCCGATTACCGCCATCCCCTTGGCTTTGGCCTCTTTTATTGCCAGTATGACGTTTTTGGAATTGCCGGAAGTTGAGATTGCTATGAGACAGTCGCCAAAGCTTCCCAGTGCCTCGACCTGCCGCTCAAATATCCTGTCAAAGCCGTAATCATTGCCGCACGCGGTAAGAATCGATGAATCCGTTGTAAGCGCTATTGCCGGATAGCCGCGCCTCTCCATTTTAAGCCGCACGACAAATTCCGCCGCAATATGCTGTGCGTCAGCGGCCGAGCCGCCGTTGCCGCACAAAAGCAGTTTGCGCCCCGTTTTAAGGGCCGAATATAGGGATTCCGCGGTCATGAGGAGTTTTGATTTTAATGCCCTGTAGCTTTTTTGTTTTACCGAGCAGCTTTCTTTTATCGATTTTCCAAAATAATCTGCCATATGCTCTCCTAATATCCTGGGATACATAATTTTATAAGTATATGCGCCATTAGTCAACGGTAAAATGAAGGGCTATTGCGCTTTCACGACAGTCGCTTCCTGGAGCTCCACATCTATGGTGCCGATGGCTATCTCGCTTTTTATCAGCACCGGCGTCAGGTTGCCGTCATCGGTGAGCCATATCCAGACATTTCCCTTTTGCCTGAATATCCCCTCATATTTCAGGAAGGGCTGGACCACGACACAGTTAAATTGTCCGGCGTCTATGGTAACTTTTTCCTTCCTTAATTTTTTCACCACTATCTGGTATGTTTTACATTCATCCGAGGCCACGTCTATCCTTGTTTCATCCTCACCCTTAAAAACGCTGCGGTAATAATAAAACTCCGAAAGGACATCCTGCACAAAAGGCGGGATACCGCATTTCTGGTCCTTATTTCTTTGAGCAAATCCCTTTTCCTGTTCAAATATCATGGCCGTATCGTTCCTGTAGCCGCCTTCTTCAAGGTGTTTTGTATATTTCCATGAAAAAATTCCCATCACATCCATATAGGAAGTGATTACGTCTTTAACCCTGTAAAAAGTCTCAAAAAACGGGGCTGTCCTGGCGGTCGCTTCTATATGATACGCTTTCCTGCCGTTGATATCCTCAAGCCCTTTTACCTCAAGGGTGGCCTTGCCCGCGGTGACGCCGAAATATTTAACCGAAAAGGTCAGCTTCTCGCCCACTCCAAAAGCCGTATTTGGCACCACCCGGTATTGAAAAGGGCCGTCCTCAGCCTTAACAGGGGCCTGCTCCATATCTTTGCATTCATCAGTTACCTTAAGTTTTCCTCCGGCCCGCAGTATATAAGGCGGTTTCAGATTATTGTCGGAAGCTATTCTTCTCCAGGCGGAATAACTTCCGTACATATACACGGCTATTCCCGAAAGAGTATCCCCCGCTTTAACAACATAAATATCCCGTGGCCCGCTTTGCTCCGACGCAACCCCGGCGGCAGCCTGTCTCATTTTTGCCTCGTCGACGGCCACTTCAACAACAGAAACTTTTTTTACCAGGGAAGCGCATGATGATAAAAAGAGGGCCATTGCAAGTATCGCGGCTGTTTTTTTCAAGCTATTTCACGGCCATATCTTTTATTTTTTCCATAACACCCTTTATGTCAATTAAATCCATTGCAGCTTCCTTTTCATTGCCTTCCGGCGGTTGTATAATTACGTGGTCGTTTCCCAGCGGCCCCCATCTTTTCGGCCTCATGGCCCTTATATTGTCAGGCGGAAAAAAACTCAAAGTTTTTATTCCCAGCGCGGCGGCTATGTGCATGGGGCCGGTGCTGCAGCTTATTACGAGCCCGGCAAGCGAAAGTACAGCCGCAAAATCCCTTAAGGATAATTCCTCATCCAGGACAAATATCCCGCTTTTTGCCCCGGCATTCTGCGCAATAACCTTTATATCCCCTTTTTCCGCCCCGCTGCCGGTCAGCAGGACGCAATAACCCGCACCGGCCGTCATTGCCGCCAGCCGGGTGTATTTTACCGCGCTTAAGTTCCACGCCGACCCCTTCGAGCCGGGATGCAGGGCAATAAATCCTTTTTTTATCCCCTTTTTTTCCATCAGTTCCACGGCTTTGCGCGATTCTACTTCCGTTATAAAAAAATATTCCTTCTGCGCGCGCGCCCCTTCGGTGAATTCCCCGGCGACCGCGAGGTTATAATCAGCTTCGTGTTTTTCCGAACTTTTCCTGGAAAGTTTTACCCTTTTGTTAAATAAAAATGAATACCATCTTGACGAGGTTCCATAACGCAGGGGGATGCCTGCCGAAAAGAAGGCCCAGGCAAGTGCCGGCCGCGGATATACGGCGAAGACGGCGTCAAAAGACTCTTTTTTTAATTTTTGTGCCAGCCCCTTTTCCTTTTTGTCATATATGATGACAGCGTCAACCGAAGGGTTGTTTATAAGAAGCGGCGCGGCGTAGGCGCTTACAAGGGCCGTTATGCGGGCCCTTGGAAAAGCGCGTTTTAACTCGCTGAAAAGCGGGGTGGTAAGCAGCAGGTCGCCGATTCCATCAGTGCGGGAAACAAGAATTTTATTCATTTAACCCCTGTGTTTTTATATTCCGGGCTCTCTTTAACTGTATTTCTCCACAATTGTCTTTATGATGTCTCTGGTGGAATGATCCTTGGGGTCGCCTGTTATGGCTATTTTTATTCCCAGTTTTTTCGCTATTTCTTTTTCCGGAACCGTATCCACGGTGTAATCGGTGCCTTTACAGTGGTAGGTCGGCCTTAAAACCTCAAGGGTTTTGTCGACGGTAAGCTCGTTAAAAACAACAATATAATCAATGCATGTGAAGGCGGATAATATTTCGGCCCGCTCGCCTTCATTGACAAGCGGCCTTCCTTTTCCCTTTAACTTCCTGACCGAGGCGTCGGAATTAAGCCCCAGCACAAGCACATCGGCTTTTGCCTTCGCCGACTCAAGGAACCTTACGTGGCCCACATGCATTATGTCAAAGCATCCGTTTGCAAAGGCCGCGGTTTTACCCGATTTTTTTAATTTCGCAATGATTTTAGCGAGCGCTTCCCTTTTTTTAAGCTTTTGCATTTTTCAGCGCCCCTTTAATCTCATTTACGGTTACAGTTGCGACGCCGCGCTTCATGACCACGAGCCCCCCCCCGATATTGGCCAGGTATGCCGCGTCTCTTAATGAGGCGCCGCACGCGATTGCCATGCAGACGATCGAGGATACCGTATCGCCGGCCCCGGAAACGTCCACAATTTCATCATCGCCGAACGGGGCAATCCTGGAGACTTTTCCCTTTTCGACGGCTATCATTCCCCTGCTGCCGCGCGTGACAATCATCCCTTTCGCCTTCATCATTCGCCACAGCTTTTTTACGATAAGTTCAACATCCTGTTCCCCGTATTTCTCGTGTCCGACCGCGGGCCCCGCCTCGGTCTCGTTAGGCGTGGCAGCCGTGACATATTTATATTTTTTAAGGCCGTAACGCGAATCAACAACCACTTTTTTGCCTGATTTTGCCAGGGCGTTTACCGCCCTTATCACGCCGTCGGTTATCATGCCGCTGCCGTAATCGGAAACAAGTATTACCTCCGTGCTTTTTGCCGCGGAATTAATATTGAAAATAAGGGCCGCCTCGGCCCCGCTTTCCAGCCTGTCCTCATTATACCTGTCTATCCTGACTATCTGCTGTTTTACAGTATGCACTGAGCCGGCCATTACCCGCGTTTTTACCGGGATTGAATATTTTTCGGTCCTCACAATATGTGAAGTGTCCACGCCTTTCGCCGTCATCATGTCTATAAGTATGTCCGAATATTCCTCTTTACCCGCTATTGATACAGGCACTGCCGTGCCGCCCATGTCCACTATATTCATGACGGGGTTGGCGCCCCCGCCTGCGAGATATGTGGATTTGTTGTATTTCAGTATAAGTACTGGAGCTTCCCTTGAAATCCGCTCTGTTTCGCCGTAAACATATTCATCAAGGATAAAATCGCCCAGGACAAGGATTTTTTTGCCTTTGAATTTATCAATCAGTTTTGAATATTTGCTCATTTTTTCTCCTTCTTCACCAGCATCCTTGCGGCCTGGTAAAAATCTTTTGCTGTTATATCCGGCCTGTCATAAACTGTTTTTATCAGCTCCTTTTCCTTTTTGCCGTAACCCGTCAGGACAAGGGCCGTTTTCGTTCCAGCGTTTTTTCCAAGGTGGACGTCCGTTAATTTGTCGCCTATGGTAAAGCTCTGCTTCAGGTCTATATTAAATTTTTTAACGGCCCTTTCAATCATCCCTGTTTTCGGCTTTCTGCAGGAGCAGTCCTTCAGATACTTTTTTATCACCGCCTTTTTCGGGTGGTGCGGGCAGTAATAAAATCCGTCAATTTTAAGCCCGTATTTTCCGAGCATGGCGTTTATTTTTTTATGGGCGTTTTTAACAAAGCTTTCCTTTATATAACCCCTGGCCACTCCCGACTGGTTCGTCACCACTATTATTTTATAACCGTTATCTTTAAGGAATTTAACGGCCTTTATGCTGCGGCTG
The DNA here is from genome assembly GCA_964565765.1 of uncultured Spirochaetia bacterium. Taxonomy (GTDB): domain Bacteria; phylum Oederibacteriota; class PGYV01; order PGYV01; family Palsa-1178; genus Bog-1181. The sequence goes on from CAZMGF010000032.1 coordinate 21,832, forward strand.
TAAAATTTTATCCTCTCCAGCGAGTTTATATAACCCACCTCATGGATAAGGTTGCCGTCGCGGTCTATAAAAGCGGCTTTATTCACGGCTGTTCAACCGTTTCCTCTTTGTTCAGTTTAAACTGCAGGTTGTATAATTTTGTATAAACACCGTTTTTTACTATAAGTTCTTCATGCGTTCCCTGTTCCACTATGGTGCCGCCGTCAACCACAATAATGCAGCTTGCGTTCCTGACAGTCGAGAGCCTGTGCGCTATGACAAATGACGTCCTGTCCTTCATAAGATTGTTCAATGCTTCCTGGACGAGTATCTCGGACTCGGAGTCAAGCGAGGAAGTGGCCTCGTCAAGTATGAGTATGGGAGGATTCTTTAATATTGCCCTGGCAATGGCTATCCTCTGCCTCTGTCCGCCCGAGAGCCTCACTCCGCGGTCCCCTATCATTGTTTCATATTTTTCCGGCATTTTTTCTATAAATTCCGAGGCATTAGCCGCCGCCGCCGCCTGCTCAACCATTTTTTGGTCAATGTTTTCCATTCCGAACGCTATGTTGTTTTTTAAGGTATCGTTAAAAAGTATGGTTTCCTGCGTTACCATTCCCATCAGAAACCGCATGGAAGGTATTTTTATCTTTTTTATGTCAACCCCGTCTATCGTTATGGAGCCGCTTTTTAAGTCATAGAACCTGGCGAGCAGATCCGCAAGTGTGGACTTGCCGGCTCCGGAGGGCCCCACAACGGCGAAAGCCCCGCCTTTTTTCATTTTAAAGCTGACATTGCTGATGACAGGCTGCCCGGGTATATATTCAAACGCGGCGTTTTCAAAAGATACCTCGCCGCCAAATTGCTTCATTTCCACGGCATCCGCCGCGTCCACCACATCGGGCATGGTGTCCAGAACGTTGAAGACCCTTTCCGAAGCCGCAAGGGCCTGCTGTATTACATTGTTCATGTCGTTCATCTTTTTTATATTGGGATAAAGCTGGGTAAGTCCGAGAAGAAAGGCAAAGAAAGTGCCCGTGGTAAGGGTGCCGTGAATAACGTCGGAGCCGGCCGTCAGCACGCATAGCGCTATTCCTATCGCGCCTATTGTTTCCATTGTGGGGGAAGAAAGGTTGTACGCGCGCACGCCTTTCATTGTCCAGTCAAAAAGCTTGTGCAGCTCGTCGCTGAACTTTCTCCTCTCATAATTTTCCATGCCGAAGGCCTTTACAATCCTTATGCCGTTGAAGGTCTCGTTTAAAATGGAGGTCATATCCCCCATTTTTTCCTGGACATTCACGGCCGAGGCCTTTATCCTTTTGCCGAATTTTGATATGGGATATATGGCCAGCGGGAATATGGCGATTGTAATTAGGGTGTATTTCCAGCTCAGGAAAAAAAGCATTCCCGTCACGCCTATTATGGTGATTACGCCGCCGATAATATTGCCCAGCACATTGGCAAGGGCCCCCTGTACAAGCATTACATCGTTTGTGATGCGCGATATGAGAACGCCTATTTTCTGGTTGTTGAAAAATTTCATTGATAATCCTGTCACATGGTCATAGAGCTGTTTTCTCATATCCAGGATTATCCTGCTGCCGACCCAGTCTATCATATATTTCTGGGCGTAACCTGTAACGCCCTTTAACACCCAGATTGCTATTATGGCAACGGGCATTATTTTGAGGTATTTCATGGCCTCGGCCTTGTTGGGGTTTGCGAATATCTGGTCAATGACGGGTTTTAAGACATAAACCGAAAGGGCGGTAAAAGCCGCCGTAAGTACCATAAGAAAAATCGCGACAAATACCCTTCCCATATAGGGTTTCATGTATTTAAAAAGGCGTTTATATGTCTCCATAGAACTCCTTGGCAAAATGAAATTTGATTTTTTCATTGTAGACGATTTTAATAGGCAGGTCAATACCAAACAACGGGGGGGTAATAACAAAAGCCGGCCCGGATAAAACGGACTGTCTTGTTATATTTTAAAGGCTTATTCTCTGGTTTAAATGGGCAATAATCTCTTCATCACTTTCATCCGAAGGCTGCCAGGCGTCGCCGTTTAAGCCGGCTTCGCCGTACTTTTCATCCCGGTCATTGCCGTCGAGCATTGAAATAATCTCTTCATTTATAATACACATGCCGGCCACCTCGGTTATTCTCATTTGCAGCTTTTACAGGTAAAAATTAGACGGCCGGGAACCCCGTAAAGTTTACGCTTTTTTCAGTTTCTTTTATCGCTTTCTATGACCCCGTCGCTTAATACCACGATCCTTTTTGCCTCTTCCATAACGCGCTGGTCGTGGGTTGAAAATATAAAGGTCACGCCGTGGTCTGCGTTTAATTTTTTCATAATTTCCATGATGTTGTGGCCGTTTTCCTTGTCAAGGTTTGCCGTGGGCTCGTCGGCCAGGACAAGCTTCGGGTTCGTGACAAGGGCCCTTGCCACCGCAATCCTCTGGCGCTGCCCGCCGGAGAGCTCATCTGGCTTGTGTTTGATAAATTCCTGGAGCCCGACATCCGCGATTAGCTCCATGACGCGTTTTTTTCTTGCGGCCGCGGCCATGCCCTGTATGATAAGCGGGAACTCGATGTTTTCATATACATTAAGCACCGGTATAAGGTTAAAGGTCTGGAAAATAAAACCAATGTGGTCGCGCCTTAGCAGGGTCGCCTGCTTATCATTAAGGGTGGAAACGTTATATTTACCAAAAAGATTAACCTCTCCGGAAGTCGGCGCGTCAAGGCAGCCGATCAGGTTTAAAAGCGTTGTCTTGCCCGAGCCTGACGGCCCGATAATGCACATAAAATCACCCTGGGCCACATCAAGGTTGACACCTTTTAAGGCCGGGACCTTTGTCTTCCCGAGTATGTATTCTTTTTTAGCGTTTACGATCCTGATTACATTTTCCATAAGAACCTCCGCGAGTTTTCGTTAATTTGAAGTTAAAAGTATGCGTTAATCCTCAGCTCTGTTTCGCTGTAAAACGGCGTTGAATCAGTCCCTTCCCTTGTCCCCTTCTGCGTCAGGTTCTGCAGCAACGAAAGCTGGATGTCGTAATTCTGGTTTTCCACCCACGCAATTGAAGGGAAAGCGTATGTTGTGCCGTCATCAAGGCCGTGCAGGCCGGTCAGTGAGAGCTGAATTGAATTGTCCCATGTGTATGAAAGCGAATAAGCCAGGTAATCCTTTTTGGAAAGGGGCATGCCGAACCCCATTGCCGTTACGGTATCGCTGTAACCTTCGGAACTTAAGCCCGCTGTGTTCCTGAAATACTCGGCGAATATCGAAGCTTCGTTGCTGATCAGCTTGGTGACTCCGATGGTGGCTGCCGAGGAATATCTCCTGCCTCCGATATCAATTGTTTCACATCCGGCAGGCGGGTTTGCGTCGAGCGCAGCCTCAAGATTTACGACAAAAAATCCCGTGTCCCAGGAAGCGGCCGCTCCGGCAGAATCGCCGTCCGGATTGTATATATAGTCAAGGTATATATCGCATGTTCCAACAAGTTTATAAATCCTTGCGGCGGCGTTAAAATCCCTGGCTGGGTCCTGCGAATAGCCGTTTGTTCTCGGCATTATGACAATAAGCGGCGTACAGATGTCGGATGTCATTTCTCCCCTGACAGCGTAAATCCCCTCAAGGTCCTCCGTCGGCCTGAAAACATTTACAGCGGGCTGAAGCCTGTCGGTCGGATTGAAAAAATACGCCGTTCCCCACTTCATCCTCTGCTTTCCTGCATAAACCACAAACGGGCCGTTTTCAAAAGAAAAATAAGCGCTGTCAATGGTGTAACTTAAAGTTTCAGTCTGGGGGTAAAGGTAGGCCCTGGCGTCAAAATCAAATTTAACCTGGTCAACCGTATCTTTTAACTTTAACCGTATTTTTTCATAGGTTGAAAGGGCGGTCACGGTTTCCGATGCAGCAATGGCATTATAAGCGCTGTTTTCCATGAAAGAAGTATAAAGAAAATCAGACCGCGCCTCAAGGTTGAGGTCAAAGGCAAAAGCGCCGGCCGCGAAAACCGCAAACAGAGCCGCAATTAATAATCGTTTCATAAATCTCCTTTTTTTTCTACTATCTCCTGTCTGTTTTCTGTAAATTCTTGCCTTTAACGGCCCATTTGTGTTGCGTCAAAAGTGTATTCAGGAAGGCTATCGAGGGCCTCCATTGATTCAAGCTTCACCTGCGTATATGACCCTTCTTCTATTAAATCATCCATTTTCATATCCACCGGCCTCATAATGCCGGCTATCTTCTGGATGTTGGACATGTACAGTTTTTTTATGGCCTTTCCAGAGAGGCCGTAGTATGTCATTTCGGTTGGAATCTTTGTCGTGTCGTCCAGCCACATGTCTATCTTTGCGTAGGCCACATCCTTTTTCTTTGCCGTAAGCGTCAAAAGGATAAGTGCGCCTTTCTGATCCGTTATCCCTGCGGAATAATTATCTTCCCAGCCCGATGACGCCAGGTCCTCGTTTGAAAAGGTGGATCCCATAAAGCTCTGCTTTGCGGAGAGCCTTATCGGCCTTGAAATATCCGGCATGAACATCCAGAGGTTGTCACCGTTCTTTAATATTTTCTTGCCCTTATCCCTTGCAGGGGCGGTTATTTTCATCAGTGATTTGTCGGCCCCCTTTGAGAGTGACTCAAATGTGTTGGAAAGGGGGTTGCGGCCCGCCCTTACTGTGGTCATTATTATGACCGACTTGTAAACTGCCGGGTAAAGGCTCTTATCAACCGTCTTTAAAAGGTCCTCGGCGTATTCCTTTGTGTATTTGGCGTCAAGGGCAAGAGCAGAGGCGCAGAAAAACAAAATCAAGGCCGTTGCAAATAAAATTCTTCTTTTCATTTTAATTCTCCTATCAAACATTTATTTTACCGGACCGCCACATGGGGCGGCCCCTACAGGAATCAATGCACTTTTACAAACAATGTTTACCTTACTCCCCGTTTTAACGCGTTTACTATGTTTGTGTCTGCCGCCATTTTTGCCGGGAAATATGCCCCCAGCACCCCCGATATTACGCATATTACACCCGACAGTATCCAGTCCGACGGGGTGTTTATGGCCTTTAATACGTCGGTCATAGGCAGCGAGGTTGATGACGCTGTTTTCATAACGTCAAGCACAAGGCCGTGAACATTTAAATAATAAATAAGCGGCGCGGCAAGTATCCATCCAAGTATAACCCCGAATACTGAAAGGAAAAGCCCTTCAAGAATGTACATCTGCATTATATATCCTTTATCAAAACCAATGGCGCGCAGCGTACCGATTTCGGCGGTGCGTTCATATACAGACATGGTCATTGTATTTACTATTATAAAGAATGAAAGGAACAAAAATACCACTGCCATGGCCTTAAAGCTCCCCATCTTGGCTTTTGCCAGTTCAAAGAGGTCCGCGTTCTCTTCCTTCCAGTCAACCACGGCAAGCTGCGGAAAGCCCTTCGCAAGGGCCTGCTGTATATATTTTTTTGCCTCCGGGACATAATCGGCATTATCGAGCCTGATTATTATTTCGGTTGCTTTGTTGTCCATATCAAGAAACTGTCTGGCAAATGCCAGGGGAACATATACTTCTGCTTTTTCCATGGCGTCAAAACCTATGGAATAAACCCCGGAGACATCCGCGTCCACCAGGTTGTTCATGTTTCCGGAGGTCTGTGAGAATAAAAGGAGGCCCGAGCCGGGTTTAAAGCCGAGCATATTTGCAAGGGCGCCTCCGCAAAGTACATGCGCGCCCTCTTTAGGCAGAAGAGAGCCCTCAACATTGTCATAAGCGGTCAGGATTTTTTTCTCTTTTTCCATATCAATGCCGTTTATCACTATTCCCATCTTCTTTTTGGAATTGCTGATTATGCCCGCGTGTATTATGCGCTGGCTTGCGGCAACCATATGCGGCGTGGCCGCGATTGCCGAGAGTACTTTATCCGGATTGTCTATCACCTTATCAAGCGGCATTGTTGATTTTACCGCGGGATAATCTTTGTTATATATCTTTATATGCCCGGTGCGCAGGTCTATCATACGCGTGTAAATCGCGTCAAACTGCCCTTTTATCATGCCGAAGCCGAGCAGTATTACAAAAACACTCACTGCAAAAGTAAGCATGTTCAGTATTGAACGGCGCTTGTTCTTCAATACGTTCCTTAATGCGATGCCTATCATCTCTTTTTTCATTCGAGCACCCTCATTATCTCCGAAGGTTTTTTTGATACAGCTATCAGCGCCGGGTAGGACGAGGCCAGCACTGATATCAAAATCCCGGTAAGTATAACTATGGCGAATGTGGCGGGCACAAATGCGGTGCCGATGGAAGAATCCATCGCCCCCATGGGGGTTCCCTGCATTGTGCTCAAAATCCTTTCATAATTAAAAGGGTGCGCCTGGTAATGGAGCACCAGCGCCGTTCCCGGTATTATGGCCAGAACGGTCCCGACGATTCCGATGAACAACGATTCCGTAATTATCATCAGAAACATCTGCCCCTTGCCCAGCCCCATGGCGCGCAGGGCGCCGAATTCCGGCAGGCGGTTCATTACGTTCATAAGGAATGAATTTATTATCCCCATTGACGCGCCGAATATTATTATGAATGCTATGACAAATATTGAAGCATCAAGCAGTTTAAGATAAGAGACTATAAAAGCCTGCCCGGTCTGCCATGGCACGGCGATGAGCCCGGCAGGAAGCAGCTTCTGGAGCGCCTGAGCGGCCGCCGGCGCAAGCACCGGGTCGCTTATGTTGACCGTTACCTTTGTCGCGCTGTTCCCGATTGAAAGCAGTTTTTGCGCGAGCGGCAGCGCGCACAATACCCCGCGCTCGTCCATCTGCGCGTTAAAGGTCTTATAAATCCCCACGACATTTCCCTCGACTGCGCTTATTGAGCCGTACTGGTCCACGGATAATATAACAAGCTTTTGCCCTGTGCCGGTTCCCAGAAGCTTTGCCCCGCGTTCCCCCACAAGTATGTCCTTGTCCCCTTTTATAAAAGAGCCTTTTATAACCTGAGAGGCAAGTTTGGTGTAGTTATCCGTCGCGTTCGCAGGGTCGATTGCCCTGACCATGCATTCAAGGTTTTCCGTCTGTGTGTTGGCTATGGCGCCGAAATTTATCTCCGCCCTTACTGTCCTGACACCGGGTACGGTTTTTACCGCCTTTAAAAGCTCCGGGGTGAGATTCACATTGTATTCATTCATGACAAAATCCATTTCCTTATAATACCGGGAATCGTAAACATTAATATGCCCCGCCTCATTCAGGAAGTCGCCGAGTATCTTGGACTTA
>CAZMGF010000033.1:0-28723 GCA_964565765.1 uncultured Spirochaetia bacterium
TGGAAAAAGGCGATAAGGAAGATATTGAAAGGCTCGTTGAGCATTTCAACTGACAGCCCCCCTTTTATGGAACTCTCAAAGCTAAAACACCTGCTCCTGATATCCATTTCGCTGATTATAATAACAACCGTTTACATTGCCGGCGTTCCCGCCTCAGTATATACGGGAGATGACGGCGAAACTATAACATGCTGCAAAACCCTCGGCATACAGCACCCGCCCGGCTACCCTCTCCACACCCTGATAGGCAAACTTTTTACAATGCTGCCCGCCGGCGACGTCTCATTCAAGGTCTATTTCTTCGCGGTTATTTTATCCGCGCTGAATTTTCTCCTTATTTACCTCATCAGCCTCAGGATAGCCGCCGCTGCAGGCGCGAAGGACAATAAATACATTTTTGCCATTGCAGCCTCTTTCGCCTACGGCCTTGGCCGGACAATATGGGAACAGTCAATTATAGCCAAAGGCGGCATATACTCCCTTAATATTTTTTTTCTGCTCGTGCTGACCCTTATAATGCTGCGCGCCTGGCAGGAGCGCGCCTCAACACCGAAATATCTTTATCTCTTTTCCTTTGTTTTCGGCGCGTCGCTGGCGCACCACCACATGTCACAGTTCCTCATGGCGCCGCTATATCTGTTTTTTCTTTACAGGACCGGAATGCTGAAGAACCTGACCATAAAAAAGAGTATAATCTGCGGTTTGTTTTTCACGATCGGGCTGTCGGCGTACATATACCTTCCCGTGCGCGCCTCTGCCGCTTACCTTAACTGGGGTTCCCCGGACACATTTGAAAATTTTTTCAGGATGGTGACGCGCTGGCAGTATGTACGCTCCGAAGGAACGCGCTCCCTGGCCGGCTCATTTACGCAGGCGCTTAAATTCTTTTCCTCAGCCGGCATCGAAAACCTTTATATCGGCTCCTTTTTCTGCCTGATAGGAATGGTTGTAATATTCAGAAAAGACAGGAACCTTTTTATTTACCTGACGGGCATCCCCCTCTTTTTTCTTTTTATAACCTCATTTTACCTTAACCTGACGCAGGAAAAGCTTTATATAATGGAAACATATATCACCCCATCGTACGTTTCCATATCAATATTTGCCGCCGCAGGCATCCTTGCCATGGCATCTGTTTTCAGGGGGTTCAGGGCGGCGGCAGCCGGAGTAATTGCCTGTTCCCTTTTTGCCTGCCAGGCCATTTATTTTTTTCCCAGGCTTGATAAAAGTTCCTATTTTTTTTCATACGACTACAACAAAAACATGCTCGATTCGCTGGAAACAAATTCGGTAATTTTCACCACCGGCGACGGAATTGTTTTTCCCACATGGTATTTTAAATACGCGAAGTCTTACAGGCCCGATATAACCCTTGTGGGCTCGGCGGTGCTGCCGATGAAATGGGTGCGTGATTCCATAAACAGGCAGAATCCGGACATACACGTCCCGCACCTGAAAACAGAGAACATAGGGACGGAATCAACCGGATATATAATAAACGCCCTTATACGCCTGAATTTTACAAAATATCCCTTTTATTTTTCATACAACAAGCTCGAGGACAACGCCATGGAAGGCGGCCTCAAAATCGTACCGCGCGGAATAATTTACAAAGCGCTTCCGGAGCAGTTCGCCTACGCCACGCGCCAGTATATGGCCATGCAGGATAACATCTGGAAGTTTTACAATTTCCGCGGGGTATTCGAACGCCGGAGCTTCTTTACCGACCAGTTCGCCAACGACCTGTACCTGAGGGATTATTCGGTCTGCCTGAATTCAGCCGGAACGTTTTATGAGGAAAACGGCCTTTATCCGGAATCGCTGCGTTATTTTGAGCTGGCCCATAAATTTTTCCCTTCCGACCATGAATATATCTATAACATGGGCAACGCGAATTATAATCTGAAAGATATAGGAAAAGCCGAGGAATTGTACAAAGAATGCCTGAAGCTCGATCCAAAATATGAAAGCGCCTGGTTTAACCTCGGGGTGTGCTATTACAAGCAGGGCGATAACGCGGCCGCGCTGGAAAAATTCAGGAAGGTCCTTGAAATAAACCCGTCAAGGGCGGATGTAAAGCCGTATGTTGACATGCTGGAGAAGGCTGTTTCAAAATAAAATTTAAAGTTCAAAACCAGGAATTACAACTTATAAACCAATAAATCAAAAAAATTATTATTTTAAGGCGCATTATATTAAATTAGATAATTTGATTATTTTAAATTGTAATTTTTGGCCTTGAATTCTAAATTTTTAATTTGTCCTTCTATCCACCACAAATTCCGATTTTGGGAACTTCTGCGCGTATTGTTTAAGCTCGACGGCAAGATCCTCAACCTGCGCAAAATGTGAAAGTTTGCGTTTCGCGTTCCAGACCACGGATATTGAAAGGGTCATTATGGGCGTCCTTATTTCCTCGCCGCGGCGCGTATTGGTCACAATATATCCCTTTTCCCTGTCTTCCTTGTCATAATGCTGTTCTATAAGAAGGTCAAATGATTTTATAAGCTCCGAGCATATCTTCGCGTACTTGTCGTGCGATGTAATTATCACAAAATTATCCCCGCCCAGGTGGCCCACAACGTCATTTTTATCGCCGTTCTCCTTGACAACATCGTATATTGACGCGGCGATAAATTTCAGCACCCCGTCACCTTTTTCATAACCGTAGCGTTTGTTGTAATATTTGAAATCTTTCATATCCACATAGCATACCGCGAGCTTTGCGTCGTCATCCATCCTGCGTCCGATTTCCTGCTGGATAAAAAGCGTATCCGGCAGGCCGGAGAGCGGATTTATCCTTGAATTCTTTTTTGCGAATTCATATAATTCAGAATCAAGGGCAATATTAAGGTCAAAAACGTCGGGCGACTCAACTTTATCCTTTAAAAGGTCGTCCTGGAGGAACTTTGACGATGTAATAAGGTCGTTTATCCGCAGGTTGTATTTTTCAAGTATGTCCCTTATTGCTATTATCTTCTTTACCATGGTCTTTGAAAACTTCCTGTGCCCGGAAGGCAGCCTTACCGGTTTAATCAAACCGAGGCTTTCCCAGTAACGCAGAGTCCGCTCGGATAATCCGCTTAATTTGGCAGTAGCGCCGATGCCAATAAGTTTTTCTCTCATTTTTTATGTCCTCTTTTCGTAATTTAATATAAACTTTCCCGTAATAATTAAAGTATATCAGCCGGCACATTTTTTGTCAACTATTCGTTTTTCTGATTTACACGATTAACGGGGGATTTTAAGCCGAAAATGTGAACCGGTTCAGCAAAATTATAAGTTTTTGCACAACTAATTTGTAAATTAATAATTTCCGCGTATTTTAAGGGTTTTACCCCATGTTTTGACTGGCTGTTGCGCCTTATAAAAACTACAGCCCCTAAAAATTCCTATATGGCGCTTAATTCACTTGCAAAATAATTGAAAATTTTCTATAATAGCCTTTGTTTTATTTAACGGGTATTAACTATTTAAACCAATACTGACTTTTTGAGGTGAATCAGCCATGATGAAAACAATGCGTGAAAACGCGAAAGTTATTTTATGGATAGTGCTTTCAGCTTTTATGATTACTATCGTCGCTGTCTGGGGAGCGAAGTCCATATTTTTAGACTCGAAAGCCAACCCTGATGTTATAGCAAAAGTCGGAAAAAACGAGATAACCTACACCGTACTCGGCGAGGCGTGGAACTCAAAGCTTCAGCAGCTCTCCGACCAGGGTATCAAGGTATCCGAAGATAAATCAAAGGAAATAAAAAAAGAAATATTGAACGCCCTTATTGACCGTTCGCTCCAGCTTGAGTACGCGAAAAAACTCGGCATCTCGGCAACAGACGAAGAAGCGGCGCAGTCTATTGCTTCAATACAGGCATTCAATGATAAAGGTGTGTTCCAGAAAGAACGCTATATAGCGTACCTTAACAGCCAGCGCATAAGTGTCGACGATTTTGAGAACGAGCAGAAAGACACTATTGTCCTGACAAAACTGCGCAATATGTTTTACGCCGGCATAAAAATCACGTCCGATGAATTAAGGACATATTACATGAAACGCGGGCGCAGGGTTGCCGCCCAGTACGTCTGCTTTAATTACAAAAATTTCCTTAATGAGCTCAAAATCGACGACGAAAAGATGAAGGATTATTACGCGGTGAACAAAAAGAATTACGAGAAACCGGACCGCGTGCGCGCCTCCCATATCCTGATAAGGCCGGACGCTTCCCCCACATCTCCCACTGGCAGGACGGATGACGCCGCCAAAAAATTCGCGGAAAGCCTGCTTGCCAGGATAAAATCGGGCGAGTCTTTCGAGGCGCTGGCGAAAAAATATTCCCAGGATCCCGGCTCGGGCGCCAAGGGCGGGGACCTTGATTATTTCGCCCGCGGACAGATGGTCCCCGAATTTGAGAGCGCGGCCTTCTCAATGAAAACCGGAGAAGTAAGCGGTATTGTAAAAACGCAGTTTGGTTATCACATAATAAAGGTCACCGGAAAAGAAGCCGGATTTGACCCGACTTTTGACAAGGTAAAATCAAAGGTCCTCTCCGAAATGCAGAAGGACGAGGGTGTAAAGCTCATGAAAGAAAAGGCTCAGGCTTTGAAGGATTCCATAAAGGATCCCTCTGATTTCGACAAATTATACCCTTCCTATCACGTGGCGCTTGAGTCTGTCTCTTTTTCCGAGGGTTCAAAACCCGCCGGCATATCATCGCCGGATTTTACCGATACCATGCTTGACATGAACAGGGGCGATATTTCACAGCCCATTCAGGGCGATAACGGATATTATATCGCCAGAATATCTTCCGAATCACCGGCGGTATACAGCGAGGCTGACTTTAATAAAAAATATGACACCCTTGAGACGAAATTAAAGTCCATAAAATTTACGCAGGAACACCAGGACATGCTTGACAGGCTTAAAGCAGAACAAAAAGTGGAGATATTTGAGAAAAACCTGTAAAAAAAACCCTGTGCTTTAAAGCTTTTCCCAGCCAGACAGGATTTTTTTTACTTTTTCTACGGGCAGCCCCACGACATTATAATACGAACCCTCTATTTTTTTAATAAAAGGATCCGAATTTTCCTGCGCCGCGTACGCTCCCGCCTTGTCCATAACATTACCTTTTTCAACATAGTTTTTTATCCATTCGGGGTCGAGTTTTTTGAAGGTCACAAAGGACTCGTCGTATGTAACAAGGGTTTTTCCCGTTTGGGCGTCGATGAAAGCCACGGCCGTGACCACGCAATGGCGGCTAAGTGAAAGGCTCCTTAATATCCTGAAGGCATCCTTTTTTGAGGATGGTTTCCCTATTACCTTCCCTTTAAGCACCACTATTGTGTCTGACCCGAGTATAATTCCAATTTTTACCCTGTGCACCGCGGACGCGGCTTTTGCAAGGGCAAGCCCGCACGCTATTTTCAGCGGGTCGTTTGTGCCCAGTTCTTTCTTTGCCTTTTCCTCATCAAGCTCCGGGGCGATATAATCGTATTTTATCCCGAACTGTTTTAATATCTGATGGCGCCTTGGCGATGTCGACGCGAGTATAAGTTTTTTTCCGCCCTTTTTTACATTAAAATTTCCCATAAATGGCCTCCCCGCAATTGCGGCATTTTCCGTTTTTCAATCCTGCCATGTCCGCGCCAGTCCAGGCGCGCTTGATTACCGGCCGGCCGCATGCCGGGCAGTATGTATCCGCCCCGCCCGCCGCCGCAGCCATATTTCCAAGGTATACGTTCTTAAGTTTTTTCCGCGCTGTTTCAAATGCCGTTTTCATTGTATCCGGCTCCGTAGGCTCCAGGTTCATTTTATACTGCGGGAAATATCTTGATAAATGCAGCGGGATATCCGGGGAAAGCCCCGCTATCCAGCCCGCTATTTCATCAATATCCCCTCCGTCATTCATTCCAGGTATCACAAGGGTTGTAATTTCAACATGCGTTCCGGCCCTGAAGGCCTGTTCTATCGACTTGAGCACCGGTTCGATGCCGCCCCCGCAGATTTCCCTGTAAAATTTTTCGTTGAAAGCCTTCAGGTCTATGTTCATAGCGTCAATAAATGGCAGTAACTTCTCCAGCGGCTCCGTGGAAATGAAACCGTTTGTCACAAGGACATTCTTCAGATTATTCCCGCGTGCCAGCTTTGCTGTGTCGCGTACAAACTCGTACCATACCGTGGGTTCATTATAGGTGAAGGCTATTCCAAGCGAATTATTTTCCAGGGCGTTGTCTATTATTTCTTCCTTTTCAAAATGGTCCGCCGGCGCCTGCAGCTGCGATATTTGCCAGTTCTGGCAGAAAGCGCATTTAAAATTGCAGCCCCACGAGCCGATGGAATATATCTCCCTGCCCGGATAAAAATGATACAGCGGTTTTTTTTCGACCGGGTCCATTGAGCTTGAGGTTATTTCGCCGTAAACCTTTGAATATAACGTTCCGCTCTCATTTACCCGGACCGAACAGATTCCTGCCCTGCCTTCGGAAATAAGGCAGGAATGCGGGCAAAGCAGGCACTTTACCTTATTATCCGCTTCTTTTCTATAAAAAGAGGCCTCAATCATGGGATAAAACCGCGGCTTCAAGTATTTTTCCCAGTGACCTGCCCTCAAAGTCCCAGTTATATTCCTTTTTTATAAATCTGCGCGCCGCCTCGTTACCTTTTTTGCTTTTAAGCGCCAGGTTTATTGCCCTGGCGAAAGCAGCCGGATTCGCCGGCGAGCCGAATACGTATTTTTTAAAATCCTTTATTTCGCCGACAAGTGTGGCGGCCGTTTTATTGCCGGCCCAGAGATATTCCCTTAATTTCATTGAAGCCCTGTAGCGGTTGACAGCCGCGTCTTTATAATATACCAGGCATACATCCGCGGCCGACATCATCACGGCGATCTCTTCCTGTTTTATCTGCCCGAGGAAAACCGCCTTTTCCCCCAGCTTCATTTTTTTAGCGTATTTCCTGTAATGACCCTCCATCGGCCCGCCGCCGGCGATTAAAAGGACCGCGTCGTCCCTTTTTAACAAAGAAAAAGCCTCCAATATATCGTCAAGATAACTGGCTATATTAAGATGCGCCGTGTAAAATATTATTTTTTTGCCCCCGTACGCTTTTCTTATGGCCGCGGCTTTTGTCCTGTCCGCCCTGAAAAGAGAAAGGTCTACGCACTGCCGCAGCATGTATATCTTTTTTCTGAATTCCGGATTTTGTTTTGACAGCAGTTTCATCAGTCCCGCGTTATGCGTGGTAAGCATATCCGCTTTTTTTACCAGCCAGCGCTGCATTTTTTCCGTAAAAACCGAAATAACCCCCCGCCTGTATCCGTGGTCCAGGTCGTCAATGTCTATTATTATCTTCGCGCCGCGGCTTTTAAGCATCATAGCCGGCAGCACGGTGTTTGGATACGGCTTTATTATTATAACAGCGTCGTAATTTTTATTCATCAGCGCGAAAAAATAATAAACTGACGAAAAAAGAAAATCCAGCATGAAAGCCATTGATTTGAAAGGAGGCTCTATGAACTCCGCTTTAAGCCCGGCCTTTTTCAGGCTCTTATAAATATAGTACCCCCGCAGTGTGGAGCCGGTATTTATTGCCTGTGACGAAAGGATTAGAATATTCATTTAAGGTTGACTGCCTCGATTTTTATCCGGGTATTGGTAACTTTGTCTCTTAAATAAAAACCGGTATAAAGGCCGTAAAGCGTCCCGCAGCCGTATGATATATGCAGGGCAAGAAATCCCGCGGCCGCAAGGAACCCGGCGGTCATATTTTTTAATTTCAGGGCGATGGACGCTGAAAATCCGATATTAAGCGTGGCATACAGGGCCATTGGAAAAATTTCAGCCGCTCCCAGGAATATCTCGGAAAGAAGGTATATTACAAAAAATGCCGGTATAAAATTTACCAGGCTTGACGGATCAAAAGCCGCAACAGACTGCTCGGCCCTGCCCCTGCCGTAATTAAAACACTGCTTTATAAACTCCCTGAAATTCTTCCTCTTCGGCCTGTAAACGTAAATTTCCGGGTCGTATATTATTTTTTTACCGGCGCCTTTAACCCTGTTAAGAAATTCGTTTTCCTCATTGGGATACAGTTTTTCATCAAAACCGCCGTATTCAATAAAAATATCCTTCCTGACGAACATGTTGCACAGGATAAGCTCTTTTTCGCCGGACTCCCTGCGTTTTCCTTTAGGTGTGTAACGGGCCGAGCTTGAACCCGAAGCGAAAATAGAGGCAAAAATATTGCCAAAAACCCTCTGCGTCACGGGGCTGTTATCAGGTGTAATCTCCGGCCCGCCCAGTATGGCAAGCTCCGGATCCGCGGCAAATTGTTCAGCGGCCCGCTCTATCACGCCTGCCGGCACCGCAGAATCGTCGTCTATAAAATATATTATCCCGCCTTTCGCGGCCGCCACACCGGCATTTCTCTGCAGTGACGGGTTTAAGCCTTCCACAAAAACGGCCTCGCCGGCGCCGCCGGCGGCAATATTCCCTGTAACCTTTCCTTTTTCTTCCATGTTCCTTAAAGCGCAGACAAGTGATATGTCCATCTTTTCACCCGCTATTTTTTCTTTTTACCGCTGTTTTTTAAAGGGGTAAGTATGGCCCTTAATGCTTCTTCCGGAGTGTCCACAACTTTGAATATATTCAGATCATCCGGTGAAATATACTTATCTTTGAGCACCGTGTCTTTCACCCATTCAATGAGCCCCTTCCAGTATTCGCTGCCGAAGAAGACAATGGGAAAAGGCTTTATTTTCTGCGTCTGAATAAGCGTTGCGGCCTCAAAAAACTCGTCCAGGGTCCCGAAGCCGCCGGGAAAAACTATAAATGCCCCGGCATATTTTACGAACATTACTTTTCTCGCAAAAAAATACCTGAACCCCATCTGTATAGTGGCATATTTATTCGGGTGTTGCTCATGGGGAAGCTCAATATTCAGTCCGACTGATATCCCGCCGGCGTCATAGGCCCCCTTATTAGCGGCTTCCATTATTCCGCCGCCGCCGCCTGTTATCACAGCATACCCCTTTTTGGAAAGCAACAGCGCAGTTTTCTCGGCGGCCTTGTAATATTTTCCGCTTTTTTCCTCCCTTGCCGATCCAAAGATGGAGACCGCGTTTTTTATGTCCCCGAGCGCCTCAAAACCGTCCACAAATTCCGATATTATCCTGAACATCCTCCATGCGTCGTCCGCTATATTCTCAAGAACGTACTGGTCCCTGTACTTCATAATTACCTCCCGTTGTTTTTTATGCCGTCTATTTCCCGTCGCCGCCGAAGAGTTTAAAAATCCTCACCACATTTTCCCCGGTCAGATTCCATATCAGGCCGCCTATGCTCCTCAGCGGCGCTGTTATAATTCCAATTTTGAGCCTGTCCATGATGGATGCCTGAAAGCTTTCGCCGTATTTTTTAAATATGGAGCCGAATTCCGAATCGTCCACGGCAAAACTAAAATTCACGTAGAACCCGCCCTTTGAATCCTTAAGAAAATCCACAAGCTGTTCAACCGAAACACCAAAAAGCGCCTTCAGGTCCAGCCCTGTATTTTCCCTTATCTTCAGGTTCTCAAACTGCATAACATTGTTCAGGTAAATTTTACGCATCTCCCCTTTGACCTGCACAAGGAAGTTTATCCTGCCGGAGTCGAACTTAAGGTTGTTTTTCCTGAACATCGGTTCAAATATGGAAGCCTCGATGCCCGTGGCGAATACATTCAGGAAAAACCTGTTCTTATAATAAGGATAAAAGTAAAACTTCATATAAACTTTCTGGCTCAAACGCCCCAGGATGTTTCCCGAACAGTCCATTGTCATAAATTCATCGCTCTTTGCAGCGCCTTTATAAGAAGAGATGCCGTTTATACCTGTTATTGTAAATTTGTAACCGGAAACTGTTGTATACTCGAATGACGAGCCGATTATGTAAAGGTATTTACAGAACGGTATTATAAACGCGCGGGGGCTGGCGCTTTTGTCAGGCGCGGCGGCATGCCTGTCCGTAAACCGTAATTTCATTCCTACTATAACGAGCCCTTCCAGGGATTTTTCATAGTCGCCGTGTATCATGTTCATTAAATTAATGTTGATAACCACCGCCGGCGCGCTTAAATTCATGTATTCAAAATTTATCAGGGCCGCCCTGTCCGGTATGATGGAAACGGCAAACAGATAATCAACCCCCGGCGCCAGCGCCCTTGTAAGGGGCTTAAGCTGCATGTTAAGGTATATGTTAAAAGCTATAAAAATGGCGAAGAAAAATATGAGAAGCTGTTTCAGGTGATTTTTCATTCCTCACCAAACATTTTCATCTGCAGGTTTCCGGCCCGCCCCTTTTTAATGCCGGGTTCCCTGAATATGGATATCTTTCCGAATTCTCCGTCAAACCCCGGCACCACTGTGACTTTTTCCTCCCTGACCCTCATTATGGCGGAAGCTATCTTTTCATCGGCAATGCCGGCAAGCTCCTCCTGTGTGCGGTCAAGAAGCATTTCAAATTCCGGCCCGCCTCTTGTGATCATTTTTTCATATTCAAGCTGAACTTTTTTTGACGACGGCGCAACATCCCTGCAGTCCGCTATTATCTCTTCCAGCTGTATCATGTGCCTCTGGGGAATGGCGTTGTCCGGCACATAATCCCACGGCCTGTCGGCAAGCTCCTCTATCCTGTGCAGCACTCCCAGGGTCAGAGGCTTATAGCAGACCGGGCACCTGTTCTTTTTTGCCTCGGACTCCCGCGGATGATATGAAACATTGCACATTCTGTGTCCGTCATAATGGTACTTTCCCTCTTCAGGGAAAAACTCTATGGTGTAAAGGAACCTCTTTTTATCCTTTTTTTCTATGATTTCCTTTATGTCATAATAGCTCATGGAACAGTCAAAAACATTGGCTTCCCTTCCTATTTTCCTGGGAGAATGGGCGTCTGAATTGGAAACCAGGGTTATTTTGTCCAGCGCGGATATCCTCCAGTTTGCCTTCGGGTCGGACGAAAGCCCTGTTTCAATTGCGTGAATATATTTTGCCTCCGGCCCGAAGCATTCCTCTATGGAGTCAAAACCCGATTTTGAACCGAATATGGAGAACCACGGGGTCCAGGCGTGGGCCGGAATTATCATGGCATCCCGGGTTATATCAAGGGCGTATTTGACAAGGTCCCGCGCGGAAAAACCGAATATGGGCCTGCCGTCGGACTCTGTGTTGCCTTTTTCAGAAAGCAACTTTGAAAATTTAAGAGCGTCTTTGATTGTGGGCATTATTATAAGGGTATGGATCTTCCTGACTTTTCCGTCCTGCTTGTAGATGTTGGAGATCTCTGTTGAGAGGATTATCCTTGCTTTTGCCTTTGAATTTTTCACCCTGTAGAGCCCGGGGTCCGATTCGACGAGCTTGTTTTTGAGCTCCCCCAGGTATGCCGGGTGCTGAAAATCGCCGCTGGCTATTATTCCTATTCCTTTTTTATCCGCCCATTTTACAATTTCACCGGCATTCATATCTTTTGATGTGGCGCGCGAATATTTTGAATGGACGTGAAGGTCGGTTATGATACGCATAAGTCTCCTTTAAAAAATTTCATCTATACCGGCTTTTATATCCTGAAAAACGCTACTGAAACGTGCCGAATATCTTTTTTCCGGCCTTAAAAGTAAAGGGTATTTCACCTTTTTTTACGGTTCTTTTAAAATCCGTTACTTTCGTTTCGTTTATGTAAAACCCGCCCTGTTCGACCATGCGCCTGGCGTCGGAATTCGAGGCTGCCGCGTTTACAGCCTTTAGAAGCTCGCCAATGGTCGCCTCATCACCGGGAAAGTTCCACGGATAAACATGGGCGCCGTACGGTATTTCCTTGTTGGCTCCGAATGATTTTTCGAAATATTCCCTGCCGTAGGAGGCCCCTGCTTCGCCGGAATATTTTTTCACTATTTCAAAAGCGAGCCTCATCTTTACTTCCCTTGGATTGATCTTCCCGTCTTTCATGGAGGCCTCAAGCGATCCGATTTCAGCTATATCAACAGCCGTCAAAAGTTCGAAATAATTCCTCATAAGCGAGTCCGGAATTGACATTACCTTTCCAAACATGTCCTCGGGTTTGTCGTTTAGCGCGATATAATTCCCAAGCGACTTGCTCATTTTATTCTTTCCATCAAGGCCGATAAGTATTGGTGTAAACAGGCCGGCCTGCGGTTCCATTCCTGATTCCCTCTGCAGGAACCTTCCTGCTATCACATTGAACCTCTGGTCCGTACCGCCTATTTCAATGTCCGCCTTTATCATTACCGAGTCGTAACCCTGCATAACCGGATACATCATCTCAAGCAGGGACAGCGGTTCCCCGTCCCTGTGGCGTTTGTCAAAGGTATCATGCTCGAGCATCTGTGCCAGGGTGAATTTGGAGGCCAGCTTCAGGGTCTCGGCAAAGGAGAGCTTTTCGAACCACGTTCCGTTAAAGACCATATCAAGATTTTCCGGCTTTAATATTTTAAAAACCTGTTCCTTATATGTGGCCACATTTTTCATCACATCTTCGCGGGTCAGCGGCGGCCTGCCCGAAGTTTTTCCGCTGGGATCGCCTACCATCGCCGTGTAATCTCCTATAATAAGGGTTATTTTGTGGCCGAGTTCCTGAAACTGCCGCAGCTTATTTAGCGTTACCGTGTGCCCGAGATGTATATCCGAAGCGGTGGGATCAATACCCAGCTTTATATTAAGCTGCCTGCCGGTTTTTAATTTGGCCGTCAGGTCCTCTTTTGTTACAACATCCACCACTCCGCGCAGTATGACGCCGAGCTGTTCTTCAACGCTTTTCAATTTCTATCCTCCGTGTGTTTTTAATAACGCTGTTATTTAATGCCTGAAATGCCTTACTCCCGTAAAAATCATGGACAGCCCCTTTTCATCGGCGCATGCTATGCTGTCCGCGTCCCTTATTGATCCGCCCGGCTGGATTATCGCTGTTATGCCTGCCGCGGCGGCCGCTTCCACATTATCCTTAAAGGGAAAGTACGCATCGGATGCAAGCACCGCCCCTTTTGCCTTTTCCCCGGCGTTTTTTATCGCGATTGCCATGGCGCCCACCCTGTTGGTCTGGCCCGGCCCGATGCCTACCGCCACGCCGTCTTTTACTATAACTATGGCGTTTGATTTTACATACTTGCATAAGGACCAGGCGAATTCCATGTCCTTTAACTGGCCGGCTCCGGCCTCTTTTTTAGTAACTGTCTTAAGGGCCGCCATGTCAAGCTCCTGTGTATCTGCTTCCTGTACAAGCAGGCCGCCCGTGACTTTCCTTATATCCATATACTGAATTGATGAGCCTGATGATCTCTTAAGATCCCCGCATTTCATTATTCTGATATTTTTCTTGTTTTTCAGTATTGCCAGAGCCTCCGCGTCAAAATCCGGGGCGATTATCACTTCCATAAACATCTTTTCCACCCTGTCGGCAATCCCCTTTGTGCACTGCCTGTTAAGGGCGCATATACCGCCGTAAGCAGAAAGCGGGTCGGCTTCATAAGCCTTGACATAAGCGTCCGTAATGTCCGCGCTTATCGCCGCGCCGCACGGGTTGGCGTGCTTGATAATAACGGCTGCGGGATCGCTGAAAGCCTTCACTATGTTCAGGGCCGCGTCCATGTCGTAAATATTATTGAAAGAAAGCTCCTTGCCGTGAAGCTGCTCACAGTTGCCCGGCCCGGTTTCCGGAAAATCCGGAAATACATAAAAAGCAGCCTTCTGGTGGGGGTTCTCCCCGTAGCGCATTTCCTGTTTTTTATCCGCCGAAATAATTATCCTGTCGGACATGGCCCCTCCGGCAAGCATCCTCGACTCGAGATAATTTGATATATAGGCGTCATAATCAGCCGTGGTTTTGTATGCCTTTACGCGCAGGTAATTTAATGTTTCCGGGGTCACGCCGCCGGACTTCATTTCTCCGAGCACTTTTGCGTAATCCGACTTGTCCGTAAGAACCGCCACTGACTGCGCGTTTTTCGCAGCCGACCTTATCATGGACGGCCCGCCTATATCTATATTTTCAATTACATCCTCTATGGATATTCCGGGTTTTTTAATAACCTGTTTGAATGGGTAAAGGTTTATAACCACCATATCTATTGTTTTAATGCCGTGTTTTTCAATTGTGGCCATGTGTTCGGCATTTTCCCTTAAGGCAAGAAGGCCGCCGTGCACCTTGGGGTGCAGCGTCTTTACCCTTCCGTCCAGCATTTCGGGAAACCCGGTCACGTCGGATATGTCAATGGCGTCAACGCCCGCGTCCTTAAAGGCCTTTTTTGTGCCGCCCGTGGATATTATCTCTACCCCCATGGACTTCAGTTCCCTGGCGAATTCAACCACACCTTCCTTATCAGATACCGATATCAGAGCGCGTTTCACTTTTAACATTTCCGGTCCTCCGTGGTTATTTTGTATTTAAAGCCTGTAGAGCGGCTGCTTGCTGCCGCTCTACAGTTTCTTAAAATCTTTAAGGGCTTCTTTTGCTTTTTCAAGGTCTTCGTAATTTACAATAATTGTCCCGTATTTTCTGGAGCTGAAGAAACCCAGCGCCACGTTCGTATGCGGCAGCAGGTTCGTCCTTAAAAAACTGTAAATACCCTCCTGCGAGAGCATGTCCCGCAGTATCTGCGCCTCAATTTCATTAGCGACTTCGGCGAGCTCCGCCGTCCTGATATCCGGCAGGTCGCCTTCACCGTCATCCTCAACCGGATTTTCATTAACAAGATCCGCCCCGCAGTCCGGGCATTTTATTATCCCTTTTTCATATTCATAAAGGCATTTCGGGCAGAACATTAACTTTCCCTGACAAAAACACGTTTTTGTTTGATTTCGAGCCTTCCGGCGCAGTAAAGCTTCACCGCTTCCGCGTATGCCATGTGCTCAAAAGGCAGTATCTTTTTCTGCAGCGACTCCGGCGTGTCGTCCTGCGCGACTTCCACCGCTTTCTGAATTATGATGGGCCCGGTATCCGTGCCGTAATCAACAAAATGAACCGTGCATCCCGATATTTTAACTCCGCTTGCTATAACAGCCTCGTGGACATGTATTCCGTACATGCCGGGCCCGCCGAATGACGGCAGCAGAGCCGGATGGACGTTCATTATATCGCCCTTATAGCTGTCAAGAAATTCTTTTGTAAGGATCTTCATATAGCCGGCCAGGCACACGAGCCCGATTTTTTTTTCATTTAAAACAGAGGCCAGCTGCCTGTCGTATTCCGCTGCCGACGCAAAATCTCCCGGCGCCATATGTAATGTATGGACGTTATATTTTTTCGCCCGCTCAAGTCCGTAGGCATTCTTTTTATTGGAAAAAACAAGGACAATTTTGCCGCCTGAAATTGCCCCGGATTCAACAGCGTCCAGCAATGACTGCAGGTTGGTCCCGCCTCCCGACACAAAAACCGCTATATTTTTCATGAAAACCGCCTGTTTGTTGAATCTTATTTTCCATGCATTCTTATCAGTTCGTCCATCTTAATGACTTTCAGGTCGTTTTTCCCGCCCGTTTCAATGGCTTTGTCTATATTAAGCCTGGCTCCCGAAAAATCTTTCATGGCGTAATAAATACAGCCCAGGTTATAATAATAATCTTTATTACCGCTTATTTCAACTGCTTTTTTATAGGCAAAAACCGCCTCTTTTAACCGCTGCGAAGCAAAATAAATGTTGCCCAGATAGGAATAAAGCGCGGCGTCATCAGGGTACTTTTCAAGCGCCTTATTTATGTATGAAAGGGCCTTTTCATAATCCCCCCTGCCGCAGCTTATGTAAGCAAGGGGCGCAAGGGCCTCTTTGAAATACGGGTCAATTTTTATCATCTTTAAGTACTCGTTTTCGGCTTCGCCTGTGCGCCCGAGCGAGGTTAAAATAAGCGCTTTTTTATAATGCAGCAGAACAAAATCCGGGGCCAGTTTTTCAGTCTCCTCCAGCTGTTTCAACGCATTTGCGGCGCCGGCTTGCTTTTCGGAATCATAATATGCCTGCGCCAGAAAATAGCCCGCTGTAATATTGTACCTGTCGGCATCAAGTGCCTTTTTATAATTTTCAACTGCGTTTTCCCAGTCCGCCTTTCCGGAATACGCAATGGCCCTGTTAAGGTAAATATCGGATGCCGCTTTCCTTACGCTGAGGACGCATCCGGCCGCAATTATAGCCGATAACAGCAGCGCAGCTCCTCTGTAAATCCATTTTTGTCTTCCGGCCGGGCCGGTGGGCGCCGCGGCTCCCCCGCCGTTTATTATCATTCCGGCAAAAAGGGCCGCAAGCATGGAAGATGAAACGTAATTAAAGTCAACCCCGAAAAGGTTCATGCACAGCAGCCCGGTGAAACCCAGATACAGATCCTTTTTCGCGGGATCATATTTTTTTAAAACAAAAATCACCATGCCCAGAGAGCCCAGCAGGCCTATTAATCCGAGCTCTGAAAAAGCCTGCATGAATATATTTTCCGGGTATGCCACTTCATAGCTGCTCTGTGAGGACCACTTCATTATTTCCCCGGGCCTGAAAGCCGGAAACGCGAGGGAGAAAGAACCGGGCCCGGTGCCCGTTAAAATATTCTTCATACCCATGTCAAACGCGCCGCGCCATGTATTCATCCTGAAAAATACCGATTCATTTGCGGCATAGGATTTAATATCAAATGCTTTTCCGTAAGGCACATGAAAAGCCGCGGGAAGCAGAAGGCAAAAAACCGCAAAAAACACAAGGGCGGCCGCTGTTATCCGCAGGACTCCCGCGTTTTTTTCTTTCATATAAAAACAAACGGCCAGTACCGACTCAACGGCAGCGGCAAATAACGCGGCTTTTGATCCGGTTTTGAAAAGACAGAATAAAGCCGCGCATACAAGCAGCAGCGATAAAATTTTATTGCGTTTTTTTGGGGACAGAACCAGAAATGCCGCGGCAGGAAGAACGGCTATAATATAAGCTGAAAAGAAATTTGGATTTCCAAGAAGCGAAGGCACTCTTGTGCCGAAGGCCATTATTTCCGGAAAACTGCCCGGAAAAAGCGACTGCAATATACCGGCTGCAAGTGGTATGGCGCATGAAGCCGCAACCGCCGCCCTTATAAAATCCGCATTCTCTTTCCTGCTGTTGGCGGAGGTGAAAAACAGCGCGAAAAGCCCGGCCGAGGTAAAAAGCGGCATGGTTGACGCGAATGTAAACTTTGAAAAAGACGCGCATATTCCCATCCACGCTATGAAGGCAAGCGGCGCAAGGGTTGCGGGCTTATAATTTTCCGGTTTAACGGCCGATACAGAAATAAAAAAAGCGCATACAAGAAAAATAGTTGTTTTTATCGCCACCGGAGAATATGAAGCTGTGGAAAAAACAACGGGTACGGAAAATAAGACAAAAAAGACGGAAATTCTGTATAAAAGCGAGTATTTACTTTTTTGTTCCGGCACTTTTTAAAAATTCCTGAAATTGCCCTGCTGCCCCTGGGGCTCGCCGGCCGCCTGGTCCCACAGCGGCTCGCTTAAGAATCTTACGGTAAGGTGCAGTTTTCCGTCATATCCGAAAAAGGCCAGTTCAGCCTTGGCGTCCTTTAAGTTCCAGGCGGCGTAAACATTGCTCGGTTTACCATCGGAGAGCTCGCCTGATTTTATCACAGCGATTTTTTTCCGGACATCCATGGATTTTTCCGGATATTGCTCATATGCCGGGTCTCCATATAATTTTTTGAACATTTCATACATTCCGGTAAACCTGCCGAACATTATCTCATCCTTGTGCGGGATCTTAAGCTGCTGGCTCTCAAATTTTTCATTTTCCCCGAATTCAAATTTAAGCGCGTAAAGTTTTCCGTTATACAGCCCCAGGCTCATAAAATTAGCGTGAGGTATCTGTGTCTTTAAATCATGCTGAGCCACCATCATTGACTGCTTGAAATCCGGGTCATTTGAGTCCGTCGCATAAGGGTAAACCCTTTTCAAATCATTTATCCCCATGCCCCAGATGAGCCCCTCAAAAACAAAGGCGCCGGGCTTTATTGTGCCGAAAGCCATATCGTCATCGGAAGCGTATTTTTCAGAATATAACTTTGCCACGGAGAGTCCGCCCTGTTTGTCCATGTACGCCATCAGAAATATGGCGGCAATTATTATCACGGCAAAACCGATAATAAGATTGCGCCAGAATTTTTGCACCTGTTTTTCGTGCGCAAGTTCCTGCTGCGTTAATTTAGCCTTAATGGCCGGAAGCGGCGAGCCGCAGCTTCTGCAGAATTTTGCGTCCTCACGGTTTTGCGCCCCGCAGGCATTGCATTTACGCTCCATAATATCCTCCAGGTCTTTATTTTTATATTCCGGATAACCGGTTTAATTGCCTTTTTTGATCTTTCTTATCCCGTAACGTGTTATCTTTCCCGTGGTTGCGCCCTTTGCTGTTACCTGATAGAGGATCATTCCGTCTTCGGTCCCGGATGTGTCCCACGTGGTAGAATTATATACTTTCCCTTTTTTCTGTTCTTCTATTGTGGCAAGGGTTTTTCCCGATTCATTATATACTTTTATCGTCACAAGCCCGTCCTCGGGTATATAATAATTAAAGGCTATCTTTCCCGTCGAAGCATCATACAGCGCGAATATTTCGCTTGATATATTGATAATTTTTTCCGGTTCATCCGCCTTCAGTTCTATGTCGTTTATAAGCTGCGGTGGAAGGTTTTTGGTAAGTACCTTCATTTTAATTTTGCTCACCACAAGATTGTCGACGCTGTAATTGCCGTCTTTATCAGTGATTGCGACCCCCAGCGTGGTGCCGTCTTCCCTCATTATTTCGACGGAGGCCCCCGAGAGCGGCATAATTCCGTTTGACTGCGTCACTATTCCTTTTATGGTAACTTTTGTCTTTATTTTTATTTTAAAATGGGTGGCGGTCTTGCCTATCACGCCTTCTTTATCGACTGTCACAATATGGAAATACCATGTGCCGTCAGTCAACCCCGATATCGCCATGTTCGTGTCCATGGTCTTTGAATTTTTCTGCCCTGGCGTCGTCTTATCAGAGGCGTCAAGGACATAATAGTAGCCGATTATTTCATTGACATAATCCATCGGCTTCCACTGCAGCTTCACATTCGTATCGCGGTACCATTTTTCCTGTTCCTGATGCGACGGCGAGAAGACAAGCGGCGGCGGCGGACTCATGGCCACATTGACCTGCATGTGTGAACTCTCCGATGATATGTTGCCCGCGCTGTCCTTAGCGATTACGTGCAGGTACCATATGCCGTCAGGAACATCCACGAATGAGGCCATTGTGCCGCGCGTCCAGCTTGATGTCCCGATGTCCGGTACGGTATTCTTTATCTGGTTAAAAATATAATAATATCCTTCTATGCCCGACGGGTCGGAGGGCGTTGACCAGGAAAATGACGGGGCATTATTGTTATACCACTGGTTAAAATCCCCGTGCGTAATGGATGAAATTACCGGGGGTTTTGGTTTTGTCGTGTCTATATTTACCTGATAATGTGTGGCCTCCTCCGAAATGTTCCCCGCTTCATCCTTGGAGATTATATGGAAATACCACGTTCCTTCGGCCGCGTTTTTGAACTCAATTTCATTGTCTGTGTACCAGTTTCCTGTTTTAGTATCGACAACGGTCGTGGCTATCTGGTCAAAAATATAATAATATCCGGTTATTTTAGTGGCATCCTGGGGCGTATCCCAGATAAGTTTTACATTCTTGTTGTTATACCAGTCCTGCTGCATGGGATGGGAGAGCGAGCGCACCACGGGCGGCATTGACTGCCTGTCGCATATCGCAAGAACCTGCTTGTTGCCCGACTCCCTTTCATTGCCCACTTTGTCAACGGCGCGCACCGTATAATAATAAATGATGCCGTCTTCCAGGTCCTTTGACTCATCCATGAATTTTGTATCTGTCACGGCGCCGTCGTCGTTAATCTGCATGCCCAGCTGGCCCGAAACTGACGAGCGGTAAATCCTGTAATAATCAAGGCCTGATATTGAATCCACCGACCTTGACCACTCTATCTGTACTTTCCCGTCTTTTACCGGTTTTGCCACAAGCTGGGTAATCTGTGCCGGAGGAGAGATATCCACAGTGGTCCTTATGTCATCACGTTCAAAATAATCGGACCAGTTCCCGGCGTTGTCGCGCGCTTTTACCCGGAAATAATATGTGATGCCGTCCTCGCCTTTAAAAACCGAATTTTTGGCCTTTGTTTCCTTCAGCCATATTTTCCACTTGCCTTTTTCACCCTCCCTGTATTCCACGTCAAAACTGTGGACTCCGGACTCCTTGTCCTCTCCGGACCACGCCACGTCAAATGTCTCGGCGTTCTGGAAAGGTTTGAGTTCACCCAGCATGACTTCCGGCGGGTTTGTCTCAATATGAAATTTATAATGGGCCGCCTGCGTACCGAGGTTCCCTGCAAGGTCCTTTAATATTATATGAAAATACCACTCGCCTTCGTCAAGGCTCTCGGATATCCTTATAGTCGTATCTTTTGAAAAACGCGCCGTCTTCCTGTCCGGCAGCGTGTCAGGCGTACGGTCCACCATGTAATAAAAACCTTCCGCGCCCGAAAGGTCGTCAACATGCTCGACAATAAATACCGGGTTGATAGTTGCGTAATATCTGTCCGGGTTCGGATGCGTGGATGATGAAATATCCGGCGGATCCGCCTTCAGGTCCACATTGACCCTGAATATCGCAGGCTCTTCGCCCAGATTTCCCGCGTTGTCTTCGGCTATTATATGAAAATAATAAACCCCTTCCCTTTCAATATTAAATTCAACTTCACGTTTATCCGTAGAGGTTGATATTTCAGGCGTAATCTTAAGGTGCTTTTCCCTGGCGAAAAGATAGTAAAAATTCTTTACCTTTGAAAGATCCTGCGGAACGCTCCAGCCGAGCTTAACAAGCTGGATATTGTACCAGGCGTTTTCATCCGGATGCGTGGATGATGAAATTTTGGGCTGGTCCACAACCGTGTCAATTTTAATCCTGAAATGGGCCGCTTCCCAGCCTGTGTTGCCCGCGTTGTCCTTTGAAACTATATGAAAGTACCAGATTCCGTCCTTTAAAAGCGGCAGTGTAACCTGGTTTGAAGTCGTCCATTCGCCCGTTTCTTTTGAGGGCACCGTGTTGTGTTTTTCATCAAGTATATAGTAATAACCTTCCACGCCTGCAAGGTCCTCTGATGTATCCCAGTGCAGCTCGGGCAGCGCGTTATTATACCATGCCTCCTGGTCCGGATGCGTTTTTGAAAGAACCTTCGGCGGTTTTGCGATGGTGTCTATGTTAAAACGGTAATGCGATGACATTGTCCCGGTATTGCCCGCCCTGTCCTTGGAAACAACATGAAGGTACCATTCACCGTCCTTTAAGTCGCCGGAAAAAATAGTGTCCTTGTCGGTCCAGGTCGCCGTCAATTCAGGAATTGTTTTCTCGGAATTATCTATTATGTAATAAAATCCCTCTATCCCGGACATGTCATCGGGTTTGGCTATATTGAACTGCGCCTTTTTATTGTTGTACCATTTGTGCGGGTCAGGGTGTGTTGATGACGATATATGCGGCGGAAGCGCCTGGGTGTCAATGTTGAACCTGAAAGTGGAGGTGTCCTTTGATACGTTGCCGGCCATATCTTTCGACCTTACATGGATATACCATGTCGAGTCCTGCTTTTCAGGCAGTTCTATGTCGCTGGTGGTTTTGTACACGCAGTCATTTTCATGGGGCTGCGTGTCGGCCCTCTGGTCGACAAGGTAATAGAACCCCTCAATACCCGAAAGATCGTGTGATTTCGCCAGGTGTATCTCCACTTTTTTGGAGTTGTACCAGGACTTTTCATCGGGGTGGGTCTGCGAACTGATAATGGGCGGAAGGGCCTGTGTGTCTATGTTGACCCTGTAATGCGCGGCCTTTGACCCTACATTGCCCGCCCTGTCTTTTGTAACTATATGAAAATATTTTATACCATCTTCTGTCGGGCTTAGTTTTACAAGGTTCCCTTCTGTAAAAATCCCTGTTTTCTCCGTAGGAAGTGTATTGGGCATCTCATCCACAAAATAATAATAGCCCTCTACGCCCGACATATCCTGCGGCGCCGCCCACTGGAAAGATGGCGAATTGTTTGAGTACCACTTATCCACATCCGGGTGTGTAGGCGAAAGTATTTCAGGCGGAACGGCCACTGTGTCTATTTTTACGGCGAAATGGGAGACTTCCGGGCTTACGTTGCCGGCTTTGTCCTCGATTAACACATGAAAATACCATATGCCGTCCTCCATGTTTTTTACCGCTACGCTGTCCTTTACAGTGGCAGTGCATTTTGAATAATCCGGCACCGTGTCCTGGTTCCTGTCAACAATGTATAAATACTGTTTTACATCCTGGTGCTGCCCCCACTCGACGGTTACATCGGTTTTGTTGTACCATTTTTCCTGGTCCGGATGGGTTTTAGACGCAAGCTTCGGTGTAATTGCCGCCGTGGTGGTAAAAGTAAAATCATTTAAAATTCCGGAAAAACTTCCGACATCCGAATAAGTGAGTATCCTAAAATGATATGGCGTCATAGATTTAAGGTTGTTAAGGGTTATCCGGTGCTTTGTCGTAAGTGTCTCATTGATAATATTATTGCCGTAACTTATGTCAGCCCCGTATTCTATTATTGTCTGCGCTTCCCTGTCCGTGGACCATGTGATAACAACATTATGCGAAGTAATTTCCGATACCTGAACGTCCATAACTCCGGGAGGCGGTGTATTTGATACGGTAGTCCTGAATATCCTGCCTTTCGGGGATGAGCCGAAATAAAGGTATCCGTTGAATAAATGCAGGGCCCTTACATCTTCTTCATCAGTCTGGAATGCCATTTCCCACTGTTTGCCGTCAAGGGTCTTGTAAACCCTTCCGGAATCTCCGGTGCCAAGGTAAAGTCCGTTCCCGAAAGCCTCAAACCTGTAAAAATTAACATCCTTTTCCGAGAAAAAATTCTCCACCCAGTTGGTGCCGTCCTCTGTCATGTAGACGAGCCCGCCCGTGGCCTTTGACGTTGAAACATAGAACTTATTCTTGAAAAAGAAAAAATCATTTACAAATGACTGATTTGTGTCGAATACTTTCTGCCAGTTGATTCCGTCCGCCGTCCTGAACACGAGCCCGTTGGGATATGTGCCCGCGTAAAGATAATCCCTGAAAAGGCCGAAACAGCATACAGCCAGCTCCGAAGTATTAAGCGCCACGGTCCAGCTTGTGCCGTTATAGGTATAAATTTTTCCTTCCGTCGAGGTGCCGGTAAAAAGCCGTCCCTTGAATGCTTCGATGCAGTGGATGCGCGCCTCGCCGCTGTTAAATGAAAGGGACCAGTTTTTTCCGTCCAGGGTCTCATATATTCCGCCGTTGGCGTTTGTACCGCAAAAAAGCTTGGGGGTGCCCAGGTCATTGAAAACCTTCAGGCTGTAAACCTGCGGTGTGTAATCTCCCAGGCTCTCTTCTTCAAATGTTTTTGTGCCTCCGACGGGAGGGTTAAAATAAGGGGAAAATACATTCGCTATGCTTATGGTTTCCCACGCCCCCTGGTCGCCGGTGGTGGTGCGCACGACGGAATCCTTGTTGGTGCAGGCGTAAAGCTGTCCGTTGAATTCCTCAAAACCGTATATTATCTGCGCGATGGAATTGTCATAAACAGGTATAAAGCTCTCTTTGGGGACGTAGCGCAGGTAAAGGGGTATGGCGGCCCTGATATTTTTTATAACATCATTTTTGCTCAGGCCGGAGACAACCAGGCCCGGCAGGTCCCTGCACTGGCCTATGAATTTACCGTTGTCTTCTTTTATGAATATTTCAAAATTTACCGATATTTCCTTCCTGTCCTCTTTCATCTTTCCCCTTTTGCCCTGCTTTTTTATTTTGAACGGCCGGATTTTTCCGGCGCCTTAAAGCACGCCTTACTTTATCCTGTGTATCAGCGCGGTTTCATCGCAATATTTCGGGTATTTAAAACAGTTAAAACAGTCCTTCCATACCTTGTGCGGCAGTTTCGCCCTTGATATCTTCTTAAAACCCTTTTTTATGAAAAACCCCGGGATCTTGGTAAGCGCAAAAACCTTTTTAACACCTATCTCTTTTGCCTCTTTTATGGCGCATACAAGGAGTTTATCCCCGTATCCGCGCCCCCGGAATTTCTTGTCGATTATAAACGACCTTATCTCCCCGAGATCCTCCCAGTAAACATGCATGGCAACAAGCCCTGCCATGCGTCCGTTGTTATCAAGTATGAAAAAATCCCTTATCTGGGCGAAAATATCCGCCATGGGCCTTACCAGAAGTTCTCCCTCGGTAGAATATTTTTTTAACAGGGCCTGTATATTATACGCGTCTTTTAAATGGGCCTTTCTTATTTTCATGCCCGTCCCGCCGGCCCCGGCGCGAAATTAAAGCCTTCTTTAAAAGCCGACAAATTTTTATCCAGCATCTTCCCCGCTTTTGCCCCGAGCATTTCCTTTATTACAGCGGCCGCATTGTCAGCGCTCAACACTTTTTTCGACGCTATATAAGCTCCGGCCAGTATTATATTTGCGACTTTAATAGCGGCAAGTTTTTTCGCCATTTCACTCGCAGGTATGAGCAGTTTTTTCATTCCTTTTGCCCTGTCATCCAGGATAAGCGAGCTGTTCTCTATTACAAGGGTGTCTTTTCCCGCCTTTCCTATGTAATTTTCAAGGGCGCGCTGGTCAAAGGCTATAATAGTATCCGGCGTTTCCACTACCGGCGAAAATATTTCGGTATCAGATATTATAAGGCTGCAAAAAGAGGGGCCGCCCCTTTTTTCCGCGCCGTAAGCCGGAAGCCACGCCACATTTTTTCCCTCATATGCCGCGACCTTCGCGAGATAAATTCCGAGAGTAAGGACTCCCTGGCCTCCCGAGCCCGCTATAATTATCTGTTCTATCATATACAAACCTCTTTTTTATCCGGATAAACCGGGAAGTTTTTTTTATTACTTTATATCTTTAATAACCCCTAAAGGGTAATATTTCGAAATTACATTATCTATGTGGCCCTTTGCCTCAAGCGGCTCCATGCGCCAGTTTGCCGGGCATGACGAGAGCACTTCCACAAAGGAAAATCCGACGCCGTTTAACTGGTTCATGAAGGCTTTTTTTACCGCCTTTTTTGCCTTTATTACGGAGGCCGCATCCGTTACTTTTACGCGCTCTACATATTTAACCCCTTCGAACTGCGAGAGCATCTCCGCCATTTTAATGGGGTATCCATTTGCCTTTACGTCCCTGCCCGCCGGTGAAGTTGTCGTCTTCTGCCCGATAAGAGTGGTCGGCGCCATCTGGCCGCCGGTCATGCCGTAATTTGTATTATTAATGAATATCACGCTCAGATTCTCACCGCGGTTGGCAGTATGTATTATTTCCGCCATGCCTATCGACGCCAGGTCGCCGTCACCCTGGTAAGCAAAAACAAGGTGGCCCGGATGCACCCTTTTAATGGCTGTGGCCACGACTGGCGCCCTTCCGTGCGCGGCTTCAGTGGTGTCAAAATCCCAGAAATCATACGCAAACACGGCGCAACCTACCGGCGCTACCGCTATTGTAGTTTCCCTTAATTTCAGTTCATCAATCAGCTCGGCGATTACCTTGTGGACCGTCGAATGTCCGCATCCCCAGCAATAGGAAAATATCCTGTCCGTCAGGGAATCCGGTTTTTTATATACTGTTTTTTCAGCCATTATTTTACCTTCCCTTTTATAAATTCAAGAAGCTCTTCCGCGGTGGGCACTCCCCCGCCCGGCCTGCCGTAAAATTCTATCTTTGAAGAATCCTCTATTGCAAGCTTTACATCCTCGACCATCTGCCCGAGGTTCATTTCAAAAACAAAAACTTTTTTTACTTTTTTAGCCGCCTCTTTCAGCGCGGTGTATGGAAAGGGCCACAGCGTTACGGGCCTGAAGAGCCCGGCGTTAATACCTGCCGCTTTACCCAGGTTTATAACGCCTTTTGATATCCTGGCGCATGTGCCGAAGGCCGCGATAAGATAATCCGGGCTGCCGTCCATGTTTGTAAGCTCAAATTTTGTCTCGTCCCTTTTTATAACGCTGTATTTTTCATTGAGGTCCATATTGTGTTTTTCAAGGGCTCCCTGCTGCATTAAAAGAGAAACTATGCGCTGTCCTTTCCTTCCTTTTGCGCCTGTAAGCGCCCATGGTTTGGGCGCGTCCAGGAGTGCCGGTTTTCTGGACCGGTCAAGTTCTATGTTTTCCATAAGCTGGCCGAGCAGGCCATCCGCGAGTATCATAACCGGAACCCTGTATTTATCCGCAAGGTCGAAGGCGTCAAAAGTATAATCATACATTTCGGAAAGTTTGTGGGGGGCGAGCGTTATCATGTGATAATCGCCGTGGCCGGGTTTTACAGCCTGAAAATAATCGCTCTGCGACGGGGCAATGTTTCCAAGCCCGGGACCGCCGCGCATTACATTTACTATTACAGCCGGAAGTTCGCAGCCGGCAATATATGAAATGCCTTCCTGCATGAGCGATATCCCGGGCGACGACGAAGTTGTCATGGCCCTTGCCCCGGCGGCAGCGGCGCCGAAGACCATATTTATGGATATAAGTTCGCTCTCCGCCTGTATAAATGTGCCGCCGGCCTCCGGCATGCGCCATGACATTATTTCGGGTATCTCGTTTTGCGGCGTTATGGGATATCCTGCGTAAAACCTGCATCCGGCGTCAATGGCGGCCTCAACAATGGCCGCGTTGCCTTTTATGAATTGTTTTCCATCACTCATTTTTTTTGATCCTCCGTAATTTCGATAACTTCGATGGCGCAGTCCGGGCAGACAATCGCGCACAAAGTACACGCATTGCAGGAGCCGTTTCCGCAGAATTCCGCCAGTGTATACCCGAAGCGGTTTATTTTTTCCCCTTTTTTTATCTCATTTTTGGGGCATTGCTCTATGCACAAAAGACAACCCTTGCACCTGTCCTGGTCAATAATAATTCTGCCTTTTTTCAAGTTTTTCTCCTTTATTATAACGGTAAAAGCACAGTTTGTTTATACCTATGACGATATGGCTTTATACTAAAAATATCTTTTTTATTATATATTAATGAAGGGGAATTTACAAGGTGGAACTTAAAATTTAAAATTCAAAACCAAGAATTACAACTTATAAACCTTTTAACCAAAAACAACGCAAACAACAGGCCGTTTTACTTATTTTTAACTTTATTACTTGTACTTTTGGGTTTTGAATTCTAAATTTTTACTTTCTTCTTCTATCTATCTTCCTTACATCCAGTGTTGTCCTGACCGTGTTCCTGCCCTCTTCCTTGGCCAGATAAAGCGCCTCATCGGCGTTTTTAAAGAGCTCCCTGGGGTCCCTGGCGAATTCAGGATATGTGGTGACCCCTATTGAAAGGTTTATCGGACGCATTTCCTTTTCATTGCCGCCTTTCAGGTTTTCAGTGCTGTATTTGCGTATCTGCTCGGCTATTTTCCCGGCGGCGTATATGTCGCGGTTTTCAAGGACAAATACAAATTCCTCGCCGCCATAACGCGCGCAGTATGAATCCGGGGTCTTTGCCTCAAATTCAGAGAGCATTCCGGCCAGCTTTTTTAACACCCTGTCGCCTTCCTGGTGGCCGAAGGAATCGTTAAATTTTTTAAAAAAATCAATATCTATAATGCACAGCGCCACGCTTGTTAAAATCCCTTTTTCCTTTTTTTCCACGCTTGCCTGAAGCTTCTGCTGAAATGTCAGGTGGTTTAGCAGCCCTGTTAAACCATCATGGTAAGCCTGGTTTTTTATTTTTTCGTATAGTTTGGCGTTTTCCAGCATCACAGTGATCCTTGAAAGCATCAGCTCCAGTGTTTCAAGCTCAAATTCGGTGAAAATATTGGGTTTTTCCTTGTCCAGCTTGATAAAACCGTGTATGGTATCCCCGCTTTTTAGCAGGTGAAGGAAAGTAGTGTCAATATTTGCCCTTCTGATGTTCAGTGGTATTTCTTTTTTTGCCGCGTCCCCGATAACCATCCTTTTCCCGGTGTCCATCATATATTTTATAAACTCGCTTTCCTTCGCGTAAAATTTGGTTGCCGCGGCCGAAGCCGGATAATTCATTGTCTCAGTTACAGTAAACGAATTATCCGCCGGGTCATACTCAGCCAGATACCCGCTGAATATATCAAATTGTTTTATCTCTTCAAGGAAATTCCTGATAAGGCCGCTTTTACCTTCCTGCGTGTCCACTTTCCTGCTTATATCATACATGAGTGAAACGCGCTGCTCTTTTGTGATAACTTTGTAATTTATATCATATATTTCCATAACAGAGACTATTTCTCCGGCCAGCTTCGCAAGCCTTTCCTTTACCGCGTCCTTTTCATTCTCAATATCCCTGTCAAAATCGGCCACTACCGCTCCGATCAGCCTGTCCAGGATTACGGGCATTACCGCGACCGAGGCAACGGCTCTCTTTTTTTTATAATACGGCATGGCCGCGCCGCTGGTGGAAAATGTGTAGAAACTTCTTTTATTCAATGCCGCGCCTATCGCCCCCTCCTGGAGCCTGAACGAGTAATTGTTGTTCACTTCCGCGGTGTCAGCCGAAGCAGATAGAGTTACGGAGAAAGATTCGCCGTCTCCGTCATTTTTCAAAAAAAGAATTATGGAAACAGGATTTAAAACGGACCTGTAAAGTTTTAA
>CAZMGF010000034.1:0-28102 GCA_964565765.1 uncultured Spirochaetia bacterium
CCGTGAGGGCGGCAGGACCGTTGGTTCAGGTATAATCACAGAGATAGTAGAATAAGGAAGGGAGACTTATAATGCAGTTGGAAACACAGAAAATCAGGATAAGGCTTAAGGCCTATGATCACAAACTTCTGGATAAATCGGTAACCGATATTATCAAGAAGGTGAAGGAGACTGGCGCCAGGGTTTCTGGCCCGATACCGCTCCCCACAAAGATCCACAAGTATACTATTCAGCGGTCCGTTCACGTGGATAAGAAATCGCGCGAGCAGTTCGAAATGAGGGTGCATAAAAGGCTCATAGACATCCTCGACCCGAACCATGAGACTGTTGAGAAGTTAAAGAATCTCGACCTCCCGGCGGGGATAGACGTAGAAATAAAGCTGTAAACGGAGGACAAGAAAAGTGGTAACAAAACTAATCGGCAAAAAATTAGGAATGACACAGGTATTTAACGCCAGGGGAGAAGTAGTTCCCGTGACGATAGTCCAGGTCGACGACTCCGTTATTGTGGACAAAAAAAGCGTGGAGCGCGACGGCTATACGGCATTAAAACTCGGCACGTTTGATGTAAAAAAGCCGAAGAACATGCCCAAGGCTTTGAAGGGGCTCTTTAAGAACGAAAAAAAGCACCTGGACCTTCCCTTAAAGAAACGCCTTTCCGAGATAAAGGTATCAAAGGAAGACGCGGAGAAGTTCAACATCGGCGACACGATAACTGTGGAATCCGTTTTTAAAGAAGGGGATTTCATTGATGTGTCCGGCGTCTCAAAAGGCAAGGGCTTTCAGGGCGTAATGAAAAGGCACGGGTTTCACGGAGGGCCGGCCTCGCACGGATCCATGATGCACAGGGCGCCGGGTTCCATCGGCTCCTCAACTTTCCCTGCAAGGGTTTTCAAAAATATGAAAATGGCGGGAAGAATGGGTTTTGATAAAATTACAACCATGAACCTGTTCATAGAAAAGATAGACCCGGAAAACAACTATGTCCTTATCAGAGGAGCTGTTCCCGGCGGAAAGAACGGGGAAGTTATTATCAAGAAAAGCGCCAAAAAGAAGATTGCCCAGGCGAAACCAGCAAAGAAATAAAAGGAGAAATCCCAAATGAAACTGGAAGTTTTAGACAAAGAAAACAAGAAAGTATCGGAATTTGAAATAGACGATTCATACCTTGCCGTAAAGGTTAAGGATGACCTGATACACGATGTAATGCTTGCCTATCAGCAGAACCAGCACATTGGTTCATCGAACACCCTTGACAGGGGAGATGTGCGCGGAGGCGGCAAGAAACCGTGGAAACAGAAAGGCACCGGACAGGCCAGGCACGGTTCCATCCGTTCCCCCATATGGAAGGGCGGCGGGGTAACTTTCGGGCCGAAACCGGAGATGTCAAGGATACATGTGAACAAGGCACAGAAAAAACTGGCGATGCAGGCCGTAATCGCGGGTAAAGTAAGGGACGGCGAAATAATCGTCCTGAATGAGTTTACAGTGGCAACGCCGAAAACAAAAGAGGTAATTTCAATATTAAAGAACCTTAACCTTAAGAATTCAAAGGTATTGCTTGTAGCGGACAGCGTTAACGACACGCTGATAAAATCAGCAAGGAACATCGAGAAACTTACGGTTACAAGGCAGAGCACCGTGAATGTTTATGATCTTCTGACACATAAAAAAGTTCTGATGACGAAAAAGGCGCTGGAAGAGATCATCAGCAGGAAGGGATAATAATGGACATATATCAGGTAATCAAAAGGCCGCTCCTAACGGAAAAAAGCGGGTTGATGCGCGAAGAGGGCAACTACTATACCTTTGAAGTCGAGAAGAAGGCCAATAAGGAACAGATCAGGCAGGCCGTCGAGGCTTTATTCAAGGTTCATGTCATAAAGGTAAACACAGTCACCATGCCGGGCAAGGCAAAAAGGTTCGGCAGGTCGGTTTCACAGGCGAAAAGGATGAAAAAGGCCATAGTGAAGCTGAAAAAAGACGAAAAAATAGACATTTTAGAAGGAGTATAAGCAATGGCGATGAAAACATTCAGGCCGATTACTCCGGGCAGAAGGCAGATGACCGTTGACACCAAAGAAGATGTCACCAGGGAAAACCCGGAAAAATCGCTGACCAAAAACCTTCACAGGAAGAAAGGCCGCAATAACTACGGCAGGATAACATCCAGGTTCAGAGGGGGCGGGTCAAAGAAGCTTTACAGGACAATTGATTTTAAAAGGGACAAACTTAATGTTCCGGGGCTGATTGAGACTATAGAGTACGATCCGAACAGGACCTCAAGAATAGCGCTTGTTATTTATAAGGACGGCGAGAGAAGGTATATAATCGCGCCGGTTGGTTTAAAGGTTGGAGACTCCATAATCACCGGGCCGGAAGCTGAAATAAAACTTGGAAACGCGCTTCCGTTACAGAATATACCGGTAGGAACAATCGTTCATAATATTGAACTTCATCCGGGCCAGGGCGGCACAATTGCCCGCGGCGCCGGTTCATTTGCCCAGATAATGGGAAAAGAAGCAGGGCTTGCGGTTCTTAAAATGCCCTCAGGCGAGCTTCGCATGGTCCGTTCGCTGTGCTACGCGACAGTTGGCCAGGTAGGAAACCTTGAACATGAGAATGTTGTAATAGGCAAAGCAGGCAGATACCGCTGGATGGGATGGAAGCCGAGAAACAGGGCTGTTGCCATGAACCCGGTCGATCATCCAATGGGAGGCGGCGAGGGACGCAGCAAATCAGGAGCGCATCCGCAGTCGCCCACAGGCGTGAAAGCAAAGGGCTTCAAGACGAGGAACCGCAACAAGCTTTCAGGCAAATATATAATCAGGAGAAAGAAAGAAAAAGGCTCAGGAGGGATACAGTAAATGACAAGGTCACTGAAAAAAGGCCCCTTTATTGACGCCAAACTGCTCGACAAGGTAATGAAGATGCAGCAGTCCGGTGAGAAAAAGGTCATCAAGACGTGGGCGAGGCGTTCGGCAATATCGCCTGAAATGGTCGGGATAACTTTTGCGGTACATAACGGCAGGAAGTTCATTCCTGTTTACGCGACAGAGAATATGGTCGGACACAAACTCGGAGAGTTTGCGCCAACCAGGATATTCAAGGGCCACGGCGAAGCCAAGAAAGAATCGCTGGCAAAGACATAAGCCTTCGACAGGCGCAGAATTGCCTTCGAAAAGAAGGGTGTTCGGCTTGAATTTTGTGACGGTTATGTGTAAAGAGCAATAAATTAACGGAAGGAGCAGATTATAAATGGAAGCTAAATCAACAATAAAGCACTTGAGAATGCCGGCCAGGAAAGTCAGGGTCGTGGCAAGAGAAGCCGTGAAAAGGCCGGTGGGAGACGCGCTTGACCGCCTCAGGTTTATACCAAAGGCGGCATCGCCGCATCTTATTAAGGTCATAAAGTCCGCGGTGGCCAATGCCTCAAAGAATTTCGGCGCCGATGCCGAGGCTCTTGTAGTCAAGGCCATAAGGGTTGACCATGGTCCGACGCTTAAATACGCAAGGCGCTTCATGCCCCGCGCGCAGGGCAGGGCGGCAAAGATAAACAAAAGGTCATGCCACGTTGAAGTTATCGTGACAGACAACAAATAAAAAGGAGAAATAATATTTTATGGGACAGAAAATTCATCCTGAAGGCGTCAGAATAGGCGTCATCAAAGGCTGGAAGTCAAGGTGGCTGGTAAAGAAAAATTTCAAGGACCTCCTTCTTGAGGATTTTAAGATAAGGAAGTTCATAAAGGAAAAACTTTACAGCGCGGGTATTTCAAAAGTGGAGATCGAAAGGGCGGGAAACAAGGCCATCCTTAAGATTTTTACAGCAAAGCCGGGGATGATCATAGGAAGAAAAGGGGCCGAGGTCGAGATATTAAGAAAGGACCTTGAGAAGCTCACGGGTAAGCAGATACTTATTGAACCAAAAGAAATACAAAAGCCCGAGATAGAAGCGCAGCTCATCGCCGAGAATGTGGCGCAGCAGCTGGAAAAACGCATATCTTACAGGCGCGCTATGAAAAAAGCAATGCAGACAGCGATGGCTCCGGATTCAGGGGCGCTCGGAATCAAGATATGCTGCGCCGGCCGTCTGGCCGGGGCCGAAATAGCCAGGACCGAATGGTACGTTGAAGGAAGGGTGCCGCTTCAGACATTAAGGGCCGACATTGATTACGGCACGGCGACCGCTTTCACGACATACGGCACCATCGGAGTGAAAGTCTGGGTATTCAAGGGAGAAATACTTCCCGGCGATGAAATTAAATAAATTACGGAGGACTATATAAATGTTAATGCCGTCAAGAGTAAAATACAGGAAACAGCAGAGAGGCAGGATGAAGGGAAAGGCGACCAGCGGGAACAAAGTCAGCTTCGGCCAGTACGGCCTGAAAGCGCTGGAACCGCACTGGGTTACCGGAAGGC
The DNA here is from genome assembly GCA_964565765.1 of uncultured Spirochaetia bacterium. Classification (GTDB taxonomy): domain Bacteria; phylum Oederibacteriota; class PGYV01; order PGYV01; family Palsa-1178; genus Bog-1181. The sequence continues at coordinate 4,426 of CAZMGF010000034.1, forward strand.
AGATAGAAGCGGCCAGGGTCGCCATAAACAGGAACCTTAAAAAGGGCGGAAAGCTCTGGATAAGGGTATTCCCGGACAAGCCTGTGACGAAGAAACCGGCGGAAACCCGCATGGGAAAAGGAAAAGGCGCCCCCGAATTCTGGGTGTGCGTCGTAAAACCCGGCAGGGTGCTTTTTGAGCTTGACGGCGTGACCGAAGACATTGCGCGCCTGGCTTTCAAAAAAGCCTCGGGAAAATTGCCGATAATGGTAAGCTTTGTAAAAAGGTACGAGATTTAACATATAACGGAGGATTTAAATGAAGGCACAGGAAATCAGGGACCTAAACGTTGAAGAAATAGAAAGAAAGATAAAAGAAATCAAAGAGAACCTTTTTAAACTGAAGGTAAAGCTTTCAACCAAACAGGTTGAGAATACATCACAGTTTAAGGCGGCAAAAAAGGATATTGCCAGGCTGCTGACCATAGCCGGCGAGAAAAAGGCAGCGGTAAAAGGAGGCGGCGCGAAATGAGCGAGAAAAACAACAGAAGAATTATTGAGGGAACTGTAATAGGCGATAAAATGGACAAGACGGTGAAAGTTGCCGTGGTAAAAAAGGTGCAGCATCCTGTTTACAAAAAGTACGTGAAAAGGACCACTAAGGTCATGGCCCACGACGAAAAGAATGAATGCAAAGTAGGGGATCTGGTATCTATAAAAGAAGTCAGGCCGCTCTCCAAAAATAAAAACTGGGTAGTCACCGGGATCCTTAAAAAGGGCCTCGAAAAAATAGACCTTATAGATGACGGGAGTGAGAAAAATGATACAGCAGCAGACAAGGCTTGAGGTAGCGGATAATTCCGGCGCCAAAGTAATAATGTGCATTAAGGTTCTCGGCGGGACCAGGGCCAGATACGCCGGCCTGGGCGACGTGATAGTGGCTTCGGTAAAAGACGCCATACCGGGAGCGCAGGTAAAAAGAAAAGAAGTTGTCAAGGCCGTGGTTGTCAGGCTGAAAAAGGAGTCCAGGAGAAAAGACGGCTCCTATATCAGGTTTGACACGAATTCCGCGGTATTGATAAACGACCAGAACCTTCCAAGGGGCACCAGAATATTCGGGCCGGTGGCAAGGGAACTCAGGGAAAAGAACTTTTTGAAAATAATCTCGCTCGCGCCAGAAGTTGTATAGGAGGGCATGAATAAATGAAAATCAAGATCAAAAAAGACGACATAGTAAGGGTAATAACAGGCAAGGATCAGGGCAAATCCGGAAAAGTGCTCAAGGTTTTCCCGGAAGGCAAACTGATTGTTGAAAAAATTAATTTTGTTAAAAGGCATACAAAGCCCTCACAGAAAGTGCAGCAGGGCGGCATACTTGAAAAAGAGGCGCCCATCGCGGTCTCAAAAGTAATGCTCATTTGCAATAAATGCGGGAAGCCCACCAGGGTAAAAATCGGCTCGCTGCAGAACGGCAAGCATGTGCGTATGTGCAAGAAATGCAGCGAAATGATCGATGAAAAATAGGAGGCTGGTATAAATGGCAAGGCTCAAAGAAAGGTATGAAAAAGAAATAATCCCGAAGATAATGGAGGCCAGGGGTTTTACGAACAAGCTTCAGGTCCCCAGGCTTATAAAGATGGTTCTTAATATGGGTGTGGGCGAGGCAACCCAGAATGTGAAGGCCCTTGATGAGGCCATTGAGGAGCTTACGGCCATAACCGGCCAGAAACCCCTTACGACCAAATCAAAGGTTTCAATATCGAATTTCAAGCTCAGGCAGAATATGCCCATAGGAGCGAAAGTCACGCTGCGCGGGGACAGAATGTATGAGTTCCTCGACAGGTTTATTTCGCTGGCTCTTCCCAGGGTAAGGGATTTCAACGGCGTCCCCCGCAATTCATTCGACGGCCGCGGTAATTACTCAATGGGAGTAAAAGAACAGATAATTTTCCCGGAAGTAAAGTTCGAAAAAGTCCTTGTGATAATGGGCATGGACATAACATTTGTAACGACGGCAAAGAACAACGACGACGCGCTTATACTGCTTGAGTCGATGGGCATGCCGTTCCGTAAGAAATAGGAGGATAAAAAGTGGCAAGTTTATGTCAGATCAACAAAGCAAAGAAAAAACCGAAATTTAAGGTCAGGCAGCACAACAGGTGTTCAATCTGCGGAAGGCCGAGGGCTTATATGAGGAAGTACGGCGTTTGCAGGATATGTTTCAGGGCGCTTGCGTATAAGGGAGAAATTCCCGGCATCAAGAAGTCAAGCTGGTAAAGGAGGAACAATGGATACCATCGCGGATTTATTAACAAGAATCAGGAACGCAAATTCGAAGAAAAAGGATTATGTTGATGTCCCTTCTTCAAAAGTAAAACAGAATATTGTAAAGCTGCTCAAGGAAGAGGGCTTTATAAAGGGCTACAGGTACATTGAGGACAACAAACAGGGAAATATCAGGGTGTATCTGAAATACGGCGAGAAAAATGAAAAAGCCATACACTCCATCCAGCGCGTGTCCCGCTCCTCCAGGAGGGTGTACACGGGTTCGGGAGAGATCAAAAAGATAAAGAGCGGCCTCGGCGTCCTGCTGATTTCAACTTCCAAGGGTATTATGTCGGGCTCGAAAGCCAGGGAAGAAAAAATCGGCGGGGAAATAATCTGCGAGATATGGTAAAAGGAGATCAAGCATGTCAAGAATAGGAAAGAAACCAGTAGCAATACCCGAAAAGGTTAAGGTAGCCGTTGAGGGAAATGTTATAAAGATAGAAGGGCCGAAGGGAAAGGCCACGCACCCTGCGAGCATTTACTTTGATTACAAAGTTGACGCGGCGAACGTTGTTGTTTCCGTGAAAAAAGGGGCGCCCACGGTAAAAAATTTAAACGCGCTTTTCGGCATGGAACGCGCCACAATAAATAATAAGGTTCTCGGCGTTTCGGCTGGATACACAAAAGTGCTGATTTTAAAAGGAGTCGGATACAGGGCGAACCTGGCCGGCAAAGTCATGAATTTCACGCTGGGTTATTCGCACCCGCTGGATTACAAGATTCCGGAGGCAATTACAGCGGTTGTCGACAACCAGACAAAGATAACACTTACGGGCACCGACAAGCACCTTGTGGGGCAGACGGCCGCTGAAATAAAGCAGCTCAAGCTCCCGGAACCTTACCAGGGCAAGGGCATAATGTACGAAAACGAACGCATCAGGAGAAAAGCCGGAAAGAGCGCCGCGGGCGCCAAAGCAAAGTAAAGCCACCCGGTTTTAAGGCGGCCTGAGATAAAAACCGCCCGGGGTGAGATATACAAATAACGGAGGCTGTGAAATAAACATGCGTGTAACAATAAAAAAGAGGACGGACAAGAAAAGGGTTCAGAGGATAGTAAGGCACGAGAGATTGCGCTCAAAAGTTGTGGGCACGGCTGAAAAGCCGAGGCTCGCCTTTTTCAGGGGAAGCACAACGCTTAACGCGCAGGTAATTGATGATTTTGCGAAAAAGACAATACTCGGACTCGCGACAAACTCAAAAGAAGCCGGCATCAAGGGAAAAAACAAAGATGCCGCTGTAAAGCTCGGCAGGAAAATAGCCGAGAAATGCATGGAAAAAGGGATATCAGCCGTTGTGTTTGACAGGGGCGGATACCAGTTTCACGGCGTAGTCAAGGCATTCGCGGATTCAGCACGCGAAGCCGGCCTAAAATTTTAATTTAAAGGGAGGTATTATTTTTGAAACCCAGGATGGACAGCACAAAATCAGACCTCAAAGAGAGGATTGTAAGCATAAACAGGGTGGCCAAGGTTGTAAAAGGCGGAAAAAGATTTAAATTTTCCTGCCTGGCCATTGTCGGGGACGGCCATGGTTCCGTCGGCTACGGCCTCGGTAAGGCAAGGGAAGTGCCGGAGGCGATCAAAAAAGCGATCGCAAGGGCGAAAAAAGGGCTGAAAAAGATTCCCATGAAAGGCACAACAATTCCGTTTGAAGTTACCGGAGATTTCGGCGCGGCGAAAGTTCTCTTAAAACCGGCTGTGCCCGGTACCGGCGTTATTGCGGGAGCCGCGGTGCGCGCCATAGTTGAATCGGCGGGCATACACGACATCCTGACAAAATGCGTCGGCCGCACAACCAATCCGTTTAACGTTGTTTACGCTACATTTGAAGCGCTGGGGCAGCTCAGGGACCCCGAAACAATTCTGGCGCTGAGAAAGGGCAAATAATATGGCAAAAGTAAAACTTACGCTTGTGAAATCAATCTTCGGACAGCTCCCGCAGAACAGGCGCATTATCAAGGCGCTCGGGTTGAAGAGGATTAATCATTCAAGGGAATTTGAAAAAACGAAAGAACTGGCAGGAGCCATCAGAAAAGTCGGCTTCATGCTGAAAGTGGAAGAGATTTAAACACGGAGGATAATACAAATGGAATTTAAGGACCTGAAGGTAAATAAGGCTAAAAGGACGAAAAAAGTCAGGGTGGGCCGCGGTACGGGATCCGGAATGGGAAAGACTTCGGCCAAAGGCTTTAAGGGACAGAAAGCCCGCTCCGGCGGCGCCAAAGCGCCGTGGTTCGAGGGCGGACAGCAGAGGCTCGTGCAGAGGCTCCCGAAAGTCGGGTTCAACAACATATTTGCGGTTAAGTGGCAGATAGTAAACCTCTCCATGCTTGAGGAACAGTTTGAACCGGGCGCGGCGGTAAACAAAGCCTCTCTGCTTGAGAAGAACCTCATAAAGTCAAAGTCAAAATTATTAAAGATACTCGGCAACGGGGATATCAAAAAACCGCTTAATGTTACGGCTGATAAATTTTCAGCGGGCGCCGCGGAAAAGATAAAGAACGCGGGCGGAAAGGCGGAGCTCGTAAAATGATGGATTCAGTCGGCAATATATTCAGGATACCGGAACTCAGAAAAAGGGTTTTATTCATGCTGGGAATGCTTTTTGTTTTCAGGCTCGGCACGCATGTTCCCACGCCGGGCATAAATACAAAAGCCATGGAAATGCTTATCTCGTCGCAGGCCGGAGGGTTCCTCGGATTTTTGGACCTTTTTTCAGGCGGCGCTTTAAGGCAGTTCACCATTTTCTCCCTGGGTATTATGCCGTACATTTCAGCCTCCATTATATTGCAGCTTTTAACCTCGGTAATACCGGCCCTTGAGGCCCTTTCAAAAGAGGGCGACGCGGGCAGGAAAAAGATAACGCAGTACACAAGGTTTTTGACGGTCGGGATCTGCGCGGTGCAGTCGCTGGCCACCACCTTCTGGATGAGAAGCGTCGAAGTCGGCGGAATGAAGCTTGTGCCGGACTACGGCATGAGTTTTGTAATAACCACAATACTTACGCTTACCGGCGGCACGATATTTCTTATGTGGCTCGGGGAGCAGATGACCGAATATGGAGTCGGCAACGGAATGTCAATGCTGATTCTGGCCGGAATAGTGGCAAATATACCTTCACAGATAGGAAGGACCATAGCCCTGCTTCAGGCCGGGTCGACAAGCGTTTTTGCGGCGCTGATATTTGTGGTTGTGATGGTCGCCCTGACTGCGCTGGCGGTTATATCGCAGCAGTCATTCAGGAAGATACCGGTGCAGTACGCGCAGAGGATTGTCGGCAGGAAGATTTACCGCGGCCAGTCCACGCAGCTGCCCTTAAAGGTTGATTACTCGGGTGTTATAGCCGTAATATTCTCGTCTTCGGTAATGATAATACCGTCGATGGTTGCAAAACTTATGGAAAGGCCGGGGCAGTCAAACGCGCTGCAGACGGTCCTTTCATTTATTTCAAATACGTTCTCACCGGGCCATCCCCTTTACATTATTTGCTACGCGGCCCTTATAATATTTTTCTGTTACTTTTATACGGCCATAACTTTTAATCCGAACGATGTGGCCGAGAATATGAAAAAATACGGCGGATTTGTCCCCGGCATCAGGCCCGGGCAGCCGACGGCTGATTACATTAACAATATCCTTACGCACATAACGCTCGGCGGGGCCGCCATGATAGTTGTAATAGCGGTCATACCGGACACGATGAGCAGGGTGCTTGACGTCGGATCATATTTCGGCGGCACAACCCTTCTTATCATGGTCGGCGTGGCGCTTGACCTTGTGCAGCAGGTGGAGTCGCACCTTTTGATGAGGCATTACGAGGGATTCATGAAAACGGGCCACATCAGGGGCCGCAGGGGTTAAGAGTTATTGAATTTAAATTAAAGATTTGAAATTAAATAATCGGAGGTTTTATAAATGATAGCGATACTGTTAGGGCCCCCGGGCGCGGGCAAAGGGACTTATTCGGCAAAACTTATTGACATATATAAAGTGCCGCAGATATCAACGGGCGATATTTTAAGGGCGAATGTAAAGCAGGGTACGGAACTTGGAAAAAAAGCAAAGGATTATATGGACAAGGGCGCCCTGGTGCCGGACTCCCTGATAATCGACCTTATAGAAGACAGGATAAAAGACGCGGACTGTAAGAACGGATTCCTTTTGGATGGTTTCCCCAGGACAGTGGAACAGGGAGACGCCCTGGAGGGTATTTTCAAAAAGAAGGGCTTAAAGCTTGACCGTGTTATTAATATAATAGTGAACAGGGACGTTCTTTTTAAGAGGCTGACAGGCAGGAGAATGTGCAAGGCCTGCGGCGGTAATTTTAACATCTACACCCTGCCCCCGAAAACAGAGGGCAAGTGCGACAAGTGCAACGGCGAACTTTATCAGCGCAACGACGACAAGCCGGAAACTATCGAAAACAGGCTCAACGTATATGAAAAACAGACATCGCCCCTTATAGAATATTACAGGAAGAAAAATGCCCTTTCCGACATAGACGCATCGGAAGGTTCTATTGATAAAATAGTGGAAATGATTACCGGTGTGCTGGGAAAGAAGTAATTTTGCATGATTGAATTAAAGAATAACGATGAAATAAACAAGATAGCCGAAAGCGGCAGGATAGTGGCTCTGGTTCTTAAAAAGTTGAAAGAGATTGCACGGCCGGGCCTTGCATCGCAGGACCTGGAGGATACGGCGCGTAAGATGACAAAAAATTTCGGCGCGAGGCCCGCTTTTCTGGGGTACCGCGGATACAGCGCCGCCGTCTGCGTCTCGATAAACAGCGAAGTCGTCCACGGATTTCCTTCCAAAAAAAGGATATTCAGGGAAGGCGATATTGTCTCTCTTGATTTCGGGGTTGAGTACGGCGGATACTACGCAGACGCCGCGCTTACCGTCGCAATAGGAAAAATATCGAGGACGGCCAGAAAGCTCATGGACGCAACGGAGCAGTCGCTATACAAGGGAATAGAAAAATCGGTCGCGGGTTTGCGCCTTTATGATATATCGGCTGCGGTGCAAAAACACGCCGAGTCCTGCGGGTTTTCCGTGGTGAGGGATTTTGTGGGCCACGGGGTAGGCAGGAAGCTTCACGAAGATCCCATGGTGCCCAATTACGGGCGCGCAGGGACAGGGGTTCCGCTTGAAAACGGAATGGTGCTGGCCATCGAACCAATGATAAATGAAAAGGGTTACGAGGTTAAGGTAATGGACGATGACTGGACCGTAATGACCGTTGACGGAGGGCTGTCCGCGCATTTCGAGCACACGGTGGCAATCACCGAAAGGGGCCCGAAGATACTTACGCTGGAATAGTTTCTTAAAGGAAGAAAAGATACAAAATTGAAAGGCGGTTTAAATGTCAAAAGAAGACATGATAGAAGCTGAAGGAGTGATTGTTGAACCGCTCCCGAACGCAACTTTCAGGGTTCAGCTGGAAAACGGACACAAAGTGCTGGCCCACGTATCCGGAAAGATGAGGATGAATTTTATTAAGCTCCTTCCCGGGGACAAGATTACTGTACAGCTTTCGCCATATGACCTGACAAAAGGCAGGATAATATACAGGCACGGAAAACAAAGAGGTGAACAGAAATGAAAGTAAGGGCATCAGTCAAAAAAATATGCGAAAAATGCAAGATTATCAAAAGAAAAGGCAAGGTTAAGGTCATCTGCGAGAATCCGAAACACAAGCAGAGGCAGGGTTAAGATAAAGGTCCACCAAAAGAAAAATCAGGAGGTATTAAATTGGCGCGCATATCAGGAATAGATTTACCGAAAAATAAAAGGATAGAAGTTGCACTGACTTATGTCTACGGCATCGGCAATTCACTTGCCAAGGCAATTTTAAAAGACGCGGGAATTAACCCGGATACCAGGGCCTTTAACCTGACGGAGCAGGAAGTTTACAGGATTCAGGAAACCATGCTCCTAAAACAGATTAAGGTCGAGGGAGACCTGCGCAAGGATGTAACCCAGAATATCAAAAGGCTGATGGATATAGGAAGCTACAGGGGCTTAAGGCACCGCAAGGGCCTCCCGGTCCGCGGGCAGAGGACGCGTTCCAATGCCAGGACGAGGAAGGGACCCAAAAAGACCGTTGGCGCCGGCAAGAAACCGGCAACATCAGCGGCACCGGCAGCAGCACCGGCAGCACCGAAAAAATAATAGGTTAACAATAAGGAGGAAGTAACTTGTCTACCAAGAAAAAAGGAAAAGCAATACCTGAGCTGGCGGTTGCCAGGATCAACTCAACGTTCAACAACACAATAGTAACCATTACAACCAAAGAAGGCGACACGATAGCGTGGGCCTCCGGCGGGGTTGTGGGAATGAAAGGCGCGAGGAAATCAACGCCTCACGCGGCCGGACTTGCCGCAGAGAAAGCGGGAAAAGTGGCTGTCGATATGGGCGTGCGCAAGGTTGAAGTATATGTAAAGGGCCCGGGCGAGGGCAGGGAGCCGGCAATCAGGTCGCTCCAGGCGGTAGGGCTCGAGATTCTTTCCATAAAGGACGTTACGCCCATCCCGCACAACGGATGCAGGCCGCCGAAGAAACGCAGGGTTTAAATTTAATTAAAAAATTTTATTACAAACGTAATATCAGGAGGTTCTAAATTGGCAAGGTATAGAGCAGCTTTATGCAGGCAGTGCAGAAGGGAAAATATAAAACTGTACTTAAAAGGCGACCGTTGCATGACTGACAAATGCGCGTTCTCCAGGAGGCCCTACATTCCCGGCATGCACCACGACACGGCCAGGAGCAGGAAGCTTTCCGAATACGGAAAGCAGCTCAGGGAAAAACAAAAAGTTAAAAGGATATACGGCGTTTTTGAAAAACAGTTCAGGCGCTATTTTCAGATGGCAAACCAGAGGCAGGGCGAGACCGGCGAAAACCTTCTCAAGATACTTGAGAGAAGGCTCGACAACACCGTCCATAAATGCGGATTTGCCGTGTCACGCAGGGAAGGCAGGCAGCTTGTAATGCACGGCCTGGTGCGCGTCAACGGAAAAAAGGTAAATATCGCGTCTTTTGAGGTAAAACCGGGCGATAAGATATCGGTAAATGAAACGGCCATGGGCATGAATTCGGTGAAAAAGGCCCTTCTGGAATCATCCAAGAAGAAAACGACGCCGACATGGATAGAGATGAACTTCGAAAAGAACGAAGCCGTCATAAAGAATGAGCCTGTCAGGACGGATATAGCCCTGCCGGTCCAGGAACAGCTTATAGTCGAGTTATACTCCAAATAATAAGAAAGGGGTAACAATCTAATGAAATGGAAAAATCTTCAGAAGCCCAAAAAGCTTGAAAAAGAGGATTTATCGGATAAGTTTGGAAGGTTTGTTTCGGAGCCGTTTGAACGCGGCTACGCGATTGCCATCGGCAACGCAATCAGGAGGATACTGCTTTCATCCATCCCGGGCGCGGCCATTACATCGGTCAGAATAGAGGGCGTACAGCACGAGTTCGCCACCATCGCCGGCGTAATTGAGGACGTATCCGAGATAGTGCTGAACCTCAAACAGCTCAATATCGTACTTGAGGGCGACGCCCCCAAGAAGATATATCTTGAGGCCGACGGCGAAAGGGAAGTAACAGCCGCGGACATCAAGAAAGACAGCGACGTGAAGATCCTTAATCCGGAACTGCACATCGCCACATTGACCAGCAGGGAAGCGAAAATTTCCATGGAAATGGAAATAGACGTGGGCCGCGGATATGTCACGGCGGACAAGAATAAAAGGGCGGATATGCCCATCGGCACACTGCCGACGGACTCGATATTTACCCCGGTAACGAATGTGAAACTTGAAGTTGAAAATACCAGGGTCGGGCAGATAACCGATTACGACAAGCTCATCCTCGAAATTACAACTGACGGAAGGGTCACGCCGGAAACCGCGCTTACGCAGGCGGCGCTGATTCTAAGGGAATACCTGAACATCTTCATCAGCCAGGAAGGCGCGATGGACGATATCAAAGAGGAGAAGATCGACGAGGAAAAGGAAAAACTCAAAAATATGCTTTCCAAATCCGTCGAGGAGCTCGAACTCTCCGTCAGGTCATCGAACTGCCTGAAGAACGCGAATATTAAATCCATCGCCGACCTCGTTACGAAGTCGGAAGTGGACATGCTCAAGTACAGGAACTTCGGCAGAAAATCCTTAAACGAGATAAAAGAGGTCCTTTCCGAAATGGGAATGGGGCTGGGGATGAAGATAGACAAGGAACTCTTGAAAGAAATCAAAAAAGGCGGGAAGAAGTAACAGCCTTCCGGCTCTAAAGCCTATAATACAAATAAGGAGTTTGAAATGAGACACGGAAAGAAGCAGAAGAAATTTAGAAGGGAAATGGGACACAGGATAGCGCTTTTCAGGAACCTGGCCACGGAGCTTTTCAGGCACGGCAGGATCAGGACAGGGCTTGAAAAGGCAAAATATTTAAGGGGCGTTGTGGAGCCGCTTATTACGAGGGCCAAGGTTGACTCGGTGCATAACAGGAGGGAAGCCGGCAGGACAATAGAGCAGCCGGATATCCTCAAAAAATTATTTGCCGAAATTGCCCCGCTTTACAGGGAAAGGGCCGGCGGATACACAAGGGTTTTAAGGCTCTCGCCAAGGCCGGGAGACTGCGCGGATATGGCCATGATTGAGCTTGTGGGCGCGGAATCCATATATAAAAAAGAAACCGCCAAGGATGAAAAAGGGGCCAAAGAAGCAAAACCGAAGAAGGCAGTGGAAAAGAAAGCGGAAAAGAAGGAAGCGGTGAAAAAAGAAGAGCCGAAGGCAAAAAAAGAAGCGGATAAAAAAGCAAAAAAATAAAAAGAAAGACTATACAAGGAGGAGACATATGCCGTTAATAGGAACAAAAGAAATGTTCGCAAGGGCCAATAAAGAAGGTTACGCGATAGGCGCGTTCAATGTGAACGACATGGAAATAGTTCAGGGCATAGTTGACGCCGCAAAAGAGGAAAAGGCTCCGCTCATACTTCAGGTATCGGCGGGCGCGAGAAAATACGCCAGGCAGGGATATTTGATCCACCTCGTTCAGGCGGCAATCGAAGATTCAGGGCTGCCGATTGCGCTCCACCTGGACCACGGCGAGGATTTTGAAGTATGCAAATCATGCGTTGACGGCGGTTTCACCTCAGTTATGATAGACGCCTCAAGGTTCGATTTTGAGGGCAACATAGCCGAAACAAAAAAAGTCGTTGATTACGCCCACTCGAAAGGCATACCGGTCGAAGCCGAGCTCGGCAAGCTGGCCGGCGTCGAGGACGCGGTAAATGTGAGCGAGGCTGATTCAAAGTTTACGAACCCGGGCCAGGCGGCCGAGTTTGTTAAAAGGACCGGCTGTGATTCGCTGGCTGTCGCCATCGGCACGAGCCACGGCGCTTATAAGTTCAAAGGCGAAGCCAAGCTTGATTTTGAAAGGCTTGAGCAGATAATGAAGGTTCTTCCGGCTGGATACCCGCTGGTTCTTCACGGCGCGTCATCGGTGCCGCAGGCGCTTGTGGACAAATGCAACAAATTCGGCGGGCAGATGCCCAACGCGAAGGGCGTTCCCGAGGACCTCTTAAGGAAAGCCGCGGCAATGGGCGTGGCCAAAATAAATATAGACTCAGACTTAAGGCTTGCTATGACGGCCACCATACGCGAAGTATTCGCGACAACCCCGGGTGAATTTGACCCGAGGAAGTATCTCGGGCCGGCAAGGGACGCCATCAAAGCTGTAGTAAAGAACAAACTCAAAAACGTGCTGGGCTGCGCGGGCAAGATTTAAGCGGCAGGTAATATAGAAAAGGGCGCGGAGAAATCCGCGCCCTTTGTTTTTTATGCGGCAGGCAATTAATATTTGATGGTACTGGCAGGAATGCCGGGCTTGAGTTCGTGGGCGACACCGGCGAACTCTTAAGGGGATTTAAAAAATAAGGGCGGGATTTCTCCCGCCCATTAAACCGTATTACTTATTGGTTTTGAATTTTAACTTTTTACTTTTACATGAGATCCTTTATATCCTGTTCAAATATCGCCATTGGCCTGTAACCCACATACTGCCTTACAATATATCCCTCTTTATCTATAACAAATGTGGTCGGGATTCCGCGTATACCTCCGAAATTATTCTGAAGATCCTGGTCCGCGATTATTATTGAATAGTTCATGGACATTTTCTGCGCGAAGGCCCTGACTTTATCGGGATTATCCACGGCCGCTCCTATCATGACAAAATTGCCGCCGGAATACCTTGTATTTAATGATATGAAGTCCGGTATCTCCGCCCTGCAGGGCGGGCACCATGTGGCCCAGAAATCAAGTATGATTACTTTTCCCAGATTTGCGGAAATAGAAATTACATTTCCCGATAGATCCTTCATTGAAAAATCGGGGGCCTTTGCTGCGTCGGCGGCTCTGTTTGTCCGTTTTGCATAACCCGCGGTTGCGGCGGAGGGTTTTGAAGACGCAGCCGGCGCGGCTGAAGCTGCCATGTTATCGACAGGCGCCATAGCCGGCGCAGGAGCCGCCGCTGGAGGCGGAGTTTTTGGTTCGGAAGGACAGGCAATAAAAAACGGGATTGACGCAAGCATAACAATAACAAATAATAGTTTTTTCAAATCATCACCTCGAAAATTTGTTTAAAAAATCAAGCGCCCCGGCTATCTTACCGAGGCCACCCGTTATCATCAACGCTCCGATTATAACAAGAAGAGCGCCTGAAATCCATTCAATAACTCCCATATATTTTTTTATCCTGTCAAAGACCCTGAAGAAAAGGGTGATGGACCAGGCCGTTATCATGAAAGGCACACCAAGCCCGAGCGAGTATACCAGAAGCAGTATTATACCATTCATTATGGTGCGCCCTGAAGCCGCGACAGCCAGTATGCCGGCCAGTATCGGGCCTATGCAGGGGGTCCAGCCGAAAGCAAAAGCAAGGCCGATTATGAAAGAGCCGAAAAGGCCGGCAGGTTTAGAGTTGGACTGGAACCGTTTTTCCATGTATAAAAACGGGATCCGTATTATTCCCATTGTATGAAGCCCAAATATGACGATAACGACACCGGCGGCGATTGACAATGGTTTTAAATAGCGCAGAAGCATTTTGCTGATAGCGGTGGCGGAGGCCCCCAGGAGCACAAAGACAACCGTGAAGCCCAGGACGAACATAAGGGAATTGATAATGACCCTTGAGCGCACTTTATTAATGTCATCGGCCGCGGCGAGCTCCTGCAGGGAGGCTCCCGAAATAAATGAAATATATCCGGGTATTAGCGGCAGCACGCAGGGGGAAAGAAAAGACAAGAGCCCGGCGAGAAAAGCGACCGGTAAAGTGACATTTGTGGTAAAGCCTGTTTCCATTAAAAACCTCCTTTAAAAATATATATTATTTTAATATTTAGGGGATAGAGTGTCAAGGACAATACAGGCCATAATTTACAACCGCTTGTAACATTTGTCCGGCTTTTGCAGGGGCCGCCCTGTGTGGCGGCCCGGTATTTATGTGGCAGGCAGGCCTTTTTTAGCCAATCGAGCAGCTCTTGGGCGGTGCAGGATGACGCAGTAAAAGTGGGAATTAAAGCTTTACGCAGCTTAATTTACACGTAATAGTATTATTTAACGATTGGCAAAAAAAGTCCCGCCTGCCACATTTAATCCAGGTGTCAAACGTTTAACCCGTCTTGACAAACACTTTTAGAGTTAGTATAATTAAAACCGGATTTAAGCATGGAAAATTTATATTACCATAGAGCGTTTATTTTAACGCAAAAGGGGTGCTCAGATGAAAGTAGGAGACAGGGTAAGGGTAAAGAACCTTGATTACTGGAAAAACAACCAGGGCGAAGTGATAAAAAGGTCGAAAAAGCTTGTAGAGGGTGTCGGAAAAGTCATAGACATCAACCTGGGTATATTCAAGGTGGAGTTCCCGGACATAGAGAATATGGTGGAGTATTTTGACGGCAGGGAACTTGAGATGTTTGATACTTATGAAAAGCAGCAGGTTGACCTGGTATTTGTATCATGGCAGCAGAAGGGCAAAAGTGTATATAACAAGGATGAATACGAGTGGCTATTTACCGGCGACCTGCACAGGGGCGTTGTCTTTAAGGCGATAATGGAACTCGGCGAAGAGGAAGTTGACAGGATTAAAAGGGCGGAAAAAGAGGGCATCAAGCCGGTTTTTGACCTTGTCATACAGGACGCGGACAGGCGCAAGAACAGGCGTGAGATAAAAAGTTAAATACGGGAATGGCCAGGACATTTAAGAAAATATATATAGAGATAACGAACGCCTGCAATTTAAAATGTTCGTTTTGTGGTGGGTCAAAGAGGCCGCTTAAAATTATGGATACCCGGTTTTTTAACGGGATATTAAAAAAAATAAAGGGCAAAACGCGCCACCTCTGCCTGCACGTAATGGGCGAACCTCTAATGCACCCCGAAATAGTAAAAATATTCGACCTTTGCGAAGAATATTCCTTTAAGGTAAACCTTGCCACAAACGGCACCATGATAGAAAAGTTAAGGGAAATAATAAAAAAGCCGGCCTTAAGGCAGATTAATTTTTCACTGCACAGTATGGAAAACAGCAGAGATAAAAAAAACCTTGAAAAATTCATAAATCCTATCTTTGAACTTTCCGATGAAGCGGCTCTGGCCGGGGTGCTCATATCCTTAAGGCTATGGAACCTTTCTGAAGGAGAAAAAAACAAAAACAATGCGGTGCTGGAGCTTATTAAGAAAAGATACACGGGCGGAAAGGCCATTGATAATAACGAAAAAAGGGTTAACGGCATAAATCTTGCGGAAAATATTTTTCTCAACCAGGCTGAAGTATTTGAATGGCCCGCCCCGGGCTCTCCTGAAATCAAAGGGCCGGCATTCTGCCTTGGGCTGCGCTATCAGGCGGCCATACTTGCCGACGGCACAGTGGTGCCGTGCTGCCTGGACGCTGACGGGGTAATGGGCCTGGGGAACATAGGGGAGAAAAGCTTTGATGAGATAATAAACAGCAAAAGGGCGAAAAAAATATATGACGGCTTCTCGGCGAAAAAGGCGGTGGAGCCGCTCTGCGCGGGATGTACGTACAGGGTGAGGTTTAAAAGAAAAGCAATGGTGTAATACTTTTACAAGCAATGGGCATATGAGCCTTTTTCCGGGATAGCTGCGCCCAAAATAATGTTTCTAATAAACGGCTAATGATGCGCAGGCCCCTCCAAAAGTCTCATATGCCCATTACTTGGGTTTGCTGGGGCTCCAAAAAGTCCCGCCTTCAACATATGTCCTGTTCTTGTAGGGGCGGACTTAGATGTCCGCCCGGAAAAAACACCAGGAGGTTTTATTCATGGACAAGCACCCGCTCGAGGTAATTAAGGAGAAGGATTCTGCTTTTTTTGACATCGTTGAATCAACCAGAAAATTCACATTCGCTGAAGGGGCGCTGCCGGTAAAGTACAAGTACCTTGTGGCCATGGCCCTTGACGCGTCAATCGGCGCGCCTGACGGCGTAAAATCGCTTGCAATGCAGGCGATTAAATTCGGGGCGACAAAGGAAGAGATTTTAGACGCGGCCAGGATAGCTTATTTTATCTGCGGCACTTCAAGCGTTTACACCGCGGCGAGGGGTTTAAGCGAAATACTTTAGCAATCCGGCGCAATTAAGGGTATGGCTGTCTGGCCATAACACAAATGCTTGCAAACTTGTCCGGCCCCATGTTATAATGTTCATATAAGTTAAAATAAGTTCTACCGGGGTTGGGGATGAATACAAATAATAAAGGAAAGTTAATCTTTCTGGCAATTATTGCCATATCCGCGCTTATTGGCCGGACGCAGCTCAATGCGCAGGCTTTAACCCTGATAAAATCAGTTTCACCTTCAGTCGGAAAAGTGGGCGACACTGTTACGGTCTGCCTGAGCATAAATCCGGCGCTGATTACCGCCACCGCAAGCGCCAAGGCCGACATAATGTGGGTTATTGACTGCACCGGTTCCATGGGTTCTGAGATAGCCGGAATAAAAAATAATATAGCAAATTTTACAGCGCAGCTTGTTACCGTAGGCATTGATTACAGGCAGGGGCTGGAAGAATACAGGGATATTTATGACCCGCAGGCAGGCGATCCGACTGAGGAAAAAAATTACGGTTTTGCGTCAAGCGACGCCCAGTTTATCGGATGGGTGGGCGGCCTGATTGCTACTGGCGGCGGGGACCTGCCAGAAGCGGGGCTTGACGCGCTTTATGACGCGGCTCTCAATACGGCCGTGGCTTTCTGGAGGCCGGACGCCTCAAAAACCCTTATACTTATAACCGACGCGCCTGTAAAATCGGTTGAATGCTCGGATGAATTTACCATGGCAGTGCCGTTTTCAATGACATATACGGCATATGACCTGCGCAACCGCGGATTTATAATAGACGCTGTATGCAATAATTCTACTGTTACGAACGGCGCGGGCTACGCAGGCTGCGATCCAAGTGTTATACCCGGACTTACCGGTGGATTGTGGATAAATCTTTCCGGCTCATCAGACTGGGCCTCTTTTCTCACACAGCTGGGAACATCCATTTTAAGTTATACAAACGTGAAAGTAAGGGACCCTATGCCGCCGGAACTTGCCCCGGTTGACAGCGCCTGCGGCGCTACCGTGACCGGCAATGAACTTGACTGGAACTTCCCGCAGGTAGGAAGCGGAAATTTATTTAATGTATGCTGTTTTCTTGCCAGGATAACATCGGCTTTTGACGGATCCATAAGCAACACCGCTTATGTGTCGGCTGACGGAGTAAGCGAGACTTCGTCAAATAACCAGTATGTATTCTACCCGACAAATACGGCCACTCCGACTATGACCATGACTTCGACTTATACCCCGACCTTTACAATTTCGGCGACATTTACCCCCACATACACAAGCACTCTTACAGGAACGCCGACGATTACCCCGACAGTTACGGCAACGTTTACGCCGACTCCGCAGCCGCTGGTATTAAATCTGAAGGGCAGTTTTCCAAATCCGATGATGAATGACACCCATATTGTTTACTGGCTCTCAACGGACGCTGATGTGAGCATTAAAATTTACACTGTTTCCGGCGAAGTAGTGCTGGATACAGACGGGCTGCCCGGCCTTGAAGGATATGACAGTTATTACTGGGACGGTAAAAACAGGGCGGCCAGGCCGGTCGCCTCCGGCGTGCTGATTTACAGGATAACCGCCACGACCCCGAGAAATGAACACAGGGATGTGTTTTCAAAACTGGCAATTGTGAAATGATTATATAAGAATAAAATTTTAAATTATTTTAATAAAAATTGTGATTTTTTAAAGGACGAGATAGCGCGGGTTATTAAGAATGTAAAAAGAAAGCCGTGGATTTTATTACTTGAGCGCTTCAAGTATATCAGCAACACTGCGGACGAGTCCTAGCCTGGGGAAAATCTTTTTTATTGCGAATTCGTGGTCCTCGGCCGCGCGCGACGACATCGCGTCTTCGGCAAAGACCTGGTTGTAGCCGTATTCAAATGCGAATCTTGCCGTGCTTTCAACTCCCATATTGGTGGAAATACCGCACAAAACTATTGTCTTTATATCCCTGCGCCTGAGCTGAAGGTCAAGCTCTGTGCCGTAAAAGGCACCCCATTGTTTCTTGGTGATTATAATATCCGGGGCCCCGGCTGATAATTCAGGGACAATTTCGCTCCAGTCAGGGGGCATATGGCCCATGGACTGGCCGGCCATATCAGTGACGGGAGTAAGCCTGTCCTTGCCGTCAGGGGAAGAAGAAACCCGCACAAGGAAAACAGGCATATTATTCTGCCTGAAAGCCTGAAGCATTTTTGCCGTATTTTCTATGACGTCTTTCGCCGCGTGCGGCTGAGTCGGCATTGAAGCAATGCCTTTTTGAAGGTCAATTACCACAATCGCTGTTTTTGCCCTGTCGATTACAAGTTTTTTATCCATGTAACCATTATAATACCTTTTTACGATTTATGCAACAGTGACTTGCCTGCCGGACTAAAAGCGCAAAAGAGGTGCGATTTAAAATACAAAACCCCTATTATGTGAGATACTATTAACCTAAAGGATTGGAGTAAAAAGCGAATTATTGAAAGAAGCAGGAGATTCAGAAGCAAAGTTTGTAAAGAAACAAAAAAGCAGTACAGGGGAGAAGATCGATGAAAAAAGAAGAAATAGTAATATTGCGCGTAAGGCCGCCCATGGGAGAAAATGATGTAAAACTGATATCCGTGATGATTAAAAACAGGCTGAGCCCGGCGCCGGTCGCGGTCCCGGCACAGCATCCGCTCGGCGAAGGAGACACGATTGACGCAAGCGTATTTATTGAGGGCAACATTAGCACAATAAGCGCGGACCAGCTTGGCGGCGAAATATTGGGCCACATGCTGCAGGCGGCGCCAGGCGGCAACGCTAAGATTGTCACGATTAAAAGCAGGAAAGAAACCCTCAGGTTAATAGGCTTTGAGTGCCCGGCGCCCATCGGGCTGGATCAGAAAAACCAGCTCAGGCAGGCGATGAAACACCTTGACGCTCATGCCGAGGTATTCTTTAACGCTAGAAAAGGGACAAAAGACGGAAAGCCTTTCGAGGCAAACATCTGCGAAGTAAAAACGGATATAAAGCTGGCCGACCTGAAAGAGAAACTAAAACAGACGTTAGGCACATTGTTTGACGGGCTGATATTTTAAGTATAAAAAAGAATATTGTAACCAAAAGCCCCGGCTCAACAGAGCCGGGGCTTTTTTATTGTCGCTAACGCAAATCTGGAGCACGTTCAAAAATTTGCGTTATGTTTTGTGGGGGCTGCGCATGTTGTGGTATAATATCTTTTAAAGCATGAAATTAAGGCGCCGGAAAGGCCGGAGAATGGGATGAATCTTACGCCAAAAAACGCATTTATATTTCTTACAATTACAGCATACCTGCTTATGACAAATCCAATATCACTTTTTGCCGCACCGCCCCAGCTTGCCGTATCCGGAACCCAGTTTGTCAACGCCGCCACAGGCTGCCCTGTCAGGCTTACCGGCGTAAATGTGGACGGACTGGAATGGCGGGCTGACGGCGAGGGGCCTCCGGCAGGAGGCGGCGGAGATATGACGCAGTCAATAGCCGTGGCAGTAAATACCTGGAAGGCCAATATTGTCAGGATACCCTTAAATCAGGATTTCTGGTTCGGTTATGACAACGGTACAACTTCTTCCGCTTCAACACAGGATTTAACACAGCAGAGCAATTACAGGACAATGGTTACGAATGTGGTGAACGCCGCATCCAACCTTAACTGCTATGTCATTCTCGACCTTCACTGGTCAGGTCTCGGCACCTGGGGAACCTCCACTTCTGTGCAGGCAACGGGGCCTGCAATGGCCGACATGAACGCCCTTGTATTCTGGCAGAGCCTTGCCGCGACATTCGGAAATAACCCGGCTGTTTTGTTCGGCCTTTATAATGAGCCGACATATATGCCGCTGAGCGTCTGGCAGAACGGCGGCTGGTCGGGCAGTTTTAACAGCCCGGGTTACCAGACCATGGTGCAGACAATACGTGACACGGGGGCGAAAAATATAGCCATTGCCGACGGCCTTGTCTGGGCTCATGACCTCACAGGAATTCCGTCCTATCCGCTTACAGACAGGAATACCGGAAATACCATGACAGGCTATGGCGTGGCTTATGAAGCGCATGTATATTACGGAAACCCGGGAAATAATGACGCGGCAAGCTGGGATGAATATATTACTGTGGCCGTTAACGCGGGGTACTGCGTTTTTGTGGGTGAATTCGGTTCCAATATGGGCGGGACAAATAATGAAGGCTACTGCTGCGGGTGGGACGACAGCGGCTGTAATCCTTATGAATCCAGCTTTATTTCATGGCTCAACGGCGGCAATAACGCCAATTATATGTACAGCGCCACTGCATGGGACCTGAATCCTTATTCAGGGCCCACGCTGATTCAGGACTGGAATTATACACCCACATCGTGCCACGGCGCAGATGTAATGGCGTGGCTCGCCGCGGTGACACCGCCGTCCTGCCTTACTCCTTCGCCGACGAACAGCCCCACGGCCACAACAACCGGAACCCCGCCCACGCAGACGGCAACCCCGACTGCAACACAGACATTCACCTCCACCCCAATACAGACACCGGGTGTGGTTTACGCGGGCTGCGCGCAGGGAACCCCTTTTGTAATAGACGGGAATTTAAATGACGCGGGCTGGCAGAGCGGAACATGGACCGGCGTCACAAGGGTGACGGAAGGGACAGCCGGAGCGGTAAGCGCAAGTTTCATGATTAAATGGGACGCAACTGCGCTTTATGTGGGAGTAAATGTTATAGACCCCGTGCTGTGCAATTCAAACCCGGCGGCGGACTGGCCCGAAGATGACGCTGTTGAGGTTTATATAAACGCGAACAACGACCACGCCACCACTTACGGGGCCGGTGACTTTGAGTTTTCGATAAGATACGGCGATCCTGTGGTGCGCGAAGTTTATGGACATCTGGGAAGCACAACCGCTTCTACATACCAGACCGCAAACGGATATTCGGCCGAGTTTAAAATATTATGGAGTGACATTGGAAAAACACCTTCGCCTTCACTGGCCATAGGTTTTGATGTGGCCGTTGACCACAATGAAACCTGCGGCCCCACCCGCAACGGCGTTCTGATGTGGAACGGAACCCCCAATGACTGGGAGGACACCAGCGGGTTCGGCGAGGCAATTTTGGCGGCCTGCGCCTCCCCGACAAATACAAACACAGCCACATACACTGCGACAATGACTTATACTCCCACAAATACTTTAACGCAGACCTCGACAAACACGCAGTCATTCACACCGACGGAGACATATACCGCGACATTAACGCAAACACAGCAGGCTTCCGCGACGTTGACGCAGACTACGCTTCCAACGGCCACATATACTCCAACCAGGCAGCCTCAGCAGGGCACACTTACTATATCGGATGTGCGTCCATATCCGGATCCTTTTAATCCGTCAAGGCAGGCGGCAATGGGAATTGGTTTTAATATTACAAGGGATTGTTCATCTGTAAAATTCAGCCTTTATACAACAGGCTTCAGGCTCATCAGGCGGATAGAAACAGATGGAACCTATTACGCGGGCGGCAATGTTGTTATGCTTGATTCCGCAAATTTTATCACACTCTCAAACGGAATTTACTATTATTATATACTTGCTTCAGGCGCGGATGGAAGCGGGCACGCTGGCAAAGCAGGGGAAGTTGTGATAGTCAGGGATAAGTAAAAAAATTGAAATAGTATTGCGATATTTAAAAACGATGTTTCTTAATACAGAACGTTGACCGGTTAATCACCTTGATTTTCCTGTTAAAACCATACACATTTATTTTCACGTTATAACGTTGACAATAATCCATTAATTGAGTATCCTTTGTTTGTGCACACGTGCAACAGCACACGTGTGGGAGAAGACGTGTGCGGTATCGATGGTAAAAGAGTTTTGTGTTTTGTTTTTTTTTGAAAAAAAGGTTAATCGTTATAATAAAACTGGTAGTTTTATAAGGGAGGCAACATGAAAAACAAATTTTGGGCAGGTTCGGCAGTGATACTGGCATTTGCGTTGATTGCTGTGACACCGGTTTTTGCAGGCACGGCGACTATTGACGCGACTACACAATATCAGACAATCTCAGGTTTCGGCGCAAGCAGCCAGTGGGTTGAAAGCAAAATCACGGCTGCGCTTGCGACGGACTTCTGGGCGGATGACCAGGTGAACGGCCATGCAGGGCTATCCATTATCCGTATCGGTGTCGACGATTCAGGCAACAGCAACTGGGGCACTGCATGCGGCTCGGCTACCCAGGCGCTGAAAATAAACCCCAACGTCAGGGTATTCGGCACCCCCTGGAGCCCTCCGGCGAAGTGGAAGAACAACAACAATGTAGACGGCAACAACACCGGCAACGACAACGGCAACCCCGGCACCAACACCAACCAGCTTGCCACATCGCACTACGGTGACTATGCCGCTTACCTTACCAGCTTCGTTACAGCCTGCAAGAATACTTATGGATTTAACCTTTACGCGTTATCGGTCCAGAACGAACCGGATTATGATCCCAGCTACGATGCCTGCCTCTGGTCGGCCTCGAACTTTGACAGCTTCATCGGCACCTACCTGGGCCCGGACCTTGCGGCCGCCGGTTTCAATAATATAATAATGATGCCTGAGTCGTTCGCGTGCAACTTTTCCCTCGCCGCGACCACCATGGGAGACTCAAACGCCGCGAAATACGTGAAGTGCATAGGCATGCACCTATACGGCGGCGGACCAAACCCCATGCCGGCCAGTTATTCCACAACTGCCGGACATACAGTCGAGATGTGGGAGACCGAGACATCGGAAAAAACCAGCGATGGAAACATAGACAGCGGCATCTACTATGCCAACCAGCTTCATAAATGCGTCGTGGACAATAATTATAACGCCTATTGTTACTGGTGGCTGGTCAACACGAATTCCGACGATGAGGGGCTGTGCGACAGCAGCGGCAATCCGACAAAAAGGCTCTACACCCTTGGCAACTACTCCAAGTTCGTCAAGCCGGGCTTTGTACGCATTGGCGCAACCGAGGCGCCGACATCGGGCTTAAGCTGCTCGGCATATACGGATCCGGTCTCGGGTAAATTTGCGATAGTCGTCATCAACCAGAATACGTCTGCCACAAGCCAGCAGTTTAATCTTAACGGGATCTCCGCCACGTCTGTGACGCCATGGCTCACAGATGCCAACAACAATCTCGTGGCCCAGACTGCGATCCCGGTAAGCGGAAATTCTTTTACATGCAGTATTCCAGCATCCTGCGTAATTTCATTCGCGGGAACAGGGTCGGCCGCCTCAACTCCTACAAGGACGCCGCTGGCCCCGACAAAAACAAATACTCCCGTACCACCAACGGCTTCATTTACCAGGACAAACACGCCTGTGCCTCCGACTGCCACATTCACAGGGACAAATACACCAGTACCACCAACGGCATCATTCACACGGACAAATACACCTGTGCCGCCGACAGCAACATTTACGCCAAGCTCAACCCCCACTGATACCAGGACAAGCACGCCTGTACCTCCAACTTCGACAAGCTCGCCGGTTCCGACAAACACAACCGTACCGACTTCGACAAATACAACCGTACCGACTTCAACAAATACAACCGTACCGACTTCAACAAATACAACCGTACCGACTTCAACAAGCACAACCGTACCGACTTCGACAAACACAACCGTACCGACTTCAACAAGTACAACCGTACCGACTTCAACAAGTACAACCGTACC
>CAZMGF010000035.1:0-27157 GCA_964565765.1 uncultured Spirochaetia bacterium
CCAGGTAATGACAAATCTTATAGGGAACGCTGTTAAGTATTCGCCCCGCGGGTCTGTTATAAAGATAGGGGCAAAGCAGGCAGCACCGGGAGACGTGCCGAAAAGGGCGGCCGGATACCAGGGGATGGCGGTAAGGCAGAGGTATATAATGATATATGTCAGCGACAGCGGCGCAGGAATAGAAGATGGCCATATTGAAAAAATATTCGACAGATTTTATCAGGCAAACCAGAGCGATAACCGGATTTTAAAGGGGGTCGGCCTGGGGCTTAATATATCCAAAAACATTATTGAAGCGCATCAGGGGGCAATCTGGGCGGAATCCGCCGGAAAAGCAACGGGGTCGGTATTTAAGTTTGTCATACCCCTGGATTAGGCGAGCAGCTAAAAAGGGGTAAAAATGGCTTGATAGGAGTGGATTTTTAGGTTATATTTAATGTATAAATAACGGAGGATAAAATTGAGAGGAACAATCAACAGTATCAGTGTTGCGGGAATGTTAAGGCTCCTTTGCAGTTATGGCAAGACCGGCATTCTTAACATTGACTCCGGAAGGATAAAAGGGTTCGTTGAGATAAACAGCGGCGAAATTTCCGATGTGTCCGTTGAAAAGTCCATGGGCCGTGCCAGAGATAAAAAAGAGGCTCTTGTCCAGCTTTTATTGGCGATAGATGAAGGCTCGTTTTATTTTGAGGAAAAGCACCTGAAATCAAAACCCCCGCTCGGCTTATGTGTGGAAGGCCTTATAATAGAAAGCGCCAGGGAAATTTACACATCATATAAAGATGAAATAAACGTAAAAGATATTATATTCCCGGAAAATGAAGTTTTAAGAATGGCAAGCCTTCCAAGGGAAAAAAAAATCACCATTAATATGACGTATGAAGAGTGGAACCTGCTTGCCGGTTTTAACGGGGACAATAATATAGCCGCCGCATATGACGCGGCCGGTATAGAAAAGGCAAAGGCGGAAATAATTCTTTACGGACTTGTTTCGGCGGCGCTGTTGCGCAGGCTGCGTTTTAAAATACCGGAGCTTGCCAGGATAGCCAGGGAAAATCTTGGCAATATCGGCTCGGCAATAGTTGACTCGGAATTTGCCAAGCAGAAAATTGACAGGACAAAAATGGGCATGAGGTCCTTTTTGAGCCTCTTAAACGCCCTTGAAGAATCTTTCGCCGAAATACTGGGCAGGACCAGGGCAAGGGAAATAATAGAGAAGATATGGGCGGCGACAAAATGAAACACGGCAAAAAAGGAGCTGTAAATGTCTGACAATCTGGCGCAACTTTTAATAAACGCCGAAGCTGTGGCCAGCGGCATCCTCTTCTGGGCCGGATTCCTGGTATTTGGATTTATCGCGAGGCGTTACAGCGTGGTATTTAAAAGGGCGACGTTTCATACGCTTCTTATGACGGCGCCATCGGGGATACTTCTTTACGCCCTTCTCATGATGATAAAGTCATCACCGGTGATAAAGGACGCTTCAACCAACATGATAATACAGGACTCGGCATACGGCGTGCTTTTAATATCCGCGGTTTTCTGCCTTGCCGGGATCATAAAATTTAACAGCCTTATTGACGAGCTGCTTAAATACAAGGAGCAAAAATGAAATTTGACGCGGCCCTTATTGTTTATTACGCAGGGCTATTAATTCTCATAGCCGCCATCGCCATAATGGGAGTGTCGTTGAAAAAACTCACTTCAATAGTTAAGGAGAAAAAATTAATATGGCTGCTGCCGGTATTTGCGGCGGCTGTGCTGGCGGTGTCGCTGGCATCCCATATTTACGCTACTTTTACAATGCTGCCGCAGCTTTCTGTGAATATAAACGCGCTTTCGCAGGCGGCTGTTTCACAGGACGCCTCCAGGCTGGAACCGCTGAAAGCGGCGGTTGCGTCGCTTAAGTCCGGGCTTGTGTTTTTAAAGGGGCTTTCATTTACATGTTTTCTTCTGGCTTCGGCAATGCTGCTGGCCAGCACTTCCATATACTTAAGATGGATATCAAAATAAGGAGGAATATTTATGGCCGAGAAATCAAGGATACTTGTGGTGGACGATGAACCTGATATAGTGAAGATTGTGAAAATAGCGATGGAACTGGCAAATTATGAAATAATTGAGGCGTACAGCGGAGAAGAGTGCCTTGAAAAACTGGCAAAAGGGCCGCTGCCTAACCTTGTGCTGCTTGATATAATGATGCCGGGCATGAGCGGCTATGAAACATGCGGAAAAATAAGGGAAAACAAGGCTTTAAACAATATAAAGGTTGTCATGCTTACGGCAAAGGGGCAGAAAGGCGACGCTGAGGAGGGCCTGAAAGTCGGGGCCGATGACTATATAATCAAACCCTTTGACCCGTACGAACTCATTGAACAGGTAAAAGAGATACTGGAAAGGTAAGCCGTCCGGTTTTTTCTGCCTTTACAGGGTTTTCCTTTTATGATAATATACCTCCATTGTGCTTAAAGCACACAGGGTTGATTTTGGCCCAAAACAAAACGCTGGGGTTATCCGAATAGCCGACGAAATCCTGGCCGTTTAATCCAAAAAAAAGAAAGGGTTTGGTGAAAGAAATGGCTTTAGTTAACGTAAAGAAAAAGGAACTGATTCAGAGTTACAAGACACATGAAAAAGACACAGGCTCCCCCGAGGTACAGGTCGCTCTGCTCACGACAAGGATCAATGATCTCACCGAGCATCTCAAAAAACACAAGAAGGATTTAAGCTCAAGGCATGGGCTGCTTCAGATGGTAAACAAAAGAAGGCGCCTGCTTGATTACTTAAAGACCGCGGACTACGACAGGTATAAGACCCTGATCGATAAATTAAAACTAAGAAAGTAAGGTAAACAAATGGCACAATACACAAAAGAATCAGTGGAAATAGCCGGGAAGACAATTACAATCGAGACCGGCAGAATGGCAAAACAGGCTGACGGAGCCGTTATTGTAACCCTGGGCGAAACGATGGTAATTGCCACGGTTGTAGCGGCAAAAGAAGCCAAAGCGGGCCAGGATTTTTTTCCCCTTACGGTGGAGTACAGGGAAAAATTTTACGCGGCAGGAAAGATTCCCGGAGGCTTTTTTAAGAGGGAAGGCAAGGCGCGTGAAAAAGAAGTTTTGACATGCAGGCTCATTGACAGGCCGTTGAGGCCGCTTTTCCCGGAAGGATACTTAAATGAGGTGCAGATAATTACCCAGGTCATTTCTTTTGACGGCATCAATGACCCGGATATAATAGCGATAATCGGCTCGGCCGCCGCGCTGGAAATTTCGGACATTCCATTTGACGGCCCCGTGGGCGCCGTCAGGGTAGGAAAAATCGGCGACCAGATAATAATCAACCCGACAAACGAGGAAATAAGCAATTCTTCAGTGAATGTCATAATAGCCGGCACCGAAGCCGCTGTTACAATGATTGAGGGCGAGGCAAAGGAGCTTACCGAGGATCAGATGCTTGAAGTTATCCTTGCCGGCCACGCCGAGATTAAAAAGATAGCCTCTTTCGTAAAGTCCCTTAAGGCAAAAGCCGGAAAACCCAAACGCGCGGTTGAAATAAAAAAGACGGACGAAGCCGTCAAATCAAATGTTGTTTCGCTCGCGCAGGCCGGCATAGCCAGAGCCATGAAAGAAAGCGACAAGTTAAAAAGGCAGGATAATATCGAGGCCGTCAAAGTGGCATGCAAGGGAAAACTCCTTGAAGAATACGGAGTGGAGAAATTTGATGAAAAATTAGGGGACATAAAGGCGGTCCTGGAAGAGATTGAAATGAACGTTTTGCGCGACATGATAGCCAACGACCACGTAAGGCCGGACGGCAGAAAATTTGACGAGATAAGGCCGATTGAATGCGAAGTGACCATACTTCCCAGGACGCACGGTTCAGCTCTTTTTACAAGGGGGCAGACGCAGGCCCTGGTTATCGCGACCCTTGGCTCTGATGAGGACGCGCAGTCTCTTGACGACCTTGAAGGCGAATCAAAGAAAGCGTACACGCTTCAGTATAACTTCCCGCCATTTTCAGTCGGGGAAGTAAAAGGAATGAGAGGGCCGGGAAGAAGGGAAATAGGCCATGGCGCGCTTGCTGAAAGGGCGCTTAAGGCTGTAATCCCGGACAGGGAGTCATTTCCCTACACAATACAGATTGTATCCGATATCCTTGAGTCAAACGGATCCTCTTCAATGGCGTCTGTCTGCGGCGGAACTCTCGCGCTTATGGATGCCGGAGTGCCGATTAAAAAACCGGTGGCGGGCATCGCCATGGGGCTCATTGAGCAGGGCGGAAAATTTGCCATATTGACGGACATCCAGGGAGCCGAGGATCATTTCGGCGATATGGATTTTAAAGTGGCCGGCACAAAAGACGGAATTACAGCGATACAGATGGATATTAAAATAAAAGGCGTGACGCCGCAGCTTATGAAAGACGCGCTTGAACAGGCAAGAAAAGCAAGGATTTTTATTCTTGAGGAAAAAATATTAAAGTGCCTTCCCGAGTCAAGGAAGGAAATGTCCCGCTACGCTCCGAAAATGAAGATTCTCACCATTAACAAGGAGAGAATCAAGGATCTTATCGGGCCGGGCGGAAAGAATATCAAGAGAATCGTGGAAGAGACGGGAGCCAAGATAGATATCGAGCAGGACGGCTCTGTAAAAGTATTCGCGGCAAACGCGGACGTACTTGAACTCGCCGAGCAGAAGATAATGGAAGTCGCCGGAATGCCCGAGATCGGTAAACTTTATCACGGGGAAGTCATTAAAATAATGAACTTCGGGGCGTTTATCGAGATAACACCGGGAACAGAGGGGCTCTGCCATATATCGGAGCTTTCCGAGAGCCGGGTAGCAAGGGTCGAGGATGTGCTCAAAGAGGGTCAGATGGTATGGGTCAAGGTAAAAGGAGTGGACGAGCGCTCCGGAAAAATATCGCTTTCCAAAAAGGAAGCGGATAAGGAAATGCTGAACAAGTAAAAATGAAAAGCTTTCACCTTACCGGGAACCACGCGGAAGGCGGCGGCAGGCTGCTGTTTCCGGCAAAGATAACACGCGGTGAAGGCTGTATAAAAAATATTCAGACGGGGCCCTTCAGGGCCCCGTTTCTTTTTGCCGGAAAATACGCTCTAAAAAAATATGGCGGGGCCCTGCTTGCGTCAAACCCGGACTTGAGGGCAATTATTTTTGCGGGAGAAGTGTGGCCGGGCGAAGTTTACAGGGTAAGAAGGGCGCTTACCGAAGCAGGCGCGGATTGCCTGCTTGCCCTGGGCGGCGGCAAGGTTATGGACCTGGCCAAGCTCATAAAAAAGGACATGCCTTCCATAAAATTAATTAATATCCCCACATCGGCATCAACATGCGCGGCAATGACGCCTGTGGCTGTAATGTACACAAAAGAAGGGGCCTATGCTGACACGCTGGACACGCCCGTGGCCGGCGAGGTAATAATAGATAATGAAATATTTTACGGCCTGCCCATGAGCTTTTTCGCGGCCGGAGCAATGGATGCGGCCGCGAAATTTTACGAGGCATCAGCGGCGCGGCCGGGTGTAAAAGATGGGAACCCGGTTATTGACGGAGCGGTTTATTCAATGGCGTCGGCATGCAGGGAGAGAATAATAAAAACAGTCGGGTCCGGATGGGCAAAGCAGGACAGGCGTTTAAAGAGGGAACTTACGGAGCTCAACATCATACTTGCCGGGATGATTTCGTGCCTGGGAAAAAACACAATAACCGGGCTTATCGCCCATGCGGCGGCCCATGCCATGACACACATAAACGGCGCGAAGCGGTTTTTACACGGGGAGCACGTATCCCTGGGGCTGGTAATCCAGGAATCAGTACTTCATAACAAAAAAAATCTTGATGAGATAAAGGGCCTGGCTGAAATAATGGATACGCCCGTGAGTTTTTCCGGCATCGGGGTAAAAAAATCCGGGCTTAAAGTCTTTTTTGATGCGTATAACTCGATAGACAAACGGGAAAAAATATCTGTATATGCGCCTGAAAAACTGATGTATAATGACCTGGATGCTTTCCTTTAGCAATAAGTGATTTTTAAGGCGGGGGATAAATGGCCGACAGGAAGACCGTGAAGAAAAAAAAGGATGAAAAAGAAGAACTGAATATTATTACTCCGGAAAAAGACGGCGGAGTTGAAAACATAATAGAAGAATTAAAAGACAGGGAAAAATTTATTAATGTCCCCAAAACCCTCCTGAAAAAGGAAGAATGGGGTATGCTCACCGTCCTGAATCTGCTGCTGGCCGGGATATTTCCCGCATATTTCGTAAATATACTGCTCATATCTTTTTTTACCGAGGTAGGCCACCTTTTTACCACGCATATTACCGAAGTTGAAAGAAAAAGGCTGATGGAATTTGAAAAGGAATTTTCAGCGGGGTATGAGTTTGAAAAAAAAGAAATGTGGCAGGACGCTGTAAGGGTTTACGAATCCATAATACCAAAATACAAGGACAATCCGAAAATAGCGGCAATAGCCATACAGCGAATTGATTTTGTTGAAAAAAACAGCCCGCGCAGGGAAACATAAATGTATTGCGGGAACTGCGGGGCGATGGCGGGCAAAGGGAACAAACACTGCAGGAAATGCGGCAAACCCATCAAATCAAGGGATTCAATAATAAGGGACATTTACGCCGGGTTCAGGGAAAAAAAGTATGACAGCATTCCCGGTCTGATAAAAATTGTGGAAGATGAGCTCTCTCCCGATATGGCCGGAAGGCTGAACGGAAACCTCGCTTTTGTCAGGGGGAATTACAGGGAGGCCTATGTTTTATTTGGGGCCATTGACCCGAAGAGGCGTTCCTGGGAGGATTTTTTTAACATGGCCCTGATTGATATTTCAACCGGGCAAAACGCGCAGGCTGCGGAAAATTTAAGGGCAATTCCCGAGATGGAAATAGACCTTAAAGGTTCGATCCTTTATTCAGGAAGATACCCTGAAAAGAAGAAGCTCTTCGCCGAAATTTACCTGTATCTGGGTGTTATTTATAAAAACCTGAATGATATAAATAACGCAGTCAGGTCATTTGAAATGGCGCTGCAATACGACCCGGCAGGAGAGCTTGCAAGCGCCAACCTGGGCGACATAATGTTTTCCGCGGACAATTATGACGGAGCAATCAAATATTATAAGACCGCGCTTGATATCGGCCGCGACAGCCTGAAAAAATCGCATGTTTATAACGACCTTGGGCTGGCATATTTGCGAAAAGGGCTCATAGAAGAGGCGATGGATAGTTTTAAAAAAGCGATATTTTTAAACGCCGACAATAAGAACGCGGTGTATAATCTGGGGCTTATTTATGTTAAAAGCGGGATGCAGGACAGGGTAAAGGACGATTATAAGGAATTTTTGAGGCATGAAAGCGGTGTTGATATAGTATTTAACCTGTCGCGCTCAATAATGGACGTGGCAAAGCATGAAAGCTCGGGCGAAGATTCGGGCATGGGGCTTCTGGGATCGCATGATTCTATAAAAAAAGTGAGAGAAATGATTGGCAAGGCCGCCGCCTCGGATTCAACGGTTTTCATACATGGTGAAAACGGTACAGGAAAGGAGCTTGCGGCAAGGGGGGTGCACGCTCTTGGAAGAAGGGCGGACAAACCTTTTATAGTCGTAAATTGCGCGGCAATGCCCGAGACGCTGCTTGAGTCTGAACTTTTTGGATTTGAAAAAGGGGCATTTACCGGGGCTGTCAGGGAAAAACCCGGAAGATTTGAGCTTGCGGACAAGGGCACTGTTTTTCTGGATGAAATAGGAGATATAACACCTGCCATGCAGGTCAAGCTTTTAAGGTTTGTCCAGGAAAAGGAATTTGAAAGGGTCGGCGGCACCAGGACAATAAAGGTTGATGTCAGGATAATAACGGCCACAAATAAAGATATACAAAACCTGGTAAAATCAGGAGCATTCAGGGAGGACCTGTATTACAGGCTTTATGTACTGCCGCTTTACATGCCGCCTTTGCGCGAGCGTGTTTCAGATATTATGTTTCTGGCCGCGCATTTTCTGCATGAATTCGCTTCGAAAAATAATAAGGAATTAAGGGGGTTTTCCACGGAAGCCGCGGAGCTTTTTACCGCGTACAGCTGGCCCGGAAATGTGCGCCAGCTTGAGAATGTGATAGAAAGGATAGCAACGCTTTACGACGGCCCCGAAGTTATTGCTGAATACCTTCCGGAGGAACTCTTGAAAAAAGCGGCCCTGCCGGTTTCTTTGGAGAACGGAGCCGGCGAAGTCCGTGCGGTAATGGAAGCGCTAAAAACAGCAAAATATTCCCGTACAAACGCCGCAAAGGCGCTTGGCATATCCAGGGTGGCGCTGTGGAAAAAAATGAAAAAATTTGGAATAAAGTAAAAGTTAACTTAGTTAACATAATGTTAACTAAGTTAACACAAAACCATTAAACCATTCAATAAAAACCCTTTAAATATTAGGCCGGGCAAGATGGCATGACTATTGCTGTATATATGTTGTTGAGGTGAAATATATGGTATATGAATGCACTGTAAAAAAAGGACATGCCGGCTCGGGAAAATATAATGAAGTGAAGCTTTTTATTAACGCCGGCGACATAATTTCCGCCATGAATATAGCCAAAAACTCAGGCGGAGTAAAAAAAGGCAGGGCTTATGACGCCGGCCAGTCAATATTAAGCATAAGAAGGGTCAATTAATAAAATCCACCGGTTTTTATCTTTCCAGTTCAATATAATAACCCAGCGCCTTTGAATTTTCATCTGTCTTTATTATAAGCGAATTTCCCCCGGAACGCTGAAAATCACCGTATTCTCCCTTTATATAATTATTCGCGTCCAGTGTATAAACTTTCGCTTTTTTGAATTTTGATGTGATTATTGTGCAGGTGGAATATACCGGCTCAAGTAAAATCGGGGAAGTACCGCCGTAAATAACCGATGTATGCGCGGCGTCGTAGCGCGAGCCGCTGTTGTCCATACGCGCCGCGGTTGAAAGCAGCAGCCTGGAGGATTCCGAAAGGGGCTTATTATCAAGGGATGTCAGGAATATGGCGGCATAAACATTCCGGGACTGAATCCGGAAGTTCCTGAACCGGAAAGTCCTGTCCGAATTTAAGAAACCTGCCGCTCCCTGTATCTTGTCTGCGGCAACCTCAAATATTCCTTTTTTGAAATTCCAGTACAATTCCTGCGTTGAGGTTAATGCGGCATCTTTTTTCAATACGGGGGATATATCGCGCTTTGCTTTGCCTTCATCGAAAGTTTTTGCGGAATTGGCCAGCAGCGGAGCGCTTATGTCGTTATCAACCAGGGTAAATGCCGGCTTTGCGCCGGAGAGGGCTTTTTCCGGAGAAACATATGTAATAATCTTTTCCCCGCCTTCCTTTACATATCCGTCACGGAATATTTTTATCGCCGGATACCAGAAAGCAAGGGTGTCCGGCCATGCCGAAAAATCCGTGAAATGGCTGAGGCTGTTTTTCCATCCTGTCTCCGAAAAAGAGAACTGAAGCATGGCGTCCCAGCCGTTAAAGGCGGCGTAGGAGGCCATTATGACTGGATATCCGG
This sequence comes from uncultured Spirochaetia bacterium, assembly GCA_964565765.1. Classification (GTDB taxonomy): domain Bacteria; phylum Oederibacteriota; class PGYV01; order PGYV01; family Palsa-1178; genus Bog-1181. Next base: position 9,572 of record CAZMGF010000035.1, read on the forward strand.
CGCGGAATTCATTCGGCAGCGGGGAATTGAATTCGCTGCAGGTAAATGGCATGCCGGCAACGCGCTGATGGGCGAGCTCGGCCACGCTGTTTTGTTTTGATTTTATCATCGGAGCGTCGGTAAAAGAGATGTTCTCCTGCATGGTCCAGCCGCCGGAAGGGTGGTCCCAGTATGTGTGGCGGTCAATAAAATCCTGCTTTGAATTGGCCATAAGGTCGGCGTCCCATTTTTCCCAGTGATTGGAACCGGTTACAAGGGCCTTTGTGCCAAAGGATTTGATGTAGGATGAAAAATCGCTGAAAAATTTTGTCTCCAGTGAGTAATAGAATTCTTTGGTGTCGGCGCCGCGCCCCTGCGAAAGGCAGCCGCCGGTTTTATCCCAGGATTCGTCATAACCAAAGACTGCCCGCTTCACAGTGGATGAGTTAAAATCCTCGCCAGGAGCCGGGCCGCTGCCGGACAAATTCCACGAGTCCTTTAATTTTTCCATGGTGGAATATTTGGATTTCAGAAACTCGTTGAAGAGCCTGTCAAGTTCGTCCCTATAACGCGCCGGAACCGCCGCGTTATTGTCTATAGAAAAAACCGAGGATTCATTGACTATTTCCATTAAAACTACGGCGTTTTCGTCCGCGTATGCTGTTTTTGTATAAGGATTTACATGGTTTAAAAGGGCGTTTATATAATCCTTTGTCAGGGTTTGCAGCTTCGTGTCAAAAAATATGACTTCCTTGAAACCGGCCGGAATATCAGTGAACTTTTCAATTCCATCCTCCTTTACGGCTTTCCTGTGGACAAGCATATCCATAAAAAGGTATATACCGGCTTCTTTTAATTTGAAAACCAGATAATCAAACTTATCAAGGGAATCCGGAGAAAAAAGCCCCTTTGACCTGTCGGCAGAAAATAAATTAGGATCGGCCCAAAAAGCGTCCATATGGTGGAGCCTTACAATATTTACTCCCAGTTTAGAGAGCCTTTTTACAAGAAGGTCGGCTTCTTCATGGCTGCGGTACAGGTCGCCGCCGACAATATTGGTGCCCCAGAATCTGGCAGGAGTGGAATCAGCGAAGGCAAGAGCGCCGCCGGCTGTGACAGTTATGGGGCCGTGTTTTCCAGCGGGAGCGTCCAGGCTTGAGGTAAAATCTATTATCGCGCCGGGCTTATATTCGTCTTTTGGCGCGTCAAAAGCGAACCAGTTTTTGCGGTCCTCGCTTTTGGCTGAAACGGATTTCAACGCGCGTCCCTTTTTATCAAAAGCCTTCAATTTGATGCCGTCGAACCACATTGTGCCGGTGCAGTTCAAAAGGCCGGCGCCGACTATGATTGTCGAAGTTCCATCAGGTATGGGGTATCTTTTCAGCCACTGGGTCCAGTCGGGAAGATCGTATGCGGCCTCCCCGACAACAGGCGGCCAGCCGCCTTTGAGTTCTCCGGCAGCGTCCCTGAATTCCACGGATATCCGGGCTTTCTCCCAGACATTTGCCCCCTGGGCCACTCCGGAAGTTTTCACATAGCCTGATATCTCTATAGAAGACATTTTTGGGGTGACCGCGATTTTCTGGGTTATCATGGAATACCCCGGAGACGTGTTGCTTATTTTAAAACAGGAAGGAGACTGGTATCCCGGATAGTCAAAAGAGGATTCGCCGGAAACCCAGCCTCCCCAGTAAAGCGGGAGCGTGGAGCCGTATTCAAAGGAACCATTCATTAAAAAATCATCATCATCCCGGGGGATAACCATAGAATCGCCCGGTTCTATTGAAATATTTTTTACCCACATTTCGCCGGTGCAGTTGCAAAGCTGCGCCTGGACCTTTAATACGGCCGCATTATCAGGTATATTTATTACAGCGGCTTTCTGCCCCCAGTCAAAAGAACCTTTCCACCTTCCAAGCTCGGGCCAGCCGCCTACCTGCTTCCCGGAGGCATCAAAAAAAAGTATCATGACGCGCGCCATTTCCCAGTCCTGCGCGCCTTTAATGACCCCGGATATTTTAATATCAGCCTTTACCGTGAGGCAGGAAACATTGAGTCCGCTTAATTTTATATCCTGAATAACATCAGTATAGGAAGCCGAAGGGCCGTTGTACAGATGAAGCGCTCCGTCCGCAGCCGTGGCTGAAACCGGGTTTGACGCGGTCCAGCCGGACATGGAGGCGAATGAACCATTCTGAACAAGGTTATCGGAGAAAACAAGGAAAGGAATGGTCAAAAAGATAAAAACCATTGAATAACTTATTATTTTTTTAACAGAAAACATAATCATAATTAACCTCCGGGGAAATGTACGTATATCCGGCATTATACTACAGGGTTGCAAAATGGGAAAGGCTACTTTTCAGGCAGCAGCATTACAAAGGTAGCGCCCTTGCCCCGTCCGGCGGATTCGGCCCATACCGCGCCGCCGTGCAGCTCGACTATGTTTTTTACAATATTGAGGCCAAGGCCGGTTCCCTGCGCGGACCGTGTATTTATGTTTTCGGTCTGGTAATAACGCTCGAAAACTTTTCCAAGCTTGTCACTGTCAATGCCGGCGCCCTGGTCGGAAACGCTGATATAAAGGTACGGCCCGCTTTTAAGCTGGCTCCTGAATGCCTGCGGGGGAATAAGCTGCTGCGCTTCCTTCAACTGCCTGACAGTCAGCGTTATAGTGGAATTATACGGGGAAAACTTGATTGAATTATTGAGAAGATTAATCAGGGACTGGGAAATGCGGTATTCGTCAGCTTCAAAAAAGAATTTCTCGTTTACGCCGTTTATGAACAGGCCGATCGATTTTTTTAACAGGAGCGCCCTCAGGTCCTTTGCGCAGGAGGCGATTACGGCGTTTATCTCGACCCGTTTTTTTGAAATTGTAAACGTGCCGGACTCCATTTTTGACGTGTCAAGAAGGTCGTTTATGAGACGGAGCAGCCTGTCGGAATTATTTTTGATGATTTCCAGATATTCCTTCTGCTGGGGTGTAATCTGGCCGGCGACCCCGGCCAGCAGAAATGCAAGAAATCCCTGTATGGAAGTAATCGGGGTCCTTAATTCGTGGGAAACCATGGAAGTAAAACTTGATTTCATTATATCGAGTTCCTTGAGTTTTTCGTAGCTTTCTTTTATCTGCTGCTGAGCGTTCATTTGTTCGGTTATATCCTCAAAGATTGCGATATAGCTTATTATTGAACCCTTTGAGTCTTTTATGGGTGAAAATGATTCGGAGGCCCAGAAAATAGCCGAATCTTTTCGCATGTTCTTAATTACCCCGTGCCATTCTTTTCCGGAATTCACCGTGTCCCAGAGCGTTTTATAAAAAGACTCGTCATGCATTCCCGAACGCAGAATGCTCATCTGTTTTCCCAGGGTTTCTTCGCGGCTGTACCCGGTCACTTCGGAAAATTTCGGATTGGAATAGGTTATCCTGCCGTCCCTGTCAATTATTGTTACCGATGACGGGGACTGCTCCACCGCAGTATGCAGCGTGTTAAGCTCTTCCGCTGATTTTTTCATTTCGCGTATATCGCTGGCTATACAGACAGCGCCGGCAATTTCATTATTTTCCTTTATAAGGGATGTGGTCAGAAGCACCGATATGGACGAGCCGGATTTTGACATGAGCTCCGTCTCAAAGCTGTGCAGGGATTCCTTGAGCAGGACCTGTTTTATCCAGGAATTGCTTGTGGTTTTATTTGTAAAAAGCGAAGTGTATGTTTTTCCCGTGAAATCCCTGCCGGAAAAACCCAGGAGAGCGGTCGCTGCTTCGTTTGAATATACAATTTCAAAATAATCGTTCAGCAGCATAAGCGCTTCACCCATATTGGAAATGATGGTTTCCGCGGCCGTCACCGGCGTTATGTTGAAAAACCCGCGGCTAGATACGGCGTAATAAAACGAAAAAGCCAGAATAACTATGGACAGGTCAGTCATGTCCGGCAGAGCCCCGGAGTAATGCACAAAAATTGGCATAATTACGCGCAGGTATGTGCCCAGAATGAAAGTGAGGAAGGTACAGATTATTATTGTGACTGAAATGTTTTTGTAGTGGCCATTCTTGACGCGCATGGCGTATTTTGTCAGGAGAAAAAAGCCGAAAAGCGAGTAGGACATATAATAAGCGTAATAAAGGAAAGGGGCAATGCCTTTAACCCATATTATGTGCCAGCCGAAGGCGTCATGGAACGGTTCTGACATCATGAATCCAAAAAAGTTAAGGATAAAAAATATTAACGGCGGAAGCACAAGGGCCGGTATTGATAAAAAACCTGCCAGGAGTTTGTTTTCCCTGGAAAGATAAATATATAAAATGAGGGCGAACGAAGGAAAACATATCCATCCTATGGAATATATTCGCCAGATCGACCGTACAAACCGCTCCGGAGATGAAAAATTTGACATGAAAATCATTCCAAGGCTCCACACGGCGAAGCAGGCAAGCAGCCCGGCCGCGGCGCGGTTTAAGGGCGATTTTACGTCCATTGAAATAATCTGAAAAATAAGGAACGTAAAAACAGCAAATGCCGCGAAATGGAGCATTGGAAAAAGAGGGAACCATGCCATTAAATTTACTCCTGACTATTTAAATGTATTGCCTATATCATATTATAGCCTCTTTTTGGCAAATAATTAAGGCTTTTTTTGCTATTTCTCCGCCATGTTTCTTCCATATAATATGGAACATTTTCCCCAAAAAAAAGTGAAATTGTGGAAAATTCTTTATTTGAAGGGTTTTTCCGGCGGCACGGAACATGCATAAGTAACATGTATGTTTTTATAAAAGGGGAAAAAATGTATAAAGTTTCACCTGACGGAAATGAACTGATTTTGAAAAAGGACGGGACAATGGCCGTTTTTAACAAAGAAAGCGGCTGCAAGTTCCCCGAAGGGTCGGCGTTTATTTCCCTGGGGGCGGCGGCGCTCTTCGAAAAAATCCTTATGGTGGAAAAAAACAGCCCGGTTCTTCTGATCGAACCGGATATTGAAATGCAAAAAGCAGCCGCCGGATTCGGCCTTGAAAATATTACTTACGCTGACAATTCCGGCGGAGCGGCTATAAAGGAATTTCTAAAGAAGGCTGGTTTAAAAAAGTGCGCGAATATAAGAATTATCAGGAACAGGGACGCGTATATTTCGGCGGGTTCGTTTTATAAAGAGGCGCTTGCCGCCGTAAATTCGGCGCTTACAGAGGAAAAAAAATCAGGAGAAATAAGGTCGATTGAAGAGCTGCGGGAAGCCTCAAAAAGAGCCTCGGGCCTGGAAAAAGAAGTGTTTGAACTCATGCTGCTAGTATATTCGGTGGAGTGAAATGGAAAAAATACTTTTCATACAGCCCTACAGGTACGGGGATATACTTCAGGTGATGCCCGTAATAAGGTCGGTAAGGGAGGCTCTGCCCGGGGCCGAGATACATTTTCTGTGCGACGATTATTTTGCCGAGGTACTGGACGAAAATCCCTATATTGCAAAAAAGCTTGTATTTCCAAAAATGAAAGCGCTGGCTGACATGAAGTACAGGGGAAATTTTACGGCGGCCGGCCGCGAAATGGAAGATTTTATCATAAACCTCAAAAAGGAAGAGTATTCAAGGGTAATTAATCTGAATTTTTCAAAAAGCGCCTCACTCATAGCGGGAATATGCAGGGGCGCGGCAAAATCGGGAAGGATAATCGGGGTAAACGGGGAGCATAAGGTCAACGGGAACTGGAGCTCATATATGCTTTTTTTTACGGCCGCGAGAAAACACAACCCTTATAACATTGTGGATATGTTCTACATGGCGGCGGAAGAGGGGCTCGGGCTGGAAACCGGATCCCTGCGGCGGGAGAAGCTCTTCTTTTTCGCGCCACGCCCGGATTATGAAACGGCGGATAAATTTATTGCCGCCAATAATATTAATGCCGGAAAAGTTGTTGGAATACAGGCAGGCGCGTCGAAACGGCACAGAATGGCGCTGAATGAAAAATACCACCTGCTGGTCGGGGATTTCAACAATGCCGGATATGATGTGGTGTTTTTTGGCGGCGGGGGCGAAAAAGAAGCGGCCGGAGCCGTAATTGAAGCCGCGGGAAACAGTGCCAGGGCCTTCAATTCATGCGGCGTTTTTAACATCAGGCAGAATTACGCGATGCTCTCCAGGATGAAGCTTTTTATTACGGCGGATACCCTGAACATGCATCTTGCCGCGGCGGCTGCAACGCCGGTGCTTGCCATATTCTACGCGGAAGCTTACCCTTATGAAACCGGCCCTTACGCTCCGGGCATGCACATAGCCTATCCGCGCGCGCGGTGCGCACCCTGCCATGACGCGGACAACTGCCGGGACAGAAAATGTGTGAATGATATAAATATGGATGAAATATTTGACGCGGGAATGAAAATAATCAACGGGGAGGATTTTGGAATGAAAAATTACGGTGGAATTAATATTTACCTTACGGGCATTGACTCCGCATACAGGCTGGAACTTCAGGCGGGAATGGAGGATGCGGAAGCCATAGTTGAGAATATTTATAAGGAATTGTATTCCGGTTACTGGGAAGGGCTGTTTTCCGGAAATGTTGACGCGTTTTCCACGAGGGTCGAGCAGATATGGGAAAAATACGGCGAAGAGCTGGAGGCCAATCCGGATAAGGATTCCATTATAGCCATGCTTAAGCAAAAGGCTTCTGAATATTCCCGGCTTGATGCCATGTCAACGGAAGGCATTGAGGCGGCTGAATTACTTCAAAAAGCAGCGGATAAAACAGCGGAGGAAAAGGCCTTAAACCGGCTGCGCGCGGCTGATGAATCAATGAAAAAAGCCCTTAAAAAAGGCGAGATGCTCGGGTCCTATTACGTTGTAGAATGCGGCGCCGCGGCTAACAGCCCTGAAAAGATAAAAAAAGTTTACAGGAACATCAAACGGGCCGCAAACGGCTTTATTTTTGCGGTGGCTTTTTTAATGCAGAAAATACACGAACACAGGCTTGAAAATGACGGGGAAATGATAATTGTATAATTTATTAGCCGCCGCAACCGGGAGGCAGTGATTTGGGACAGGAAATTGACGACAGGAACATTAATATAAATATTAACAGGCCGCCAAAAGTTACGGTTGTATCGCCGCTTTACGGCGGATCATATGAGATGGCTTTTTACGCGGCCGGCGGAATAAGAGAGGCCGGATTTGAGTCATTGATCTGCGACACTTCGGTTTACCTGCCGCTGCTGAATAAAACTGAAAATGATCCGGTAAAAAAAGAGGCCTGCGCGCGGGAAATAATGTGTTTGACCCGCGAAGCCGTACTTAAGACAAAACCTGACATTGTTTTTGGAATGGCGCAGGCGCCGCTCAACACGCAGAGTGTAAAAACATTCAAACTTTCCGGAATAACAACCGCGTTCTGGTTTGTCGAGGACTTCAGGACATTTGCCTACTGGAAGGATATTTACCGTGCCTATGATTTCTTTTTTGTTATACAGCGGGGGGCCTTCCTGGATAAAATAAACCGGGACGCAGGCAACGGCTTTTACCTGCCGGCTGCGGCGCAGATCCCGCCGGGCAGAGCGGCACAGGGGGCCCGGTATATGGCAATGGCAAGTTTTGCCGGAGCGCCATACAGGAACAGGATAGCAATATTAAACTCGATGCCGGACATTGATATTTCGGTTTATGGCGAGGGCTGGGAAGGCGCGGCAGCAGGCATTTTGCGGGAAAAAATCAGAATAGGCTCAAGGCGGGTCAGGGCGGATGAGCTCAGGGCAATATATTCAAATTCTGCCGTCAATATAAACCTTTATTCGTCGCAATTTTACGACACCCTGGATCCGCACAGGGATTTTATCAATCCGCGCGCTTTTGAAATACCCGCCTGTTCGGGCTTTCAGCTTTCGGACATGCGGGATAATATAGAGAATTTTTATGAACCGGGGGCGGAAATAGAACTTTTTTCCACGGTACAGGAACTCAAGGATAAGGTTGTTTATTATCTTGATAACAGGGAAAAGGCGCGGGCAATAGGGAAAGCGGCTTTTTTAAGGACGGTTAAGGACCACACCTATTCACGGAGGATGGCCGGGGCAATGGAAATAATAACAAAGGAGAAAAACAATGTACAGCTTATGCAGCCTTAACGGATTTGAAAATATACTGGACGGAGGCGGGGCCATTTTGAACAGCGCCGGCAATCCGCTGAAAGAAGCCCGCTGCAAGCTTGAGCGCCTGCAGCCGGGACCGGGCAGCGTACTTGTGGCCTTCGGGGCGGGGGCGGGTTACCTTATTGAATCCGCATACCGGGATTTCGGGGTTAAAACCTTTATAATTTTTGAGCCTGACCAGGAGATAAGCTCCGTATCACTGCAGAGAGAGGAGCTTGCAAACGTTATCAACGACGCGTCCTGCGCCGCTTATTTTTTTGACAGAAGCAATTTTAACGAAGGGCTCATTGAGGATATTATACTGCAGAATGTGGATAAAAAGTTTGTAGCCACGGAGTCCGGGTATTTTATAAAGGGAACACCGGAATTTTTTTATAAAGTGAGAAAGTTTTTCCTGGAAAAATACGCGGCCTGTCTTGAAGCGGCGCGCAGATGCAGCCTCGAAGGTTATTATCATAAAAATCCGAATTCGGTATATTCCGCCATAGCCGGCAGGGCGGTTTTTGACGGCCCGCAGGAAGAGGACATGCCTTGAAAAAAGCCATAATAATCTGCGGGGGAAACATTCCCGCGGCGCAATCAATGGCGGCCAACCTTGCGGCGTCGGGATACGGTAAAAGCGACATCCTTTCATTCTCGGAAAGGGGGCGCATACTGGAAAATGCCCCGCACATAGGCGGTGTATATATCCTTGACAGGAAAAAAGTAAAGGCGCCGGTATTTTCAGGAGAAAACGGAAATTACGGAGAAGCGGCGGTGAGGGAGATGCTGGAGCCCGTATCCATAAAGTATGACGCGGCTTTTAATGCCGGGACAGGCAGGATAAAAGCTGCCATACATAGTTTTATCAGGGCGGAATTCAAGGCAGGCTTATCCCTGGAAGGGGGGGCATTTTCCTACAAAGGGCCGTGGTATTTTCTTGAAAAATTAAAAAAAGGGGCGGTATATTCATCGGGTTTCTATAATGATGTGTCGTTTTATAACAGCCTTCTGATCGGCGCGGTGGATTCAATAACTGATTTTCAGCCTGCTGTCACGCGCCCGGAGGCTTTAAATGAGAAAGCTGTTTTTGCGCCTGTAAATAAATTTTTTACGCCGGGCCTGGCGGAAAAATGCGCGGAAATAATGCGTGGAAAGATGGTTGAACCGCTGGTATTAAATTCCGTTGCGGAAGAGGCTTTCAGGCACGCGGCCGGCGGCGGAGCAAAGTATTTTGTGACAGATTCTTTTGCGGCTGCGGCTGCGGCGTCAGCAGCCGGATCAAACACTGTCTGCCTGTGCAGGGATGCCGGCTCTTTAGCGGCAGGGCCGTTTGGCGGAAATGCCGTTACCGTAAGCGGAAGGCCGGGCGCCGGATTTATCACGGACGCGTGTTTTGCCGCCGGGAAAAGCAGCCTGCGCGCGGCGATGAAAAAAAGGGGCGCGGCGGCGCTTAAAGAGTGGCCGGACGCCGGAAAAGCAAACCCTTTTTATATAATGGAAAACGAAATTAGCGGATATTTTGAAAAATACAGCGGAGCTAACGCTGGAAAAGCAGATATCTACGCCGAGGCCCTGAAGGCATCGGACAGGGCGTCGGGCGCATTTGTACTTTATAAAAATCTTTTTCCGGTCAAAGTAATGCGCGAAGAAAGCGCGGGCGGTAACAGGCCATGAAAATACTGATAATCCAGCCGTACAGGCTCGGCGATGTTCTGCAGACCACCCCGGTTCTGCAGGCGCTTAAAATGAAATATAACGACGTGGAGATAGACTTTGTTGTCGATTCAAGCTGCGCCGGAGCCATAAGGGGAAATCCTTTTGTATCAAGGCTGATTGTGCTTCCAAGAAGGTCAATACAGGAGAACGGCGGAAAAAACGCAATGGCGGGGTTCAGGGAGCTTTACGCATTTATGGGTGAAATACTCCAGACCCGGTATGACCTTGCCATCAATTATAATTTTGACTCTATTGGCGGGATAATATTAAAGGAATGCATGGCCCTGGATAAAAGGGGGGTGATATTCAGGAACGGACGGATTGAAATGGACGACCCGTGGACAAAGTACCTGTTCGCCATAATATCAAACAGGCAGTATTCACTGATAAATATAACCGACATATTCAGGCTTATGGCCGGGGTGCAGGATTTCAGGGCACCGCTATATTTAAAGGCAAAAGCTAACAAAGCCGTGATAAAAGCGAGGTTCCTGGATTTTCCACCCGGAAAAAAAACCGTGGCGCTTCAGGGATTTGCTTCAAGCATGGAAAGATCCCTGTCACCCGTGCAAAATATGGAACTTATAAAAAAACTTACAAAAAAATACAATGTAGTTCTTATCGGGGGCGCGGGAGAGGAGAGGTATATGCCGGGGCTTAAGGATGATGAAAATTTCAGGAACCTGACCGGAAAAACATCGCTTGACGAACTTGCCGGCGTAATTAAAAACAGCGACCTTTTGATAACCCCGGATACTTTTGCCATGCACGCCGGAGCGGCCATGGGAGTCAGGACATTGGCCATGTTTAAGGCCGGCGCCTGGCCCTTTGAAACAGCGCCATACGCGGCGGGAGTGAGGATCATATACGCGCCGGAAAGCTGCGCGCCATGCGACAAACCCGGAACCTGCGCGAATAAAAGGTGCGGTTCAGGTATGACGCCGCAAAATATTATGCTTGCCGCGGAAAGCGTGCTCGGGGACGCGGAGGGAGAGGCCGCCGCTGGGGTGGAAATTCTTGAATCAAAAAGGGACAATTTTCTTTATTTTGACGCGGGGCACCTTGAAAAAATTATCGAATTAATCAGCGCAAATAGTTTAATAAACAGCGGGAAAACGCCGATAATACCTGTAAAGCGGGAACTGCGCGGAGCCGTACGGGCGCTCACTTGCGGCTTCAGGGCTCTTGAGGCCGATCTTAAACGCGATTCTGTATACACGAGGGCAGGATGACCGACATAAATGAAAGCTCAAAGGATATGAAGAATTTAATTCAAAAGATGGATGACCTTCCAATATTGCCGAATGTTATTTCGAAGGTCATGAAAATTATCGACAATCCATATTCAAATGCCGACCATCTTACAGAGTTGATCTCAATGGACCAGTCCATGACGGTCAAGACATTAAAACTGGCAAATTCCGCTTATTACGGATTCCCTCGGGAAATTGTAACGGTGACCGAGGCGGTTGTGGTTCTGGGATTTTTAACCGTCAGGAACCTCATACTCACATCCACACTTTACAATATATTTGTAAATGATGTGCAGGAAGAACGCGAATTTGACAGGCGGAAATTCTGGAAACATTCGGTGGCGACGGCAATCTGCGCAAGGCTGCTTGTTTCCGCCACGGCGCCGGGCCAGAAAGAGGAAGAGGAGGCCTTTACCCTGGGCATCCTGCACGATGTTGGAAAGGTATTTCTGGACACAAATTATCACGACAGGTTTACCGCAGTAATGCGCGAAAACCGGAAAAATAAAAAAGAACCCGTGTATCTGGTGGAGAAACGCGAATTTGGCATTGATCACGCGGAAATAGGCGCCATGATAATTGACAAATGGAACCTGCCGGAGAACTTTTTTGAGCCCATTAAGTTTCACCACATGCCGGATAAAGCCGGTGAAAAATACATGACGGCCATACTGCATGTCGCGGATATAATAAGCAAGTTTTCGGCCGCAAATTTTGACGCGCCCGATATCAACAGGCAGCTTAACGCCGAAGCCGTCGGGACGCTTAAGCTTGATGAAAAGAGCCTTAGAACTGCCGTTCAAAACCTTGAATATGAAATGTCGAACGCCGACCTTTTTCTAAATTCCTGACGTGGAGAGGCGCTATGCCAAGTAAAGAAGAAGAGCTTATAAAAAAGATAAACAGCATGGAAGAATCGTTAAAGGAAAAAGTTGAATATTGCAGGCTGCTTGAGGAGATCAACTCCGGGCTCCGTAAATATTTGAACGAGATGACCGGAGTTTACAGGCTGCTTGAGGCCATGAATACAATAAAGTCGCTTGAAAAAATATATGACCTGCTTGTGGATATCCTGGGCTCTACCGTGGAACTTGAGGCCTGCGCCATATATATATATGACGACGACGGAATTGAATGTAAGGCGGTAAAAGAGCTCAAACCAGAGGATCTTTTGAAGTACAAGCAGATATTTAATGTGGACCGGGCTATGTATGAATGGGTCTTCAAGAAGAAACACATCGCGATAGTCCCGAAAGGCACTGAAGGAAAGGACGATCCGGGGCTCTCTTTTTTTGACAGCAAATCATTTGCGATCATCCCGCTTTACTCCAACGAAAAGAAGGTGGGTTATGTTGATATACTTATCAATAAACCCGCAAATACAATAACACAGCAGGAACTCTCCCTCATTACCATCCTGTTGAACCAGACAACGGTGATGATTGAAAACTTAAGGATGTACGAGCATGAAAAGGAGACCATAAACAAGCTCAGGCAGATAGATGAAATGAAGTCCGATATAATGACAACCACTTCACACGAACTGCGCACGCCGCTTACGATTTTAAAGGGATCCGCCAAGATTATAGAAATTAAGATGAGGACGGAAATGTGGGGCGAGGACGATAAAAAACTTTACACTGAACTCATGCATAATGTCAACACGCAGGCTGAAATACTTGAGGAGATTACAAATACGCTGCTTGCCGCCACCAAATTTGAAAACGGTACCCTCAAGCTTAATAAAAAAGTGGTCAACGTCAAACAACTGGTGGATTCCGTTGTAAAGAAATACACCTATAAGACAAAAAATATAAACTTGAAATTCAGCTGCACTGATGATAATATCACCGCTTATATAGACGACGAAGAGATAAAAAAAGTTTTAAGAAGCATGCTTTCAAACGCGTACAAATTCAGCGAAGAGAACGGCGATGTCGGGGTGGAGCTGTCGGCGGACGCGAAAAGTTTTATAATATCCGTCAGGGACCACGGGCCCGGAGTGCCGGCCGACGAGAAGGAAAAGATATTCGACAAGTTTTACAGGATGGACCGCGCCCTGACGCGCCGCACCGGCGGCATGGGTTTCGGCCTCTATCTTTCGAAGATTATTACAGCGCAGCACGGAGGCTCCATCTGGGTGGAGAGCCAGCTCGGAAAAGGAGCGGTTTTCTATTTCAGGATCCCAAAAGAAGAAGGAATAAGAGGGTGACATGGGAAAAAAATTTGCCGATGTCGGGGCATTTCTGGACCAGGTAAGCGACCTGCCTGTATTGCCGGCGAATATTCAGAAGATAACAGACATAATGAATGATGAGTCCAAAAGCGCCGAGGATATAAGTTCGGTGATTGCCACCGATCAGGGGCTGACATCAAAGATCCTGAAAATCGCCAATTCCGCCTTCTACGGAAGGATGAACCAGGTCATTAAAATCAGCGAATCTGTTGTCGTTATAGGGATACTGAACATTAAATCCATGCTGTACGCCATATTTATGGAACAGATGTACAGCGGCTCAAATGAGAACGGCGGCATACTGCAAAAGATGTGGATGCATTCGATAGCCACGGCTATCCTTTCCCAGAGGATAATGGAAAAATTCAACCCGGCCGAAAAAGACGCCGCTTATACCGCCGGGCTTATTCACGACATAGGCGAACTGATAATATTTAAATATGAACCTAAAATTTTTATGGAAATACTTGAAAACTTGAAAAACGAAGAAACGCTTTCGCGTATGATGGTAGAAGAAACGGTCATGGGGTTCTCACATTCCGACCTCGGCGCCGCCCTTGCAAGGAAATGGGCCCTGCCAAGGCCGGTCAGGAACGCCATATTTTTCCATCACAATCCGGCGATTTGTGACGCGGAAAATAAGGTTGTTGCCGCCGTCCATCTTGCCGACGCCATATGCTGCGTTTCCGGACTGCCAGGCACCGACAAGCAGCCCGAGGGAAAAAATATACTTCACGTTTTTTCAAAGGAAGCCATGGCCGAGCTTAATTTTACCATGGACGACCTGCAGTTTTATACAGGAGTGATGGATGATATAAAAAAAGAAGCGGATACGCTTATTGAATCCATAAAAGGCGGTATATAACATGGCGCTCGTTGACATAGAGAAAATAATTGCGGGAATGGAAAGTGTAAAAGTGCTTAAAAGCGTTGCGTTGAAAGTGTTTCAGATGGCCAATGATCCGATTGCCACGGCGCTTGATATCACAGAAGTGGTCGAGGGAGATGACTATCTTTCGGCGCTGGTTTTGAAGGTGGCAAATTCCTCATATTACGGCAATTCAGGGAATGTAAAATCCATAAATGAATCGGTTGTATTGCTGGGCTTTACCGGAATAAAATCCATAGCAATCGCGGCTTCGCTGCTTGTAAGGAAAGACGACGGAACCGTGAAAAAAACGGAAATAATAGTCAGGGAGCGGCTGTGGAGGCACGCCCTTTCAACGGCCATCGCGGCAAAATTTGTCGCAGAAAAGATGGCGTTCGGGGACACGGGTCAGGCTTATATCGCCGGTATGGTCCATGATATCGGCAGGCTGGCCATATTTCAGTATAATGAAAAGGTATTTTACGAAATTGAGAATTATTCACAGGCGAAGAAAACCACGCTTGCTGACGCGGAAACCGCCATTACCGGATTTGACCACGCCCAGATAGGGGCGATGATACTGCAAAAATGGGGATTTCCGGAGGCCATAGTACAGGCTGTGGCCTACCATCATAAGTTTTACGACGACCTGAAGGATAAGGAGCTTGTGGCCATAGTGACAATCGCGAACTTTATTTCCAATTCGCTGGGATTCGGCTCGGCAAATATCCCGTCCCTGGATTCAGGCGTGCTCAAATTATACGACCTGGATTTTGAAATAATCAAAAAATTTATAATACAGATATCCGGAATATTGTCGCATATTGACATCCTGTCACTGGGTATGTAAGGCGCAAAAAATCATTTTGGTGTTAAAAGCCCCGCGGCCTTAAAATATATTTGCATGCGTAAAACAGGCCGTTCATGTTATTATAATGCGGTAATTAGCCGGTAAAAAATATTATGGAGGCTGCCGCGTGATAAATGAAAACCATTCGGGTGTGACTTTTTCAGGGTTAAATATGCTGGCCGGTGAAATATCTGGCTGCGATTTTGACGGATGTGTTTTTGAAAATTGCGACCTGTCGGGATGCGCCATAAAAGAAAGCGTCTTTACCGATACCGCTTTTAATAACTGTTCCATGAAACTCGTAAAATTCAGGAACACCTCGATTAAAAATATAAAATTTTCCGGATGCAGGATAACCGGGGTAAATTTCAGCGCGTGCAATGATTCCTTTTTTTCTGCGGGGTTTAAGGACTGCGACCTGTCTTTTGCCTCTTTTGACCGCAAAAAGATGAAAAAAACCACTTTTGAAGAGTGCCTTATCAAGGAAGCTTTATTCTCGGAAACCGACCTTTCGGATTCGGTATTCGGCAACTGCAACCTTGCCGGGACGTTTTTTGGCAGGGCCAACCTTTCCGGAGCTGATTTCAGGACGGCATTTAACTATTCCATAGACCCGGAGAACAACAAGCTTAAGAACGCGAAATTTTCGCCTCCGGCTGTATTCGGGCTGCTGGACAAATACGGGATAAAGATAGAAGGGTAAGATTTTTTCAGGAAAAAATTTTGGTTGCAAAACCCCTCCCAAAGTAGGAAAATATATATAATATTTTAGTAATCATTCAGGGGCTATTAACCGTCTAATTATTGATGGTTATATAAAATGAAAAACGAGGTGAAAATATGAGGCGTTTATTGGTACTGTTAGTGATCGTGATCCTGATACCGGCATGGAGCGTAATTGCAAGGGACCAGGGCGGCGGGCCAAATGAACAGAACGGCGGACAGCAAAATCAGCAGCCTGTCAGGAACCAGCAGCCCGCCAGGCCCCAGCCTGTGGTTATCAATGTTAATCATGGTTCAAGCGGCGGGCACAACCGGAACTATCCTTCACAGCAGGCGCAAAAACCGGCGGGACAGCAGCAGGGCGCGGCTCCGTCCTACGGCAAGATGCAGTGGACACAGAGCGGGCGCGTTAAACAATCCGGCCAGAAAGCGCAGCAGAATAATAATCCAAATCCCGGAAAAGTAAGCCAGTTGAGCGCCCAGTCCGTGGTCAGCACGGTTAAAACCGCCAATGTGGTGCATCACCATCCATATGAGCAGAATTATGTCCGCAAAAAACTTCAGAAACTCGGCGTCAAAACAGCGCCTTCTTATATTACACGCAGGGAAGAGGTTGTACACACCGACAGGCAGCATTCGGTTATTGCCTTCCCAAAAACGGGCTTTAACGGCCAGGCCATCAGCGCCGCGGCTTTTTCCGCCCGCCATTTTAATGACAGCGTTATCCGTACGCATATGTCGCTTGTGGCGTCCGCGACATGGCAGGACAGGGTGCGCGGTTTTAACAGGAGCGAAATGATGGCAAATCATTACTACTGGCACAATGAAGCTGGTTTTAATTATTGCCATTACATAGACGGCTGGGGATACCACTGGTACGGCTGGTACATAGGAAACAATTATTTCTGGACCAGGAATTTTAACAACCGCTGGTGGTGGTATGACGCGGACTTTGACCGCTGGTGCTTCTGGAACGAGGGTTTCTGGTGGTGGCAGGACCCGTATCATATAGGAGACCTTTATTGCTACAATAATACGGCTTATGTGCCGGTCAATTCAGCCGAGGACAATGTGGCCGTGGCGGTTCCCGAAAGCACAAATATGCGCACGTTCAACAGTCCCGACAGTTCAAGAACGGTAAAAGTTGTGGCTGATACGCAGGACGCTTTCCTGTATGATTCCACTAACCCGCCGCAGTTCAACCCGGTTTATCTTGCCTCAGGGGTGCAGGATGTAATGTTCTCGGACCCTAAAAGCGGAAAGCCGCTTGAGGTAATATTAAAATTAAACGACGGTTCGTTTGATATGTTTGACGGCAACGGCCAGCCCTATAACGCGGGGGCGGCTCCGGCAGAGGAACAATCCGCGCCTGAAGGCGGCGGAGCTCCGGCGGTTCAGCCGCAGTAAAGATAAGATACAAATAAAAAAGCCCGGCTTTTAAGCCGGGCTTTTTTATTTGTCCTGTTTTAACTGGCGCTATTTGCCGCTGCCGAATTTCATCATCACTCCTATTGTCATATAGCCGCCGCCAAGATCTATGCCTACTGTCTGTCCGTTCAAAGTCGGCGACCATGTTTCGTATGGGCTGTTAAAATTCAGTGCGGCCTGCTCTATCCTGAATCCTGCTTTTGCTCCAATACCGAACATGCCGAAATAATATTCAGCGCCAAGGCTCAAGTCAAAACCCATGCCGAGGCTGCCCATATTTGCGTCAAAAGTTCCCTGCATTGACGGATATCCGTTAAGGGTAACATAAGTGCTTCCGCTGCATGTGTAATAGCCCGTCAATACCGTGATTATAAGGGCGGGATTGAGGGTGAGTGAAAATCCAGAATCC
>CAZMGF010000036.1:0-26680 GCA_964565765.1 uncultured Spirochaetia bacterium
ACTTATTATAGGATACGTCGCTTTGGTCTCATACACAACATTTAATATTAACTCAAAAAGAAAAGGCCCGGGATAATTGATTATTTTATAAAAATACTTATAATTGTGTTTATTTGGATAATTACAATATATGTATATTATGTTGCGCTTTTGGTATGTCAGAATTTTTGTTATAAAGGTAAAATATCGGCATGGTTTATGTGGCTTCCGGATATTATTATAATTGTTTTTGGCATATTGTTGATTTTGTTTATTGTTAACAGGGAAAAAAGAGAGCCTATTGCGCCACATTTAACGTAGAACCGCTGCCCATGTCCGTCGACGCCGTCGGCTAGAGTTTATGGCGTCGGAGGAAGCTTTAGCAAAGACGGATTGCTGCGGCTAAACCGTGGTTTGTTTTACACGGCAGGCAGTGATTTTTTAGCCAATTGAGCAGCTTACAGGCTGTGCAGGATGACACAGTAAAAGTGGTAATTAAAGCTTCCCGCCTCTTGATTTACACATAAATGTATTATATAACGATTGGCAAAAAAATCCCCGCCTGCCGTGTTTTTGTCCGGCAAACCTCAATTTTTTGATTTTTTCCAATTTTTTCTTGACACCAAATAAAAATATGATAATATTAAAAAGCGTTGTAGAATTCGTTCTACAAGAATTTTTAAATTTTTTGGAGGTTTTTGTTATGCCGAAAGGGAAAGTAAAGTGGTTTAACGACAAGAAAGGCTACGGTTTCATCGAACAGGAAGGCGGAAAAGACGTATTTGTGCACTACCAGGCTATTCAGGGAGAAGGCTTCAAGACCCTTAAAGAGGGTCAGGAAGTCACCTTTGACATAGTTGAAGGCGCAAAAGGCCCCCAGGCAGCGAACGTTCAGAAGCTGTAATCAACCAAAACATCAACCACAAAATCCGGCGGAGTTTTTCCGACGGATTTTTTTTTGTCCACTTTTTGGCTCCGCCCTTTTTATCTCTTTTTAATACAGGCGAATAATTATTTTTCTTACAGTTCACTTCAATAATCCCCAAAGACCATTTTAAAAATTGACAAAATATCTCTATGATGATAAAATTATAATATGTCATGCTGTTTTTTTTAGAATTATTTAATGAGGTGAAAAATGAAAGGGCTCTTAATTACCGCGGCGCTGGTCATCTTTATCGGCGGATATTTTATAATGGGCTCCGATAAGATCAGCTCTTTTATCGAAACCTATTCCCTTGAAAAGATAAAGGACCCTTCCAGCCTTGAAAAAACAGCATACTACAATATTAAATACATGGATCTTACCGGAAAATACGACAGGGCTATAGAGCTCATTGACAAGTTCCGCAGCCGTTATGATATAAATCCCCCTGATGATATGGCCGACGTGATGGTTATGGAAGCGGATATGTATGAGGCAAAATTAAACCCGGGAAAAACCAGGGAAATACTTACGGATTACGCGCAAAAATATCCGGATGCCAAAAATATAAGCGAAATAAGGACAAGGCTGATAGAATTAAAATAAAATGACACAAGGGGTAAATATGAAAAAAATACTTACCATGTTTTTTTTTGTGGTTCTTGTTGACGCACTTTTTTTTGCCGGAATTTCCGCGTATGATGATAAAGGCGTTTCTGTAATAGTAACAGCCGTCCCTGCAGGCGTGGCAACCGCCGTCTCCACAGCAGCATCACCGCAGGCTACGGCCGACCTGCCGACACCCGCGCCTACGGCGCAGAAGAGCCCTGAAGCCGCGCCGACGGCCGCCGCTTCCATTGTTTACATACCTTCCCCGGAGGCAGCAGCCACTGCGCAGATTACCGCGCAACAGTCCGCCACACCGGCGCCGGAGCAGAAAAACAGCTCCGAGGAGAAGGTGAATAAAATAGAGATAAAAAATGAAAAGCAGGATGAAGGCGCTGTCGTGCTCACCCCGGGCGCGGAGCCGGAAAAAAACAACGCCGGAGAGGACACATCATCTGCAGTTGTTGACAAATCGGCACCAGGTGACGGAGGCGTGGTGCTTTTAACAGACGCCAAAGAAAAAATGTTCAGGGACCATTATATACTCGTTGAGCGCTCCGGCTTTATCAGCGATAATTTTACGCAGGACGGTGTTGTTTACAACCTCCAGAACAGGGAATCAATGCAGCAGGGGATGTATTGTTATATAAAAATGGACGCCGGCAAATCCGCAAAACCCGGCACTGAATTTATTACATACACTGACGAACAAAATGTCGCCGATCCTGTGACCGGAGAAGAGCTAGGAAACCTGGTCATTGTATCCGGCAGGGGCACAGTGATCGAAAAGGCCGACGCAGAGGGAATCTGGAAAGTAAGGATAGAAAAAAACTACAACATACTTCACAACAATTCAAAAATAAAGCTCAGGCGTGATTTTAAGGATTATTATAACAAGGTGACCACAGCGGTAAAAAAGAGGACCGGCCAGATACAGGGATTTATCATCTTAAGGCAGAACGGTTTTACCAACGGCATCAAAGTAAGCGATATTGTTTTTATCGACAGGGGCATAAGGGACGGCCTGCTGCCGGGCGAAAAGATGGAAATATTCAGGGCGACCCCGAATAAAGACACCGGAGTTGACGATGCGTATAACAAGCTTGGCACGGCGCTTGTTATAAATGTAATGAAAAATAACGCCACGGTGCTTATAACACACAGTTATTCCGAGATGCAAATCGGGGATATTGTGAAGACAATCCAA
This sequence comes from uncultured Spirochaetia bacterium, assembly GCA_964565765.1. Lineage (GTDB taxonomy): Bacteria > Oederibacteriota > PGYV01 > PGYV01 > Palsa-1178 > Bog-1181. The sequence goes on from CAZMGF010000036.1 coordinate 2,718, forward strand.
AAATAAGAGGCAGCCAATGAACCTGAAAAACCGGAATTTTATGGTGGTCCTGTGCGGAACGGCCCTTGCCCTGCTGGCAATTAATTTTTTTAACATAAACACAAGGCATGTGTTCCTTGCCGCATTTGCCGTGGTAGCGGCGGTTTCGCTCTCCGCCGGATGGGTTAACGGCATATTAATGACATTTTTCTTTAATTTTATATTTTATTCGCTCCATGCAGAAACCCCGGTGATGGATCTGGCGGTTAATTGCGTGGCATATACGGTTTTTGTCGGGCTGCTGGAAATGATAAGGCTTAAATCCAGTCCTGCCGCGGCGAAACGCGCGGATGACGCCGGCGGCGAAAAGGCCTTTGCCTCAAAGATGACAAATTCCATGATGCTTGCCCATGGAATGCTCTGGGAGATAAAAGAGGGGCTGACAAGGCAGGAACTTCTGTCCCTTTTTTCCAGGAACGTTATAAATCTAACGGGGGCAGGCCATATACTTGTTTATATGTCAAAAGAGGCGGGCGGCGAACTTTCGCTGGTGAATTCATACGGATCATTTCAGGAACACGCGATAACACAGCGCGTAAAACAGGAGGAAATTTTGCGCCTTGCTTCCGGCAACATGGACTCCGCTTCTGCCGGGTTTATTGCGGGAGTAAATGAAGGCAAATCCGCGGCTGTTGTGATAAAAAACGAAAAAGGCGGATATTCGGCGGCGGTGCTTTACAAAACTGATAAATTTTCCTACAGCGATATTTATATAGCGGAATTTTTTGCGGCCCAGATATTTATCATACTTGAAAAACAGGGTATGATCAGGGATATTGCCGAGAATTATTCGCGTATAATAAACGCCCTGGTGCTGGCAATTGACACAAAGGACCACGTGACGCACGGCCATTGTGTGGCCACGATGAAATACGCTGAAAAAATAGCGGAGAAAATGGGGCTAAAGCCGGAGGAAGTGGAAAAGATAAAGTACGCGGCGCTTCTTCATGATATAGGAAAAATAAAAGTTAACAGTGAGATACTTAACAAACCGTCAAAACTTACACCGGAGGAATTTGAGGCAGTCAAAAAACATCCGGCTGCGGGCGTCGGAATTTTGAACGAAATGAAGATTTTTGAAGAAATACTTCCTATAATACTTTATCACCACGAACATGTGGACGGAAAAGGCTATCCCGAAAATCTCAAAGGCGACTCAATTCCGCTCGGTTCCAGGATATGCGCCATAGCGGACGCATACTCAGTGATGCTCTCCGAGAGGCCCTACAGGAGCGCGCGTACAAGGGAAGAGGCCATTGAGGAGCTCAAACGCTGTTCCGGCTCCCAGTTTGATATGGGGATAGTTAACGTTTTCCTTAAGGTCCTTGAAAATGAGGAAAAGCAGTCCGGGTATCCTATAACGGAAAGGGCGCCTGTGAATTAGCATGAATGAAGCCGAATCATTTATAAGGATAAAAACCGCCATACAGGAAAACACGGACCTTGATGTGGGCCAGTACAAGGAGAATTACCTTAAAAGAAGGCTGGCAGTCAGGATGCGCTCTTTGCAGGTCACAACTTATACCGATTACCTGGCGGCAATGATGAAGGATAACAAAGAGTATGAACTGCTGCTGGACAAGCTTACGATAAATGTAACTGAATTTTTCAGGGATCCTGAAGTTTTTATCGAACTTGAGAATACGGTGCTTCCGGAAGTGCTGCGCTCACCCGGCCACAGCGGTGGCATTAAGGTATGGAGTGCGGGATGCTCCACAGGTGAAGAGCCTTATTCAATAGCAATGACTATAGAAGAAACATCTGAAAAGCTCGGGGTAAAAAACCCGGCATATGAAATATACGCCACTGACCTGGATCCGATAGCTCTGCAGAAGGCCTTTGCCGGGAAATACGAGGGCAGGACGCTTAATAATATTGCCGCGGCGCGCAGGAAAAAATATTTCACACAGGACGGCAATGTTTTCTCCGTCGCCGGCAGGCTCAAGGAAAAGATAAAATTCATCAAGTTTAACCTGATGGAGGAATATAAAAAAGATTTTTTTGAAATTGTTTTCTGCAGGAATGTTATAATATATTTCACCCGGGAGCTGCAGAGGACCGTGCTGACGCATTATTACGATTCCCTGAAGGAAAACGGCATACTTTTTCTCGGAAAGACAGAAACCATGCTGCAGGATTTCAGGGACAAATTCAGCTGCATAAATATAAAAGAAAGGATATTCAGGAAAATATAATGGAAACCGTACAGGACCACATTAATCTGGGGCTTGCCTTTACCATGAGCAAACGTTACGACCAGGCCATAAGTGAATTTGAAAAGGCGCTTTCCATAAATCCGGACGACGCAGAAGTGCGAACACACCTGGGCAACGCTTATGTTTCCAAGGGGCTCTATAACGAAGGTATAAAGGAATATGAGATCGCCCTGAAGGTGAACCCGCTCAACGTCGCGGTTATCATAAAACTCGGCAAGCTTTACACCAATATAACAAGGTATGAAAAGGCCCTTGAGCAGTACATCAAGGCCCTTGAGATAAACAAGAACGATGATTCCGCCCGCCATGCGCTGGCGGATCTTTATGTAAAAATGGAAAAATATCCCGACGCCGAACGCGAATACAAGGCAATGCTGGAAAAAGACGCGGTAAACGTGGAACTGCTTTTTAAACTCGGGTACATATATGAAACCGAAAAGAAATATTCCGACGCCGCGGCAGAATATGAAAAGGCCGTAAAGATAAACCCGAAGATTCCCGGGATAAATTCAATGCTCGGCAACGTTTACAGGGAACTGAAGGATTTTGACAGGGCCATAGAGTATTACGACAGGGCCGTGAAGATAAACCCGAAGGATTCGGCCGTGGCCTACAATCTGGGAATTCTTTATTTTGACAAAGGGGATTATGAAAAGGCAATCGAGCACCTGGAAGCGGCGAAAAAGAACAGATTTAAGAACACGGAAGTTTATGTGATCCTCGGCGAAGTTTATTCCAGGCTTGGCAGGAAAAAAGAAGCGCTTGAACAGTATAAGGCCGTGGCGGAAACGGGGGCGGCTGACGCGGGGACGCACAAGGCCCTTGGTTTCATTTACGCTGAAGAGGACCAGATTGACGAGGCGCTTGCAGAATATAAAAAAGCGCTCGAAATGAAGGCCGGGGACCCGATGATTTATGAAAATATAGGCCACATGTATTATAAAAAAATAATGTACAGGGAAGCCAGGGAGTATTACATAAAAGCCGTCGAAGCCGGAAGGGAAGACGCGGACATGTTTTACAAGCTGGGCAATATTTTTATGAAGGACAATAATTCCACGAAAGCAAAGGAATACTGGGGAATGTCCCTGAAACTTAAACCCGGGAACGAAATAATAATAAAGAACCTGAAACTGCTCGGCGGGGTATAAAATGGAACCAATGAAGGGCCAGGAAAAATCCATAGGCGAACTCCTGATACAGGCCAATTATATAACAAAGGAGCAGCTTGACGAGGCCCTTGAAAAGCAGCGCCTTGAAGGGGCGGCCGAACCCATAGGCAAACTGCTTGTGCGCATGCATTATGTCAGGGAAGAAAACATAATAAGCGTGCTGAAAGGCATTCTGGTTGTGGTTGTTGAACTCAAGGGCGAAAGGTTCGGCCTTGAGATAGTTTATTCGCGTGAGATAGTCAAATGCTCCAAAATAACAAAATTACCAAACATGCCGCCCCACATCCTTGGCATGATGAGCCTGCGCGACGAGGTCATACCGGTAATATCGCTTTCGAAAAAGATATTCGGGACCAATGAGGACCTTACGGATGAGAGCAGGGTAATAGTGGTTGAGCAGCGCCAGAACCTTGCCGGCTTCCTCGTGGACAGGGTGCTTGCCGTAAAAAACTTCCAGGCGTCGTCTTTCGCCAACATAACAAAATACACCTTTACAGTGGACAAAAAATTCATCGCCGGCCTTCTAAAAGACGGGGAAGATGTCATAACCCTTATAAAACCGGAGATTCTTTTTGAGCAAAACCAGCCTTCCTGAAGGCTTTCATGTAAGTTCAACGTAAATACTGGACAATTGGGCGGGGCTATTGTAGAATAGGAAAAAGGCACGGTAAATAGGGGTATTTTGATCCCGCCGGTTCAAATATAAAAAAGGAGATTTATTATGGCAAAAAGGATACTGATAGCCGATGACGCGGCTTTCATGAGGATGATGTTAAAGAATATTCTTGTAGCGGGGGGATATGAAGTTGTCGGCGAGGCCGGCAACGGCAGGGAAGCCATCGCAAAATACAAGGAACTGAGGCCCGATATGCTGATTTCGGATATGGTCATGCCCGAAATGGGCGGAATCGACGTCCTGAAAAATGTGATTGCGGAATTTCCCGGGGCAAATGTCCTCATATGCAGCGCAATAGGCCAGCAGGCCCTTGTGATAGAGGCTATACAGGCCGGAGCAAAAGATTATATAGTCAAACCTTTTGAGCAGACCAGCGTACTGGAGACAATAGGAAAAATACTGGGAGCGTGATGAAAAATGGCTGAAAGCAAACTCACTGATTTTCAGCGTGACGCGTTAAAGGAACTCGGAAACATAGGGGCGGGCAGCGCGGCATCGGCGCTTTCCCAGATGCTCGGAAGGGACATTTCCATCGACGTGCCGTCCATTGTCATGGTGCCGGTTGAAAAAATGGCCGAGATGATATCGCGCGACGCCAGAATAGTGGCCGCGGTGTACATGAGGATATTCGGCGACATCCAGGCAAGGGCCCTCATAATATTCCCCCAGGACAAGGTATTCCTGCTGCTGGACATGCTCATGAGGAGAAAACTGGGGCAGACAAAGGAGTTCGGCGAGACCGAACAGTCAGCGATAAAAGAGATAGGTAATATCATTATTTCAGCATACCTGAATTCCATTTCAAAATTTATAGGCTTAAACGCCGTGCCCTCGGTTCCCGCGCTTGCTGTTGATATGGTTGACGCCATATTCCAGACAGTTTCCGCGGAGCTGGCCGAGATGTCCTCAGAGGCCATGCTTATTGAGAACGAGATGACAGAAGAAGTCACCAACCTTAAAAGTAAGATGTTCATAATACCCGACAGGGCCTCAATGGCCAGGATACTGGAAGCGCTTAACAACACGATCAAGGGCGCCTAAGGCAGATGGCGGAAGATGTTATAAAAGTTAATATGGGCGAGCTGAAAATCGGCAGGGGCGGCGACGTGCTTGCCGCTTACGGTGTGGGCTCGTGCGTAATAGTGGCCTGCTATGACAGGGGGTTGCAGCTGGCCGCCATGCTTCACGGCATTCTTCCCGAAAAACCCGGGGGCAGGCGTCAGTACAGCGAAAATAAGTACCTGAATACCGGGATAGACAACCTGGTAAAATCGCTCTTAAAGGAAGGCATAAGCCTTAAGAATATGGAGGCCAAGATTTTTGGCGGGGCCAAAATGTTTGATATATCCAACGGCCAGGAAACCATCGGGGAGCGCAATATAAGGACGGCGAAAGAAACACTTTCCGCGAAAGGAATACCGGTTATTGCCGAGGATACCGGAAGCAATTACGGCAGGTCGATTGAGTTTTATGTGACGGACAAGAAAGCAGTCATAAAAAGTTTCGCGGCCGGGACAAAGGAATTATAAAACAAGCTGGAGCAGTGATGGAAAAAAAGAGCGTGGACAGGGAAAGAAGTCTTTTAATAATGAACTGCATTGCGGCCCTTGCGGGTGCGGCGGCATTCATTTTTATATGCAGATTTGGCGGGGTCAGGTCCGACAGCGGAGCGTTTATACTGCTTTGTCTCGCGCTGTGCGCAATTTTGCTGGGGATTAATCTTCTTTCGGCCATGAGCATCAGAAACGACAAGTTCGAACAGCTCTCTGTCAGGTTTGACAGAATGGCCGAAGGCGAAATTTCCGAAGAAACAAAAATAAAAAAGGGCTTCGCAAAATCCATAACAACAAGCGTCAATAAAATGATAGATTCCATCAGGGGCACGCTTTCAAAATTCAACGATTCTTCCGAGACAATAATGAACCTGGCCGAGAACCTTTCCGCGTCCACACAGGAAATAAACGCATCCGCCGAAGAGATATCATCTACGGTCCAGCAGATCGCGCGCGGCGTGGAGCAGCAGGCCGAAAGGACCGTGGAGACCTCGCGCATAATGGAAAACATGTCAAACTCCATACAGGAAGTGGCGCAAAAATCGGAGGAAGTGCTCGGCGTGGCAAGGGCCGCCAAGGAAGCCACGGAAAACGGCATAGGAGCGGTAAAGGAAACTGTGATAAAAATGGAGGATATAGTGGCCGTGACAAACAGGGCCAAGGATTCCATCGAGGAACTGAAAGTTTATTCGGAGAAAATCGAGGAAGTTGTAAATATAATAACCGAAATAGCGGATGAGACTAATCTTCTGGCCCTAAACGCGGCCATAGAGGCTGCGCGCGCGGGCGACGCAGGCAGGGGTTTTGCGGTCGTCGCCGATGAGGTAAGAAAACTTGCCGAAGGCTCTGCCGGCGCGGCCAAGGAAATAACCAGGCTCGTCGAGGATATACACGACAAGACAGAAAGCGTGGTAAAGGCAATCATGGTCGGGGTAAAAGAAACCGAAGAGGGAAAAAAGGTGGTTTCGCAGAGCGGCGAGGCCCTGCAGAAAATAGACGATATAGTCACGAGGGTTGTATTGATATCAAACGAGATAACAGGCCTCACCAAGGCCCAGGCCGAGGATACAGACAGGGTGGTGAAAGCCGTTGAAGAAATAGCCGCCGTAGCTGAAGAAACCGCGGCCGGAACCCAGCAGGCCTCCGCGTCCACCGAGCAGCAGACCGCTTCCATGGAAGAGATAGCCGCGCAGGCGCAGGAACTCGCGCAGACGGCTGAAACGCTGCGTTCGCTTCTGACAAAGTTCAAGCTTACAAAGGCGGGGTAATGGAAAAGAAAATAGTCGGCTTTAAATTAAAAGAGGATGATTTCGCCTTTGACATAATGAGGGTGATTGAAATCATCCGCTTAAAAGAAATAACAGAGGTGCCGACCGCGCCTGATTTTATTGACGGCGTAATCAACCTGCGCGGCAAGATAATACCTATAATCGACCTGCGTAAAAGATTCCACCTGGAAGCCATAAACAGGGACAAGATGTTCAGGATAATAATAGTCGAATTTATGAAGAGCCAGCTCGTGGGTGTTATAGTAGACGAGGTAACAAAGGTGATGAACGTGAAAAACGGCGAGTCGCTGCCGGCTCCGGCCACACTTACCGCCGCGGGCGCGAGATATATTGAGTCGATTGTAAAGACCGGCGAAAGGATAATAGTGCTGCTTGATATAGAAAAGATTTTTTCCGAACAGGAACAGGTGGAATTAAAGGAAATCACAGGCGGACAGGGAGGCAAAATTGAAGAAAGTATTGATAGTTGACGACACGAAGTTCATGAGAAACATCCTTGCCTCCATCCTGAAAAAAAAGGATCTTGAGATAGCGGGTGAGGCGGTCAACGGAGCCGATGCCATTGAAAAATACAGGCAATTAAGGCCCGACCTTGTGACCATGGACATAATAATGCCGGAGGTTGACGGCATACAGGCCGTAAAAGAAATCCTCAAATTTGACCCCGACGCCAAAATATTAATGTGCAGCGCTATGGGGCAGCAGGCCCTGGTTATCGAGGCCATACAGGCGGGGGCCAAGGATTTTGTAATAAAACCCTTCCAGCCGACCAGGGTGCTCGAGGCCGTGGACAGAACACTCCAGGAGTGACCCGGATGCAAAAGACAAGGGTATTGGTTGTTGATGATTCCGCCTTCATGCGGAAAATAATTCCGGACATGCTGCAGGAAGACGGCGAAATAGAGGTGATCGGCACGGCCAAGGACGGCAAAGAGGCCTTCAAAAAAACAATGGAGCTCTCGCCGGACGTCATAACCCTTGATGTTGAAATGCCGGGAATGGACGGGCTGCACACCCTGGGCTACATTATGAGCGAAAAGCCCACGCCTGTCATCATGCTCTCCGCATACACCCCCAAAGGCGCCGACACAACAATACGCGCGCTTCAGTACGGCGCCGTGGATTACGTATGCAAGCCATCAGGCGAAATTTCCCTGGACATAAAAAAAATCCAGGCCGAACTCATAGAAAAAATAAAACAGGCAAAGACAATAGACATTGCCAAGTCGCCTTTCATCCTTCATGAGGATATCGAAAGAAAGGATGTTGAAAAGGCCGCACCGCAGAAAAACGAGATACTTGTGGTGATTGCCGCGTCAACCGGCGGCCCCAGGGCGCTTACCGATGTAATCACAAAAATACCGCGCGACCTGCCGGCATCTTTTCTTGTCATCCAGCATATGTCCGAAGGATTTACAAGGACGCTGGCGGAGAGGCTGAACTCATCGTCCTTGATTCATGTAAAAGAAGCTGAAAACGGGGATATACTGAAAGCCGGATCCGCGTATCTCGCGCCTGGAAATTTTCACATGGAAATAGCGAAGGCCGGCGGGGATTACAGGATTGAACTGAACCAGAAACCGGCAAGGCTGGGAGTAAGGCCCTCGGCGGACATGACATTTTTTTCAGCGGCGAAAGTTTTTGAGGGAAAAATGATTGGAGTTGTCCTCACAGGCATGGGAAGGGACGGAACCGCCGGAGTTGAAAAGGCAAAGGAAAAGAACGCCAGAATAATCGCCCAGAATAAGGAAACATCGGTGATATTCGGGATGCCAAAATCGGTAATTGACAAGGGATACGCCGACATGGTGCTGCCCATTGATGAAATAGCGGATGCCATTGCCGGCGAGATAAAAAGGCTCAAAGAGGAAAAGAAATGAATACGGAAAATTACAAAGAGGCCTTTCTTGAGGAGGCCGTTGAAAATATAAACAACCTTAACAGGGCCCTGTTAAGTTTTGAAAAAAACATCGGGGACTTGACGCCCTTAAACGAGCTTTTCAGGGCGGCGCATACCTTAAAGGGAATGTCCGCCACAATGGGTTATGACAAGCTGGCGGAATTCACACATATGATAGAGGAAATGATGGACCGCATCAGGAGCGGGGAGCTGCGTCCGGATCTTGACATAGTCAACATGCTCTTTAAGGCGATTGATACCATGCAGGAATTTATTGATAACATACGCGTAAGCAACGTTGACTCTGCAAAGGGTTATAAGGAACTCATAGAGCGCATAAGGGAAAAGAACATGTCGGCGTCAGGGCCGCAGCCGGTAAAAGCCGCAGCTCCGCAGCGCCGTGAAACCGCTCCGGCGGCGGCCCCGCAGGAAAAACCGGCGGCGCCCGCGGAAAGTTTTACCGTGGACAATATTCTGCTCGGGGAAGCCGCAAGGGAATCCCTGAAGGTTTACAGGGTCAGGGTGACGGTGTCGCCCGCGTGCGCCTTTAAAAGCGTCCGCGCTTTCATGGTTTCCCGCAACCTGTCGGAAAAAGGCGAAATAATAAAATCAAGCCCGGCGGCAAAGGATATAGAAGAGGGGAATTTTGAAAGTTATTTTGACATGGCCGTGGCGACTGCCCTTCCGGCGGAGGAAATAAAAAAATCCGTGATGAGGGTCTCGGAGGTTGAAAGCGCCGTGGTCGAGGAGATAAAACCCCTTGAACTTATAAAGCAGGAAAGCCTGGTGGAAAAGCTGCAGCCAGGCGCGGCGCAGGAAGAAATATCCGGGCAGGCCGTCAAGAAACAGGTGGCCCTTTCGCAGAGCGTAAGGGTCAATATAGAAAAACTTGACGCGCTGATGAACCTTGTCGGAGAGCTGGTTATTGCGAAAATAAGGCTGGACCAGACAGCCCGGAATAAAACTTACAACAACCTTGCCTCGACAGTGGACGAATTTGACAGGATAATAAACGAGCTCCAGGTGGAAGTGACCGATGTCAGGATGTTTCCTGTTTCCCAGATATTCGACCGCTACCCCAGGATAATAAGGGACCTCGCGGCGCAGGCCGGAAAATTTATCGAGGCGGAAATTTCCGGCGGCGATATTGAAATAGACAGGACGGTTCTGGAGGAAATCAACGAGCCAATTCTTCACCTTGTGAGGAACTCAGTGGCCCACGGCATTGAGGATCAGCCGGCAAGGGTCGCCGCGGGAAAACCGGCAAAGGGGACAATCCGCCTCTCTGCGCGCAGGGACCGCAACTCCGTAATAATCGAGGTATCCGACGACGGCAGGGGGCTAAGCATTGACAGGATAAGGCAAAAAGCCGTGGAAAAGAACCTCATAACAGAAGAGAGGGCGTTTAACTTAAGCGATGAAGAGCTTGTTAATTTTATAACCCTTCCTGGATTTTCGACTGCTGAAAAAGTCGACCAGATATCGGGCCGCGGCGTGGGAGTTGATGTTGTAAAAACAAAAGTAGAGGCCTTCGGCGGCATCTTCAGGATAGAAAACCATTCCGGCGAGGGGCTCAAATCCATAATGAAGCTTCCTCTGACGCTTGCCATCATACAGGCCCTTCTGGTAAAATCATCGGGCGCCACTTACGCGATACCCGTGGTGCACACAATAGAAACGGTTGAGCTTCCCGCAGCGGAGCTTAAAGTCATCCAGGCAAAGCGCGTTATAATACTTCGCGACGAAGTTGTCTCTGTGCTCTCTCTTGCCGAACTCCTCGATAAGCCGCGTGAGGCGCCCGGGGAGCTTATAAACCTTGTCATAATAGAAGCCAGGGACAAAAAAGTGGCCCTTGAAGTGGATTATGTTATCGGCCAGCAGGAAATAGCCATAAAAAGCCTGGGGGAATTTTTAAAATATGCCAGGGGTTTTTCCGGGGTGACAATTTTGGGCGACGGCTCCATCAGCCTCATAGTGGATGTGCAGTCGCTCATTGAAACGAATATGAAACTTGTCTGACATAATAGAATTTAAAGGAGTTTAAAATGGCGGAAAACAGCCTTCAGACCCTGACTGATATACAGATGGACGCCTTAAAAGAGGTTGGCAATATAGGCGCGGGCCACGCGGCAACGGCACTCTCCCAGCTTATAAAGAAAAAAATAATGATATCCGTGCCGGAAGTAAAGGTTATAAAAACACAGGACATTGAGCATCTGCTGGGCGAGCCAAACACTCTCGTGGCCGGAATCATAATGAACGTGCTCGGCGACATATCATCAAAGATTGTCCTTCTTTTGACAAGAGAGTCTGCCCTTTCGCTTGTGGACATGCTCCTTCAAAAGCCCGTCGGATCGACAAAGGTGCTCTCCGAAGTGGGCAATTCCGCAATCAAAGAGACCGGAAATATTCTGGCCGGGGCGTACATGAATTCCCTGAACGAATTCCTTGGGTTAATGCTGCTGCCTTCGGTGCCCAATCTTGTATTTGACATCGCGTCCGCGATTCTTTCGTCGCTTTCCGACGGGTTTGACGGGATGTCAACGCACATACTTTCGATAGAAACACAGTTTTCAGAGGCAAACGAGCAGGTTATTAAGGGATACCTGCTTTTAATACCTGATGTTCCGTCCGTAAAAGTACTGCTTGAGACCATAAAGGTATGAAGAAAAACCAGAAGGGGTAAAAAATGGCTCTTTTCGCGCTGGACATAGGAACCCGCAAGGTCGCCGGAATTTTAGGCGAACTTAAGGGCGACAGGGTTAATATCATAGACGCTGTTGTGCTTGAGCATGAAAAACGCGCCATGCTTGACGGCCAGATACATTCCATCGAAGACGTCACCACAATAGTAAAAAAAATAAAAAAGATGCTTGAGGAGAGAAACGGCGTAACCCTTGAAAAGGTGACCACGGCGCTCGCCGGAAGGGCCCTTTACACAAAACGCTCCGCCGCGGAAATGGAAAAAAAAGGGGAGATAACCCCGGAAGATATTTCCTTTCTTGAACTGGAAAGCGTGAGGCGCGCCTATCTGGAACTGCCGCCGGAAAAAAAGTCATCATATTACTGCGTGGGTTATTCCACGGTATTTTTCGCTGTGGACGGCGAACCCATGAAAAATCCGCTTCAGCACCCTGCAAAGGCATCTTTTTCAGCGGAATCAATAGTGACCTTTCTGCCCAGGGCCGTGCTTGATTCCATGGTATCGGTACTGAAAAACGCATCGCTTTCCATAGACTCCATAACACTTGAACCAATTGCGGCCCTTTATGTCACCATACCCGAGGATATGAGGCTCTTAAACCTCGCGCTGGTTGACGTGGGCGCGGGAACGTCGGATATAGCGATTACAAAAAAAGGCAGGATAGAATCATACGGCATGATACCAAAGGCGGGCGATGAAATAACAGAGTCCATATGCCATGAATTTCTTGTTGATTTTAACACTGCAGAGGTGATAAAAAGGCACGCGCCGGACGGCGAGCCCTTTATCAGCCGCGACATTTTCAACAACCCCGTGTCAATCGGCGCGGAGCAGTTTTACGCCGCAGTCTCGGCAAAAGCAGACGAGGTGGCCAGGGATGTGGCCGACGAGATAATGAATTTAAACGGCAGCCAGCCGCAGGCGGTTGTAATGGTAGGCGGCGGAAGCTCGCTGAAAATTTTAAGGGACAAGGTCGCAGAAAACCTGGGGCTCCCGTCCAACAGGGTCGGCTCAAGGACCCCTGAGAGCGTTGCCAATATTGACAATCTTCCGGATATATTAAAAGGGACCGAAGGAATAACGCCGGTCGGCATACTGGAGACCGCGCTTTTCAAAAAAGGCATAGCCTTTGTTGAGGTGACGGTCAACGGCGAAAAGGAATTTATAATAAACCTGGACCAGAGGATAAGGGTTCTGGATGTGCTTTTATCACGCGGGCTCGAGCTGAAAAACCTCTACGGCGTGCCGGGCAGGTCGCTTTCATACACGGCCAACGGGGAATTAAAGATGCTGCGCGGGGGGCATGCCGCGCACGCTAAAGTTTTTGTCAATGACACGGAAAAAAACCTTGAGGACATTGTAAAACAGGGAGATTCAATATACATAACCGCCGCGGTAAACGGCGAAGACGCTTCCGCAGTCATACGCGACGTTATAAGCCAGGATTTTATAACTTCTGTGGAGATCAACGGCAAGATCACGCATATAGAGCCGCTGATACTTCTTTCAGGAAAAGAGGTCACTGCCGCGGAGCCGCTTATTGACAGGGCCGACCTTGAGATAAAAAGAATAGACGCCGCATCTGAAGTGCTCTCCAGGGCAGGCTTTTCCCTGCCGGCATCCGGCGAGAGGGATATTATGATAACGGTAAACGGAGAGCCAAAAATAATAAAGCAGAGAAATTACCAGTTAAAGGTAAACGGCTTCGAAGTATCAGCGGATTTTAAGGTTAAAAACCTTGACAGGATTGAGTTCAGGGACGCGCCGTCATATTTCAGGATAAAGGACGTTTTAAAGTCGGCGCCGAGAAAGGGTTTAAGCGTGGTCGTCAACGGTAAACCATTTGAAATAGAGCAGGGAGCGCCGGATATTATGATGAACGGCAAAAGGGTTTCGGAAGAGGAATTCATTATCAACGGCGCGGCCATAGATACTAGAATTAAGGAAGAAAAACTTATATTGTCCTCGCTGTTCAAAACATACCCGCTTGACATGCAGAGGGCAAAGGGGAAGATGCTGGAGTTGAAGGTGAACGGGGAAAAGGCGGGCTACACCACGCCGATATCAGAAGGGTCGAACATAGAAATAAATTTCACCGACGCGGGTTAAAAAAAGACCTGCGTCGCTAGGACTTTTTTGTCGTCAGAGACCGCCACGCCTGTTCCCACCATTGTGTAATCCGGGTTTAAAATATTTTCCCTGTGTCCCGGGCTTTCCATCCAGCCTTCGACAAGTATTTTTGCCGTCTCATCAACGCTTTTAAGGAAATAACTTTTCACGCCATTCTCTTCCACGCCTTCCTGGTGCATGGCAAGATTTTCTCCCACCCCTTTTCTGATCCTGTCAGGGTAAACTATTTCAGTTTTAAACCCTGCTTTTTTCGCCCTGTCTGTGGGGTTTAATCCTTCAGGTGTTATATGGGAGGTATAATTGCGTTTTGCCATGTCAACGCTGTGTTCCCTTGCTATAGACGATAGTTTGACCGAACTTTTAAGCGGCTTTAGGCCGTTGTTTTGCCGCTGTATATTTACAAGCTCAAATATCTTCTTTTCAAGACGTGAAGTATAAGACGGACGCGCGGCTCCTATAATAAAAAAAATGTAAAAAACCGCAAGAACGGCGCGCGCATATTTTTTAGTTTTATCCATGATGAAAGTATAATATATAAAGGGGTAAAAAGCAAAAAAACTTGACATGCGCCCTTTATGAAAGTATTATTATGCGCGTAGGGAAAATAACAGCTTCCGGGCAGCCGATCCCCGGTAATAATTTTTAAAGGGGGTCGTGTATGGATGAAAGAACCGCATTAATTGGCCTTAACATGGTGCCGGGGCTGGGAAGCGTAAAGATAAAAAGGCTCATCGAGGCTTTTGGCTCTGCCGTGAAGGTTTTTTCCGCCGGGGTCCTGGATTTAAAGCGCGTTGAAGGCATAGGCCCGGAAATAACAAGGGGAATAATTTATTTTGACGATTTTTTTTCAGTGGAAGAAGAGCTCGCAAACGCCGCCAATAAAAACATCAGCGTCCTCACAATAAACGACGATTTTTACCCGGCAAACCTCAAAAAAATATACGACCCTCCTGTCGTGCTTTATGCCGCGGGAGAACTTGAAAAATGGCCGCGCGGGGAATTCAACCTGGGCATTGTCGGGACAAGGATCTCGTCAAATTACGGATGGCAGGCTGTGCATAAAATCCTGGACGGCGTAAAATCCACGGGGCTTTCCTTTAATATAGTATCCGGCATGGCGCGAGGCATTGACACTATAGCTCATACCGGCGCCGTTGACAGGTCCATATTTACCACGGCTGTCCTGGGGTTCGGCCTCGATTACATCTGGCCCTTTGCCAGGAACGAGACGGCCGATAAAATACTTAAATGCGGCATCCTGTTGTCCGAGTTTCCCATGGCAATCCCGCCATTCAAACAGAACTTTCCGAGGAGGAACAGGATAATTTCGGGGATATCAGACGCCCTGCTTGTTGTGGAGGCCGGTGAAAGAAGCGGCGCGCTAATAACAGCGGACTGCGCGCTTGAGCAGGGCAGGGATGTTTACGCGGTGCCGGGTTCCATATTATCATTAAAGTCGGAGGGGACAAACTGGCTCATAAAACAGGGGGCCAAGCCGGTCACATCAATTTATGACATAATAGAGGAATACGACGTGGCCGGTGAAAGGAAGAAGGAATTACCGGAGAAACCGCCGCCGGATATGGACGAAGATGAACGTAAAATATATGAAGTTTTAAGTTTTGAAAAAAAACATATTGACAATATAGCGATTGAAAGTAATATAGAGGTTATTAAATTGGGGGCAAAACTCACTTTAATGGAATTAAAAGGCGCGGTGAAACAACTGGGCGGGAAATGTTTTGTACGGGCCCTCTGAAAAACGCGCGAAAAAAACAGGAGCATCACTTGGCCGACGAAAACATACAGGCGCCGGCGGAAACACCGGAAGAGCCTGCAAAGCAGCCGGAAGCGCCGGTTAAAAAAAAGGCAAAGAGGGCGAAAAAATCCGCGAAGCCAAAGGGCGGAAAAATAATCCTCGTTGAGTCGCCCACAAAGGTCCACACCATCCAGAAATATGTGAAGGGCAAGTATATTGTCATGGCCACAAAGGGGCATGTGAAGGACCTCCCGAAATCAAAGCTCGGCATAGACATAGAGCATAATTTTGAGCCTTATTACATAGTCCTCAAGGACAAAAGGAAAATACTCTCCGAGATAAAAAAAGCCGTGAAAGGCGTGGACGAGGTATATCTGGCGACCGACCCCGACCGCGAGGGCGAGGCGATATGCTGGCACGTGGCCGAAGAGGTAAAAAAACTCGGCGACAAAAAAATATTCAGGGTAATGTTCAATGAAATAACAAAGACGGCCGTGTTAAAGGCCCTGGAAGAACCCCGCGAAATAAATATGAACCTTGTAAACGCCCAGCAGGCAAGAAGGGTACTGGACAGGCTCGTCGGGTATAAGATAAGCCCGCTGCTATGGAAGGCCATAAGAAAAGGGCTGTCAGCGGGGCGCGTCCAGTCTGTGGCGCTGAAATTAATAGTGGAACGGCAGGCTGAGATAGACGCGTTCAACCCGGTGGAATACTGGTCAATACGCGCCATACTTGAAAACGGTTCGAAACAGGTAATTGACTCGAAACTCACGGAAAAGAACGGCGAAAAGATTGATCTGAAAAACGAAGCCGACAGCCGCGGCATCGTGGAATTATTAAACAACGCGGAGTATGTGATATCTGAAGTCGTCAAAAAGGAAAGGCGCAGGAAGGCCCTTCCGCCGTTTATAACATCCACGCTCCAGCAGGATTCTGCGCGCAAATACCGCTTCACGGCGCAGAAAACAATGATGATAGCCCAGCAGCTTTATGAGGGCATAAATTTAGCCGGAGAGGGACAGGTTGGATTAATTACTTATATGAGGACCGATTCGCTGCGGGTCGCCGACGAGGCGCAGAAAGAGGCCCTGGCGTATATAGGGGAACAGCTGGGAAAAGAATATCTGCCCGAGACACCCAATTTTTACAAATCAAGAAAATCCGCCCAGGACGCGCACGAAGCCATAAGGCCCTCATCCGTTATAAGGCACCCTAACGATATAAAGGAAAGCCTTGATAACGACCAGTTCAAGGTTTACTCATTAATATGGAAGAGGTTCGTCGCCTCCCAGATGTCGCCGGCCATATTTGACGACACCAGGGTAAAAATTGGAGCCGGAGAATATACTTTTCAGGCGAACGGTTCCATCCAGAGGTTTGACGGATTTTTAAAGGTTTATGAAGTTATAACCGACGCGGACAAACCCGCCGATAACAACGGCGCCGGGAACCCGGACGAGGACAAGCCCGAGGACAGGCGCCTGCCGGAAGTCACGCAGGGTGAAAAACTCGGGTTAAAAGAGCTTCTGCCTGAACAGCATTTTACACAGCCGCCTCCGGCTTTTTCCGACGCGACTCTGGTAAAGGCCCTTGAAGAAAAGGACATAGGAAGGCCGTCCACATACGCCCCCATCATATCCACGCTCGCGGCCAGGAAGTATATAATAAGGGAAAGGGGAAAATTTACGCCGACTGAGCTCGGCACCCTTGTCGCGAAAATATTATTAAAACAGTTTTCCACAATTATTAATGAGGAATTCACCGCAAAAATGGAAGCCGATCTTGACAAAGTTGAGGAAGGCACCATTGAATGGCACGACCTGATGAGGACCTTCTGGTCCACTTTTGAGGTGCTGTTAAAAGAGGCCGAACCGTACATGCTCGACATGAGAAAGGACATAGAAGGGGAAACAGGGCAGATATGCGAAAAATGCGGCGCGAAAATGATAATAAAATGGGGAAGGCACGGAAAGTTCCTTTCCTGCGAAAAATATCCCGAATGCAAGAATGCAAAACCCCTCGCAGAGGACGGGACCATTAAAGAAGAGGTAAAGCTGGATGAAAAATGCCCGACATGCGGGGCGGATCTTATAATCAAGCGCGGGCCGTACGGCGATTTTATAGCCTGCTCAAAATATCCCGATTGCAGGTATACCAGGCAGATAATAAAAAAGGCCGGCGTAAAATGCCCGGACTGCGGCGACGGCGATATTATAGAGAGGACATTCAAGCGTTTCAGGAAATTTTACGGATGCTCCAATTACCCCAAATGCAAGTTTATGATATGGGACAGGCCCATTCCGGAAAAATGCCCGAAGTGCGGGGCCGACTTCATTCTTGAAAAGTGGAAAAAGACAGGGACAATAATATACTGCAGGAAGTGCGATTACAAGGCGGATAAACCGGCCGCGCCTTCGGCTGAACCGGCGAATGAATAAAAAAGCGGGAGAGCTTTCCGCGTATCTCAATTATCTGTCCAACGAAAGAAATTATTCCGAAAATACGGTAAAAAGCTACAGCCGCGACATTTCCCAGTTCCTTGAATTCGCCGGCGGCGCCATCAACATCACCCCGGAGAGAGCCAGGGAATACCTTGAATTTTTGAACAAAAAAAAATATGACAGGACCTCTGTCATACACAAAATAATCTCCGCGCGTAATTTTTACAAATACCTTGTCAGGCAGAAAAAAGCTTTAAGCAACCCCTTTGTTTACCTTTTGACCCCCAGGGATGAAAAAAAACTTCCCGGCGTGCTTACCGAGACGGAAACAAACAACCTCCTGTCGGCGCCGGGAACTGCGGACTTTTTCAGGCTGCGTGATACTGCGATAATGGAACTGCTCTATTCCTCGGGCATCAGGGTGCATGAAATAACCTCGCTTGATATACGCGGGGTGGATTTTGTTAATGAGGAGATAAAGGTGCTGGGAAAAGGGTCAAAGGAACGCATAGTCCCGGCAGGCACAAAGGCGCTGGAAGTATTAAAAAGTTATATAAGGGAATTAAGGGGTTTTTCACCCGGTGAGGCGCTTTTTGTCAATAAAAACAAAGGCAGGCTGACACCACGCGCTGTTGAAATGATGATAAAAAGTTACGCCATAAAGGCCGGCATTCAGAAAAAAGTCACTCCGCATACATTAAGGCACTCTTTTGCCACGCACCTTTTGAACAGGGGGGCGGACTTAAGGAGCGTCCAGGAAATGCTGGGCCACGCCAACCTTTCCACCACCCAGATATACACACATCTTTCAATTAATAAGCTTAAAAGCGACTATAATAAGGCCCACCCGCATTCAAAAAAACAGTAGGACCCACGGCTAAAATACATCTTTTATTTAGTTTTTCTCTGGTGTATAATTGTATAATAATGAGAGGCGCGGCCAAAATATGGGATAAAAACCAATATTTTAATGTTGTAATGAACAAGACGCCGTAAAAAAAGCCAGGGAAAAGGATAATTTTGTCTTCAAAAAATTTATTTCTTAAGGGTATTTTAAAGAGGGGATTATTTGTCTGCGCCGTAACGGCGTTATTTTTACCATTAATCAGCGCTGCCGTGATTAATTTGTCTTCCACAGGAATAATGGCCGGGCAGACGGACGACGCTGCGTGGAACAATCCTTCATACATAACGTCACCTGATTTTATTTATGCAGACAGCCAGTCAAACAGTTCAGATATTTTCACACTTTTTGACAGCCTTCCGTCAAACAATGTAAATATTAACTCCGTAAAATTAAGGGTATTAAACTACTCAACAGGGGTCCTTACAACTGACGCAATCGGGTTTAATTATACGGAGGACGGCGGCGCGACCTGGAACGGCGGGGCCATAAGCAGCGACCACGACTTAAAGGCGATGTCCAATTCAAATCAGGCGACCGAAATTGACCTGACCGGTCTTGATACATGGACCGCGCAGAAAATAAATTCTTTCGGAATAGTAATGAGGCCCGAGGGCACGGCATTTACGGATTTCCTGGTGGACTACGTTTATCTTGTGGTGGATTACACCGCGCAGACCCCGACTTTCACGCCGACCGCAACATATACTCCGTCCAGGACCATAACGCCGACTTATTCCGAGACGGCCGCTGATACCTCAACCATTACAATGACGGCCACGGCCACTTATACCCCTACAGTTACAATGACCATCACACCGACATTTACATCCACTCCTGCCGCCTACGCATACATTGAACCAGGCCAGGCAACGGCAGGGGATACAACGGCATTTACTTATCACGTAAGCGCCTCAGGCGACGGGCCGATTGCAAAGATACTTATAATAATTCCGCCGGGGGTAACTGTTGTTTCACTGCCGGCAAGCGCAATGGGTGGAACAGTATCCCAGCCTGGCGGGAACATAGTGGTTTCATACGCGGGAAACCCGTGGAATAATTATTCCGATCCAAATTTTGACGACATAACATTTTCAGCCATTCTGACCGGCGGCAGCAAGCTGTTTTCATCTATAATAAATGACGCTTACGCTACAACAGCGCCAAACGGATTCTCACAGAGCGTGAACGCCTCAACCCCGACTTATACGGGAACTCCAACTTCAACTGTTACCATGACCATAACAAATACAATCACGGCAACCTTTACGCCGAGCGTAACGCAGACAGTTACACAGTCGATAACGCCGACAGTAACCGACACCAACACACCGTCAGTTACACCTACCGGGACGCCTACGGCGACATCCAGCATAACACAGACAGTGACTAAGACGGTTACCGAGACTGTAACTCCCACAGCGACGCAGACAGTAACGTCAACCATAACATCAACCGCAACGCCAACAGTTACTTCAAGCGTAACACCGACTGTTACGGAAACAGGGACACCTACCGCAACGCCTACTTTCACAATGACTCCGACATTCACGGCGACGCAGACAATTACACCGACATGGACATCAATAGTTCCGCAGTGTGTAATATCGGACATGTTCAACAATTCCAGCCTTGACCCTGCGTGGCAGGCCTCCGACATAGGCGTCGTAGCAGCAGGCTCCCAGGTTGAGACAACATCGCTTACTATAATGGGCGGCGGTGCCACAAATCTTTCCGGCGGAGCAAATGACACTTTCCATTACGTTTACCAGCCGGTCACAGGGGATATGGATGTAACCCTTGTGATAAATTCAATTTCAAACACGAATAATAACAGCAAAGTCGGGCTGATGATGAGGGAAACCCTCCAGACCAATTCTACGCATGTTTTCATAGGCGCACAGAGGTCCGGGGTTTATAACATGATAAAAAGGACAACGACAGGCGCAGCAAGCACCAATGTCACAACAGGGGCCGGAACTTTTGTCAACGGCTCAACCGGTTATGTAAGGCTGACCAGAACCGGAAACACTTTTGGTACATATTATTCCACTGACGGTGTAAACTGGATACCTGTGGGATCGGTGATTGTGGCAATGAACAGCGTTTATTGGGTCGGTATAGCCGTGAATTCATCTGTCGCGGCGCTTGCGACGGCTTCGGTAAATAATTTTATTGTGCTCTCAGGCTTCTGCACTTATACACCAACCCCGACATATACTGTGACTTTGACTTCAACTCCAACGATAACACCAACTGTAACACAGACTGTTACCATGACAATAACGCAGACGATTACACCCACTGTTACACAGACGATAACTCCTACAGATACACAGACAGTAACTCCAACCGTTACTGAGACAGTTACAAAAACAGTAACACCCACCGTGACTGAAACTGTTACGCCGACAATAACACAAACAGTTACCCGGACAGTAACACCGACAGTGACGCAGACAATTACCCCCACTGTTACACAGACGATAACTCCTACAGATACACAGACAGTAACGCCTACCGTTACTGAAACTGTTACGCCGACAATTACCCTTACAATCACCCGGACAATCACGCCAACCGTGACTCAGACAATTACCCCAACTGATACACAGACTATAACACCCACAGTGACACAGACAGTGACGCCTACAGTTACAGAAACAGTTACTAAAACAGTAACACCCACCGTAACCGAAACTGTTACGCCGACAATAACCCTCACTGACACGCAGACCGTGACGCAGACAGTAACACCTACAGTCACTCCAACTTTAACAGTGACGCAGACGGTAACTCCTACGGTTACACAGACTGTAACGGAAACAGTGACCCAGACCGTGACGCAGACAGTAACTCCAACATCTACAGTGACACAGACAGTGACTCCCACGGTTACGCCCACGTCAACGGTGACTCAGACTATTACTCCAACAGTTACACAGACTGTAACTCCGACAGTGACCGGCACAGTGACGCAGACAGTAACACCTACATTTACAATAACGCAGACAGTGACCCCGACGGTTACTCCGACATTAACCGTGACGCAGACTGTAACCCAGACGGCAACCCAGACAGTGACACAGACAATTACACAGTCTGTAACGCAAACCATAACCCCGACTGTAACACAAACAGGTACGCCCACAGTAACTGTTACAAATACATCAACTCCTGCAGCTCTTTCATACATACTCCCGAATTCCGCTGTATCGGGTGATACTGTATTTTATTCCTACAGGGTGATTGCAAACGGGAACGGCCCCATAACGCAGGTTCAGATAAATGTGCCGCCTGGGGTTTCTATTTCCGGGCTGCCCATAAGCCAGGATTCGGGGACAGTTACCACCCCGGGTGGAAATATTGTGGTAACGTATTCTTCGGGCTGGAACTCGCTTTCGGCCCAGTATTATGACGTAATAACATTCGGGGCTATTTCTTCATCGGGCGACAAATATTACGGCTGCAACCTTAACGCCCTTATTGATGCGGTCGGGACAACGCCAAACAGCTTCTCACAGATAGTGGTTATTTCAACGCCGACGTCGACTGTTACCAGGACCGTAACACCGACATTTACAGTGACGCAGACCGTAACCCCGACAGATACGCCGACTTACACTGTAACCCAGACAGTAACCCAGAGCGTAACGCCTACGGTTACACAGACAGTAACGGCTACTGTGACGCAGACGGTAACACCTACGGTTACACAGACCGCGACACCTACGGCCACAAAAACCGTGACGCAGACTGTAACACCCACAGTGACACAGACAGGAACTCCCACCTTTACAGTAACGCAGACCGTGACGCAGACAGTTACCCAGACGGTTACACCCACGCATACGCCGACCTTTACCGTCACGCTGACTGTAACCCAGACAGTTACACCCACTGGAACGCCGACCTTTACCGTAACCCAGACAGTTACGCCCACGGTCACGCAGACAGGAACACCGACGTCAACTGTAACTTTAACCATTACACCGACCGCAACGCCCACTTTTACCCAGACATTTACATCGACGGTGACGCCGACAAACACGCCGCGGATAGGGCTGGTTGTTATGGCCCCGGGAGAAACATACGCGCCATCGGCCCCGGGATATACAGGCACTCCAATTATAGAGGAAGCGGGGCAGGCTGTGACAATAACAGTAATGTCGGTTGAAGAGAATTCATGGACAATATATCCTTCATCGGATTTTATAGGAATAACCTCATCGCAGTCACAGTGGACGATACTTGATTCGTCAAAGAACCTCTCCACGGGCCAGGCGCAGTTCTACGTAAAATTCCTGAAAGAGGGGCTCTTCTACACGATAACGGCAACGGATTTGAGCGGCAGCTACGGCACCGCTGATTCGCTGCCCATACCTGTCACTGTAACGGGATTTGGCAACGCGGCAGTTGTGACATATACGATACAGAAGGTAAGCTCTGCTGTCAGGGGAATGAAAAATATTTACATGATGGATATCATAATGACAAATCCGAATTCAGGCGGCGCCCAGTTTGAACTTATGGGAGTTACCATGTCGGCAAGCTCGGCGGTAAACCAGGCGGTCCAGGCGGTTACAGCCATGGACGCGTCCGGGAATACGCTGAGCACCACCAACTGGGGAGCGGCAAAACAAATTTTTGTGCCGGCGGGAATAATGGCAGGCCCTATGCAGAGCGTGGATATGAAAATTTATTTTGATATTTCACCGGACGCTCCGGGAGGCTCCTTCTTCGCCACAGTCGACGGGCCAATGGATGTCGTGATGCAGAAACTCGACGGGACAAGCATTTACGCGGACCCGACTTCAAGCGCCTTCCCGTTTAAAACGGACGTCATAAATATAATAGAGACTGATTTAAACGGAAGCTTTTACAATTACCCGAACCCGTTCTGGGCCGGCAGCGCGCTTACAACAATACAGTATTATCTGCCGGATAATTCAAAGGTATCGCTGAAAATATACGACCTCATAGGCAGGAAAGTTAAGACCATATTCGAGGAGAAACAGGAAACAGGCGGCACAATTTACAGGCTCACATGGGACGGAAAAAATGACGACGGGAACCTTATAGTGAACGGCGTATATTACGGGATATTAAAGATAAACGGGAACCAGCAGTATGAGACAAAAATAGTGGTGGTAAAATAAGATGGAAGAAAAAAAAGCAAA
>CAZMGF010000037.1:0-26389 GCA_964565765.1 uncultured Spirochaetia bacterium
ATCGAGAAAAATCATATCTGCCGCAAATGATTTAAGTGGAGCTGGGCATTGTTCTTTTACCCACTGAAGTGCTGTAATTCCTTCCGGGAAGGCGACGAACGCATGATAGAGCTAGTATCGTTGTTCCTGAATTTCTGTTGTCGCAAGCGCAGGTGCAGCGGTATGGATAGCGGTCAGAAGCTCAAAGTTATGCGTCTTGCATACGAGCTCGATCAATAATTTGATGGCTTCAGGCCTGCGGAGTTCCTGAGTCAAGGATTCTATTGTGCGCATGCTATTGTACCGAGGATCATCGGCAGGAATGCCGCTTAGAATCATTTGAATAGAAGGTGTGATTATGCTGGGTTCAATATATCCAGCGCTTTTTGCTTGTGTTTTGACAACACTAGACATGAAACAACATCCAAATTATTTAATATTAATTATAAATAATTATAACAAAATATCATCATTATATCAATATTTTATCCGGCCGCCGGCATCACAGTGCCAAAAAATATCAAAAATATTGGGATATAAACGTGAAAATAACTGGATGGATTTTACGCTGTTATTGCTTTACTACAAATATTTTTCCTGTCAGAGTGCCCGTACTGTTTTTCAACCTTATAACATAATAATATACTCCCGGCGACACGGGCCTGCTGTTTGTGTTTTTTCCGTTCCATGTCACAACAGAATTTTTTGAATAAAAATTCATTACAATTTCCCCGGTTAAAGTATATATGGTAATTACGGACTGGCCCGGCATATTGGCGAATTTCATTACACCGTCAACGGCCGTTTCCGGATTAAAAGGGTTGGGATATATTTCAACATTTCCGACACTGATTGTCTTCGGCTGGCTGTAAACAATATTATACGCGTTTGCTTCATCGCTGTAAGAACAGCTTACGGCGTTCAGATTTATAGAATCACCCGAAGCCACGCCCGGCGCAGCGGTAATTGTAAAATAGAATATTTTTGTTTCTCCGCTATTGAGCGTGCCGGCGTCCATGGTTATTGTATTTCCCGTAAGGGTCCATCCGGCGTTGCCCGGCAGGGTGGTGTCAAAAATTGCCTGCGCCGGAAGCGTTTCAGAAAGAACGGCTCCGGAGGCCGCCGCTCCGCTGTTGGTAAGCGTAATTTTCATTACTGCCTGGCTGCCCTCCGCGATTGCCGGGTCGAGAGCGTCAAGGTTCACCGAGACTACAGCCGGCGCCGGCGTTGCCGTGTATGTGACAGTCGGGGTCGGGGTTTGTGTATATGTGTCCGTACGGGTCAGTGTGAATGTAAATGTCGGGCTGAAAGTAATTGTCATGGAAAATGTCGGCGTGACAGTCGGCGTGTAAACGGGCGTGTCGGTAGAGGTTTCCGTAACTGTGGGCGTGGTGCTCGGCGTTGAGCTCTGTGTCGCGGAAGATGTCTGTGTGGGTGTGTTGCTTTGTGTCGCGGTAAAGGTTCCTGTCGGAGATGCCGTATATGTCTGAGTGTATGTAAAAGTATTTGTCCATGTGGGTGTGGCTGTGGGCGTATTGGAAGAGACTGTTTCGGTGGCCGAGAGTGTCCACGTGAGCGTCGGCGTTAGCGTATAACTTAACGTGCAGGTTAAAGTAAAAGTCACCGTGAATGTATCCGTCATCGTCATCGTCGGGCTTCCTGTAAATGACCGCGTCGGTGTAAAAGTTATCGTAACGCTCGGCGTAAAAGTCGGCGTATTTGAGGAAACGGTATTTGAATATGTAATGGTAGGAGTGGCTGTTTTTGTAACCGTGTATGTAAATGTCTGTGTATATGAAGGGGTCCATGTAAATGTAGGGCTGGCGGTGCGGCTCGGCGTTGATGTATATGTGGAAGTGCAGGTACCGGTCGCGGTCGGGGTGAATGTCCCTGTATATGTGGCCGTGGCTGTCGGAGTTGATGTAAAAGTCGGCGAATTGGCCGGAGTCCGCGTCAAAGTCGGCGTTGAGGAGAATGTAGGAGTGCTAGTTGGCGAGCAGCCGTTTACGGTAATAATCACGCTGTTCGAAAGCACCGGCGGCGGCGGGTCGTCGGAATCAATTCCCGCCACATTTGTAATTATCGAATTACACGCGGCGTTCACCAATCCTGTCCAGGATACAGCGAGAGCGCCGGCGCACGTTGACCCCAGGGTCCAGTTTATAACGTTCCCTGTTTTCGAGCATCCCGTACCGCCGCTGCATCCCTGGTATGTAATACCCGTCGGAACAGTATCAAAAATCCTGGGATTGGTGGACGCTGTAAGGCTGAAAACCTTCAGGTTGTCATATTCCTGCGGCCCTTCATTTGCCTGGAAACCCACAATTCCATTGCCTGGTATTGACGTATCTGTCGTGACCAGATCCCACGCAGGATATTCATTATCGCCCTGCGGCCAGACTTTCATCATTATTGAAGAGCCGCACACCTGCACCTTAACCGTGTACCATTTATTCTGCACTATGTTTATACCGTGCGGGTTGGCGACGCTCGTGCCGCCTATTGAAGACGTTCCGGCCACTACTTTATCAAGATATAAATGCTGGTCCGAAGCGTTTATCCTTGCCATATAAAAATTATTGGAGTCAACCTGTATGAAATGCATGACCCCGTCCTCATGGGCCGTGTTTGTGGAAGGAATCAGCATATCGCAGATGTAAATGCCGTCGTGTATCGGCGTCATCGTGGAATCCATATATCCGGTGTATCCGGCGGCCGTGGATGTCTGCTCCAGGTAACCAGGCGCAGCGTCCCAGACGCCGCCTGCCGGATTATTTGTCCATCCCGCTGGAATTAAATCATTGTCAAAATTCTGAAATTCCACAAGTGTGGTGCCGAGATTATTGTACTGCATGGTATATGTTATTGTGTCGCCGTTGTTTGCCGTTGTCTCTGATTCGCTCTTTTGTATAGTGAGCCCGGGCTCCCCGATGGCCACATTTACCGTGGAAGACCCGGAAGCCGGGTCGGCGGCGCTTCCCTGGGCCGTGTTTGGTATCAGCGTCCCCACAGTTCCGCTGTTCACCTGCGCCAAAAAAGAAACAGAACCTTTTTGCGGGGATGTGATATACGCCGGGAATGAGTTCCACGTTATGTTCTGGCCTAAATTGGACCCGCCGCTATAAACAGTTAAAATGGTAAAGCGGCTGTCCACCGCGTCGGTAATTGTAAAATTATGGACATTTCCAACATCATAATAAATGGTAAAAAGGACATTTGTGCCGACATTTGCCGTGGTCCCTTCAGCGACTTTATTTAAATTAATATACGGTGCGGTCAGCGGCACCGTAAACTGATAACACGCCTGGGCCTGGGCGGTAAGGTCGGGGTTCAGATAAACATTGTAACTTGCCATTGCGACCACAAGATAATATGTATACCCGGGAACAAGATCCGATGGTATTGTCACAGGTATGCTCACAGTATGTGTGCCGGCTGTGGCAACGCTTCCAAGCCCGTTGCAGCCGGAACTCGAAACACAGGAAAGGCAGTTTGCGGCAGGAGTCGGCTTTGCACACGCGTCGCCTACAACTATCTCTGTCTGCGGGTCGTTTCCCGCGCCTGTCGCGGGTATAGTGCATGCCTTATATATTGTAATGAAGTAATTTTCAGGTTCAGGGCCGTATGTATTTACAAAGGTCCACGTGACAGTAGCGTTCTGTCCGGGCGAAGGGCTGGCGGGAGAGATAGAGACACCTGAGACGCTTGAAATATTGGCATGAAGATTTACCGCGGCTGTAAAAAAAGCCAGAATGAAAATAAACGTTGTAATTGCGCTTCTTTTCACGTTAAATACATCCTTAAGCTCCCCTGTTACATCAATAATTATACACAAGGATTATAATTAGGCAATACGCAAAAAGTAGGCGTTTTTACTGGATTTTTCCGCGTTTTTTTTAATTTTAAGAAAGCGCTTTAGTAAACTCTATTTCCACGTTGACAATACTTCCTTTATTATAATACAATCAGATATATCAATACCGGAGGTTTAAATGGCCCTATTAAAAATACACGCCGTTATGGCAAAAGACGTTCTTACCGCCAGCAAAGAAGAGCCGGTCATATCCCTGCTTGAGCGGCTCAACAAGCACCGCATAGGCGCTGTCGTTGTCATTAACAGGGAAGATATGCCCATTGGCATTATAACAGAGCGCGACATCATACATTCACTTGTGGCCTACAGGGAGGATTTATTCAAAAAGCAGGCGCAGGACATAATGAGCGCGCCAGTGCTCACGCTTGACCCGGATCAGGATATAGACTCCGCCGCCATACTCATGACATTAAACGGAATAAGAAGGATCCCAATTACAAAAGATAACAAGCTCGTCGGCCTTATAACCTACCGCGACCTGACAAACGCGCTGCGTAAAAGCTATTTTTCCATGGAAGAAAAGGCTGAGATGCTGCAGGACCTGGCAAATAAGGATCCTCTGACAGGTCTTTTTAACAAAAGGTTCATAAACGACGAGTTGAAAAGGCAGTTTGATTCGGCCGTGCAGTCGGGAACTTCCATGACCGTAATAATGATAGATATAGACCATTTCAAGAAAGTAAACGACACCTACGGCCACCAGTGCGGCGATTATGTCTTAAAAACGCTTGCCGTCATACTCCAGACCAAATCACGCGACATAAACATCGCAGGCAGGTACGGCGGCGAGGAATTCATAATAATAGGCCCCATATCAGAATACAAATCCTCGCTCTTTTTCGCGGAGAGGCTGCGCGCGACGGTTGAAGAGAATGTTTTCAGCTGGGACAACCAGAATTTTCATATAACCATAAGCGCGGGCATTTGCGTCTGGAACCGAAGTATAAAGGATTCCAAAACAATGGTCAAGCTGGCCGACGAGGCTCTTTATGAGGCGAAAAACAACGGAAGGAACCAGGTTGTGGTCTCGGAAAAGGAAAAATAGAAATTGCGCCGGATACGTTATTTTGTATTAGCTGTTATTGTCGCGTCCGCCGCTGTCGCTGTCACCGCGTAAGCTGTTGTTGTCGCCCCGGTTGCTGTTGCCGTCACCGGCTTGTAATATGAATCCACCATATCTTTTAATTCCACAATATACTTAAAACGGTCGCTCTGGCTGTCGCTGTCGGAAGAGTCTGAATTCTGCGAATTCCTGTGGTGCCTGCCTCCTCCATATCCGCCGCCGCTTCCGCCTAAATTATCCCCGCTGCCGTTGCCGCCAAAACCATTGCTTCCGCTCTGGCTGCCGCCTCCATATCCTCCACCGCCGGAGCCGTGGCTGTGACTGGCAAAACTCGTGGCCATATCATCTGTCTTGTCAATGGCTTCCTGCGCTTTGACGATAATTCCGGCTCCCTGTTCCGCAGTTATATTTCCTGCTTTAAGTCCGTATTGTGTGCGGGTAAGCTGGTCAATTATTTTTTCTTTAGCGTCCGCAAGGTGACCCCTCCATTCCTTCAGCCCGAGCTGGTTAATCATAACCTGAATGTCGGAGATTTCATCTTCCGGCGGCTTCACGATTATCTTCTGTGAAGCACAACTGGCGGCCATAAAGGCCGCCAGAAGCGCTACGATAACTATTATTAATTTCGGGAAATTTTCCGCCAAATTAACCATTATTTATTTCTTCTTAAATTCCTCGAACTTTTTCTTCCTGTCTTCCATTTTCTTCTTTATTATGGCTATCTGGTCCTTTGTGAGAACGGCTTTCACCTGAAGTATTTCATGTATCATTGCCTTTTTCATGGCCTGGCGCGGTTCATCCATTTTTGCCATAATATCGGCTATTTTTGCCTCGTCCGGTGCGTCCTTTTCAAATTCCGCCTTTAAGGCTTCCCTGTTAGTTTTTGCCGCATCCTTATCAAAGGCTTTTTTGCGGGAATCTTTCTGGATTGCCTTGATTTTTTCAAACTGGTCGGACGTGAGGTTTAACTCATCGGCCATTCCCAGGATTGCTTTCGGGCTGTACATTGCGCCAAACATCATGCCTTCGCCGCCCCTGTTAAATCCGCCTTTCGCGAAGCCGCCTTTGCCTTCATCCGCAAATGCAAAAGCCGAGAAAAGAGCCAGAACAAGAACCGGTAACAAAATCGCTGTAACCTTTTTCATGCCAACCTCCTGTTTTTATAAGCGGTTCAAACCGCCGTTAAATTTATTTACAAAAATTAGACGCACAGGAAGGCGCAGTTGTTCCAGAAATGGATAAGTAAATGATGTAATGCGGATGGAAAAAAGCTGCTACGATGCCTTTATCTCCTCAAATAAAAAGGCTGTAAATCCGGCGCACAGCGGATATGCCGCAAGCGCCCCTATCACTGTGTTGAATCCCAGCGAGAGGATCAGGCCGAGTGTCACTGCAATTGTAATATGCGCGAAGATGCCGTTTTTATTGGCCGCCGTAGAACTTAATTTCAGAGACTCAATTATCCCTGTTTCCCTGCCAGCCATATAATAAGGGGCGTATATCCACAGTGCGGCCACAATGAGCCCGGGTATCAGCAGAAGGATCCCGCCAATTATAATAGAGAGTCCTATTACAATACCCAGAATATCAAGCATTAGGGTTTTATTAAGGTGGTTGAAAAGGTCTTCAGCTGAGGGTTTTTCACCCCTGTCGGCCTTCAGGAACATATCCCCCATGCCCAGCCACATTACAGGCGCCAGTATCCCCAGGGTCGCGCATGAGAGCGCGAGTGCGGCCAGCGAAGATAAAATAAATATCCACGGGTATTTAAAAAAAATCACAAATGCTCTTCCTGCGTGCCTCTGTAACAGCATTTTATTGCGCCCCTGTTGCTGTTTTATTGCCATATTTTTTTCTTATGAACAGAATGTCCTTTTTTACCCTGCGGGAAAGTTCTTCTTTTGTCCTGAATTTTTTTTCGCCGCGCAGCCGCTCAAGAAATACCACTTTTATTTCATCGCCGTAAATATCCCCTGAAAAATCAAGAATGTAAACTTCAAGAAGCTGTTTTTTTTCTTTTTTAAGGGTAGGCGCAAAGCCTATATTTGCGGCTCCCGTGTACACGCCGCTCTTATGGATGACTTTGACCGCCCATACGCCGCCGGCCGGAATGTCCTCATAATCAAGTGATAAATTGGCCGTAGGAAAATCAAACCCCACATGTCTGCCATGCTCAACCCTGCCGGTTATGGAATATTGCCTGCCGAGCATCTTCTCGACTTTTTTTATATCGCCTTTTTTCAGCGCTTCCCTTATAAGAGTCGAGCTGACCCGTTTATTTCCTATTTTAACATCCGGCACCACATCCAGGCAAAACCCATATTTTTTTGCCGATTTTTTTAACAGCGCTATGCCGCCCGCTCCGCCCCTGCCAAACCTAAAATCACGCCCTTCGCTTATACAGCCGGCGTTGAGTTTTTTTACAAGCACCTTTTTCACAAATTCTTCAGCGGTCATTAGCGAAACACTTTTGAAATCAAGCAGCAGCAGCATATCTATGCCGTGGCTCTTTATCCTTTTTATTCGCGCGGTAGTGGATTTGATGAGCCTGATATCGGCTTCTTTTTTGAGGTGTTTTTCAGGGTGCCCGGTGAATGTTACAACCACGCTTTTTCCGCCCATTGCCCCGGCGCATTTTATGGCCGACTCGAGCAGTTTTCTGTGGCCGACGTGGACGCCGTCGAAGACCCCTATGGTAACCGCGGTCTTTTTTTTCTGCGCGGGAAGGGTTCTCAGCGAGGTGTAAACTTTCATTTTTCGTTCTGGAGCCTGTAATATTTTCTGACTTCTTTGAGCACAACTTTCATGGACTTTAAAAGCGGCAGGTTTATTACAGCTCCGGCCGCGTGCTTGTGCCCGCCGCCCTTGAACCTGCGCGCTATTACGTTCACATCCGCCCCATTTTTGGAACGGAAAGAAACCTTAACCGAACTTTTTGTGAGCTCCTTGAAAAGCATGGCGATTTCAACCGTCCTTATGGCCCGGATATTGTTGATGAAATTGTCGGTTTCCGATTCCTGGGCGCCGGTCCGGCTGAACATTTCCTTTGAAAGGTATGAGTATCCTATCTTTCCCTCTGTTTTCAGTTTTAAAAGCATGAGCGTCAGCAGGTTTGTGGCCTCTTTTGTCGCGGCGTATACTTCGTTCGAAATGCGCTCCGGATTGGCCCCTGCTTTCAAAAGCTCCGCGGCGATAATATGAACGCCTGGTTTTGTGTTTGAATACCTGAACGATCCCGTATCTGTCACGATTGAGGTGTAAATGCATGTCGCCGTATCCGGATCAATTGCCCAGCCGAGCTCCTTCATGATGCCGAATAGCTGTTCTCCCACGGCGGCGGCGGCCGGATCGACAATATTCACGTCGCCATACATGGTGTTTCCAAGGTGGTGGTCAATATTCACCGTAAATTTTACCTGCTGGGTGTAATCTATAATTCCGCCGTTGCGCTCAAGTTCCGGGCATTCAAGCACTATGGCAAGGTCATATTTTCCGGTTATCTTTTTCGCGCTTTTTATATTGCCGCTTCCGGGAAGGAATCTGTAAATTGCAGGCAGGGCGTCCCGGTTGATAAAATCAACTCTTTTGCCCATGCCGGTGAGTTTGTTCATAAGGGCCAGGCCTGAGCCTATCCCGTCCCCGTCCGGATTAATGTGCGTTGAAAGCAGGATTTTTTTTGACGATTTGATAAGTTCCGCGACTTCCCTGATCTGTTTTTTCAGTTCACTCATGTTTGTTTGACTCCTCTATCTGCTGCAACAGGCTGTCGATCCTGTCCCTTTCATCAAGGGTGGTATCGAGTTCAAATATCACTTCAGGGGTGAACTGCATCCTGACATTCTCCCCGATATAGTGCCTGAAAAATCCCGACGCGGCTTTTAATCCGGCAAGCGACTTTTTCTTTGTCTTTTCATCTCCCATGACCGATACAAATACATGGGCTATCTTGTAATCTTTTGTCAGGCTCACGCCTGTAACCGTCACAAAACCGATTCTCGGATCCTTGGCTTCAAAAAGAACAGCATTGGCTATTTCTTTTTTTATGGCCATTTCGACCCTGGCCGTCCTGATCTTATTCATTTATAAGGTACCTCTTGCATTATTTTAAATATTTCTTACCTTTTGTACCTCTTCAAAGAAAACTATAACATCGCCTTCTTTGGGCTCGGGATAACCGTTTACAACGATGCCGCACTCATACCCTTCCTTGACTTCCTTGACGTTGTCCTTGAACCTTTTAAGTGAAGAGACTGTTGAGGCCAGTATTTCCCTTCCGCCGCGTATGATAGAAACCGGGGAGTCGTGGTACCCCTTGCCGGTCTTTAAATACGAACCCGCTATTGTTACATTTTCGCTCTCAACCTTGAATATCTGCCTTACTTCGGCCTCGCCAATCTTTACCTTTTCATAAATAGGCTCGAGCATACCCGACATGGCCGCTTTTATGGAGTCAACGACCTCATAAATTATATGGTATATTTTTATTTCCACGCCTTCCTTCACGGCAAGCTCTTTTGCCGCCGGCAGTGCGGATACAAAGAATCCGATAATAACAGCGTCGGAAGCGTCGGCAAGCAGGACGTCGGTCTCGGTAATATCGCCTACGTCCCTGTGGATTACCTGTACGCTTATATTTTCTTCGGTCGATATTCTTGATATGGAATCCACTATGGCCTCAATTGATCCTATTCCGTCCCCTTTTATTATAAGGTTCAGCTTTTTCTCGGCTCCGGCCTCAATTTTTTTATGCAAATCCTCAAGGGTCATTTTCTTTCTTTTCTTTTCCTCGGCAAAACGCCTGATTTCGCTGGACCGCTTCATGGCTATCTGCTTAACTTCTTTATCATTATCAAATACCTTCAGCTTGTCACCGGCGTTCGGCACTTCCTCGAATCCGACTATTTCGACAGGAATGACCGACTTTGCTTCTTTTATCCTGTGGCCCTTGTCGTCAAAAAGGGCCCTGACCTTACCATATGTAAAATTTGTCAGGAAAGAATCTCCCACTCTCAGCGTCCCCTTCTGCAGCAGCAGGGTTCCGACCGGGCCGCGGCCCTTGTCGAGTTTGCCCTCTATTATTACGCCGAAAGGCTTTGAATCCGGATTGGTCTTTAACTCAAGCATCTCGGCCTCAAGTATTATGCTTTCCAGGAGCTCGTTTATGCCCAGCCTTTTTTTTGCCGATATGGGAATTATCTGCGTCTTTCCGCCCCACTCTTCGGATACAAGGTTGTATTTTGTAAGTTCCTGTTTTATTTTTTCCGGATTTGCACCGTCTTTGTCGATTTTATTAATCGCCACTATAATGGGCGCGCCTGCGGCTTTTGCGTGGTCTATGGCCTCGACCGTCTGCGGCATTATGCCGTCATCCGCCGCGACAATAAGAACAACTATGTCGGTTGATTTTGCCCCCCTTGCCCTCATGGCAGTGAAAGCTTCATGGCCGGGCGTGTCAAGAAATACAACATCGCCGCGGGACGTCGCAACCTTATATGCGCCTATCTTCTGGGTTATGCCGCCTTTTTCCCCGCCGGCCACGTTCGACTCGCGTATGGCATCCAGAAGCGATGTTTTACCATGGTCAACATGCCCCATTATGGTAACTATGGGGGCCCTTGGCACGAGCGATTCCGGTTTGTCCGGTTCTTCATCGGCAAAAACATCGTCGCCGTAAACGTCCTTAAACTTTACTTCCTTTCCGTATTCGGCCACGACTATATGAAGCTCTTCTTCGTTAAGCGACTGGTTCATTGTCGCCATCATTCCAAGCGAGAATAATTTTTTTATAAGCTCGGTTGGTTTTATCTCAAGTTTTGCGGCCAGTTCCTGGACCGTAACGCTTCTTGTTATTTCAAGTATCTCTTTATGCACTTCGGGAACAGGGGCTTTTTTTACCTGCGGTATCTCGGGCTGCGGCGCTGTCGCCGGTGCCGCCGGAGGTACTGGAGCGGATATGGCCTCGGCCTTTGGCTGCTGTGCCGGTGCCGCAGCAGGTACAGGCGCTGATTTTACTTCGGCTTTTGGCTGCGGCGCTATAGGCGCTTTTATTTCCTGTTTTGGCGGCGCAGGTTCATGATGGGCCTTAACTTCCGCCTTCGGGTGTGTATGGCCGGCTGGGTCCGCGGGTTTTACATGCGCATGCGCCGGCCCGTGTTCCGGTTTTACATCGGCCTTTGGATGGGCCGGATGTTTTTCGGCCGCATGTTTGTGCTTTATTTCGGCCTCAGCCTTGTTAAAGTCTTCGTCCGTTATCGCGCTCATGTGATTTTTAACATCAACACCGTGTTTTATAAGCACGGTAATCAGGTCTTTGCTCTCTAATCCCAGTTTTTTCGCTGCTTCGTGTATTCTCATTTAGGCGTTTTCCTCTCCGTGCCTGATTAAATCCCCGGCCTTTTTCTTTAATAGCTTTATTCTTTTCTCATCGGAGCCAAGCAGCCCCTGTAATTTTTTATCGTCAAAACCCTCAAAATCCTTAAGATTTTTTATACCCTCGGATTTCAGCATTTTTAAATCTTTTATTTCTATCTCGGGATTAAGCTTGAAAAGGTCAAATTCCACCTGCTCGTCAAAATTCTTTTTCATGGAATCAAGCCTTTCGGGCGTGAATTCGCTGAGCCTTAAAACCGAAACCTTCCATTTGGTTATTTTTGCCACAAGCCTCATGTTAATTCCAGTCTTTCCTATCACCTGGGAAAACTGCTCGTCAGGCACGGCTATTATGGTGTACTTGTTCGGTTCATCGATATAAATATCCTTGATTTCTATGGGCGCGATTGCCGACTCAAGATATTTCCTGATGTCATCGGAATAAAGCACCACATCCACCTTTTCTCCGTGCATTTCCCTGATTATGGTCTGTATCCTGGAGCCTTTGACGCCTATGCACGCTCCGACCGGATCCACGTGCGGGTCATTGGAAGTGACAACCACTTTCGTTTTAATGCCCGGCTCCCTCGCGACGTACTTAATCTCAACTATACCCTGGTCAACCTCCGTTACTTCCATCGCGAATATTTTTTTCACAAAATTAGGATGCGTCCTTGAAAGCTCAAGCCTGGCGCCTTCCCTGCCCCTGCTTGTTTTTATAACATAAGCCCTTATCCTGTCGCCTATTTTATACTCCTCTTTATAAACCTGTTCCTTCTCGCGTAATATCCCCTCTACCATTCCCATATCTATAATCAGGCTTCCATTCTCTATGGTGTGAACGACACCGGTGATAATATCACCCTCTTTTTGCTTGTACTCCTGGAATATCTGTTCTTTCTCAACTTCCCTGATTTTCTGGGTGATTACCTGCTTGGTGGTCTGCGCCGCAATCCTCCCGAATTCCTTCGGATAAAAAAGCACCTCGAGTACATCTCCCAGAGAGGCTTCAGCCTTTATTTTCTTCGCGTCGTTTACGCTTATTTCAACATATTCGTTTGTGACATTTTCAACAACGGTTTTTTTCCAGTAAAACTGAATTTCTCCCCCGTTAAGATCCACCCTTATTTCCGGCTTTCCGCCGTAAACTTTTTTCGCCGCGGAAGTAATGCCGCGCTCAAAAGCCTTAAGCAGTTCGCCTTCTTCTATGTTCTTTAATTTCTCCACCTGCTGAAAGATCTGTAAAATTTCGTTGCTCATTGTTCCACCTCTGGCCGCCGGTATATGGGCGGTGCTTTTCTAGAATACTTCCTCATCTATGTTCGCCTTTTTGATTATGTCATAGGCGATTTCTGTTATGGTGCCGTTTTCCTCTATCTGAACGCTGTCGCCGTTCATACCCTTTAATATCCCGCCGAATGAATGTGTTCCGTTAAGTTTTTCACGCGTCACTATCTTAATACGCCGGCCGGCGAACGCCGTAAAATGCTCCTTTTTTTTCAGGGGCCTGTTTATACCGGGCGATGACACTTCCAGAAAATATTTATCCCCTATAATGTCGGACGCGTCAAGCGACTCCTCGATTTTCCTGCTTATCGCGGCGCAGTCGTCAAGATTGAGCCCCTGCGGCCTGTCAACCCGTATTCTTAAATAATTCGGGCCGGCAATCTCAAGGTCGACCAGCTCAAATGAATTGGCCTTTATGACAGGTTCTATCAGCGCCTCTATTCTCTCTTTTATGCCGTTTAAGTCCGTCATTTCTTCTCCTAAAAAATCAAAAAAGCGGGAGACTAATCTGCCCCGCTTATAGCGTTTTTCCCAAGCTCTAGTCAGTGTCTCTCAATCTTAATTAAGTTTAATATACCACACGTTTTTATTAAAATCAAGGGTTTTTGTAATAACGCTTCTGGCAAAATCTAAAACCACCCTGTTTTACAGTATAAAATGGCGGTTTCATATAATGGTTTAAATTGTCCGGTAGTATTCCTCAAAACAGTCAAATGCTTTCTGTGTGTATAGAACAAAAATAACCCTTTTTACATAAACAGGCCCGGCCGCATCAAATTTTTTTAATGTTCCGAACAGAAGCTTCGCGCATGACTTTACGGGAAATGCCCCGACGCCTGTGCCAAGCGCCGGCATGGCAATTGAATCAACTTTAAGTTTTTCCGCGAGCGCAAAAGTATTCCATGCCGCCAGGGCTATTGCGTCCGCCCCGGTCTTAAGGTCCTGCCCCATAACAGCGGCGTGTATCACATATCTGGCGTTAAGTTTCCCCGCGCCGGTTTCCACAGCCTGCCCTACAAGTATCGGCCCTTTTGCCGCGGCTTCCCGCTCTATTTCCGGCCCGCCGCGTATCTTGATGGCTCCCGCAACCCCGGAACCCATCCATAAACTGTTATTGGCGGCATTGACAATTACCGCCGCGGAAACCGCGGAAATATCCCCGCGCATTATTTCCACAACTATCCTGCCTAATTTTTTTGCTTCCATCGCTCTTCTTCCGCCTCTGCTTCTTTTATCTTTCCCGTTCCCTTAAGTATTGCGCATAAATTATCATGGGCGGTCCTGTTCCATGGGTCAAGTGTTACCGCCTGTAAATATACCGCTATTGCGCCTTCGGTTTTTCCGGAAATAAATAGCACCTTGCCCCTGTCGCACAGCGCGTCAATGTCGGCTGGATAATAGTACAGAAAATTATCAAGGTATTTCAGCGAATCCGCGTAATTTCCCAGCTGTGACGCGGCGATTGCCGCGTTTATCGCCGCCGGTTTCGAGCATGGGGTAAATTCAAATATCTTTTCATTTTTTTCCAGGCAGCCGCGCCAGTCTCCGTAATTTAGGGCCAGCTGCCCCCTGTAAAAGTCAACCCTTCTGTCCTCTCCTATAGCCGCCGCCCTCTCAAGGAACTGGCGCTGTGCCCCGCCGGGCGACGAGATGTAGTTTATCCCGTAATTCAGGTATGAACTTAAGGCAATAAGCCTTATAAATAGCACAAATAAAAGTGCCATAATTAGCGCGCCTGAAGCGGATGTTATTTTACCCGGCTTTGCCGCGCCGCCGCCCGAGAAAGCAAGCCCCGCAAGGCTGAAAAAATATAATTTGGTCTCTGGTATGTAAAACGGAAAATTAAAAAATGCATGCACGCACATGGCCGCAATGCCGGCAAATAGCCCCATGGAAAAAACATCCTTTTCCACAAATAACCTGCGCATTACCAGTATTATTAATGCAATAAATGATATGCCCGCTATCAGGCCCGACTCGGCGAAAACCTGAAGAAAATCATTATGAAGAAAATCAGTCTCAAAATAGCCGCCGCCGGAGACGAACATGCACAGCCTGTCTTTTACCATGCCGGGCCCGATACCTGTCAAAAATCCGGTTCTTATCATTTTTAACGCGGCCTTCCACATTATCACCCTTCCGCTTAAATCGGGGTTCGCGGCTGAGGCCATTGAAGCGACCCTTCCAAGGAAACTCCCCGACCTTCCGGAAAGATAAAAACCTGCCGCTGCCAGAACCGCGCCGGAGAGCAGCACCGGCATGTTTTTCTTCATGTCTCCGGGAAAAAAAATCAGCAGAATAACAGCGCTTAAGGCAAACGCCGCCATGGAACTGCGGGTCTGGCTTAAGGCAAGAACCACCGCGCACAGGGCGAATACCCATACTGCGGCCCTGCTGCCGCGCCCGGCGGAGAGCGAAAACACCACCGGCGCCGCAAGCACCAGAAAACCGCCGAGGAAATCCGGGTTTCCAAGGGTCGAAAAGGCCCTGCCGGAAAAATCCGTCAGCCAGCCTGCCGCGGTAAAATTTGCGGACTGTAAAAGGGCGTAAATACAAACTGCCGTACAGGATATCATTACGGCATGCGAGGCCTTCCGCCTTGAACTTTTATCAAGAAAACGGGCTGCGTAAAAGAAATATGATACGGCGCTGATCCACTCAAGGCAGCGCATCCATATTGCCGGCGACGCCGAAAAGGCGGATGATTTAAAGGCGGTAACAATTGTCCAGCCGGCCAGGGCAATCGCGGCAATTTCAGCGGCGCCGGGCCTTTTCCTGAACATATCGGCTATTATTGCCGGAATATACACAAGCCCGCCGGACATTATCATAAATTTGGGGAGATAAAAGGCGTCCTCGCATTTCATAAAAAAAACAAGCGGCGTGACAATTATTGAAAAATAAAAATAAAGGCTGAAGAATTTTTCCGTACGCTTCATATCAGCCCTCATTTTTTTTCCTCAGCATATTCAGCAGCCTGGTAAAATCATCCGGAAGCGGCGCGGTGAATTCAAGCATGGCGCCTGTTGCCGGGTGTTTGAATTTAAGGGAATATGCGTGCAGCATCTGCCTGGGCAGAAGGTCATCAACACTTTTTCCGTTATATCCAAGGTATTCCGTCATCTCTTTGTCGCGCGCCCTATCGCCGTAAACCGGGTCGCCGGCCACTGGATGTTTTATGTGGCTCATATGCACCCTTATCTGGTGCGTCCGTCCGGTGAGTATCTTGACCTTAAGCAGTGAGGCCCCGTAAAAAACTTCTTCCGGATAAAATATTGTCTGCGCCTCCTTGCCGTGCATAAGCTTTGCTGTGAACTTTTTCCTGTCACGCGTATCTCGGTCTATAAATGTCTCGATTTTGCCTTCCTCTTCGACGCGGCCGTGCACTATTGCCTTATAAAATTTTTCCGGTTCCCTTTCCTTAAACATGGAAACAAGCCCCCGGCAGGACGCTTCGTTTTTCGCTATCACCATGACGCCGGAAGTGTCCTTGTCCAGCCTGTGCACAACTCCGAGCCGGCCCGATTCCTCGTCAAAATCTTCGGGATTTATATGTTTTTCAATTATGGCGTTTACAAGTGTTCCATCGGCGTGGCCCGGCGCGGGATGCACCACAAGCCCGGCCTGTTTGTTTATTACAAGTATGTCGCCGTCCTCATACAAAATGTCGAGCGGTATGTCGTTGTGGGCGGGTGCCGCGTCTTTCGGCGGGTCCTCTGTGTATTCTATTATGTCCCCGTTTTTTATCTTGTGGTTTGATGTTGAAATTATCCTGCCGTTAACAGTGACCCTTGCGTTTTCGACAAATTTTTGAATTTGCCCGCGGGAGAGAGGGGTGTGGTCGCGGATATAAATATCAGCCCGCTGCTTTGAATCAAGTTCCGCGATCAGCCTTTTTTTTTCCATTAAAGGGGCCTTTGGTCCCCTGTTTTTCCGGGTTTCAAAAATAAAATTCCGGCCAGGCCGGTAATAATCATCAATACGCTTATAAGTGTGGATGTTGATAAGCCGAAAAAGAACCCGCGTTCCGGGTCGCCCCTGAACATTTCTATAATAATCCTTATGACGCCGTAATTTAGGAAATAAAGGAAAAATACCGCGCCCTCTTTTCTTTTGCTGTTCCTGAAAAAAAGGATAAGTATGATAAAATTCAGGAAATTAAGGGCTGACTCATACAGCTGTGTGGGCAGGTGCGGAAGATTGTCCCCGAGCGCCGGAAAAATAACCCCGTATTTCGCGTTCACCGCGCCGTAGCAGCACGCGTTGTAATAACAGCCTATCCTTCCTATGGCGTGGGCCAGCGAGAGAAAAGGCATTATGATATCGCCGGTCTTTAATATGCTCATTTTCTTGAATTTTACCCATGCCATACATCCAATAACCGCGCCGATGAGCCCTCCGTAAAAAACAAGCCCTCCCTCCCAGACCT
Source organism: uncultured Spirochaetia bacterium (assembly GCA_964565765.1). Classification (GTDB taxonomy): domain Bacteria; phylum Oederibacteriota; class PGYV01; order PGYV01; family Palsa-1178; genus Bog-1181. The sequence continues at coordinate 17,002 of CAZMGF010000037.1, forward strand.
TGAATACTTCAACCGGATGCAGCGCGTAGTATTTCCACCATACCCCCACGTAAAGCGCGCGGGCGCCTATGACGGAACACGCTATGGCCACAAGGCCGAGGTCAAGTATAAAATCCGGGTTGATTCCCTTTTTTTTCGCCAGCATGGATGATAAATATATGCCCGTCAGAAAAGCGATAGCGGTCATTACGCCGTAAACCCTGATTTCAAGGGTTCCTATATTAAAGAGTACCTGGTGCATTTGTTCCCTCCCCGGCGGCCGGCTTTTTTGACTCGCTGATAAAAATTATATAAAATATAAAAATCGCCACTCCCACCGAAACCGAAGAATCCGCTATGTTAAAAACAGGGAACCTGTGTGTTTTTATCCCGAATTCCAAAAAATCAGTAACACTGCCGCGCACGAACCTGTCAATAAAATTCCCGGCGGCGCCGCCAAGTATAAGGCCGCAGGCAAGATCAAAAAGAACATGGTGGCTGCTGTACTTGAGCCAGTATATTGTTATTATCACCATTGCCGTGAGCACAACTAAAAGCAGCAGGTATTTTTTTACCGGGTTTGCGTCCTGCCCGAAAATGCCGAACGCAATGCCGAAATTCTCAATATATGTTATATGAAAAAAATCCTTTATCACGGTTATTGACTGGTATTCTTTCATTCCGGCCCTGATAAGAAATTTGACGTTCTGGTCCAGAAAAATAACAAGCATGGCCGTCCCGAAATATGCCCACATTTTACGCTTCCTGCCTTATGGTTTTTTTATTATACATTTTTCCCCGATTATGCCGTATCAGTTGCCCGGCGTGTTTTTGACTATTTCGTTGATATAAAGGAAAGCCTGCGCAATTTTTTCCCCGAGCCACGGCATGCCGCCGAGTTTATGAAGCGCGTGTTTTCCAAAAGCGATTAAAATGGCGCCAAGAACCGTCGCGCCGAGCAGGAACCCGACGCCGCGTGATACGCCTATGATAAAATTCCAGTATATCAGCCTTAGCGGCCTGCTGCGCATGTCGATATATTCCTCTATGTTTCTTGCTTCAAAAAGCGCCGCAAGCTTCTGTGTAAGTTTCAGGTCCTCTATTCCCATTCCGCTCTTTTTTTTGCCTGTCTGCTTTTTTTTCATCGCTTCCCTCTTAACTTACCGGGTCTCTTTTTTGTTTCCTATCCCAGGTTACCGGCGCACCGCGGGCAGAGCCCCGGAGTTTCGCCGCCGGCCGGAGCCTCCTCAACAACCCTCCAGCACCGCGGGCATTTTATACCGGCGGCCTTTATGGCCCCGACTTCAAGGCCGGCCTCAACCTCAACGCCATTAAGGCTGTCCGGTTCATATATTATTTTAGATACAATAAAAACCGATTCCAGCTCTCCGGCGTATTTTTTAAGGATATCATCCAGCTTTTTTGACGAATATTTTATTTTAAGGGCCGCTTCATAAGGATGCTTAATTTCTCCGGCGGCCCTTTTTTCCTCAATCTTTTTCAGGGCCATATCGCGCACCCTTACTATCTGGTCCCATTCAGCCGCCTCTTCCGGGCTCAGTTTCTTTTCCGGCCCGTCGTTCCACAGGGTCCACTGAATATGCTTTTCCCCTTTTAAGCCCTCAGGCAGGAATCCCCAGGCTTCGTCCGCTGTATATGCAAGCACCGGCGCAATCAGCTTGGTTAATTTCAGGAACATGCGGTATATGACCGTCTGACCCGACCTGCGCGGCAATGAATTTATTTTAAAAGTATAGAGCCTGTCCTTAAATACGTCAAAATAAAAGGACGACAGGAACGTCGAACAGAATTGTATATAATCCTTATACACCCTGTAAAAGGCGAAAGATTCATAATTTTTTTCAAGGGCCTCTTCAAGTTCGGCAAGCTTGTGCAGTGCGTATTTATCGAACCCGGTTAATTTTTCATAAGGCACGGTTTCTTCTTTTTTGAAATCTTCAAGCGCGCCAAGCATGAACCTGAAGGTGTTGCGGACCCTGCGGTATGAATCCGACACCCTTGACATAATCTCGTCGGAGACCGGCTGGTCCGTGGTGAAATCTTCCGAAGCCACCCACAGCCTTAATACATCCGCGCCGCTTTTCTTTATGACATCAAGCGGGTCAACCCCGTTGCCCAGGGATTTGTGCATTGTCTTTCCCTGCCCGTCCACGACCCAGCCGTTTGAAATTACGGCCTTAAAAGGGGCCCTGCCTTTATATCCCACGGCTGTAAGCAGCGATGACTGGAACCATCCCCGGTACTGGTCCGACCCCTCAAGATAGAGGTCCGCAGGCCATGATAGTTCCTTCCAGTTTTCAAGTACGGCAAAACTTGAGGCCCCTGAATCAAACCATACATCAAATATGTCGTTTTCCTTGGAGATATCGGCCGAGCCGCATTTTGGACATTTATAATCACCCAGTATTTCTTTCGCGGTGTATTTGAACCAGGCGTCGCTGCCCTCTTTTTTTATCAGCCCGTGTATCTTTTCAATGGTAAATTCGTTCACAATGGATTCCCCGCAGCCGCCGCAGGAAAAAACAAAAATAGGAACGCCCCAGGAGCGCTGGCGGGAAACGCACCAGTCCGGCCTGCCCTGTATCATTTTTGTTATCCTGTCCTCTCCCCACGCGTTGAGCCATTTTACTCTTTTTACCTCAGAGAGCGCGCGCCCGCGGAAATCATCCTTTTCCATTGAAATAAACCACTGGTTGGTTGCCCTGAATATTATTGGAGTCTTGCAGCGCCAGCAATGCGGATATGAATGGGTTATTGTTTCAACGGCAAGCAGGGCGCCTTTTTCCTTAAGCAGCTCAACAACTTTCGGGTTTGCCTTAAAAACATTTTCGCCTTTCATCATGGCGAATTCGTCGGTAAACCTGCCCTTATTGTCAACAGGATTGATTACAGGCAGGTCATACTTCCTGCTGAAAACATAATCCTCGTGGCCGTGGCCCGGTGCTATGTGCACGCAGCCTGTGCCTGTGTCCAGGGTTACATATGAAGCGTTTATTACAAGCGATTCGCGATCCAGAAAAGGATGCGATACGGTCATGAATTCGAGTTCAGCGCCCTTGAATTTTTTTAATATTTTAGCCTCTTCAAGCCCGGCTTTTTTAGCAAATTCACCGAGAAGTTTTTCCGCAACCACATATTTTACGCCGCCAAAATCAGCCAGGACATAATCAAAATCAGGATGAACCGCAACGCCGACATTTGCAGGCAGCGTCCAGGGTGTTGTTGTCCATATAACAATATAAGCGTCGGTTCCAAGTTTTACTTTAGACTTTGACTCATCTTTTATTTTAAAACGCACATAAACAGAAGGCGTGGTGTGGTCGTGGTATTCAACCTCGGCTTCAGCAAGCGCTGTCTCGCATTTAAAGCACCAGTAAACCGGCTTCAACCCTTTGTATATCATTCCCTTTTTGAACATCTCCCAGAAAATATCTACCATCTTATCCTCATATTCCTTTGCGAGAGTAAGGTAAGGGTTGCCCCATTCGCCCATTATGCCGAGGCGTTTGAATTGTTCCTTCTGCAGGTTGACATATTTCATTGCATATTCTTCACAAAGTTTGCGTATCTCAAGCTTTGACATGGAGGCTGCTTTTGACCCGAGATTTTCAGTGACCTTGTGCTCTATGGGCATGCCGTGGCAGTCCCATCCCGGCACATAAGGGGCGAAGAACCCCTTGAATGATTTATACCTTACTATTATATCTTTCAATATTTTGTTTAAAGCGTGGCCCATGTGGATATTGCCGTTGGCGTAAGGCGGGCCGTCATGAAGTATATATGAAGGCGAACCCCTTCTTTTTTCAAGTAAAGTCTCGTAAACCCTGTCCTCTTCCCATTTTTTCAGAAACTCCGGCTCCCTTACGGCCAGGTTGCCCTTCATTGGGAAATCTGTCCTGGGCAGGTGTATCCCAGTATCCTTATTTTCCATGATAATATACCTTCTCCTTCAATTTGTTAGATCAGTAAAATTATACATTTATAACATTTTTAAAGTGGTTTGGCAATACGCATAAAACAAAACATGGCGGGCTGGGCTTTTTTTTAAGGACGTTCCGTCAACAATAAGGACGGTGTAAATATCTCAAAGGTAAAACTATAATAACAATTCCGGCCTTTTCTTCCGTGATACCTCAAGTGTGTCCAGTTGACGGACGGCCGTAAAAAAAGCCCAGCCCGCCATACAAACATCCAGTATTAGGCTTCGTCTCTGTTAACTCTTTTTGGCGAGAAAGCAGGGATGCAAACCGATATATACTCCGCCCCTTTTGGTGTGGAATACTGCACCCACTTTCCCCCGGCCATTATAACCGCCTGCCCAGCCTTTAAATTCACACTCTTATCTTTTGTTTTAACCCGCAGTTCACCGGAAAGCACCACAGAATATTCGTCAAACTCCGGCTTCTGCCCCGGCTCGCTCCACCCTGCCGGGCTCTTCATGCGCGCTATACTCGCCTCTTTTGTCCCTGAATTGGCCAGTCCAATGAATTCTTCTATCTGCTTCGGCGGATTGCCCATTGCCTTAATAAATGCCGCTTTTTTTATGATTTTCATATAAACCCTCCTGCCTTGATTTTAAAATATTATAACATGGCTTTTGTTTATAACAACGGACTTTTGTAGAACGTTGCCGGGCGGGTTCTACGTTTTTTGGCGGCCATCCACTTTCGCCCTTGTGGGCTACGGCGGACTACTCATGGGGCCGCCCCTGCATGTCCCCGCGTTGTTGTCCATTCCTTCTCTTCTTTCTTGACTACTGCCATTTTTTGTATTATGCTTAATTCATCTAAACTTAGCGTAAACCAAATGAGGGGCATAAACGTCAAACTAATATAGGGCAATAAATTTTTATAAGGAGGAACACTGTGAAAATTGTAAAAATTATTCTACCGGCATTCTTTATCCTGGCTTTTTCCTCACTGTACGCCTACATACCGGACAATACTGAAGAGAACCAGTTCCAGGCAAAAGTAGTTGACCAGCTTAACGAGGTCACCACACTGGCAAACGACGGCATCAAGGCCGTACGCCAGGAAGTTGTAAGCTCAACTTATTCTTCCGGCAAAGTGACAGAGCTTAACCACGGCCTGAAGGAAGGCGAAGCCGGCCAGGAAGATGTCACTTCAAAGGAAGTGCTATACTACGAACCCAAGGAAGAGATCTATGAGGCGCGCGACACAATGGACGAGATCCTTATATGGGTAAACATGTACAGGACAACCGTTCCTGACGACGTGGTGACATTCAAGGCTATGAAAAAATATATAATGGAAAAGTCCAAATCACTTGACAAACTCATCAACGCATTAAAGTATGAAAAAGACAACAAGGACACTGTTATGCGGGCAAAACTTGACATGAAGAAAGCCGACAAGGATTTTACAAGGTACTTCACAAGGCTCAAGGGCAAGGTACTGCTGATACAGGGTAAGCCGCTTCCAGAGCCTACCAAGGACAGCGAATAACAAACAACCTGCTATTCGTACAAAATAAAAAAGGCCGCCTGCAAGGCGGCCTTTTTTATTTTGTACCTGATGGCTTTTCAGCCCTTAATAACAGAATACAGGGACAACTTTCTTCTGCCCGGGCTTCAGGTTGTAACTAAAATCAAGTTCCTTGGATCCTTCCGCGTTGTTAAGCACAAGCGAGGCTTTCATTTTTCCCGGGGTTACAGCCATACGCACAAGCTGGAACCTTGCCGGTATTGTCCTCCAGGAACGTGTATCGGCCCTGTCCTCCTGGACAAAATACTTCAATATCGGAACCTGTGATGCGAGGTTTTTTACCACACTTGAAGCGGCTTTCTTAAGCAGTATCACTCCCACCCTGACCTCAAGATTCTTTACCGCCATTTTTGATACATCCTGGGCCGTAAAAGCGCTGAACGTCAGGCCCTGCGCGTACGCGTCCAGGGAATCAAGCTCATATCCCCTGCCCTGAAATACCGGCATGTGAAAAGAGCCCTCCACCTTATACGCCGGCATTCCGTCATATACTACAAAAAGCAGTTCTGATTTTTTATTCAGCTGGTCTTCCGGCGTTGTATTCAACGGGCCGTACTGTTTGTTAAACTCCTCAACATCGTCCTTAAACCCGAGCGCGAGCGCGCATCTTACAACAGCTTCCTTTGCCTCAAGCGGCACCTGGGTGCCGTAATACTGGTTGTATTTTTCATATGCCTTGAGGGCGTGTTTGTAATCAATGTAAGCGTCGTTTATTTCCCCGTTTGCCTCATAGCAAAACCCCGAAATAAACCTGGCAAACGCGTCATCCCTGTAGATTGCCTTGTCGCCGTAGCTGTCGGCTATTAGGTTTATCTTGTTGTTAACTTTCTTTACTTCCACCCTGGCGGACTGGAAATCCCCGGTATACATATAATCCAGGGCCGCGAGAATATTGACCATAACCTGCTCAAAATCTTCGCCCGAATATTTTATTGAAAGGTCGTTTGACAGGAACGAATAGGTTTCATCCACCGCGCTCCTTGTATAAAGCTTTTCTATCATGTCATCGGCCTTCTGCATAAAATCGCTTGATATCTTGTAATTGCCGAGCATCTGTGTCACAGAACCCTTGTCGAAAAGATATATAAGCTCGCTTTTGTCGTTGTATTCGTTTCCGGACGTTTTTTCCTTGTCAATGAGCTTGTCCGCGAGATCGTACTGCCCCGTCATTATGTATGTATCCAGTGTCTTTCGGAAAGGAACCGCGCACCCGGCAAGCAGCACGCACAACAGGACAGGCAGCAAAACATTTATTTTTTTCATTTTTGAACCTCCCTTATATTTACACCATAATACAGCATATTAAAAACAAAAACAAGAGCGGGTAAAAAAAAAGACGGGCTGTTAAGGCCCGTCTTTTTTTCATATAAACCTTATTTTAGAACCCTACTCCGGGCCTGTCAATTATCTTTTTTATCTGTTTCTGTCCCGGCCAGACTATGCTGTTTGACTGCATGTCTATAAGATTCATATCCACCTGATAGAAAACCGCCTTTTTTCCGCTTACCTGGTCAATTATGGACGAAACCTGCCCCTTTAACATATAATCAGCCGCAGCCTCACCCTTGAAGTTTTTCTTTGTGTCGTCAGAAGAATAATCCTGCTGGTCGGTTCTTTCATCCCTTATCTCGGTGCGCTCGTCCTTTGACGCCACAAAATCCACGGAACCGGATTTAATAAGCTCGCGCTCTATCGACTTCCTGAAAACGTCGGTATCAATATGCTCGTCTGTTTTATTGCTGATTGTCCCCACTATAACCCTGGGATTCCTTCCCTGGGCCTTTAAAAATTTATTGAGCCACGGGAAGTCGAGGGCTTCCTTTACCATCTGCTCTGCCACCAGCTGTGAATCAGTGTCGTTCCACCTTCCTGAAAGGTCTGCAACTGTATCGGTGGATACCCTCTGCACCGTCGTGCTGGCGCATGAAGTGAATATCGCGGCCGCCGAAAGCACTGCAAGCAAGATTAAAAATTTTTTCATAACAATCCTCCCTCTATTATTTTATAAATTAGAACCTGTATCCAATACCGCAGCTTATGTTGAGCCAGTTAATATCGCCGTTATAAACTATTGTCTTAAAAGGCGCCCCGGCGTCTGAAAGGGATTTGACCCAGTCCAGCCCGAGCCTCAAAACCATGGAGTTGTCGAGAGCGATGTCAAGCCCCGCGCCTATGGTTGCCGCGTCAATATTGTCGGTAAAATTACCGTAATACATTATCCCGCCCTTTACATAAGGCGTAAAAGTCGTTGGAAGTATGTAGTAAATAACCCCGAGCCCCGCTGATAATCCAGGATAAGTGTTGCCGACCCCCGCGTAAACAGCCATATTCTTTATAAAATTATAGGAATACTCAAGCCCCGTGCAGAAAGGCGGCCCGAACGTAATTAAAAGTTCGTTTGGCCTCTGGTCCCTCGGATAGTATGTCCTTTCGAGGTCTGCCTGGTTTGTGCTGATAAGATTGTCCACCTTTGCGGTAAGCTCGCCGAACGCCAGAAGTGATGAGGCGAAAGCAACTGACAAAACGATGAAAAGCATTAATACTTTTTTCATTTTCAAACCCTCCTTATGTTCATTTTTATGAATATACCACATTTATTTATAAATGTGAATATTATTTTAACGGCTCTTGCCCCGTGGAGTGAAGCCCTGCATAAAGCAGTCCGTGTTCTTTTAGCATATACTTAAGATCAAACTGCTTCAACGCCGCTTTTTTATTCCTGAATTTAAGTTTTCCTGTTTTCACGGCAAGTATCTTGCCTGCCGCGGATTCCGTGTCTGAAGCGGCGTATAATTCTCCGCATCCGGTAAGGTTTATAAATTCCCTGTTCCCGTCAATATCGCTTGCGATAACCGGCTTTCCCTCCGCGGCCGCCTGGACCAGCGTGCACGCCAGCCCTTCCCAGAGCGATGTCAGAAGATAAAGATCCGCCGCCGCAAGCAGCTTTTCCGGTTCATTGCTCCAGCCTATAAATTTAACCCTGCCGGAAACGCCTCTTTTAACAAGGAAATCCCTAACGTTTTCCATCATCGGTCCGTCACCCGCAAAAACAAACTGTATGTCATCCTCTTTTTTGCATGCTTTTTCGGCTATTGCCGCAAAAGCCATGGGGTTTTTCTGTTTTTTAAGGTTGCCTATCATGACTACGGTAAAGCGCCCCGCTTTAAGGCCGTATTTTTCAATCAGGGCTCTTCCGGCTTTTTTTTCTGCGGCGCCCGCTTTGAATTTCCTAAGGTCAATGCCGGCCCTGATTGTTTTATATTTTTCCTGTGTGCCGACGCCGTTTTTTAAGCCATAAGCCGCCACATCCGATCCGACCGCGATAAGTTTATCTGTGAATAACCCGGCAAAACGCTCCAGCAGGACATAAACAAGGCGAGCCGCAGGGTTCTGATATTCGTGGAAAGGGAAGCCGTGGACCGTATGCACTATCTTCGGCTTGTTGCCGGCGGTAGCCGCAGCCAGCCTTCCCAGCAGGCCTGCCTTTGATGAATGGGTGTGTACAATGTCTATCCTGTTTTTTTCAAAATATGATATGAGCCTTAAATATGCTATAACGTCAAAAAAAAGGTCAACCGGATGTATAAGTTCGTCAAGAAAAGCCAGTTTGAGGTCCTTTATTTTTTTTGCTTCTTCATCAAGGTATCCGCCCCTGCCGCATATGAGGTGGACGTTATATTTTTTTCTGTCTATATTTTGGGCGAGATAAATGGCAACCTGCTGCGCCCCGCCAAGGTCAAGCCGTGTTATAACAATCGCGATATTTTTCTTTTCCATTTGGCATCCTTTCAAATCCGCCATTTTAGGCAATTGATTCCAGTACCTGCGTACCTTCCTTAATATGCCAGTCTATTTTATTTTTACCGCAAAACTCAATTACCTGT
>CAZMGF010000038.1:0-21491 GCA_964565765.1 uncultured Spirochaetia bacterium
TAACGCAGCAATGCGACGGATCGTATAACACGGGAACGGCTTATCTGATAAATTAGTTTTTTTTGCGGAGACGATATCCGACTCTAAAAACCTTGCTTTTTATATAATAATTAATAATTTAATTTCCACATATAAAAAACCCAACTTTTTTTAAAACACATTATAATAAATTCTCGGATTGAGAATAATAAAACAGCCGTTTTTTCATTATAAATTGACATATGCCTCATAAGGTGTGTATAATGTAAATACGAAAAATGTGGGGCGGATTAATGAGAGAAAATAAACACATTACAGATTTAATTATTATTTTGATCATATTTATTGCTTTGTCTGAATCAAATCATTTATATGCAGATTCTCCACCTTGTTTTATAACAAAGTGGGGAAGTGTTGGAACCGACAATAGCCAGTTTACTTTACCTGCTGGAGTAGCAGTTGACAGCAGCGGGGATGTGTACGTAGTAGATGATATGAATTACAGAATACAGGAATTTTCATCAGCCGGGGTATATATAACACAGTGGGGCAATCAGGGAACTGGCGATGGCCAGTTTACTTTGCCTACTGGAATAGCGGTTGACGGTAGCGGAAACGTGTATGTTGTAGATCAATTTAATCACAGAATACAGGAATTCACATCCGCAGGAGCATATATAACCCAATGGGGAACTCGCGGTTCCGGCAATGGGCAGTTTGTTTACCCTGAAGGAATAGCAATAGACAGCAGCGGAAATGTGTATGTTGCAGACACGGGCAATGACAGAATTGAAGAATTCACATCAGCCGGAGTATATATGGCCCAGTGGGGCGGATTTGGAACCGGCGACGGGCAGTTTATTGAGCCTGTTGCACTTGCAATAGACGGCAGTGGAAATGTATATGTTGCGGACAATAGTAATAACAGAATTGAAGAATTCACATCAGCCGGAGTATATTTAACACAATGGGGCGGTTCGTTTAATAATTCAGGAAGCGGGCCCGGGCAGTTTATTGGGCCCGCCGGAATTGCAACAGACAGTAGTGGGAATGTGTATGTTACAGACTTAAATGATAGGGTCCAGGAATTTACATCAACGGGAGTATACATAACTCAGTGGGGCACAATGGGAGCCGGAAATGGGCAGTTTGTAAATCCTTATGGAATAGCCATTGATAGCAATGGAAATATATATGTTGCGGATACGGAAAACAACCGCATTGAAGAATTTGGAGTATGCCCAAGCCCCACTATGACGCCGACAGCCACTCAGAGCTTCACTGTGACGCCTACATTTACTGCAACCATGACGCATACAGTAACCCCGACCTTTACAATAACATATACAATAACGCAGACCTCTACTCCTTCAGTTACAGAAACTTTTACTGCAACGGAAACAGACACTTCAACACATACTTTAACCCCAACATTATCGTTTACTCCGTCAATTACCGTTACATTTATATGTTCTGTCACATCCACAATTACGCCAACGTATACGGTGGCTTTCACATTAACGCCTTCTCCAATACCAACAATGACGCCTACAATCATTGTATATCCTCAAGGCGAAGTTGAGGTATACCCAAATCCTACCACTATAAGCATTGATGGTCACATAAAGTTCGCCGGGATTCAGGAAGATTCCGAAATATTCATTTATACATTGAGCGGAGAAAGCGTGTTATATGACAGCCCTCAAAGCCATGTTTTTATCTGGAATCTAAAAAATAATCGCGGAAATGTAGTATCCCCAGGAGTTTATTATTATTTAATAAAGTTTAATGACGATGGCAAATTACTTAAAGGGAAGATATTTATAACAAAGTAATAAAAGCACTGGGATACCTGATAAATAATCCCCGTCATTGAAGCGCACGCGTAGCAAAACACCTCTGAAGCGTACAGGATATTTTTTTATTATGGTAAGATAAAGGGCGAGATTGTAATAACCGCGATAATACCGCATCCATAACTTGAATTAGGATAAAGACACGTCCGCTACTATTTAAAAGCCATAGATATTCCTTGACTAAATAAATAAAACATTTTAAAATAAAGGGAATTTGTATTATTTTGTCAGGATATATTTGTATAAAATTTTGCCACATAAGGAGTTTTATTTTGCGAAAAAGGGTTATCATTATCTCAATTTCATGCTTTATAGCCTTGATTGGTATAATCAAGCTTTTTTCAATGGCCGGCAAAAACCTGCCTGTTTACCCGAAAAAGATTGCCCTTATAAATATTGACGGCGAGATAGACGATACCACGCACATACTGGAACTGCTCAATTATTATAATGACATGCGCTCGGTAAAGGCAATTGTGCTCCGTGTGAACAGTCCGGGCGGCGGAGTTGCCGCTTCTCAGGAAGTTTACAGGCAGATTATGAAAGTAAAAGCCGACGGCATGAAAATTGTTGTTTCTATGAACGACATGGCTGCGTCAGGCGCTTATTACATTTCATCCGCGGCTGACAAAATTTACGCCAACGAGGGAACCGTTACAGGCTCAATCGGCGTAATTGCAAATTTTATGAACGCTGAAAAATTGCTGGGGAAAATCGGCATTGATTACACAACAATTAAAAGCGGCAAGTACAAGGACACGGGCTCATTTTCAAGAGCCGTTACCGAAGAGGACAAGGCATATTTGAACCATATGATTAAAGATGTCCTTGACCAGTTTGTCGGCGACGTTGTTTACGGAAGAGAAGAACCCTTGGCCAGGGCTTTTAACATAAAGGAAAAAAATCCGGAAAAGAAAAGAGCGTTCTTAAAGGAGCTTGTCCTGAAAAATATTGCCGATGGCAGGGTATTTACAGGCAGGGAAGCAAAACAGATGGGGCTCATTGACGAAATAGGCAACATAGACGACGCCATAGAAGGCGCGGCCGCGATGATCGGGTTAAAAGGCAGGCCCCTTGTTATATCGGAAAGAAAGCCCACGGGCATCGAAAAATGGCTTGATACCAAAATAGAAAACCTGGGGCTGAAAAGCCAGAACCAGGCAATACTTCAGTATAAAATAAGATAACATACGGTTCCCAAGGAGGAATTTAATGGCTGACGAAATTAAAAACGAAGGGCCCAAAGACATCACTCCGAGCCCTATGGCAGACGCCGAAAAGAAAAACGCGGCGGCAACAGAGTCCGGAGCGCCGGCGCAGGAAATAACCCAGCAGCCGCAGGACGCAAAGGCTGTTGTTAAGGAATCCCTCTTTGATTCAAAAACATTCAACAGAATGACGCAGTTTATTATAATAGCCCTTGGACTATTTGGATTGTTTCTTGCATTAAAGGGGCAGGAATTCAAGGCAATACCGGGAGCCGCGGGCGCCTTAATGCTCACGCTTGCCACACTTTTTGATGTTTACATCGGTTCCAAATTCAATAAGAACAAGGCTGGTCTGGGAACAATAACAAAATTTATTTTGTCCGGGATTTTTGCCGCCCTGACAGCTGTTTTTATCATAGAAATATTTAAGAAATTTGACATGCCTTCAAACAAAAATTTTATAGCAATAGCGTTCCTTGCCATGATAGTGGTATTTTCTGTAAATTTCTTTCTGTATGTTAGGGACCATAAGCAGCAGCTGGCCGCGGATATTCAGATGTTTATGGCAACGCTTCTCGCGGCCGGAGCGCTCGCGCTTTTTTACTATTATTTTGTAGTGCCGTCTTTCATACTCGCGGGCGCGGCTGTTATTCTTCTGATACTTTCGCTTACAAAAGACCCGTTAAAGGATGACGACAGGTATTCCACAAGGGTGCTCATCACGCTCTTTAATTTTGTGGCTGTGCTGCTGGTACTTGCTTATGCCGCGACTATATTTTTTACGAAACCCATAGAAGTTATGGATTACGGCAAAATAACACCGGCATATAAAAGCAAACCGTCAAATCTTATATGGTCCGGAGATTCCTGGTCCTTCGCCTATAATATTTATGACAAGAAAAAGGAAACATCAACAGTTAATATACTTAACACACTGTCGATAGGCATAAATACTCTCCCGCCGGACAAATCCCAGGAGGTTTCGGACCAGGAGACCGGCATAAAACTTCCGATTGACACATCTAAAATGGAAAAAGCCGCCACAAATCTTTTGAATAACAAGAATTTCAAATTTTTGAAATTTAAAAAAGAAAATGAAGCCGCCCTTGATGTGGCCGTTAATAACGGGGATACGCTTCCCGCGGCGTTTTTACAGCCGGCGGATGAGGAAATTAAACTGCCTAAATTTGTTGACTCGCCGTTTTTTAACAACAAGGGGAATTTCCTTGTTTTTACCGCGGGAGACACTAAGGACGGCCCCAGGGATATATGGGGAGTATCGCTTACCCTTACTCTTCTGGGCATGAAAGAAGACCCGAAGGAAAAAGAAAAATATGATGACATGACGCAGGACCAAAAGGTTTATTATAACGCGGCAAAAAGCGCGCGGGCATCAAAGCTGAACATGCCCGTGGGAAAACCTAAAGTAGTTGTGGCGGATATAAACAAGATAATTGACATGCCGTGCGGCCCTCTGACACATAAAACGGCCTGGTCGCCAGACGGGAAAAGTTTCTGTTTCTCCGCAGCCAATAAAAAGGGAATAACCAATATTTGGTCCACCGATGTTATGGAACAAACAATGTCAAAGGTAACAAAGGGCGACAGCAAGATAATGCCTCTATGGTCGCCAAAAGGCGACAGGCTGCTTTATGTCACAAAAACAGACAGTTACACATACCTCAAGGTAGCGGACCCTGACGGAAAGAACGCTCATGAGCTCAACGTCCATAACAAGAAGGACGCCGAACTTTTCCCCTTATGGAATGACGAACAGTCCGTGGTTATATACAATAAAAAGGGCAAGCTGATTATAATGAACGCGAGCGCCACCGGTTTAAAACCGCTCTCAAGAAAAACACTTGTTCATTCATCATACTGGCTGACGGCGGAGAAAAAGCAGGTAACGCTTGATTATACGGATTCCGGCACCATCTGGCGGATATTCACAATTACGCCGCAAGGAAAGAAAAACAAGCAGATATTTGAGGAAATTTGCGAGAATTTAACACAGCCAAAATGGTCCTATGACGGAAAGTCAATAGTCTGCGGAGCTTATTATAATCCTGAAAGCGCTCTCTGGAGGCTTGACAGCGACGGACGTTTTAAAACAAGGCTTTACACCACAAAACATGAAATTACCGACCTTGAATGGTCGCCGCCGTCTGAGAGGATAGCGTTTATTGTAAAGAAAAAATCAGTAGAGTCATTCTGGCTCGATAAAACAACGCACCTTGAAGAGCTCTGGTGCATTGATAATGACGGCTCAAAACCAATATATCTGTACACTGCCGAAGGTGAAATAAACCACTTATCCTGGGATAATGAAGGCAAAAGGATAGCCTTTGACGAGACATATTCAAGGTTCTATTTTCAGCCGAAAATCACTGTTGTTAAAATAGTGCATGCCATTGGTTCGGAACTCTGGGATTTGCTTCCATATGAATTTTATGCGCAGAATCCGACCTGGTCCGGCAACGGAAATGTGATAGCTTACATTTCGTGGCCCGACTTCTGGATGCGCTCTCTGCTTGACAGTTCCAGGCTCTGGATTGCGCAATTAAAATAATATAATGCTTTCATAAATCATTGTATTGCATCAAGAAACCTTAAAACCGCCATGCGGTTTCATAATAATATGTTTATATTCGTTTTCTTTGTTAAAACTGAACTTTTACCTGAATAAAAAAAATACTTGACAAACTAATCCAAATTTGACAAAATATTAACAACAAAATTACAATTTCATAAAACGGAAAAGGGAGACTCCGTGAGAAAAATAGCTTTACTAATAAGCGCCTTGTTCTTATTGCAACTGGGACTGGTATTTGCGGATTCCGCCCAAATCGGAACAACGGCCAACAATTTCCTTAAAATAATGCCCCCTGCAAAAGCGTCTTCAATGGGAGACGCCTATATTGCAGTCGGCGATGATATCGACTCCATATATTATAATCCGGCGGGAATGGGGAAATCCATGCTTCACGAGCTATCTTTTACCCATGTTTCGTGGTTCCAGTCGGTTAATTATGACTCCTTAAGCGCGCTTTTGCCGTTTAGTTTCGGCAATATCGGGGTGGCCTTAAATTATCTGAACGTCGGCTCAATGTATCAGACAGACGCCCTGGGCAACACAACAGCGACCATGAATCCAAACGCAATGCAGGGGATTTTGAATTATTCCAAGGAATTTTCCGACAATTTTTTTATAGGCGGAAATTTAAAAATAATGAATTATTCCATTGATTCCGCCAATCCCAAAGGTTCCAGCATGTCCATGATGGTCGACCTTGGAATACTTTATGACATCTCGTTCCTGAAGGGGCTTTCCGCCGCCATTACCGTAAAGAATGTCGGCCCCGGGACCCAGTATGTGGACTCAAGCTTCCTTCAGCCTTTCTCGGCAAGGGGAGGCCTGGGTTTTACAAATCAATACCTGAAAATAGAGGCTGACGCGGAATATGTAAATGACAACGACCTTAATTATTACCTGGGCGCCAGCGGGACGTTATTTGACGTTCTTTCAATACGCGCCGGATGGAAGGGCGGAACAATAAATCAGTTCACGGCCGGAGCAGGGGTGGAGCTTAACGGATTTGATATTGATTACGCCTATGTGCCCTTTACCGACGACGACCTGGGAATAACCAACAGGGTCACGCTGTCATATAAGTTCGGCACCCCGGATGTAAAACTGACCATGACCCCAAAAGTATTCTCCCCGAACAATGATAAAATACTTGATTTTACCTTCGGAATAGCGAATGTAATGTCAAAGTCCAAAATAAAAAGCGCCTATATTACCATATATGACGCCTTTAATAATGTTGTGAAGAGGGCAATCCCGGTAAATAACTGGAACAGAATATACTGGAACGGATACAATGATTTTAAACAGCGTGTTGCTGACGGTACTTACAGGGCGGTTCTGACAGTCAATTACGGCGCGGGCATTAAATCCACATCGGAGCCGGCGCCTGTGGAAGTTGACTGCACGCCTCCCACAGTTGACGGCGACGCCAACCCGAAAATAATCAAGCCGGGCACAATGACAACGCTTGTGGTGCCTGTCAGCTTTACCGAAATGGCGCAGGATCTTCACGGAATCGGCGCGTGGAAAATCATTATCGGAACAATGGACGGGAAGGTATTCAAGACATTCTCAGGCAGGGGCGACCCGCTCGGCGTTACATGGGACGGCTCAGACGACACGGGCCTGAAAAGCGTGTCAACCAAGACCACATATACTTATACATTCTACGCTATGGACTCGGTCGGCAACTGGGGGCGTTCCGCCACAAAACAGGTAAAAGTTCTTCCCAAAGAGATAGTAATAAATCTTGCCGCGGACACACTTTTTGACATAGGAAAAGCAGATGTTAAAATCAGCGTCTATCAGGACCTGCAAAAGATTGCGGATATTATAAAGTCCAACGGGAACCCCCACGTTATAGTCGAAGGGCATACGGACAATGTGCCCATGAAGCACGGAAAATATCCGGACAATATGGCGCTTTCACAGGCCAGGGCCGAAGCTGTCGTAAAATTCTTTGTGGAACTTTTTGATTTTAATCCGTCAATATTCACGGCGGCCGGTAAAGGCGATACACAGCCGATAGCGACAAATGATACGCCCGAAGGCAGGAAAGCGAACAGGCGCGTCACTTTAAGGATACAGGCAAGCAAATACGAATAAACAGTAATTATTATAAAGCAACTTAAAGCCAATCAGGAGGAAATGAATGAGAAGAAAGCAGAGCTATGACACTACGGTCCAGTCCGTGGAAAGGACCCTTGACATCATAGAGACCTTGAGCGAATACAAGACGGGCGTTGGCGTAACCACACTGTCAAAAGAGTTAAAACTCCATAAATCCACTGTGCACAGACTGCTTACAACCCTGATGCTCAGGAAATATGTGGAGCAGGATCCTGAAACATCAAAATACAAATTGGGCATGAGGCTATTTGAACTGGGCAACGCGGTCCTGTCAAAGCTTGATATACGCCAGCACGCTATGGCCTATCTGCGCCAGCTCTGGCGCACCACCGGCGAAACCATCCAGCTTTCCATAGTGGACCAGAATAAAGTGCTTTACGTTGACGTGCTTGAAACCCTTGAGCGCGTGGGCGTTAAATCAAACGTGGGCGAGCGCGTACCGCTGCATTGCTCGGCGCCGGGAAAAGTATGGCTCGCGTGCCTGCCGGATGACAGGATAAACGACGTTATGAAGGCCATAAAGTTCGAGCCCTTTACGCCATTTACCATCGACAACCAGGAAAAACTCCGTGAAGCCATCAACCAGGCAAAGAACCTTGGTTACGCGGTTGATAACCAGGAATACTCGACGGACCTTGTCTCGGTGGCGGCGCCGGTGCGCAATTACCGCGGAAGGGTGATAGCGTGCGTTTCCATAACATCGCCGGCCTTAAGGATGAATGAGGAACGTATAAAGGAATTCGGCGACCAGGTTAAGACGACTTCGGAAAAAATATCGCAGTCAATGGGTTTTAATTCAAAATAAAAACATTATCATATTTTAACACGTCCTGTTAACTTTATACTTTGATTGTTTATAAAAAATACCCGGAGGTAATTATGTATCTGCAGGGCGTTAATTTTGGAGGATATCTTTCACAGGCCGATATCAGCGAGAAGCACCTCAAAACGTTTATTACCGAAAAAGATTTTAAACAGGTAAAATTATGGGGCTTTAATATTGTCCGCCTGCCTGTTGATTATATGTTGTTTGAGGATGATAAAAAACCGTATGTTTACAATGAAGCAAGGCTTAAATACCTTGATAACTGCGTTGACTGGGCGGAAAAGAACGACATCTGGCTCATGATAGACCTTCACAAGGCCCCCGGCCACTCTTTTGCCCTGAAAGAAAGGGATTCAAATGATATCTGGATTAAAAAATCAGAGAGCAGGAAACGTTTTATTAAAATCTGGGAATTCCTCGCGGCGAGATACGCTCTCCGCGGTGATAAAATTATGTACGAACTCCTGAACGAACCGGTGGCGAAAAAAGATTCGGAATGGAACTCGGTGGCTACTGACGGGCTTAACGCGATAAGAAAATTTGACAAAAAACACTGGGTTGTAATCGAGTCAAACAGGTGGGGCAATGTCCATACTTTCAAATCCCTTAAAAAATTCAACGACAAAAAAATAATTTATTCATTTCATTTCTATGAACCCATTGTCATCACTCACCAGATGGCGGAATGGGTCGGGTTCGTTAAAAATAATATTTATAAAAAACTGGTTGATTACCCGGGCCGTCCCGCGGATATGAAGGGCATAGCCGAGGAAGTTGCGAAAAGAGAGAAGGATTTTGCCATATTTTTCAAGAAACAGGACAAATACTGGTCAAAAAAGGACCTGGATAAAATGGTGGATATAATCGTCAGGTTCGGCAAAAAGCACAGGGTGCCGGTGCTTTGCGGTGAATTTGGATGCGTCGCCCATGCCATGCCTAAAACACGCGAAAACTGGACCTTTGACCTGATATCGGCATTCAAAAAGCACAGGATTTCATATACTTACTGGAACTATAAAAACATGGATTTTGGCATAGTCGACTATACGAAAAAGTATAAAGACAATCCCAATTATGCTTCAAAGAGCAGGACCGACGGGCCCATCCTGAAGGCGCTTCAAAGTGGAATTCTTTAAGGTACTTCACACATATAAAAACGCCAGGGTTGCGGAGATAAACACACTTCACGGGACAATTAAGACGCCTGTCTTCATGCCTGTGGGAACGCAGGCAACCGTAAAAATCATGACACCCCGGGACATGGAAGCCATGAATATAGGAATAATCCTGGGCAACACATATCACCTTTACTTAAGGCCCGGACTGGATGTAATGAAGAAAGCGGGCGGCCTGCACAAATTTATGTCCTGGAAAGGCGCTATCCTCACGGATTCCGGAGGGTTTCAGGTTTTTTCGCTAAAAGAACTCCGGCAGATAACAGATGACGGGGTAAAATTCAGGGCCCATTTTGACGGCAGCGAGCACTTTTTCTCGCCGGAAAAAGTTGTCGAAATACAAAACATACTGGGCAGCGACATTATGATGTGCCTTGATGAATGCCCGCCATATCCCGCGGAAAAAGAATATATTGGCACCTCGCTGGATAGGACAATTGACTGGGCCAGAAGGGCGAAAGAGGCCCATAAAAAAGAAGGCCAGTTTCTTTTCGGCATAATCCAGGGCGGGGTTTTCAGGGACCTGCGCGAAAAGGCTATGCAGGAAATGGAGAAACTTGATTTTCCGGGTTACGCCATAGGCGGCGTTTCTGTCGGGGAAGGAAAAGAGCTTATATATCAGGCGGTGGACTGGTGCGCCCCTTTTATGCCCGAAGACAAACCACGGTATCTGATGGGCGTCGGTACGCCGGAAGATATATGGTACAGCGTTGAAAAGGGCATAGATATGTTTGACTGTGTTTTCCCGACACGCATAGCCAGAAACGGCACAGCGTACTCGTCGGAAGGGCTCGTGAAGGTAAGGAACGCGGAATACAGGGAGGATTTTACGCCGCTGGACCCGGGATGCACATGTTACGCGTGCAAAACCTTTACAAGGGCATATATCAGGCATCTTTTTAATGTCCATGAGATTCTCGGGATGAGGCTCACCACTTTACACAATATTCATTTTATGATAAGCTTGATGGATAAAATCCGCGCCAGTATACTGGAAAACAGTTATGAGCGTGAAAAAGAAAAGTTTTTCAGCCGGTATAAAACCGGCGGGGTCGCCCCTGAGGACCTGCAGGAATGACAAAAAAACGGAGGTAACAGAATGTTGACACTTTTATTCGCGGCAACAGGCGCGCCGGCAGTCCCGGGCGCTGGCGGAGACGCCGGTTCCATGCCGATGCTTTTGGTGCAGTTTGCGGTTATAGGGGTTATTTTTTATTTTCTTCTGATCAGGCCGCAGCAGAAAGAGAGAAAAAAACTTCAGCAAATGCTTGCCGCCCTTAAAGAAGGGGATAAAGTAGTGACTACAGGCGGGATAGTCGGCATCATCACAAAAATAAACGACAAGGATGATGTTGTACAGATAACGGTGGGAGAATCCACAAAACTAAATGTGCTGAGGGCTTACATTACCAAAAAAATTGAAAAACAGGCCTGATTAAGCCATGTCTGAAATCAGGAAGGATCCCGTAACCAATAAGTGGGTAATAACCCTGGACGACAGGAATTTTAAGCCGGGCGCTGACTATGGGATTGAACGGAACCTTCCCGAGCACGATAAAGCCTGCCCGTTTTGTCCCGGCAACGAGGACAAAACGGGCAAGACTATTTTTAAGGCTGACAATCCCGGGGGAGGCTGGCAGATAAGGGTAATCCCCAATAATAATCCGTACCTGAAAGTAGAAACCCAGTTAAAAAACAAAGGCGTTGGAATCTTTGATATCATGACAGGAACAGGGGCCAATGAGGTAATAATAGAATCCCCAAGGCATGACCTTGATTTTGACAGGCTTGAAACAGGGCACATAGAGGCAATTATCAGGACCTATCAGGAAAGAATTTTTGACCTGAAAAACGATACCAGGCTTGAGTACATGCTGATTTTTAAAAACAGGGGATTAAGAGCCGGTGAAAATATACACCACCTTCATTCCCAGCTTATGGCGCTTCCTGTGGTACCGGCTTCCATTACTGACGAAATCGAATCTTCCCTGAAATATTTTTCTTTCAAAAAAAGGTGCGTTTACTGCGATATACTGGAAAATGAACTGGCTTTAAAAGAAAGGCTGATTAAAGAAAGCGAGCACTTCATACTTGCGGCTCCGTTTGCCTCACAGACCCCTTTTGAAATGTGGATACTCCCAAGAAGGCATTCGGGCCATTTTCATATGATAACGGGCGCCGAGGTTAAGGATCTTGCGTACATATTAAAAGATGCCGTTACAAGGCTTAATAAGGCCCTTAATAACCCTTCTTATAACTATATGATACACACCACACCCGTAAAACAGGGGGAAATGGCGCACTACCACTGGCATATTGAAATTTTGCCCAGGGTAAAACCAATAGCCGGTTTTGAGTGGGGAAGCGGTTTCTTTATAAATCCCACGCTGCCTGAGGATTCCGCGTCATACCTCAGGGGCATAACAAATCCATGAAAGGTTCCTCAAAAGACGGGGCGCTTTCAGTTACGGAACTGACATCCGCCATTAAAGAAGCGCTTGAACAAAACCTGCACAGCCTATGGATACAGGGCGAAATATCGAATTATTCATCCCCTGCTTCAGGCCATGTATATTTTACCCTCAAAGATGAAAACAACCAGATTAAGATAGCGTTTTTTGGCGGCCGGAAAAAGGCGGCCGGGTTGAATCTCGAAGACGGTAAGAAAGTGGCTCTTTACGGCAGAGTTTCAATATATGGAAAAAGAAGCGAATATCAGATGATAGCGGAAGAGATTCAGGTAACCGGATTAGGGGATCTGCTGCTTGAATTCGAGAAACTGAAGAAAAAGTTATCAGATGAGGGGCTCTTTGGCGCCGCTCACAAACTTGAAATACCTAAATATCCCCAAAAAATAGGAATAATAACGAGCCCTACCGGAGCGGCTGTCCGTGATATTATAAACATATTAAAAAGACGGTATCAGCCCGTTGAGGTGCTGATTTATCCGGTTATGGTGCAGGGAGCAGAGGCTCCCGGCCAGATAATAAGGGGGCTTAACGACCTTGATTGTTTAGGCATGGACGTTATAATACTTACAAGGGGCGGGGGTTCCATGGAGGATTTATGGGCCTTTAATGATGAAAACCTGGCAAGGGCAATTTACAGGGCCAAAACACCGGTAATTTCAGCGGTCGGACATGAGATAGATTTTACGATAGCTGATTTTGTCTCTGATTTACGCGCGCCGACGCCTTCTGCAGCTGCGGAGCTTGTGGTTCCGGATTCACTGGAGCTCTCCGCCAGGATAGAAGATTCCCGTTCGAAGCTGGGCGGAGTTTTAAGCCGTATGGTTGAGCTATACAGGGAAAGGCTTGACAAGCTTTCGGGGAGCTACGCATTTAAACTGCCTTTTCAGATGTACACGGACCATGTCCAGAGGGTGGACGAGCTCGGCGAAAACCTTTCAGCCGCAGTTGACCTGGCCGTTGAAACTGCCGGCCAAAAAACAGAAGTACTGGAGGGCAAGTTAAGGATATTAAACCCTTTAAATATATTGAAAAAAGGGTATTCAGTAGTGTATGATAATGACGGAAATATCATCAAAGATTCTAAAACAGCGGCGGAAAATATAAGTATCGCCCTTTATAAAGGGCGTCTTGAAGCCAGGGTTACAAAAAAAACAGATTAGACAGATTGTATAAAAGCGGCTGATGAGGTGAGCATGAAAAAAGAAAAAGGTTTTGAGGGCTATCTCAACGAACTGGAAGAAATTGTGGACCGGCTTGAATCGGGCGAGGCGGATCTTGACGCTTCCATTGAATTATATGAAAAAGGCATGAAGCTTACAGAAAAATGCCGTGAGATATTAAAGGAAAAGAAGATCAAAATCGAGATACTCAGGAAGAAGACCGAAGAGGGGTATGAGGCCTCTGATTTTGAAAAAGCCGGGGCTGATACTGATAGTGAAGAGGATTCAGGCGGGGAAAATAAAGATGCTGAAAAGGAAAAAGAGGATGAAGACAAGCTCTTTTGAAAAAAAACTTGCCGGTTTATCGCGGGCAATAGACAGAAACCTTATGAAATATTCGTCGGACGCCGGCAGGTATCCGGCGGTTATCTATAATGCCATGGAATATTCCCTGATGGCGGGCGGAAAAAGGCTGCGGCCGGCTCTTCTTTTGCTGTCGGCGAAGGCATGCGGGCTTTCTTTTTCCGACGCCATGCCGTTTGCCTGCGCGATTGAAATGATCCACACATATTCTCTTATACATGACGACCTTCCCGCAATGGACGACGATGATTTAAGGCGGGGAAAACCGACATCACATAAAAAATTCGGCGAAGCCATCGCGATACTCTCGGGCGACGCGCTCCTTAACAGGGCCTTTGAAACGGCGCTGCTGTGCCGCGCAAATAAAAAGCTTAAGCCGGAAAATGTGCTTGAGGCGGCCGCGTATCTTGCGAAAGCCGCCGGAGCCTCGGGCATGATCGGCGGTCAGGTGCTCGATATCACAAGCGAAAATAAGAAAATTGGAAGGGCAATGCTTTCCGTCCTGCATGAAAAAAAAACAGGGGCCTTAATCAGGGCGTCGGTTGTATGCGGCGCGCTGCTCTCCGGGGCAGGCCCGGAAATAGTGAAAAAATTCTCGGTATTCGGTGAAAAAGCGGGGCTGGCCTTTCAGATAGCGGACGACGTACTTGATGCCACCGGTGATGAGAAAAAAATGGGGAAAAAGGCAAGAAAAGACGCGGCGGCTTTTAAGGCTACATACCCCTCGGTTTACGGGCTGGATAAATCCGTTAAAACGGCGAAAGATCTTGTTTTACAGGCCTGCGGCGCAATTTATAAAATAAAGGGCGATACAGCCATGCTTCGTGAAACAGCCCAATTTATGGTCTCGCGCACGTATTAGGCGTTAGGCGTTTTATTTTTTTCGCTGTATTTTTCAGCTGATCAGGTATTTTAAAAGGAGGATATAAATGAAAACAGCTTTTGGAGATGTAATAAGAATATTATTGTTGATAATAACCTGCAAAATTTTTTATACAACCTTTTCAACATGGTTCATTGCGCAGGCGCTGAAAATACTTATAAATTTCGGACGGTCCGGTAAAATTGATTTCAGGCTCCTGGTTGGAACCGGAGGAATGCCGTCGTCCCACACCGCGACCGTGACCGCGCTGACCGCGTGCATTGGGCTTACTTCGGGCTGGACAAGCCCGGTTTTTATGGTATCGCTGGGTTATTGTATTGTTGTGTGTTCCGATGCCATGGGGGTAAGAAGAGCGGCCGGAAGGCAGGCAAGGGTATTAAATATGATGATGGATGAAATAGGGCATAATAAATTCCAGGCTGAAAAAAGGCTCAAGGAGCTGCTGGGACACACACCCCTTGAAGCGGCCGCCGGGATATTGCTTGGCATTATAATGCCGATAATTTTTTATTAGGCCCGGGGTATGAAATATACAATATTGAACAAAGTAAACAGCCCGGACGACCTGAAAGTCCTGTCATACGAAGAACTTGACACGCTCGCGGATGAAGTGCGTGATTTTATGGTTGAGACAGTTTCATTGAACGGAGGGCACCTGGCATCTTCTCTCGGGGCCGTTGAGGTCACAATAGCGCTTTACCGCGTCTTTTCGCCGCCCGGGGACAAGATAATCTGGGACGTCGGCCACCAGGCTTACGCGCACAAAATATTGACCGGCAGAAAAGGAAGTTTTCATACCCTCCGGAAGTATAACGGCATTTCGGGTTTTTTAAAACCCGATGAAAGCAAATACGACATGTTCGGGGCCGGGCATACGTCAACTTCAATATCGGCGGCCATGGGTTTTGCCAAGGCCCGCGATTTGAAAAACAAAAAATATTCCGTTATAGCGGTCCTTGGCGACGCGTCGCTTGCCAACGGAATGTCGCTTGAGGCCATAAACCACATAGGCCACGACAAAACCGACGTGCTTGTTGTTGTTATAGACAATGAAATGTCTATCTCTCCGACGGTCGGAGCGCTCTCAAATTATCTCAACGGGATAATTACGGGAAGGATGTACAATAATTTAAGGCAGTCGGCAAAAAGTTTTCTTGAAAAAATGCCGAAGAATATAGGTTCACCTGTGGCAACAGTGATGAAGCATATCGAAGAGGGAATAAAAGGGGTGTTATCGCCTGGCGCCCTTTTTGAAGAACTCGGATTCAAGTATTTCGGCCCGATAACAAACGGGCACAATATAAAAACGCTCGCCGAGACCTTTATTAAACTAAAGGAAATAAAGGGGCCAAGGCTTCTCCATGTAATAACTAAAAAGGGCAAAGGGTACGCCCCGGCTGAAAAAAACCCGACGCTGTTCCACGGAATCGGAACTTTCAACAGGGAAACAGGAGAACCGTTGAAAAGCGCCCAGGGCCCTTCATATTCAAGGATATTTTCGGACCAGCTTATCAGGATGGCCGGCGGGAACAAAAAAATAACGGCTATAGTCGCGGCTATGATAGAAGGAACAAATCTTTCCGGGTTTAAAGAGAAGTTTCCGGAACGTTTTTTTGATGTGGGAATAGCCGAGGAACATGCGGTAACTTTCGCGGCCGGGCTTGCCAAAAACGGTTTCAGGCCGGTTGTGGCAATTTATTCGACGTTCATACAAAGGGCAATAGACCAGATAATACATGATGTGGCACTGCAAAGGCTTCCTGTGATATTCGCGCTTGACAGGGCCGGGCTCGTGGGCGAAGATGGCCCCACCCATCACGGGGTTTTTGACATAGTGTTCATGAAAATGATACCCGGAATGATTGTGATGTCGCCTTCTTCAGCCGCGGAACTTGAGCGTATGCTGCTTACCGCGGAGAATTACACCGCGGGCCCTTCTGCTATAAGATTTCCCCGCGGAGAGGCAAAACAGTTCGAAGGCATTAAATTCAATGTGCCCATCAGAATTGGCAGGTCCAAAAGGATCAAACGCGGCACAGACCTTACTGTTGTGAGCCTTGGCTCTCCGCTCTTTGAAGCGCTTGCCGCTGTAAAAAAGGCTGGCGAGAAAACCGGAGCTTCGATAGAGGTAATAGACGCCAGGTTTGCCAAGCCAATTGACAAAACCGCAATTATAAATTCCGTCAGAAAAACAAAAAAAATTGTTGCTATAGAAGAAGGCGTAATCGAAGGAGGCTTCGGGGAATCGGTAATAAGCGCCCTTCATGCCTCCGGTTTATCCGGGTTTAGGTCCAAAATTATCGGCATACCCGATAAATTCATCGGCCACGGGACAATGGAGCAGCTCCGCGCCGACTGCGGACTCTCTGAAAAAGGTATAGAACGCGCCATTATTGAACTGCTTAAAGGCGCGAAATAGAAAAGGTGCCCCATGCTTATTGCGTTAAAGATCAAAAATTACGCGTTGTTGAAAGATGTTGAAATTGACTTCGGGCCGGGCCTTAATATTTTAACCGGCGAAACCGGAGCGGGAAAATCCATACTTATAGGCGCGATAAACACAGCCATAGGCGAGCGTGGTTATATTGAGAACATCAGAACGGGCGAAGAAAAGGCTGTTGTTGAGGCTGTCTTTGATTTTTCCCTGAATAAACCCCTATTAAAAGCAATTAATTCACTGCTCTCGGAAGCGGGTATTGAACCGGCGGAACCTGTGCTTGTGATACGCAGGGAGATAAACAGGAGCTCAAAAGGAAGGATACTTATAAACAATTCAAACGCCACCCAGGCTTTTCTTGAAAAACTCGGAAAAGGGCTGGTGGATATACACGGACAGCATGAACACCAGTCGCTGCTGCGCGCGGAAATTCACATAGACCTGCTTGACGCCTACGCCGGATGCGGCGATATAAGGGCGAAAACATCGGGGCTTTTTTCAAAGTACAACAGCATAATGACGGAATTAGACAGGCTGCGCTCGCTTGAATCAGAAAAGGCGGACAGGCTTGAGATGGTAAATTTCAGGCTCAACGAAATTGAAACCGCCGCGCTCGGAAAAGAGAATGAGCTTGACGACCTGAACGCCGAAAGGTCCGTGATGGTGCATACGGAAGCGGTAAAAAGCTCTGTTATAAGCGTGCTGACAATGATTTCACCGTCATCCCTTGACCAGGAAGGGGATGGGGCCATAGACCTTATATATAAGGCAAAGGACGCCATGGATGATATCGCGAAATTTGACCCGAAAACAATGCCTCAGGCCATGCTCAACGCGCAGGAAGCCGCGGTAAAACTTGAGGATATAAGGGAATTTTTTGTATCATACAGGGATAAAATGGAGTTTGATCCGGCCAGGCTCTCCGAGGTTGAGGAACGTATATCCATGATAGAGGCCCTGATGAAAAAATATAAAAAAGCCGGCATAAAAGAGCTCAAAGCCTACAGGGACGAGTTGATCAGCGAGAAGAAGGCGGTTGAGTTTAACTCCGAGACAATCAAAGAAAAGGAAAAACTTTCAATTACCTGCATGGAAGAACTGGCTGTTATGTGCGCCGAATT
The DNA here is from genome assembly GCA_964565765.1 of uncultured Spirochaetia bacterium. GTDB lineage: Bacteria > Oederibacteriota > PGYV01 > PGYV01 > Palsa-1178 > Bog-1181. Next base: position 18,200 of record CAZMGF010000038.1, read on the forward strand.
ATCTTCAATAAGGCATAAAAAGGCAAAAGAACTCGGCGCCAGCATTGAGGATGAATTAAAGGATCTTGGCATATTAAAGGCGTCCTTTAAAGTGGAGGTGGCTGATATTGCGGCGCAGGAAACGGACGCGCTTAAAGTTAAAATAAATTCCGCCGGATACAGGGTAACGGCCACGGGCATCAATGACGTTGAATTCATGATATCCCTGAACCCGGGAGAGGATTTAAAACCCCTTGTTAAAATCGCTTCCGGCGGTGAGATATCAAGGATAATGCTCTCGATTAAAAATATATTATCGGCTGTCGATCCGATACCTGTCATGGTTTTTGACGAAATAGACACCGGTATATCGGGAAAAATTGCCCAGGTCGTGGGCAAAAAGCTCAGGGAAATATCCGTTTCCAAACAGTTGTTGTGTATTACACACCTTCCGCAGATAGCGGCTTATTCCGATACGCATTATTCCGTCGGCAAATATGTTTATGAAGGCAAAACGGAAACCAGGATCGAAAAACTCGACAAAGAATTAAAGGTGCGAGAAGTGGCAAAATTGTTGAGCGGTGAAACAGTGACAGAAACGTCCATTAAGGCGGCAAATGAACTCATTGTTTCAGTGAGCAAAGGCTGACAGGCGGTTAATATATGAAATATATTATAGCGGCGGGGGCGGCGGCGCTCTTTTTTATTTACGCCCACACCGCCCCTCCGGTCATGTATTTCGGGGATGACGGTGAGGTTATTTCAGCCGCTTCCACACTCGGCATAGGGCACCCCCCGGGCTATCCTGTTTACATGCTTGTAACTAAAATAGCTTCACTTGTTCCGGTTGGAGACACGGCGTTCAGGGCAAATATGTGTGCGGCACTTCTTGGGACGCTTGTGTTTATTATGTTTTATTTTTGCGGAAAGTTTTTTCTTAAAATAATATTCGGAGCTGGAAACGGGGGGCCCGCGGCGGCATTATGCGCCCTTGCTGCGGCCCTGTCAAACCAGCTCTGGTTCGAAGCGGTTCACTCCAAAGGAGCCATATATCTCCTGATGTATCTGGTTGTTTTAACCGCGTTTTATTTCATACTGAAATACGCGGAAACCCTTGAGAACAGATATTTTTATGGAGCTTTTTACAGCCTGGGTTTTATGATACCTGTGCATAATTCCGCGTCAATGTATCTGATTTTCGCTGTTCCTGCGCTTATTTTCCTCGGAAGAGGAAAGGTAAAAAAACTGACATACATACGCGCGGCAGCATTCTTCTTTTTTGCGCTTCTTACACCCTATATTTATCTTTTTATCAGGATGAAGGCTTCGCCTGTGATAAACTGGGGCAATCTGGAAACATACAGGGAAGTATTCGGCCATATTATGAGGGAAACTTATAATTATAATAATTCAAAAAACTCCGCGTTTGACGCAATTATATTCAGGTTCGCGGACTATTTTTCTTTTTATTTCCGGAATTACTGGCTGCTGGGAATTTTCGGTATGGTTGGAATTTATTTTCTTTTTAAAAAATCACGGCTTTTATCGGCATACCTTGCCCTATTCTGCGCGGTAAACCTTTCGGCCCTTATTTATGTAATAAACACATCGGCGGGGTTTCCCATAAACGACCTTTCGCCGCTTACCCTTTACGCAAGCAGAAATTTTTATCTTTCAAATGACATAATACCCCTGTTTTTCGCAATGGCTGGAATATACGGGATTATAAGTTTCTTTAACCGGCGCTTCACGCTCAACAGCAGATTCGCTTACGGAATGCTCTTTATTATGCCGGCGCTCATGCTGTCATCAAATTACGAAACATCCGACAAATCATCGGAATTTCTCGCGTATGACAACGCGCGAAACATACTTTCTTCCGTGCCGGCCGGGTCTATTCTTTTCACCGGCAACGACTGCCCGCTCTTTAATATTGCCTATTTGAGGGAAGTAAAAAAGCAATTCAGGGATATAAGCGTCTACGATTCCGGGGGGACAATGCTTTCATACGCACTTTATTCCAATATGCGGCATAAATGGGACCGCGATGAATTTGCCGAAATAGAAGAGAATACAATCATGGCCAATCCAGGAAAGGTATTTGACACCGCCATAAAGTCATTTAAAAAATTTGACGGCGAATCAAATCTGTACGGTATATTATACAGGCCGGGCCCAGCCGGCGGACGCTATCCCGGCACCGGAAAACTTTTTGATATGTATTCAATGCGCGGAGTTTATTCAAAACCGAGCAGCGACCTGTTTTACAGGTCAATCGCCGATTCATATCTTGTAGCAAAGGCCCGCTACGCGGCAATGGAGGGCGACAGGCAGCTGGCGGAAAAATATATTGCCCTGGCATCGGGCGGCGGAGTCAAGAGCCCGGGAGTCTTTATGAACATTTCACTTGTATATAATGTTGATCTAAACGATCCTGTATCAGCTGTACCGTACGTTGAAAAGGTGATCAGGGACAACCCGTATGACCTTAATGCCTACGGCCTGCTTGCCAGGCTTTATATGAAATTTGACGCGGAAAAGTCAATACTTGTATTAAAATCAATGTATCCAAGGCTGGCAAACGAGAGGGAAAAGGCTGCAGCCATGCAGGAAATAAATGAAATATCTGAATCCATTGAAAACCAGAAAGCACGGATGCAGGGAGGAATGAAATGAAAAAAATGTTTTTTTTAATAGCGGCTGTAATAGCGCTGTCGTTTATATATATAAAAACGGCTCCGCCCACAATATATCTCGGGGACAGCGGAGAAATTGCGGCCGCCGCGGCAACGCTGGGGATACCGCATCCGCCGGGGTACCCGCTGATAATGCTCACGGGAAAACTGGCGTCAATGATCCCTGCCGGAGATACTGCGTTCAGGATTAATATACTGGCCGCTGTGTTCGGCGCCCTGTGCATGGTTTTGATTTATATGACAATCAGAGAATTTATCCTTCATTTAAAAGGGGATAAAGCCGGCATATTTACCCTTGAATTTTCATCCGCCCTTACAGCGGCTATTTACGCGCTTTCTTCGATGATATGGTATGAATCAATTCACGCAAAGGGTGCTGTTTATATGTCGGCTTTTTTTCTTGTCCTGTGCGGCCTTTATTTTGCCGTTAAAAATCTCAATGGCGGATTAAAAAAATATATGTATGCGGCAATTTATTTATCGGGATTTTTCGCGGCGGCTCACAGTTCCGCCGCGCTTTACAGCCTTTTTATATTAATCCTGATGATATTCGCTAACAGAAAAAAATTCACTTTTTTTACAGCGGCGTTTTCGGTGTTTTTATTCTCGTCCGCTTT
>CAZMGF010000039.1:0-20868 GCA_964565765.1 uncultured Spirochaetia bacterium
GAGGTAATAAGTTAATGAACCTTACGGATTTAAAACTGAAAAAACTTTCGGAACTCCAGAAAATCGCGAAGGATTTGAAACTCGAAGGAATCTCCACCATGAAAAAGCAGGACATCATCTTTAAAATCCTTGAAGTTGACACAAAAAACAACGGCTTAATATTCGGCGAGGGTGTCCTTGAAATTCTTCCGGACGGATTCGGTTTCCTGCGTTCTCCAAATTATAATTATCTTCCGGGCCCCGATGATATCTATGTGTCCCCGTCGCAGATAAGGAAATTCGACCTGCGCACAGGAGACATGATAGCCGGCCAGGTAAGGCCGCCGAAAGAAGGGGAGAAATATTTTGCCCTTTTGAAAGTCGAAACCATAAACGGCGATGACCCGGAAAAAATTAAAGACAAGCTTTTCTTTGACAATCTCACTCCTTTATATCCCGAACAGCACATAATACTTGAGAATAAGGACAAGGATCCTTCCATGAGAATCATGGACCTGCTCACACCGCTTGGCAAGGGACAGAGGGGGCTCATAGTCGCGCCGCCAAGAACCGGCAAAACGGTACTATTGCAGAAGATTGCCAATTCAATAACCGAAAATCATCCTGAAATATTCCTTATAGTGCTTCTCATAGACGAAAGGCCGGAAGAAGTCACGGATATGGAGCGCACGGTTAAAGGCGAAGTTGTATCGTCAACTTTTGACGAGCCGCCGACACGCCACCTGCAGGTTGCCGAAATGGTAATAGAAAAAGCCAAAAGGCTTGTGGAGCACAAAAGGGACGTTGTAATTCTTCTGGACTCAATAACAAGGCTTGCAAGGGCATATAACGCGGTTGCTCCTTCTTCAGGAAAAGTACTCACCGGCGGAATAGACTCAAACGCGCTCCAGAAACCAAAAAGATTCTTCGGCGCCGCAAGGGCAATAGAAGAAGGCGGCTCGCTTACCATTATAGCCACGGCGCTAATTGAGACCGGCTCAAAAATGGACGAAGTAATATTCGAGGAATTCAAGGGAACCGGCAACAGTGAAATAGTGCTTTCACGCGAACTGGCGGATAAGAGGCTCTTCCCGTCGATTGACATCTCAAAATCAGGCACCAGGAAAGAAGAACTTCTCCTGGATAAGGACACATTAAAGAAAGTATGGGTTCTCAGAAAGGCCCTCTTAAGCAAGATGAAACCCGCGGACATCATTGAGTTTCTGAATGAGGAAATGAATAAACGCAAGACAAACAAGGTTTTCCTTGAAGCAATGAATATGGACTAGTCTGGAAAATTTAATAGTTAAAACCAAGAAGTAAAGAATAAAAAAACGGCAAAACAATTAAAGGAGCAAAAAAATGAAAAAAGGAATTCACCCGGATTACAAAAAAGCTTCAGTAACATGCGCGTGCGGGAACGCCTTTGAAACGAAATCTACAATAGGCGACATTAAAGTGGAAGTGTGTTCATCCTGCCATCCCTTCTTCTCGGGCGTCCAGAAATTCATGGATACCGATGGAAGAGTGGAAAAATTCAGAAAAAGAGCCACTAAAACAGCCTCTAAAACAGCCGCCGCCAACAAGGCAAAAGAATAGCCTTGTGGCCGGAAAAAAGACGGAAGTAAAAAAACCGCCATTCAATGTCGGCGGAGAAGCTGTCATAGAAGGCGTCATGATGCGTTCACCGCATTTTTACGCGGTCTCCGTGCGCAGCCAGACCGGAAAAATAACAACAACTTCCGACCGTGTAAATTCGGCATCGGATAAGTATCCTTTTTTTAAATGGCCCTTTTTGAGAGGCTTGCTTTCAATGTATGAATCAATGTCCCTTGGCTTTAAAGCACTTTCATATTCAGCCGCAATTTATGAAAAAGAGGCCGAAAAGAAAGACGCGCCAAAAAATGTACCTTCAAAAAAAAGCAACGAAGCCATTGACCTCACATTGTCATTTTCGCTCGCGATAATCCTCGCAATAGGGCTCTTTATACTTCTCCCGTACGGCCTGAATAAACTGCTTGCAAGAAAATTTCCGGAAATATCGACAAACAGGTACCTGTTCAACACCGGTATGGTGTTTTTCAAGCTTTTAATATTCTTTTTTTATGTCTGGGGCATTTCATTCTTTGAGGATGTAAAAAGGCTTTTTATGTACCACGGCTCCGAACACAAATCCATTTATGCCTTTGAAGACGGAAAGAAGCTTGATTTCAAAAACATTTCCCCGTATTCCACGCGCCATCCGAGGTGCGGTACGGCCTTTATTATAGCAACACTTATAATAAGCCTGATAATTTTTGTGCTTTGTCTTCCGGCGCAGCTTAATCCTCTGCAGCGGATAATATTTGAGATACCGCTGCTTATACCGATTATTGCGATCTCTTATGAACTCCTGAAACTTTCCGACAAATTCAGGGACAACCCTCTGATGAAAATTGTTATAGCCCCGGGGCTTGCTTTTCAGCGGCTGACCACAAAAGAGCCGGATAAAAAAATGGTTGAAGTAGCGGTTAAATCACTGGAAACGGTTGTCAAACTCGAAATGGCATGGATTAAAAAGCAGCCGCGGTCAAAACAGGTAAAAAAATAATGATATTTGAAGGCAAGCTTGTCAAATTAAAAGAAGACTTTGAAAAGCTCAACCACGAACTTTCCGACACTTCCATTATTTCAAACAGGGAACTTTATTCCAAAAAGATGAAGCAGCACTCCGAGATGCGCCCCGTCATCGACAAATATGACGAATATTTAAAGGTGCAGTCAGATATTAAGGATTCCGAGGAGATATTAAAAAACGAAGCTGATGTTGAAATGCAGGAAATGGCAAAACAGGAGATGGCCGACAGCGCGGCCCGCCTTGTAAAGCTTGAAAAAGAGCTCGAAATACTGCTCATACCAAAGGATCCCAATGATTCAAAAAATGCCATTATGGAAATACGGGCCGGCACCGGAGGGGACGAGGCTGGGTTGTTTGCCGCTGATCTTTATAAAATGTACGCAAAATGGGCCGAAACACATAATTACAAAATTGATGTAATGGAATCGGCCCCGACGGAATTGGGCGGTTTCAAAGAAATAATATTTATGATGATAGGGCCCAATGCATTTGGAAAACTGAAATTTGAAAGCGGCGGCCACAGGGTTCAGCGCGTCCCGGACACTGAAACACAGGGAAGAATACACACTTCCGCGGCGACGGTAGCGGTGCTTCCGGAACAGGAAGAATTTGATTTTGAAATCAAACCGGAGGATCTTAAAGTGGAAGTATGCAGGGCCTCCGGAGCCGGCGGCCAACATGTAAACAGGACGGAATCCGCCGTAAGAATAGTTCACCTGCCAACCGGGCTCGAGGTAAAGTGCCAGGACGACAGGTCGCAGATAAAAAACAAGGAAAAGGCCATGAAAATCCTGCGAGCCCGCGTAAAGGACAGGCTGGAAAGCGAAGAGAAGGCGAAGCTTGACTCCACAAGGCGTGCCCAGATAGGTTCCGGCGACCGCAGCGAAAAAATCAGGACCTATAATTTTCCGCAAAACAGGGTGACGGACCACAGAATAGGGCTCACAATTTATAATCTTGACCGCGCAATGCAGGGCGAAATAGACGAATTCATAGTTAAACTGGCTGAAGAGAATAACGCGAGAATTCTTCAGCAATATTGAGTTTTTAAGCCTGCAGGGGGATTTGATATGGAACAACCGGACGAAAAATTCCTGGCTTCAGTCATTTCACAGGACATGGCGAAAATGCGCGAGGCCCTGGAAGCCGGAGCCGATATAAACTGCAGGGACATGTCCTCGCCAAACAAATTTACCGCCCTTCTGTTTGCTTCCCGCACCGGAGAGTCCGGCATTATCGACGAACTCATAAAAAAAGGCGCTGATGTAAATCTTGCCGACTCAACCGGTTTTACCCCGCTTATGGGCGCCGCGTGGTTTGGCAAAAGCGGGGCCCTTTTGTCGCTTATAAAAGCAGGCGCATTTATTGACGCGGTAAACCAGAACGGCAATACGGCAATGATGGAGGCCGCTTCAATGGGACATGTACACATAGTAGCCGACCTTATAAAGTCCGGAGCAAGCCTTACAAAAATAAATTATTCAGGCAAAAGTGTCCATGATATCGCGAGGCCCGGCGACATGAGGGCCATGCTTCACCGTGATACAGGCTTTATTGTTGATATGAAGATACGTCTGAAAAAATTATTGTGGAAATTCGGTTCGCGATGACCTTTTCAGAAGCTATTTTTAATTCTTCAAAAAAACTGTTTAAGCGCGCCCGTTCCCGTTTCAAAGCCCGCCTTGAAGCCGAACTGTTGATGATGAACGCCGCCGGTTTTACAAGGGAAAAATTATATATGTCTTTGAGGGACGCGGTTCCGGTAAAAATACTGAAAAAATTCAAAAAGACGGCCGTGAAAAGGTCGCTCGGATTTCCACTGCAGCTGATAACCGGAAGAGAAAGTTTCTTCGGAAGGGATTTTGCCGTAAAAAACGGGGTACTCATACCAAGGCAGGACTCGGAGGCGCTGATAAATGCCGTATTATCGGCCGGGGCGAAATTGCCGCCGGGAGCAATAGCGGCTGATTGCGGCTCGGGAAGCGGGATTCTTGCCATAACTCTTCTGAAGGAGCTTCCGGCCATCTCAAAATTCCACTGTTTTGATATCAGCAGCCGCGCAATCAATCTTACAGCCGCAAATGCAGGATTACACGGCGTTGCTTCAAGGATAGGCCTTATAAAAGGCGATTTTATAAGGCTGGCGCCCCTTTTAAGGACCAAATTTGACCTTATCGTGTCAAACCCCCCATACATTAAAAAAAGCGGCCTTAAAAGCCTTCAGAAAGAGGTTTTATTTGATCCATTAAAGGCGCTTTCAGACGGTGGAGATGGATACGGATTTTACCGGAAATTCGCCTTAATTTGCCCCGCGTTGATCAATAATAACGGATTTATGGCCGTGGAAATCGGAAACAAAATGGGAAATGGAGTGAGAAGCATATTTTTAAAAGCCGGATGGAAACAGTCCGCCTCTTTTAATGATGCGTCGTGCAGGGAACGAGCCCTTATTTTTACACCTCCACAAAACCAGCGTTAATCTTTGGGTTTAACAAAATGCCGGATTGTGTTATTATTTAAATAGCTTTTAAATTATTTAAGGCGCCGGTTTAAGGTTTTTTTTGGCCTTACCAGGCGGCGAAAACAGGATTTTTAGGAGCTTTATGAAGCATGATTTTATTCATCTTCACCTGCACACCAAGTATTCAATGCTTGACGGTATGTGCAAATTTGAAGATATAATCGAGGCATGCAGGGCAAATTCAATGCACGCGTGCGCCATAACCGACCACGGCTATATGTACGGGGTTGTTGAATTTTATTCCAGCCTTTCTTCAGCGGGGTTAAAGCCTATAATCGGGCTTGAAACTTACGTGGTTGATGATATCCGGCAAAAAACAAGGGAAAAGTCACATCTTATCCTGCTTGTTAAGGACGAAGAGGGGTATAAGAATCTTCTTAAAATCGCTTCATTCGCGGCAACAGAAGGTTTTTATTACAAACCTTCTGTTGATAAGAAATTTCTTTCGGATCATTCAAAGGGATTGATTGCCCTGAGCTCATGCCTGCAGGGTGAAATTTCCAATAAGCTTGTAAACAATAACACCGAAGGCGCTATTATAAGCGCCGGCGAATACCTGAAGCTGTTCGGGGAAGGCAATTATTACCTTGAAATACAAAATCACGGGCTTGCGGAAGAAATAGTAATGAACCGGGGTTTAAAGGATATAAGCGCCAGGCTTTCAATACCGCTGGTTGCCACAAATGACGTGCATTACATGACAAAGGACGACGCGAAGGCACAGGACATACTGCTGGCCATCAAGACCGGGAAAAAGCTTGACGACGCGGACAGGCTCTCTTTCAAGACAAGCGAGTCATATTTTAAGAATTACGAGGAAATGCTCAAAATTTTTCCTTTTGACAGCGATGCCGTTTCCAGGACAATTGAAGTGGCCTCAAAATGCAATTTCGAGCTATCAATAAACAAAAAGACTTATATGCCCTCATATTCAATAGAAGGCGCGGCCACCCACGACGAATACTTCGAAAAGATGGTACGCGGAGCCTTTGCCCTGAAATTCCCGTCGCCGACAAAAGAATACAATGACAGGCTTGATCATGAAATAGCCGTGATAATAAAACTCGGCTACGCCGGTTATTTTCTCATAGTCAGGGACATTGTGGACCACGCAAGGCAGGTAAAAATTCCGGTTGGGCCTGGCAGGGGAAGCGCGGCAGGATCTCTGGTTTCATACGTACTGGGCATCACCTCAATTAATCCCATAAAATACGGCCTGCTTTTTGAGCGTTTTTTAAACCCGGAACGTGTATCGCCGCCGGATATAGACATGGATTTTTCCGACGAGGGCAGGGACGAGATAGTAAAGTTTATCATGAACAAGTTCGGCAATGACAGGGTGGCACAGATAGTGACTTTTCAGCAGTTAAAACCCAAACAGGCCATAAAAGATGTGGGCCGTGTCCTTGATATTCCGCTTGTAAAAGTTAACACCCTTTCCAAAATGGTGCCGGACGGCCCCAAGATAAGTTTTAAAGAAGTATTAAAAGACGACAGCTTCAGGTCGTTCACCGCGTCGGAAACATGGACCGACGAAGTCCTGAATTACGCCCTCAAAATAGAAGGCATGCTCCGCCAGGATTCCACCCACGCGGCGGGCGTTGTAATTGCGCCTTCAAAACTCACGGACTTTGTGCCGCTGGCAATACCAAAAGATGAAGAAGGCAAGGCCTCTGCGGATCTAAGTTATATGACACAGTACCAGATGGAATCGCTCGAAAAAATAGGCCTTATAAAATTTGACATACTGGGTTTAAGGAACCTTCAGGTTATACAAAGGACCATAGATATGGTAAAGCGCACACGGGGCGAGGATGTGGTTCTAAAGGAAGATGATTACGCCGACCCTGAAGTTTACGCCCAGCTCTCCGCGGGCAACACGCTCGGCGTCTTCCAGCTGGAAAGCGACGGAATGCGTGACATACTTGTAAAAATGAAGCCCACCCAGTTTGAGGAAATTGTGGCGATAAACGCCCTTTTCAGGCCGGGCCCGATGAAAATGATAGATGAATATATAAAATGCAAAAAAGGGTTAAAGCCCATAACTTACGACCTGCCGGTGCTTGAAAAAGTGCTCAAGGAAACTTATGGGATAGCGGTTTATCAGGAACAGGTCATGCAGATAGCAGTAGAAGTGGCGGGCTTCTCGGTGGCCAAGGCCGATAATTTACGGCGCGCCATGTCAAAGAAAAAAGAAAAGGAAATGGCGAAAATCCGCGTGGAGTTCATGGCCGGCGCGGCGCTTAAAGGGGTTCCCGAGGATAAAGCCGGCGACCTTTTTGAAAAACTGGACCAGTTTTCACAGTACGGGTTCAACAAATCACACGCGGCCGCGTATGCCGTGCTTTCTTATCAGACGGCTTATCTTAAAACGCATTATCCGGGTGAATATATGGCCGCGCTTCTTACAAGTGTGATGGATAAAAATGACAAAACAGCTTTTTATATAGACGACTGCAGGATAAACGGACTTAAAATACTCTCGCCGGACATCAATAAAAGCGAAGTCACTTTTTCAGTTGAAAAAAATATGATAAGATACGGCCTCGGAGCGGTAAAAAATGTCGGGATAGGCGCCGCCGAAGAGATAATAGCGCAGAGGATGGAAGGGGGCGGATATAAGGACATTTTTGATTTTTGCCGCCGCGTAAACAACAGGATAGTCAATACAAAGACGATAGAGAGCCTTGTAAAAGCCGGGGCCTTTGATTATACCTACCCTGGCCGGGCGGCTGTTTATGCCTGCATTGACAGTGCCATGAAAAAAGGCGAAAACGCCCAGAAAGACAAGGCAATGGGGCAGTTCAGCCTCTTTGACGGATCTCCGGAAGAAACACAGATGCCCGACGTCCAGGAATGGCCGGAGAGCGCCCTGCTTACATATGAAAAAGAAGTGCTTGGCACATATGTGTCGTCGCATCCGCTCACAAAATATGAAAAATTGCTGAAAAATTTCGCCACGCCGGTAAAGGAATTAAAGAAAAGAAACGAAAACGGCAATGTCATAGTGGGCGGCATCGTCCATTCAACGGCCCATAAAGTAAATTCAAGAAACGAAAATACGGTTCATTTTGTCCTTGAGGATATGACCGGTGAAATACCGGTTATTGCCACGGAAAAATCCCTTAAGGAGAAACAGCAGGCCTTCGAGGACAACATGATGTTCATGGTGCGCGGCAGAATAAGCTATTATTCGGACAACCCGGTAATATTCCTTGAAAGCCTCATAGCGCTTGACGAAGCCTATTCCAAGCTTGGAAAATTTCTTCATCTGAAAATGCGCGAAGTGGGTATGGATGAAGCTACCACAAAGGAAATATACTCCATATTTGAACACAATAAAGGGGAAACAACAGTGGTGCTGCATATTATCTCAAAGGAAGGCAAGGAACTTGAGGCGGTCCTTTCCGGCGATATGAAGGTCAACGTCACAGAAGATATAATAAAACGCCTCGAGGCCATTTCAGGGCCCGAACACGTGTGGCTGTCGTGGAAAAAATGAGACCAAAAGCCATATTCGTTTACCGTGTGTTCTTTTTTGTAATGCTTATATTTATATCTTCGTGCGTTTCCATGGGAAGCAGATACGCCGGGGCCCAAAAAACCGTAACTATTACCGCCGACTCCCTGAAATCAAGGGAATCCGGCAAGTACCAAAAAGAACAGGATGACGCTGATACCGTTCCTTCAAAAGTAATATTTCTAAAAGTTCTGCTGGCTTCAGGCAGGGATGGTTTTAATATAACTTCAGACAGCAACGCCTCTGTTCAGGGAACAAACATAGCAGGATCAAAGGGATTTACAATAAGCCGGGATGCCGACGGATCTATTATAGCCAACGGCGCAAAGACGGCGGTTAACAGGATAGAAATAATTCCTTCCTCGAGCCCGTTAAAATATAACAGGAAGCCGTACCGCGGGTCGTTTATAATTTTTTCGGGCCAGGGGATAATGATGCTTGTCAATAAGGTTGAACTGGAGCAATACCTTTACGGCGTGCTTCCGTTTGAGGTTTCCACAGGCTGGGAAGAGGAAGTCTTAAAGGCGCAGGCTGTCGCCGCGAGGACATTCGCCATTTACAACAAACTAAAGAACAAGACCCCGGAATACGACCTTGATTCAAATGTAAATTCACAGGTTTACGGAGGAACGGGCAAAGAAACCCCCTCTACCAACGCCGCCATTGACAGGACGGCCGGCGAAGTGCTCGCGTATAACGGCGAGGTGATTCAGGCATTTTTCCACGCCAATTCGGGGGGGCGGACGGCATCTTCACTCGAAGTGTGGGGAGGCGCCCTTGATTATCTTCCGAGCGTTGACGACCCTTATTCGGCAAAAGGGCGCGGCTATAAATGGTCCGCGGAAATATCAAGGGAAAAGCTTTCTTCCATGGCCGCAAAAGCGGGTTTTAAAGCCGGAACAGTTTACGAACTTTTTGTGCAGGATAAGACGGAAAGCGGAAGGGTTAAAACCCTGAAGCTTAAGGGTTCCGAGGGTGAGTACGTGATAAAGGCAAAGGACCTGCGGGCAGCGGCCGGCGTTGACCAGATACGTTCCACAAATTTCACTGTTGCCAGCCAGTCCGATTCGTTTGTTTTTGAAGGGCTTGGCTGGGGACACGGAGTCGGCATGTCGCAGGAAGGCGCCAGGGAAATGGCTGATGAAGGATGGACATACAAACAGATTTTAATGTATTATTACAAGGGCGCTAAACTAAAAAAGATTAAAATTGAATAATCAAATAAGGAGTGATAATGGCGGCTCCAGGAGGCAATTCAAAGTTCTACATAAGGCTCTTTGCCGCCGTTCTTTTATTATCCGCCTCTTTATACCTGCTTTCCGGCTCAATATCCGGGCTTTTTTCAGACAAGGTTTTTAGGGAAAAACTTGACGCTGTACTTCCGTCTTCGCCGGAAGCCGCGGATCTTTCAAGCACATATGTAGGCCTTTCCGCAATTGTGGATCCGGAAATGGATAAAAAATGGACCTGCGACGAACTCAACAGGCTCTCGGAAGGATTAAAGGTTTTTATAGGGGACGAGGCTGATCCGGAACTTATAATAAAAAAATACAACGATTATTTTTTCGATACGCTTAGTTTTCGTTATGATGAAAAGTATAACGCGCTCCTGGCGGGAAAACAGGAAGGAGCGGGCCCGGACCTTGAGGACGCGATAAATTACGAGTCGGCATACAGGGTGCTTAAAAGCAGGCACGGCATCTGCCTGAGCCTGTCAATGATATACCTGGTTATGGCCGAAAAATTGAAAATTCCGATATACGGGGTCGTGCTTCCCGGCCATTTTCATGTGCGATATCAGGACAACTCTCACAGCTCTATAAACGCCGAACCAACCAGCGGCGGCTCGAACCAGTATAATAATTTTGAATATTTTGATTATAAGGGAAGGTTTGGCATAGAAACAATAGACGAAAACAGGGCTATTTACAACAAGACGCTTTCAAAATATGAAACGATCGGCGTTCTATTAAATAATTTTTCCGACATTCTTATAAGAAAAGGTGAATACAGAAACGCGAAACTGATGCTTGAAAAATCGGTTTTAATGGCTCCGGGCCTGGCCGAGAGCCATGACAATCTGGGGCTGGTTCTTTATGTTGTGGGGGACCGTGCCGGAGCAGAAGCGCAATTTAACGCGGCGCTGGCTATACTGCCGGAGGATAAAACAGCATCGGGGTATCTTGAAAAATTAAGCAAAGGCGGAAATCTTTGACAGTCGCGCGTAAAATAATGGAGGTTTTATGAAAAAAACAATGTTCTGTCTGTTTATAACAGCGCTTTTTGCCTGCCATGTTTTGGCAGGCGCCGTGCTGTTTAGGGACCTGAAGGGGCACACAACGTCTGTTTCCGGAGTGGATTTTTCGCCGGATTCGAACTACCTTGTATCAAGCGATCTTTCCGGCATGGTTAAAATATGGGATGTAAACTCCGGCTCGGCGCTCTTATCAGTCGAGCACGGCATGCCGGTCGAAGCCGTAAATTTCTCGCCAACCGGAAAAATATTTGCTACAGCGGCAAGGGACGGCTCGGTGAAATTATGGCAGCTTGTCAACGGCTCACTCATAAAAACTTTTGACGACCTTAAAGAAACCGCCTTCAGCCTTTCTTTTTCTCCTGACGGAAAATTTCTGGCATCGGGAAGCAACGGTAAAATTGTAACATGGTCGGCGGCGGAGCTCAAAAAAACCGGAGAAATAGGCCTTCCGGGATGCTGGGCAAGAAGCGTAAAATTTTCCGGAGACGGAAAGTATCTGGCATCTTCATGCGGAAACGGCGTAAAGATATGGGATATTAACCACAATGATTTGATATCAAGGCTGCTGGGAACCGGAGGCGTATCATACAATGAAAAGAGAACCCTTGACTTCGGCTCAATGGTATACACATGCGCCTTTTCGCCTGATTCCGAATATATAGCGGCGGCAGGCGAAGGCGGCCTCATAAAGATATGGCGTTCCGAAGACGGCTTTCTGGCCGGCACAATAACGGCGCATGATGGGATAATATGGACGCTTGCTTTTTCAAAAGAAGGAAAACTGCTGGCTTCAGGCGGAGCGGATCATCTCATAAAGATATGGGATGTAAAAACATGGAAGATAAAGGATACAATCGCCGGGCAGGAAGACGAAGTGTATTGCGTGGCCTTTTCGCCGGCGGGAATCAGGCTGGCCGGCGCAAGCAGGGATATGCTTTTGCGGATATGGGACCTTCCACACGGACCGAATCCGGAGCTGATTAGAAACGCTGTGATTATATCTATCATGGCAATTCTGGCGGCGCTGGCCGGTTCATGGCGCGCGTCAATCCGCAGGGTAAACAGGCTAAAGGTTAAAAACTGGAAACCTTAGCCCGTGAATTTTTAATGGCTTTACAATTATTTGTGGAAAGTATATAATTGCTTACGTTGCCGTATTTTGAAGGCTTTAAATAAAATATATACGGGGTTTCATGGAAGAACTGACAGCTTCAATGTTATCAAACATTCAGATTTTTTACAGGGAAGGCCGTGAAATCGCGAGATGGATTTATAACGACAACGGCACCATTAAAAAAGAGGGCAAAAAAGTAAGCGGCATTGTACGGATGTACCACCCTGCGGGAATGCTTGCCTCTGAAATGACCTACAAAAACGGCGAACTTAACGGGCGCTACCTTCTTTTATCCGAGCAGGGGCGCATAGAAGAAGAAGGTTCCTTTAAAAACAACGATCTTGACGGATCGTGGAAGCAATATTACGACACCGGTTCGGTTAAACTGGAAGGGGTTTTCAGGTCCGGAAAAAGGAACGGTTCTTTCAGGCTCTATTATACCAACGGCATGCTGCAGGAAGAAGAGACTTACATAAACGGCCAGCTTGAGGGATTTGTAAAAGATTTTTTTGAAACCGGCCGTATAGAAACAGAAGCATGTTATAAGAAAGGCAAACTCATCCTTTTAAGGCAGTTTGACATAAACGGCTCCCTGACAAAAGAGGAAAAATACTAATGCGCGGTTTTATCATCGCGCTGGCTGCAATTATAATATTTTATCCCGCGTCCATAAAAGCCGATGAAACGCTTCCTTTGGACACAAGCGGCACTGCTGCAGTGGAAGAACCCGGGCTTCCGGTAATATCAAATGAGCCCGAGATGCCCGATGTGCAGGAAGGCTTAAACGGCACAGAGCCGGCGCTGCCTTCGCAGCCATCGGCCCGGTCCGATACCGGCACAACTCAGGCCACACAGTCCATACAGGCCTCGGGCGAGTCAGCGGCGGATATGGTTTCAGGGACACCCTCGGCGCTTACAAAAAGTGCGGCTTTAAAATCATCAGACAAGCCTCAAAAATCCACTGATGAAGGCAAAAAACTTTTTGCTTCGGGAAAGGCCCTGTATAAAGCCGGAAAATTCGAAGAAGCGATTGTCAACCTGCAAAAAGCCCTCTCTGTTTATACTAAAAGCACGGCGCCGAGGCAGCTCACCGATCTTATTTCATCCTGCAACTCAAAAATTAAAAAGAAACAAATGCAGATAGACTCTCTTAATCAGGCTGCGGATAAATCATACGCGGCCGGTGAATATAAAAAGGCCATGGGAAACTGGCAAAAAATTATAACAATCGACCCGTCAAACACGGATGCGGCCGCAAAAATATTAAAAGCCGCAGCGGACCTTAAGACTGCCTGCGACACACTAAAAGCGGCTTCGCAAAGCAGCCTGGCGGACGGCAATGTCGTGGACGCCGCTGATAAAGTGCGCAGGTTAAAGGCCCTTGACCCGTCCAATCACGAAGGCGATGACCTGCTTAAATATATGGAACCCCAGATAAAAGCCGCCTCCAAAAAACTCGAAATTGAGGCGATAGAGGACTACACTTCAAAAAAATACAACGAGGCAATCGCTGTCTGGCAAAAGATGCTGATACTCAATCCGGCAGACACGGAACTTTCAGGCAAGATTGAAAAGACAAGGGAAAAACTAAAAAACATTGATTCCATGACGAACAACAGATAACCGCGTTATTAATCCCGGCAACCGCGGTTATTTTAACAACCAAGGAGTGAATTTTTGAGATATGCGGTAATCTCCGACATACATTCCAACATCGAGGCCTTCGAAGCTGTCGCCGCTTACCTTGACAAAAACCCGGTGGACAGCATAATTTCATGCGGTGATATAGTCGGATACGGGCCTTCGCCTTCGGAATGCGTTAAAAAGGCTTTGTCAATAAAAAATTTCCGCTCTGTGGCGGGGAATCACGACGCGGCTGCTGCCGGCAAAATACCCGCTGACGGTTTTAACGCGGATGCACTTGCAAGCCTTGAAATAAATAAAAAACTGCTGGGAAAAGATGATCTGAAATATTTGTCTTCGCTGCCTGAATATATAAGCGAAAACGACACGCTCTTTGTGCACGGCTCGCCCAGAAAAAAACTCACAGAATACCTTTTTCTTATGGAAAAATTTAAATCCAATATAAGCGCTTTTAATGAATCTGTTTGTTTTATCGGCCACACCCATCATCCTTTGATTTACCAGTTCAACACTCTGACAGGGGCCGACACTTTCATTAATATCGAAGAGGATTCAGAAATGTACACTTTGGCCGAAGGAAAAAAGTATATAATCAATGTCGGGGCTGTCGGGCAGCCCAGGGACGGCAAGGCTTCCGCCTGCCTTACTTTTTACGATTCAAAGGTAAAAACCTTTAATTTTAAAAGGATCCCCTACGATGTCCCGGCTGTACAGGCTAAAATGAAAAAACTCGGCATGCCGGAAGCGCTTATAACAAGGCTCTCTTCGGGCTACTAAAACCGGGCTTATAATTTGTTGCGCAGTAAGGCTAAAATATGTTAATATAATATGGTAATTTACAAAATAAGAGGAGGTTTTTTAATGAAACGTCTCTTTGCCGCGTTTAAAACACTCTTTATATTCATTATACTAATAATCATACCCGCGTTCATATGGTCGCAGGACGCAGGTCAGAACGAAGACTATATAGACGGGGATACCGTCCAGAAACATGACACGGGCGACATGCTTGATTCCGGCCTTGTAAATAAAGTTGAAAAACCCACGGCCGTTCCCACGCCTTTTCCGACAGCCGTCCCGACTGCGCCGGAGGCGACAGAACCTCCTACAGCCGTTCCGACTGCCGTCCCCACAAAAAGGCCGACACCAAAACCGACGCCCAGGCCTGTTATAAAGAAAATCGTACAAAAAAAGCAGCGCGCGCCTGAACCGACACTGGTTCCTACGCCGATTCCCCAGGCGCCAAAAAGGGCGGCTGAATTTTCTGTAATACAGGCAACCGCTGATGAACTTGCTAAGCCCAGGGGATTATCCAATTATTTCGGGATTTTTGACCGTGACCGTAAGTTCAGGCTCATGTTCACCCTTCAGAATACCGGCGAAATGCCCTCGCTATATACCGGCGCCACGCTCAAAAGCGGCAATTCAAGCATAATAATTTCCGAACCGGTCAAAGACATGCAGACGGTTCTGCCAGCCGATAAAAGGGAAATTAATTTTGACATACTGATAATGGCCGCTTACAGCGGCGATCCAAAACTGCCGCTGACGCTGAATATAAAAGCGGCCGGCTTTGAACGCGATTATCCGCTTGACATTTATGTCGAGCCGGAAAACCCATACACCTTATATTACATCGGCGGCATTATACTGCTGCTGATAATTATTCTTATTATGATACTTACAAGAAGGCGCAGCAAAACCGGCAAGGATGATGATTTTGAAATAAAGTAAGGCCGCAGCTTTCTTTAAGTAAACAAACCGGCTTTTATTCCCGTAATTTTATTGCTTATATTCCAAAAGGAGAAAACCATGTTTGAATTTATTACAAAAATATTCGGGTCAAGGAACGAGAGGGAAATGAGGAAAATGGACGCGGCCGTGGAGCTTATTAATTCCATGGAAGCGGACCTTGTAAAACTCACAGATGAACAGCTCAAGGAAAAGACCGTTGAATTCAAGGCGCGGCTTGCGGCCGGCGAGACCCTTGACGACATCCTGCCGGCGGCTTTTGCCGTGGTAAGGGAAGCGTCAAAAAGGGTGATGGGGCTGCGCCATTTTGACGTACAGCTCATGGGAGGAATGGTACTGCACAGCGGGAAAATAGCCGAAATGCGCACCGGCGAAGGTAAAACCCTGGTGGCGACGCTGCCTGTTTACCTTAACGCCCTTACGGGCAAAGGCGTGCATGTTGTAACCGTCAATGATTATCTGGCCCAGCGCGACTCGCTTGGAAAGGGGAATTTCAAGGGCATGGGAAATATTTATTCTTTTCTCGGGCTGACGGTAGCCTGCATTACGAATGATTCGTCCACACAGGACCGTCAGGCGGCATACGCCGCGGATATAACTTACGGCACCAACAATGAGTACGGCTTTGATTACTTAAGGGACAATATGGCCGTTTATCCGCAGGAGCGCGTCCAGAGAAACCTGAATTTTGCGATAATCGACGAAGTTGACTCCATCCTTATAGACGAAGCAAGGACGCCGCTTATAATTTCCGGGCCGGCTGAGGAATCAACGGAACTTTATTACAACATTGACAGGATAATACCGAAGCTTTTCAAGGAAAAGGACTACCAGATCGACGAAAAAGCGCATACCGCTTTTTTGACCGAAGACGGGGTAACAAAATGTGAAACGCTTCTTAACAAACCGAACCTTTATGAGCCGCAGAACATTGAGATAATTCACCACATTAATCAGGCGCTGAAGGCGCACGTACTTTTCATACGCGACAAGGATTACATAATAAAAGACGGCAAAATTGTCATTGTCGACGAATTTACAGGAAGGCTTATGCCGGGGCGCAGGTGGTCGGACGGGCTGCACCAGGCTGTCGAGGCAAAGGAAAGGGTTAAAATAGAGCGCGAAAACCAGACTCTTGCCACCATCACTCTGCAGAACTATTTCAGGATGTACTCAAAGCTCGGCGGAATGACCGGAACGGCCCTTACTGAAGCCGAGGAGTTCTGGCAGATATACAAGCTTGATGTGCTTTCCATTCCCACGAACCAGCCAAATGTGAGGATAGACTCCGCCGATGTCATTTATAAAAATGAACGCGGTAAATTCAAGGCAATAGCGCAGGAAATAATAGACCGCCACAAGCTCGGACAGCCTGTTCTTGTCGGTACGACTTCAATTTCGAAAAACGAACTGTTAAGTGAAATACTCAACAAACGAGGGATAAAGCACCAGCTATTAAACGCCAAGAATCATGAACGCGAGGCCGAAATAGTGGCCATGGCAGGGCAAAAAGACGCTATCACGGTATCAACCAATATGGCGGGCCGTGGAACCGACATCGTGCTGGGAGAAGGGGTAAAAGAACTCGGCGGCCTCTATGTTATAGGCACCGAGAGGCATGAATCAAGGCGCATAGACAACCAGTTAAGGGGGCGCTCCGGCAGGCAGGGCGATCCCGGAGAAACCCGTTTTTTTGTATCACTTGAGGATGACCTTATGCGCATCTTCGGCTCCGAGAGGATAAAAGGGATAATGGAATCCATCGGTATGACAGAGGATGAGCGTGTTGAGCATCCCTGGATATCAAAATCCATAGAACGGGCACAGAAGACGGTAGAAGGCCATAATTTTTCAATAAGGAAACACCTGCTTGAATATGATGATGTTCTTAATAACCAGCGTTCGGTCATATACGGCCGAAGGGTGCAGGTTCTTGAGGGGCAGAACCTGAAAAATACCGTACAGGAAATGCTTTCGGAAGTGGTGAAAGATATTGTATATGAAATCGCTCCGGAAAAAACATACCCTGAAACATGGGATTTTGACATGCTTGCCGAAAGGACGAAAAGCCAGTTCGGCACCGAGTACAAATTAGACAAAGACAAAGTGGACCTTACGCAGCTGACAAAATCCATACTGGAAGAGGATATTTACAATACGCTTGTAAAGGAATATGACAAAAAGGAGGAATCGCTCGGGGCCGAACTTATGAGGGAAATCGAGCGCAATATAGTCCTCCAGGTTGTCGATACAAAATGGCGCGAGCATCTTTACGCTATGGACCAGCTCAAAGAAGGCATAGGACTCAGGGCATACGCGCAAAAGGACCCTCTTCTGGAATATAAAAAAGAAGGTTTTGGATTCTTCCAGGCAATGATTGTGTCAATGGAAAGCGAAGTTGTGGAATTTCTGTTCAGGGTAAAGGTAGTCGATGAATCGCAGTTAAAGCGCAAACAATACGCCTCGGACAAAATAAAGGAATCACGGCCGGAATTTACCCTGCCTCAGGCCGCGGGGGAACCTCTGCCCATGGAGCAGAGAGAAATGTATACCAACTCGCCCGAGGGGCCAAAAGTGGAAACATACCGCAGGGACCAGCCAAAAGTGGGACGCAATGACCCGTGCCCTTGCGGTTCCGGCAAAAAATATAAAAAATGCTGCGGCCAAAACGAATAACGGCTTTTTCATATTAACGGCGCATTAATGAGAAAATAATTGAATATTTTGCCTGTTTGATGTATATTTTTACAAATATTATTGCGCCGGGGGTGTTTAATGAAAAAAATATTTTTCATTGCCATATTAGCCGTTTTTTTTATCCCAATTTTACTCTTTGCCGCACGGCAGAATTCATCTTCCATAGCCTTTGTTAATGATTTCAAGGGCGGTTGTTTAATAAAACAGGGGGCTGACGCGGATTGGGCGGGTGTTTATCAGAACATGCCCGTATATGAAGGCGATGAATTAAAAACAAACCCTGGAAGTTTTGTTGAAGTTGTCTTCGATGACGCCACAATAATCAGGCTTGACCAGAGCTCGACATTAAAGGTGGCCCGGCTGCAGCGCGACAATCTGACCGGAATATCAAAAACCGTCTTTAACCTTACTATAGGAAAACTAATGGCTGTTGTAAATAAGCTTGCCAATCCGCAATCCTCATTTGAAATACATACAAAAATGGCCATAGCGGCCGTAAAAGGCACGTCTCTTGATATAAACTCGCTTGAGGACAGCTCGCTGCTCGGAGTATTTGAGGGCTCCGTAAAATTTACAGATCAATCCGGTAATAACGGAGTTACTGTCGGTGAAGGCAGCGAATCTGAAACAGACGCTTCAGGCAGGCCGCATGACCCGGAAAAGCTGAAAAAACTTCTTGCCGACTCGGATACGCTGAACGGGCTCAGAGATGCCATTGAAAAAATAAGGCATGAGAGGGGCAACAGGAATGGCGGAATAGGGACGGTAGACGGGTACAAAACAGGCAACAGCGCGCAGGACGAACTTGACTCCACGCTGCGGGATGAGATAAGAAATGTAAGGAATAAGGATTTCAGGGACATGAAATTCGCCAGCAACGAGGTAAAAGCCGACCAACTGGCCGGAAAAACAATGCTTAATGTAAACGGTGACAGGGTGCGCTTTGAAGAATATATTGTCCGGCCGGAAAAACTTATTACAGATACTTTTGAAAACTCCGAGGTTATTTATTATAATTTTACCTTGCTGGCAGGGAAGATCAGCACAATGGTGCGTGATTTTGAATTCAATTACGCGCTGCCTGCCGTCATTCCGGAGAATTACTGGTATTCTTTCTGGCCTCAGGTACCGGCTAATTACAAAATATGGGAACAAACTACCTATTCCAATGGACAGGATAATGTAGTCCAGTATATAGGTTACAACGCGCCAATGGATGCTTCCGCCTGGACAGAAAGCACAACCACCGGACAGGTTCTTACAGAGAGCCTTAATACACTTTCTGTAAACGGAAATTATAAGGAATACAGTGTTTATAACGGGGTTGATACGGCATCTTCAACATTTGGTTACGAAATGTTAAAAGACACTAATAATGACCTCACATTCACCAACAATCCGGGGACGCATTTAACTTTCACCCCGTATTCTGAAGTTATAACCGGAAGTTCAGCTTATAACACAGGCATTACCAAATACTATAATGACGGTTCCACCCTGACGTTTAATTATTATTTTATAAATAATTACGGAAAATCAATTCAGCCGCCCCAGGATTATCAGGATCTTATGAATATTGCGATTAATACCAATGTGGAGCTTCAGATAAAATCGAGTGATTTCCAGCTGCCGTCGATTGATATTGTCTCCAAATACCTGTGGTGGACATACCTGAATCCTGAAAACACGGACCAGAACAGGGCCGAGTTTACCGAACCGGCGCCTTAACTGTATGCTGAATAAAACAAATAAATAAAGGAGCATCCCCAAAACATGAAAAGAATACTTTTGCCATTGATTATAATATTTTTCACAGCAACCGCGGCTGTCTGCGACCCGTTCTGCATTTGCTTTCCGAATTGTTCCAAAACTTTCGACCTCTCGGGATCGCTTACGTATCCCTCAATAGTATCGAATTATTCAACTCCTCAGACACAGCTTGGCGGTTCGGCGGATATGACGGCTTCCGCGATGTTTAATACCGATATTCTGCCAAACTTGTGGTTTGTCCCGCTTATTACGGCTGATTTTTCCAATACGGCGCAGCCGCTGAATATTGATGATGAAAGATTTCTTTTTACCGAATGGCTGGATGTTTTTTCTGTTTATGGAGTTAATTACGACATTACAAAGGAATGGACCCTGAAATTGCGGGGGCTTTACCGCACTGATTTCTCGAAACAATCAGCCGATGAACAAATGGGGCTAGGGTTGTATGATTATATTGATACGGGGGTTTATTTTGAAAATTTCAATAAGGGCGATTTTGGCGAAACCTCAGATAAGCTAACCGAAGGATTTAAGTACATTGAACGTACTTTCAGGAATTATAATACGCTGGAATCCATGGTGGACACAACGCTTACACCTGATGAATATACCAGGGAAAAGGACTGTCTCATATACAGTCTTTACGCTGTTGAAGAAACAACATTCGGCAAGTCGGGATGCTTGTTGAGCGCAACCTGGAGGATGATCTTGAGCGATCCATTATCGAGCTGATCCCGGTTGCCGTAACGCGCAACGCTCCACGAATAACCAACGATGCCGTCAAGCTCTCCGCGCTCGATGGCCAGCATCAGCTCCTGCGTGCCGGGATAACCGGCGACGGGCTTAAGCTTTGTGCCAAACAAGACGTTCAGCGTCTGGGTAAAGATCTGCTGATCCCCGCCGGCCCCGGTCGAACCCACTTTCATCGCCACGCCCTTCAGAACGTCCTGAAAGGTCGCGATTGGGCTGGGCTCCCGAACAAAAAATCCGCCGACTT
>CAZMGF010000040.1:0-20615 GCA_964565765.1 uncultured Spirochaetia bacterium
AAGCAATATATTATGGCTTGCTGGAAAAAGAAATTTTATGTGGAAGGTGGGGGGATTGGAATGGTTTTAAAATAAACTTGTTGTTTGATTTTAGTAATTTAAAATCCATTTTTAATTAAAACATTTACACTGCCTCTGATTTTGTCCCATCTTTGATTTTTTAATAAATCATAAGTTACTTTCGTTTCTTTATCTACTAGAAGCAATTCTTCTTTTAGTTTTTCGAGGGCTTTAATAATATTAGAATTATTAGAAAATTTTTCCTTGTAAGACACAATAAATTCATTAAAATAATTATCATCAAAAAGGGAACAAAACCATTCATCAAAATCAACCCGCGAATTTCGGTCATATCCCAAAATCATTTCATTGCTTTCATTTTTTAGTACTTCAACGATATAAAGCTTTATCCTTGCTTGCCACTCCTCATTCCAATATTCAAAATTCATACAACAATCTCCATGTTTATAATAAATTTTTATACTTCTGTATACGTTATCCCCTGAAATTCAATTCCGAAGGTAATATATCACGGCTTGCTGGAAAAAGCACTTTAAACCGAAAATTACAAGAGGGTTCGTGGCGGCTGACTTCCGGAGAGTCTTAAAATGGCAGGGAACGGAGGTGGAGGGGGAAAGATTCAAATACAAGGATTATTGGGGTGTGGTAAAATCAGGATCTTGGTAAAAGTAGAAAAATTTTTTATAATATGTTTTTTGGTATAAATATTTTAAATTAATATTAAAATGTTTATGATTTTTTGTTCTAAATAAAGTAGATTTAAAAAACCAAATAAATCCCAAGATTGAATTATCCACGGCTTAATGCTATAATTACCCTTGCTTAATTAACGTTCTTTGCGGTAATTTATGAACTGAAATAATGAATGCCATACCATAGGCGGGGAGCTAGCGGTGCCCTGTACCGGCAATCCGCTTCAGCCGGGCCGAGCGGCTTTTCCGAGGGTTCATTTACCGGTATGAAAGTTTGTTTTTAAGCGTTGAAAGCCGGGTCTCGTGCACTCACAGCGCCTTAAACCCCGTCAGGTCCGGAAGGAAGCAGCGGTAGGGGATTGCTGCGAGGTGTTACAAGAAAACCTGGCCGGAGCTTAAAGCAGGCCTTAAATGCCGGTTTTGTATTCGACGAAAGGCCCGGTATGGCTAAAATTTAAAAGGCGTATACCTGCATGTTTAATTTATGCGGACATATGAGCCTTTTTCCGGGTAGCTGCGGCTAAATTTAAAAGATGGCCGCAGGGCCCTCCAAAAGTCTCATATGTCCGCATAAGGAACTGGTTTTAATTTGGTATTATAAATTTAAGCAGGAGAGAGAAAATTGGATAATAATTATCTGGTATTTACAAGAAAATGGCGGCCCCAGCTTTTCGGTGAAATAATAGGCCAGGAACAGATCACCGAGCCGCTTCAGAGGGCCATTGAGCTCAACAGGATAATGCACGCCTATCTTTTCTCGGGCCCCAGGGGCGTCGGCAAGACCACAACGGCCAGGGTATTTGCAAAGGCCTTAAACTGCGTGAACGGCCCCACTACAACTCCGTGCAATGTCTGCCCGTCGTGTGTCGGCATAACCGACGGGTCGGATATGGACGTCATTGAAATAGACGGAGCCTCCAATAACGGAGTGGAACAGGTCAGGGAGCTGCGCGAACGCATCGGCCTTTCCACCACCAGGTCAAAATATAAGATATATATAATAGACGAAGTGCACATGCTCTCCGACGCGGCCTTTAACGCGCTGCTGAAAACCCTTGAAGAGCCGCCGAAACACGTCATCTTCATATTCGCCACGACGGACCCGCAGGATATTCCGCAGACCATTCTTTCGCGCTGCCAGCATTTCAGGTTCAAACGCATGTCCATTGATAATATTGTAAAGAACCTTATGAAGATAGCGGAGCAGGAAAAGATAAAGTGCGACCCGAAGGCTTTTTATACCATTGCCAGGGGGGCCGACGGCGCCCTGCGCGACGCGCAGAGGATACTTGACCAGTTCGTCACTTACGCAAGGGGGCAGGAACTAACCGACGCCCTGGCAGGGGAAATGCTCGGAGAAATAGATTCCGACCTGCTTAATAATATGCTCATAGCAGTTGTGAAAAAGGATTTAAAATCGGCCCTTGCTGTAACCCAGGCGGTCATTGAAAAGGGGTTTGACCTTAAGGATTTTTTGGGGGCCCTTATAGAATCTTTCAGGAATATGCTGGTCATAAAGACCGTTATGGCCAGGGAAATGATTGAAACTACGGACGAGCAGTTTGAGTTTTTAAAATCTCTGGGCACGGCCATTGACAGGGAAACAATACTTTTTTATCTTCAAAGGGCTCTGGATACCGAGGCGCGGGTGTCAAAGTCAAGCATGCCTGCCATTGTTCTTGAGGCGTTCGCCGCGGAGCTTATCATATACAACCACGGGGCCGCTGCGGAAGTTCCGGCTTCTCTGGAAACCCAAAAGGCGGCAATAGCGCCGGAAAAGAAAGCTGCCCAGCAGCCCGCAATTAAGGCCGCGGCAATGGAAGAGGCAAAACCACAGGGAGTAATGCTTATTGACGAGATACAGGAAGAGGAAATTATAACAGTACTGACAAAAGATATTATAGAAAAACACTGGGAAAATATAATAGACAGGATACGGGCAAGAAAAGAGGACGAACTTGCCACTGCTATGGCGACAGCCGGGGTGGTATCATATGAGGACCCGGTGGTTCTGATAACAGGTGAGAACAAATTTTTGACGGACAGAATAAAGAAACACGAGGCGATACTGGCGGAAATATTAAAAGAGGAATTTAAAAAGGACGTAAAGACCGCCATATATGAAAAAAATGAATATAATTCCAGGCATAAGGCGGCCAGGGACGTCGGCCTGGAAGAGGCAAGGAACAACCCGACGGTAAAAGAGCTGGAAAAAATATTCAAGTTTTCAAGCATAGAGCTTAAAAAAAACAAACAGTAATTTCAAGGAGGACATTATGCGCGGCGGAATGGGAAACATGGGAGATATGATGCGCAAGGCGCAGCAGATGCAGGTTGAGCTCGGAAAGATGCAGGAAAGGGTAAAAACAATGGAAGTGGAGGCCTCGTCCGGCGGCGGCGCGGTTACTGTAAGGGCGAACGGCGCCAAACAGGTGCTCTCCATTAAAATAGAAAAAGAACTGGCATCCTCTGGTGATGTTGAAATGCTCCAGGATCTCGTAACAGCGGCTGTCAATGAGGCGCTGTCAAAAGCGCAGGAGACAGCGGACGCCGAATCAAAGAAGATAGCAGGGAACATGGGGCTGAATATTCCGGGGCTGTTTTAGGCTGACAATTGTATAATTACCCGCATAAACTTCAGAAGCTCATAAACGAGATATCAAAACTGCCCGGCATAGGCCCGAAAATGGCCGAAAGGGCGGCCCTTCACATATTAAAAAAAGACGCGGAATATATTGACGCTTTCAGGGAAACCCTTGAAGACATAAAAAAGCTGGGCTTTTGCAGCAGATGTTTTAATGTGAGCGAAGGGGAACTCTGCGTGATATGTTCCGACGACAGAAGGGATCCTTCAATAATATGCATTGTTGAATCTTCCGAGGATGTGGTAACCATAGAGCGCACCGGAAAATTTAACGGTTATTACCATATTCTGCAGGGGCTCATAAATCCGCTCAACAACATGCTGCCTGAAAACCTGCGCATAAAGGAACTTCTGTCAAGGCTGAGGAAGGACCCTGTTAAAGAAATGATACTGGCTTTAAACCACACGGTTGAGGGCGACGCCACATCAATGTATATATCTGCAATGCTGCGTGACGAGGGAGGCATATCCCGTATTACAAGACTGGCTAAAGGGCTTCCCATGGGCTCGGACATACGTTATGCCGACGAGATAACCCTAGGCCAGGCAATTATGGAGAGAAAAGAAATATAGATGAAAAAACCAGAGATACTTTCCCCCGCGGGAAACCGCGAAAAACTTGAGTTTGCCATACGTTACGGGGCCGACGCTGTATATCTTGCCGGCGAAAATTTCGGGCTCAGGTCCGGCGCCGGGAATTTTTCAAATGAAGAGCTTGCGCAGGCGGCCGGAACAATCAGGGCCGCAGGCAAAAAAATATACGTCACATCAAATATTTTCCCCCGCAACGCCGATTTAAAACCAATGGCCGCGTACTTCGGATTTCTAAACGACATAAAAGTCGACGCTGTAATTGTTTCCGACATGGGCGCCTTTAATATCCTGAAAAAAGAGGCTCCGGCGGTGAGGGCGCACATTTCTGTGCAGGCTAATAATATGAATTACGGCGAGGCGCTTGCCTGGCAGGGGCTCGGAGCCTCCAGGATAATACTGGCAAGGGAGCTATCTTTTGACGAGATAAGGGAGATAAGGGAAAAATGCCCGGGCCTGGAGCTTGAAATATTTGTCCACGGCGCCATATGCATGTCATATTCGGGCAGATGTATGATGTCAAATTATCTTACAGGCAGGGACCCGAACAGGGGCGACTGCAGCCAGCCCTGCAGGTGGAGCTACAAACTTATGGAGGAAAAAAGGCCGGGCGAATATATGGATGTTGTGGAGGATGACAGGGGAACGTACATATTCAATTCAAAGGACCTGTGTTCCATAAGGGAACTGCACAGGTTCATTGAGATAGGAATAGACAGCTTTAAGATTGAGGGCAGGATGAAGAGCTCCTATTACGCGGCTGTGACGGCATTCGCGTATAAAAAAGCGGCTGAAAACTACCTGAAGGATCCCGGTAAATATATTTTTGACGAAGGGCTTTACGGGGAGCTTGAAAATATTTCGCACAGGGAATATACCAACGGTTTTTACTTCCCGGGTGAAGGGGTAAACCAAAATTATAAAACTTCAAATTATACTTCATTGAAAAAATATGCCGGTTTTATAAAAAAAATAAACGGCAACAAAATACTGGCTTCGGTAAAGGCGACGCTTAAACTCGGGGATGCTGTTGAAATATTTTCACCTGACGGGAGCCGGGGTGAAATTATAATAAAGGGTATAGCCGGTATTGATTTGATAGAGTGGACCCATACAAAAAATTTCAGCGATTACCTGCTGACAGTGGACACAGCCGCCGGACTTTTACCATATTCAATTTTAAGAGTATAAACAAAGTTATTAACATTATTTCCACAGTTATTCACATTATATAATTCAATAAAAAGCCTTATTTTGCTGTTGTTTATAACAATGTATTCCTGATTGGCATTGATAATTCACAAAGATAAACGATGTTAGAGTCGTATAACTCTTGAAAAGATATCATTTTCACCGACCGACATGACCACTATTGAATGAAATTTGGCTCCTGCCGTTGGGCTGCCGGGGTTCAAAAACCGCACGGAATTGTATATCTCATCGCTGCAAACATGAGTATGGCCATAGCATATAATATCAGGAGAAAAAGTTAGAAAGGTTTTTAGGAGCCTTTGTTTTATATCAAAAGGAGAGCCGCTGCCATGGCTCACGCATATTGTAAATTTGTCGTTTATTGAAAGGACTTCCTCGGTATTTACGGTTAAATGGACGGGGTCCATGTTGCCCTTTACGGCAATTACAGGCGCGATGGACGACAATTCCGTAATTGTACCGGCGTCAACAATATCACCGCAGTGTATTACAAGGTCAACGCCGTTAAAATGGCCGTGGATGGCAGCTGGAAGGGCCGCTGCGCGTGAAGGGACATGGGTATCAGAGATAAGGCCTATGGATCTTATATTATTTAATTTCCGCATCTTTATCTTTTTTGCCCAAATCCGCGAGTATTTTTGCCAGATCCTCTGTTTTGAATTTATCCAGGGCGGCTTCAATTTTATCCCTTTTGGGGTTTGAGGGATTTACTTCGCCCGGCCTGTCAAGTCCTGCGGCTTTTACATATTTTGCCTGCAGGTCGCCGAGCAGCCTGAAAACAAGTTTTGTCTCGCCTGGGTTGAGGTTATTTTTGGTTTTGTCTTTTATTGATTTGAGCATGTTGATTGTCTGCCTCGCATGCGGAAGGTTCAGGCTTTTTTTGCCGCCGCTGAAACGGGAGGCTTCGCCAAGGGAAATAAGGGCGTTCTGGTTGAGCATTAAAACAAGGTTTATAAGGTCAATATTATCTTCCTGTTTTTCCGCCATAAAGCCTCCTTATTTTATAAACCAATTATAATCCAATAAGAAATAAAAATCAATATATTGAATTAAATCTTTAAAAAACTTTGAATTTTTTCAATTTTTCCACAAAGAGTTTCCAGTGGTCGTTGAAATCCCAGTATTTACCTCCGTATGTGGTGGTGCCGTTCAAAATGGATGCCCTGAAGTCTTCAGCCGTGGTTCCCTTAAAAAGGGTAAAGGCGTCTCCTATTCCCTCAAGTGAATGCGAGTCTGAGCCGCCGGTTGCCGGAAGCTTCCAGTAAGAATCGTTGAGCTTTTTTGCCCTGGGATCCGTCACCCTGCCGGCAATCGCGGGATTTATCAGTTCCACCGCGTCAAAATATACATCGTCGCTTTTATGCTCAATAACCTGCCTGAAGGCGCGCTCTCCAACGCTTGTTGTCAGGTAAGAGAGGGGGTGGGGAACAATACAAATGCCTCCCTGGGCGTGTATTTCCTTAATAGTGTCTATGAGGCCCGTGTAGCGCCTTATCCTTTTTTTCATGAAAAGGCCTATGAGATGCCCCTTTAAGGTTGAGACCTCCTCGCCGGAAATCACCTCTATTTTGTATTTCATTTTTTCCGCGTATTGCTGCGCGGTAATACCGCCTTTTATCTGGTCATGGTCGGTAATTGCGATTACCCTAAGGTCCGTATTTTTTTCCGCATAATCCACTATTTCCTCGGAGGTGCATACCGCGTCGCCCACGGATGTGTGGAGATGGTAGTCCGCCTTTGAAAAGCCGGCGGGTATTTCCAGTTTCGTGTCCGTTGATTTAGTCATTTGTCCCTCGTGTTTTTATTTTGCTTTAAATTTATTTCCACATGCGCCTGAACATATACCACTGTTCCGGGTGTTCCATGATTATCGACTCGGCCGATTTCATAATGGCCTGCGTAATTGTTTTTATGTCGCACTCCTTATCTCCGGAAAGCCTGTACTCTATTATATCACCCGGAGCTCCGTAAAAGGAATTTTTATCTCTCATAGCGCAGCCGACAATTATTGAGGCCCCGCTTTTTATGGCAAACCTGGCGGCGGCCGTGCCGACGCGCGCCTTTCTACCGAAAAATTCAATGTCAACGCCTGATTTATCATCAGCCGGAATCGGCCTGTCCACGAGAACGTTCAATATTCCTCCCTTGTTGAGGCAGGTGTATGCGTCCTTTAAATTTTTATTGGGCAATATTATTTTTATTCCATAGCGGTTCCTTGAGTCCTGGATGAATTTTGAGTAACCTCCGCCCAGATCGTCTGCGACGGCCCATACTTCGCGGCTGTCCTTGTAATAACCCGATACTATCATTCCGGCAACGTCCCAGTTTGAAAAATGGAGGGTGCAGACGATCAATCCTTTTCCCGGCGCAAGTGCCCTGTCAATTTTGTCCATATCATGAAGAGGTGGAAGGGCGGACATTTTAACAAGTTTGTGTATGTAAAGAAATTCCACGTTGAACATGCCGTAATTTATAAAATTCTCTTCAGCCGTTCTTTTAATCTCTTCTATTGTCGCCTTTCTTCCCAGTTTCTTTTCCAATACAACGGCATAATTAGCGTAAACATTTTCCTTTTTTTCCTTCCAGAGCATAAAGACTGTTTTTGTTATGAAACCCGAAAGTTTGTAAAGGGGGCCGATTGGAAGCGAAGAAATAAGGGCCTGAGCCGCCTTTAATATCCAGTACATCATATTTCACGCTCCCTGTTCCATATTTTCTTGTAATATTTAAGGTTTTTTTCAGCCACAATTTTCCAGGTGAACTTACGCGCTTTTTTTAGCCCGCTGGAGCCGAGCTTTTTTCTAAGTTCCGGTTTTTCTATCAGCTGTCCGAGTTTTTTTGCCAGGTCCGTGTGATTTTTTGTTTCCGCCAACAGTCCGTTTATTCCGTTGTCCACAACATCACGATATCCGCTTATATTGAAGGCAACCACCGGCTTGCCTGCCGCCATTGCCTCAAGCAGCACTATGCCGAAGGATTCGCCGAAGAGGGCCGGCGAGCAGAAAATATCAGCCGTGGCGAAATAGCGCGGAAGGATTTCCGTCGATACAAAACCCTCAAAATGAACGCCCCGGACGCGGTGTTTGATTATATATTTTCTCAGGCTCTTTAAAAGGGGGCCGTGTCCCACAACTATGAGCCTTATCCCCGGGTGTTTCTTTTTTAAATCCCTGTAGGCCCTGATAAGGTAAATTAAGCCTTTTCTTTTTTCAATCCGGCCCGTGAAGAGTATGTTGATTTTACCGTCTGAATATTTTTCCAGAGGCCTGTTTTTCGGGGAAAAGCGTTTTGTGTCAACGCCGTTCGGTATTATTTCAATATCGTGCCCTGTAAAATATTTGTTTATCGAGCCTCTGGCCGAAGGGGAAACAGCTATCCTGCCGTGCAGCCTCTTCCAGAGAGGTTTTAAAAAGGAACTTCCAAGCCTGTACCATGAATTTGAGCCGAAGTTGGCGTGGAAAGTTGAAATATTGACCGAGCTGGAATTATTAATTATTGCGTGTGAGAGAAACGGGACAAAAGGCTCCTGCAGGTGGATAATGTCAAATTTTTCTTTTTTAAGGGTTTCAATCAGGTGCTTTAAGTTCCTTATCATTATTATCTGCCCGGTGGAACCGTTTACCGTAAAGGGAACGCTCCTGCCGAAGCGCAGTATTTCATGCTCGTCCCTGCTTGCCTCTTTTTTTGTCCTGCCTGTGATAACCATGACTTTAAACCCGAGTTTTTTATATTCCTCTTTCAGGTGGAAAACATATTCCTGAACACCGCCGAAAAGAGGGTAGTAATATGGTGTTACTATGGCTATTTTTTTGAATGTTCTATTTTTGTCCAAGAAAAAAACTCCTTATATGATTATACAGGATTTAGTTCTTCTGCATATCTTTGCACTGGTCCACAAAAACCTGCTGGAGCATGCACCACTGGGACGGGTCAACCCTTGCCATTATTTCCATTGAGGCAACGATTTTTTTTGTCAGGGCCTCGAGGGTCGCGTCGCTCCTTTGGGCGTTTTCCATGTTCAATACTTCAGGCACAAGCATTATGCAGTATTCATCTTTTTCGTTTCTGGAGCATATACCAGTGAATATAGGGGCGCCTGCCATAAGTGCGAGTTTTGCCGGGCCGCTCGGTATAAAGGCTTTTTCGCCGAAAAAGTCCATCTTGTAACCCAGTCTGTCAAGGTCGCGGTCACCTAGAAGTATTAAAACTTCGCCGGATTTCAGGACGCGTATCATTGATTTTATGTCGGACGCGTCTATAACCTTCATTCCAAACCTGCTGCGTGTTTCAGAGAACCACCTGTACATTACCGGAGAAAGTTTTTCAACGACAACGTTGACTTTTCCGGGCAGCAGGCTGGCCGCGTAGGCTCCGGCAACATCCCAGTTGCCGCAGTGCATGGATATTATTATACATCCTTTTTTTTTGTCCAGAAAACTATTGATGGCCGGTATGGTGGTTGATTTGAAATAAATGTCGCCCTTTTCCTCGACATGTGATAAAAGCTCGCCGCGCTTTCTGAAGAGGTCAAAGTAATATTTTGAATAGTTCACAAATGTTTTTTTAACCATCTTTTCGTCAAAGGCCGCGCCGGCCGCGCGTTTCAGATTATACCTTAAGGTTTCCCTGCGCCCGCCATTGAACATGTAAGAAAGCAATCCAAAGAGGCTAAAAACAAAATATCCCGCTTTACGCGGGATATTTTGTATAATTAATTCTGCTGTTTTTAATAGTATGTACAACTTAATTTCCTTTGATGAAGTCCTCTACCATTTTCTTCGCCGTTGAATCCGAATACTGTTTCGGCGGTGTCTTCATGAAATAAGCCGAAGGCCCTTCAAGTATGCCGCCTATCTTCCTGTCCAGCGCTATCTTCGCGCATCTTACCGCGTCAATAATGACGCCGGCGCTGTTAGGCGAATCCCAGACCTCAAGCTTCAGTTCGAGGTTTAAGGGTACCTCGCCGAAATTGGAACCCTCTATCCTGATATAGCACCATTTTCTGTCCTTTAACCACGGTATGTAATCGCTGGGGCCGACGTGCACGTCTTCACCGGCGTTAATCACGTTCTGCATCTGGCTCAATACCGAGTTGGTCTTTGATATCTTTTTTGAGTACAGGCGTTCGCGCTCAAGCATGTTCATAAAATCCATATTGCCGCCGAAGTTGATCTGGTAGGTCCTGTATATCTTGCAGCCCCTGTCGCCGAAAAGTTTTGTGAGGACCCTGTGTACTATAGTGGCGCCCACCTGCGACTTGATGTCGTCGCCGATTATCGGCACTCCTGCCTGTTTGAACTTATCTGCCCATGCAGGAGTTGAAGCGATAAATACAGGGATGGCGTTGATGAAAGCTGTTTTGGCCTTTAAGGCTTCCAGCGCGTAAAACTGAACCGCGTTCTCGGAACCGACAGGCAGATATGAAACCAGTACGTCAGCTTTGGTTCTTTTCAACACCGCCGCCACGTCGACCGGCTTTGACTTGGATTCTTTAATAATTGTCTTGTAATATTTTCCGAGTCCGTCAAGGGTTTTTCCTCTCATGACTTTTATTCCGGTTTTTTTGACCTTCGCGAATTCGATAGTATTGTTAGGAAAGGATTCCAGCGCGTCCTTGACATCCTTGCCGACCTTGTTTGCGTCAACGTCAAATGCGGCCACCAGCTCAATATCCTTTATCCTGTACCCGCCGAGATTTGCGTGCATTAAACCCTGGATCTGCGCGTCATCGCTTACGTTTTTGTAATAATCGAGCCCCTGTATGAGGGACCATGCGCAGTTTCCCAACCCGGCGATCGCCAACCTGATTTTCTTTTCCATTTTCTAAAATCCTCCTTGTAAATATTCCTATTTTTTTATATCCAGCTTTTGTGCCTCGGTATAAACGAGCCACATGCGCTGGATGACCGTAATCAGCGAAACAGCGCTTATCACGGCAAGCATGTACACCACTAAATTTGAAAGCAAACCAACTATAAGGGCCACAAGCCTCTCCGGTCTTGTAAAGAGCCCCACTTCGCAGTCAATCCTTAACCCGCCTGCCCTTGCCCGTATGTAACTGATGCAAAAAGAAAGAAACATTGTCAGATAACTCAGTATTATGCCGTAAAAATTATTTGTTCCGGTATAATATATTAAAAGTCCAAGGTATAAAACACCCTCTGCGAACCTGTCCACGGTGGAATCCAAAAACCCGCCGAATTTTGTCTTTTTATCAGTCATTCTGGCCAGGGCCCCGTCAAGCATGTCAAAAAGGGTTGAAAATATGATTATGAACGCCGCCGCTATAAATTTGCCCTTAATTAGGAAATAAAGGGACGGCAGCAACAGCACAAAACCCAGCCATGTAAGAAAATTGGGGGTTACCCCTGTTTTATTTAAAAGAGCGATTATAGGAACAAGTATTTTTTGTAAAAAGCCCTTCAAACCATCGCGAACTTCTTTATATCCCATTTTATGAAAAAAAAGCTCCCATAATGAATTTCATTATTTTTTTGGATTTTCAATAACCCGATTGTTATACCACTTAACCCAGTTGCTTGTCAATAATAAATTAATTGTCCCGGGGTTGGCGGCCGCGCACGGAAGCCGACCGCATGGCGCGTTTTGGTCGGTTTAAAAGTTAAATATAGCTTCACAAGTAGATGTTTTTCTTTATACTTGCCTTTTTCTTCTTTTATCAATAGTATATAAGCTGCGGTCCGTTAAAACCGTTGAAATGGAGAAAAAATGGAGCAGGCAGACATAATTTTCTGGTCAATATTCATATTTTTTGCCGCCGCACAGTTCTCATCCATGTATATATGGAAGCTGTCCGGATCAAACCGCTTAAGAGAGTGGATACAGCCAGGTTTTGAGGCCCTTATAATAGCCCTGATACTGCGCCTTTTCGTAGTACAGGCATACAGCATCCCGAGCCAGTCCATGGAGGATACACTTTTAATAGGGGATCAGCTCCTGGAGACGAAATTTTCATATTCAATAGCCCTTCCATGGCAGGATTCCATTTATATGAAAACCGCCGATCCGAAAAGGGGGGAAGTGATAATCTTTAAATACCCCGAAGACCCGAAAATTTTATTCGTAAAAAGGTGCATGGGCGTGGCGGGCGATATTATAGAAATCAGGGATAAAGAGCTGTATGTGAACGGCATAAAGGCCAACGAGCCTTATGTTACGCACAAGGACCCCATACTTTACGCGAAAAATGAGTGGGTAAGGGATAATTACGGCCCGGTGACTGTGCCGCAGGGCTCCTTTTTTGTAATGGGAGACAACAGGGATTTTTCCCTTGATTCACGTTTCTGGGGGTTTGTCCCTTTTGGCTATATTAAAGGAAGAGCATGGCTGGTTTACTGGCCTCTCAAGAGATGGAAAGTGATACGATAAATTGCGGCGAAGGAGTTATTATGCACGGGCTTTATATCCACATCCCTTTTTGTGTCCAGAAATGCCCTTACTGCGATTTTGCCTCATTTGACGATAAAGCTTATCTGGTTGACGATTACATTGAGGCGCTTGTCAGGGAGCTCAAGGCCGGGGCAGACAATAGCGGGGCCGTTTATGAAACACTTTTTATCGGCGGCGGAACCCCTACAATGCTCAGCGAAAAGCAGCTTGACTCTTTGTTTTCCGGTGTTTATTCCATATGCCCGAGGAAAAATTTCAGGGAGATAACAATTGAGGCAAACCCAGAGACTGTGACGGAAAAAAAGGCTAAGATCCTGTCCGCCAATGTCACAAGAGTTTCCATGGGATGCCAGAGCTTTGACGGGGAAGAACTTAAAAAGCTGTGCAGAATACACGACAGGGGTTCCATTGACAGGGCATACGAGGCCTTAAAAAAAGAAAAGATAGAAAACATCAATCTTGACCTCATATACGGCATTGAGGGGCAGAGCGTTGAAAGGGCCCTGTATTCGGTCAATGAGGCAATAAAACTGGACCCATCCCATATATCATATTATATGATGACCATTTACGGCCACACACCATACGGCAAAATGGCGGAAAAAGGTGAACTTAACCTTCCGGAAGATGTGGAAATTGAGCGGATGTATATGGAAGGATGCGCCGCGCTTGAAAAAGCCGGATATATCCAGTATGAAATCTCAAATTTTTCCAGGGAGAAAAAGGAATGCATCCATAACATTAATTACTGGAACCACGGAGAATACCTCGGCGTGGGGTCATCAGCCGCATCATATATAAAAGGGTTCAGGCGGGTGAATACAGATGCGCCTGATATTTATATAAAAAATATAAAATCCGGCATAACCGTGCTGGAAACAATTGAGAAAATAACACCTGAGATATTTTTAAAAGAATATATAATGCTGCACCTCCGCACTGTAAAGGGAATCAACAGGGATGAATTTAAAAGGGTTTTTAACTTTGATTTTAACGAAAAGTATAGTAATATTATTGAAAACCTGATTCTGCAGGGACTCGCAAAAGACGGAGAAAACGGTTTCGCCCTTACACGGAAAGGTTTTTTGCTTTCAAATGAAATTATAGAAAAATTTTTCTAAAAATTTTTTCCAGGCGGAAAGGAGGATGTATGGGAATTAAAGCGGAAGTTGTAAAGCTGGCGGAAAAGGCAAAGGCAGCCTCATATATCCTCATGAACACGGACACGCAGGCAAAGAACAAAGGATTAAAGGCAATTGCCGCGGCCATTGATAAGAACAGGGACAAGATTATGGCCGCAAACAAAAAAGACCTTGCTCTTGGCAAAAAAAACAAACTTTCAAAAGCGTTCCTTGACAGGCTTGCCCTTGACGACGCCGGGATAGACTCTATGATAAAGTCAATAAACGACGTGATAAAACTTCCCGACCCTGTCGGAGAGATAACCTCAAGTTTAAAAAGGCCCAACGGCATGGAAGTAATAAAAATGAGAATGCCGCTGGGAGTAGTCGGAATAATATTCGAGTCCCGTCCCAATGTATGCGTGGAAGCCTCGTCGCTAACCATAAAATCGGGCAACAGTGTTATTTTGCGCGGCGGCTCAGACGCCTTTAATTCAACCTCCTGCCTTGGCTCTCTAATCAGGGGCGCGCTGAAATCAGCGGGCCTGCCTGAGGACGCTGTATGCGTGGTGGGTACGACAGACAGGAAGGCCGTGGGAGAGCTCCTTAAATTAAAAGAATACATAGACGTTATAATACCGCGGGGCGGAAAAAGCCTGGTGGATTTTGTATCACGTTCTTCGCGCGTGCCGGTTATTTATCACGACGCGGGCATATGCCACACTTATGTAGATGAAAGCGCCAATCTTGATATGGCGGTGAAGGTGGCGCTTAACGCGAAAGCGCAGAGGCCATCCACATGCAACGCCATGGAGACGCTCCTTGTAAATTCATCGGTTGCCGGAAAATTCCTGCCGGAGATGGAAAAGGAGCTGATAAAGGCGAAGGTAACTGTAAAAGCGGATAAGGGTTCAATGAAATATTTGAAATCAGCGAAAAAAGCAACGGAAAAGGATTTTTACACTGAATACAACGGCCTTATACTTAATATAAAAACCGTCGGCTCGCTTTCAGAGGCGATAGCGCACATTAATAAATACGGCTCGCGCCATTCAGACGCCATCATAACGCGTGACAGCGCCGCAGCAGCGCGTTTTGAAAAAGAGGTCGATTCGGCGGCGGTTTTCGTCAACGCCTCGACAAGGCTGCACGACGGATTTGAATTCGGCCTCGGCGCCGAGATGGGAATATCGAACCAGAAACTCCACGTCAGGGGGCCTATGGCACTAAAGGAACTTACTTCTGAAAAATATGTGGTAAGGGGAAGCGGGCAGATCCGTGGCTGAAAAACTTTCCGGCGCCCCGCAGAACATAGGTATTTTCGGCGGCACCTTCAACCCGCCGCACCTGGGCCATCTTGCCCTTGCCAAAGAGGCGCAGAAGGAATTTTCCCTTGATAAAATATTTTTCATTCCGGCCTTTATCCCGCCGCACAAGGAGCCGCGCAACGTCATAGACGCGGAGCACAGGCTCGCCATGGTAAAACTGCTGATAAACGGCGACAGCGGCCTTTTTCTTTCGGATTACGAGATAAAAAAAAGGTCGGTTTCATATTCCATAGAAACTATCAGGCATTTTAAGGAAGAATATCCGTCCTCAAAAATACATTT
The DNA here is from genome assembly GCA_964565765.1 of uncultured Spirochaetia bacterium. GTDB lineage: Bacteria > Oederibacteriota > PGYV01 > PGYV01 > Palsa-1178 > Bog-1181. The sequence continues at coordinate 15,302 of CAZMGF010000040.1, forward strand.
TTTAATCGGCTCGGACGCTTTTTACCACATAGACACGTGGAAGGAAAGCCAGGAGCTTTTAAAAATTATTGATTTTATAATATTCCCGCGCGCCGGAAACACAAAGGAAATGATAGCAAAAAAATTCGGCAACCTTTCAAATGTGGTTTACTGGGCCCATACGAGCCTGGTCCATATTTCTTCCACAGATATCCGCTACAGGCTGCGCAGCGGCGAGGAATGCTCAATTGAGCTGGGCGCGGGCGTGGCGGCTTATATAAAGGAAAACAAGCTGTATATATGAGCAATATGCGCAATTGCGTCCGGACAGCGGTAATAATTTTTTCCACATTCTTTGTGACGGTGCTATACGCAGTATCAGTGGTTTCTATCAGCGACAATTCACCCGTCGGTCAATATTCCAAATTTGAGATAACCTTAAACCTTGATACCGCATATACAAACCCCTTTGACCCGGCGCAGATTGACATAACGGCAAACTTAACATCACCAACCGGAGTGACGCACAGCGTCGAGGGGTTTTATTACCAGGATTACATACGCGGAGGAGATTTTAACACACAGTCGCTTATAGCTAACGGCCAGCCATGCTGGAAGGCGAGGTTTGCGCCTGACGAGGCGGGAACATGGTCCTATTATGTTTCTGTGGTTGATTCACTGGGCACAACCTCGACACAGGCTTCGGCGTTTACTGTAAACACATCTTCTTCCGACGGATTTGTCAGGGTATCGGCAAACGACCCGGACTATTTTGCCTTTGATTCCAAAAGAGCTTTTTTCCCGGTCGGTGAAAACATCGGCTGGGCAGGCGCCGGGAGCACATACCAGTATGACGCGTGGTTGAGCGGCCTTTCTTCGCAGGGGGGAAATTTTGTCCGCGTGTGGCAGGCGCCGTGGGACATGTCAATCGAATGGGCGGGCTCATACAGCGCCGGGACAACCCTTCCCGGGAATTATATTACAAGGATGCAGCAGGCGTGGGAGCTTGACTACGTCCTCAACGAATGTTCGCAGAAGAATATTTATGTAATGCTCATGCTCGTCAACCACGGCAATTTTTCCACAACAACCGATACAAGCTGGTCAACAAACCCGTACAACTCCACGGCAAACCCCTTCGGCGGGTTTATGGCGACGCCGGACCTGCTCTGGACGAATAGCACGGCACAGTTTTATCTTCAGCGCAACTGGCGCTATATGATATCGCGCTACGGCCATTATACTTCGCTGATGGCGTGGGAAATATTAAATGAGATGGAATGGATAGATTTATATTCTTCTGATGTCGTGGTTTCCGCAACATTCCACCAGACAATGGGGAATTATTTAAAGGCAGCCGACCCTTACAAACACCTTGTGACGACGAGCTATGCCAATACTCTTAACTGGCCAACCAACGTATGGAACGCCGGAATGCAGATAGTGCAGCAGCATAATTACGGTGGAGTGGATATGTCAGGGCTGGCAGCCTCGCTTACGTCGGCAATAAAGGGGTTAAATCCCGGGAAGCCTTTTTATCTCGGTGAGATGGGGATATCCACCGGCGGCACTTCGGAGAACACCCTGGATCCTACCGGAATATTCATACACAACACCAACTGGGGTTCCTTTACGGCAAAGGCCGCCGGCGGCGGTTTCCCGTGGTGGTGGGACACTTATGTGCACCCGCTGAACCTTTATTACCGGTGGAAAGGGATATCATCATTTGTTGCCGGCGAGGACCTTGATATGCACGGGTATAAACCTGTTACTTTTTCAACAACCTGCTTTTTGACTGCGGACGCGATAATTACACCGGCGCTTACACAGTGGGGGGTATTGAGCCCGCAGAACAGCTTTACGGTCAACAGCGATGGCTCGATTACACCGGGAGCGGTGAACCTTGCCGGGTATCTTTACAGCGTAAATAAACCGCAGTACAGGAACCCGCCGACATTTTATGTGAACATGCCGCAGGCGGGATATTTTATAGTTAATGTTGGAAGCGTTTCCACCTGGACCCCGAATAATTTGACCATAAAACTTGACGGCGCAAACACGGTTATAAACAATACTTCTGTAACTACAAATGCCTACTACCAGATAGCGGTTCCGGCCGGCAGCCATTCAATTTACGTCGACTCGACCGGCAACGACTGGTTCCAGGTGCTTTCTTATTCGCTTACAGGATATGTTGGGGCCCTAAGATGCACGGCCCTTTCCGGTACCGACAGGGTTCTTGGCAACGTCCAGTCGCGTTATTTTAATTACGCTTCCACAAGCACACCTGTGATAAATAACGGCGTTATGACTGTCACCGGGCTCAATAAAAACGGCACATGGATGTGCGATTTCTGGGACACCGTACTTGGAACGCCTTTTGCAAGCGCGACCGCTGTGGTAAGCTCGGGTTCGGCATCAATAACCCTGCCCCCTATTTCAAAAGATGTGGCCTTCAAACTTTATTATACAGGCGGCGCTGCAACGGCAACTCCCGCTGCAACAGCGGTAATTACACTGACTCCGACAACAACCCCGACGCAGAACACAAACGGCGACAGCAGTTATTATAATTTTGAGGACGGCTCGTCAATGGGATGGAACGTTGATGTTGGGGCAGTTTCAAACACGACTGTGAATGCCTACGCGGGGCTCCATTCAATAGCGGTAAATGTGAATGAAGCAGCTTCGGCCCAGTCAGCATTTTTCATTTCAAACAGGGTGCTGACGCAGGGAACAAACAGTATAACCGTCCATATTTATTTTCCGCCATCGGCTTCCAACATTTCGGCAAAAATATATATACAGGACAGCGCGTGGACATGGTTTGATGGTGGAAACAATGCCATAATCCCGGGTATATGGAACACGCTCACCTGGAACATATCAAACACACCGTTTGTAAATACGTGCAATACTGTGGGAATATCGTTCACATACGGATCGGCTTTTAACGGCACCTATCAGGTGGATGCGATTGATTTCAAGCAGGCGATTCCCGGCACAACGCCATCCCCGACGGCAATACCAACGCCCGCGGCAAATTTTTATATTTATCCGTCGCTGATAAAAAAAGGAGACACAACACTGTGCTTCGGCAACCTGCCGGGCAATAACAGGATATTGATATATAACCTGAATGGAGAACTTATAAAAAACATTGATGCGGGGCCGGTTCCGGGTAAATACTGCTGGAGCATTCCTTCAAAACTGGCGCCGGGAGTATATGTGTATATTGTAACAACTGATAAAAAAGTTTTCACACGCGGCAAATTCGCGGTGGCGAGGTAAGGGTAGTATTGGTTTGACTTGATGCTGGATATATTTTATCATTTCTTTAAAAGGTTAAAGAAAGAGGTGGAATATGAATAGCAAAAAAGGTTTCACATTAATTGAGCTTATGATTGTCATCGGCATTATCGGCATTATTACGGTGATTGCGCTTCCTAAGTTCGCCGATATGCTTGAAAAATCAAAGGAAGGCGCCACAAAAGGGAACATCGGCATGATTAGATCCGCAATTATCACATATTACGGCGACCAGGGCGGAGCGTTTCCAACTTCAATTGACCCGACGGTTGCTAATAATCTCTTTTCAAAATATCTCGCAAGCGTGCCGGCCGTAAAGGTTACACACTCATTTAACGGCTCAACGAGCACGCTTTCCGGAACATCATCCATAATAACGTCCACAACATCGGCCCCGACGCTCACCAATACCACTGACGGCTGGATTTATAACACAAATACAGGGGATATATGGGTGAACAACAACCAGACCGACACCCGCGGCACGGCTTATTCAAGCTACGGATTTAATTAATAGAGGATATTTTACACAGAAAGGATATTATGAACACTTACAATAGATTATTCGGCTCCGGGCCCGCAGGGTTGGCGATAAGCATAGCCCTACTGTTTCCGGCGCGTTATTTAAAAAATCTGCTCAATATTCCTGATATTTTTACCGGCCAAAGAATGCTGCGGTGGACAATTTTCATTGTGCTTTCTATTGTCACCATTATAATCTTTGCCGCAAGCAATAAGGCGCTGGGGATAAAAACAAGGGGGAAAATCCTTATTACAACGGGCGTCTTTAAATATTTCCGCCACCCTTTATACGCGGCGTTCCTGACATTTTTTGATTTTGGGCTGGCAATACTGCTGAATAACTGGGTATTTATTGCCTGGGCGCTGCTTCTGCACCCGATATGGCATATTGTTGTATCCGGTGAGGAGCGCATGATGAAAGAGGTTTTCCCGGGTGAATATGAAGCGTACTGCATCCGCACAGGCAGATTTTTTCCAAGGATTACAATAATGAAGCGCAAAGAGAATTGTTTAAAATAATGTAAACCTTTTACGGGCAGCAACCGTCCAATTACAATAATCAAACATAATTTAACTTGAAAAGTTATGCTCATGTTATACAATATAGTTGGACATTTAAGGCCGAGTTTCCGGCAAAATAACAAAGGAGAAAAGGGAATGAAAAAGACGCTTGCTTTTGTAACAATTTTTGCTCTTGCTCTTGTTTTTGCATCATGCAGGGTAGTTGTTGTGGAAGGGCACGAACATCCGGCATATCTTCACGCTTTATCTGATCTCAGGCTGGCAAGGGCCTATATAGACAAAATGACGGACTCTGACACTGTCGCGCAGGAAGAAATCGACGCCACCGCCTCAATTGACAAGGCAATCGGCGAGATCAAGAAAGCCGCAATCGAGGACGGAAAAAACGTAAACGCGCGCGCCGCAGTTGACGCAAGCCTTGACAGGCAGGGGCGTTTTCAGAAAGCCATAGAATTGCTAAAATCGGCAAGAAGGGATGTAAATAAGGAAGAAGACAATGCCAGCGCCGAAGGCTTGAAAAAGCGCGCCCTGAACCATATAAACACAGCCATAAATGTCCTTGCCCAGCATTTCAGGGTTCTTTATCCGACGGTAAAACTGGATATTGAACTGTAAATAGCGGAAAAATATTCAGCTTTAAGTTGTATAAAAAAATAAAAGGAGAAAAGAATGAAAAAGATCATCATCGCAGTTGCAGTACTCGCAGTAATGCTTTCCGGCATCTCGTTGTTCGCGGCAAATGTAGGCATGAGGCACCCCAACCTGCATGCGGCGCAGCTTCTTATTGAAAAAGCTGTGGCAAAAGTTTCCAAGGCTCAGGTAGCCAATGAATTCGACATGGACGGCCACGCAGCAAAAGCAAAGGACCTTCTTGACCAGGCATACACGGAGATAAAGCTCGCGGCTGAAGCAGCCAACCAGAACGCAAAATAATAAGCGGTTAAAATAAAAAACCCCGGGACATCCCCGGGGTTTTTTATTT
>CAZMGF010000041.1:0-19558 GCA_964565765.1 uncultured Spirochaetia bacterium
GCTCTGCGCTGCTCTGCTCTGCTCTGCTCTGCTCTGCTCTGCTCTGCTCTGCTCTCAATGAGAAAAAGAGAAAACAGACGAAGCAGAAAAAGAAGCTGAGTCAGTGTGTTGTGTAACGCAAAGAGCTGCAGCGTATCTTCTTCCTTTCTTTCTGCTTTCTTCGCTGTGCTCTCTATTGTAAACTTTTTTTTTGCATTTCATTTTCCTTTGATTTGTTCTTTGCCGGGTCAACCTTGATGCCCAGGAAAGCCAGCGGCTCAAGTACTTTTGCCCTGACATCAGATGCGTTCTCGCCTATGCCGCCGGTGAATATCACGGTGTCTATTCCGCCCATTGCCGCGGCGTATGAGCCTATATATTTTGTAATGCGGTAGCAGAAAATATCAATGGCAAATTTTGCCCTGTTGTTCCCTTCTGAAGCGGCCTGCATTATCTCACGCAGGTCGTTTGAAACCCCTGAAATTCCCTTAAGGCCGGATTTCTTATTGAGCAGGTTGTCCATGTCATCGGGGGACATGTGTTCCTTGCGCATAAGAAAAGTTACAACCGCCGGGTCAATGTCCCCGGTTCTCGTCCCCATAACCAGCCCTTCAAGCGGTGTCAATCCCATTGAGGTGTCGATTGACATGCCATTTTTTACAGCAGTAATGGAAGCTCCGTTTCCGAGATGACAGGTTACCATTTTGAGTTTTTTAATATCTTTCTTCAGGAACTCAGCCCCGCGCTGGGAAACATATTCATGCGAGGTGCCGTGGAAGCCGTATTTCCTGATATGATACCTCTCGTAAAGTTCATATGGCAGGCCGTAAATATATGCCTGTTTGGCCATTGTCTGGTGAAAAGCAGTATCAAATACCGCCACCTGCTTGACATCAGGAAGTATGGCCTCGCAAGCTTCTATGCCGCAATAATTCGGCGGGTTATGAAGCGGGGCAATCTCAAAGCAATCTTTTATAACCTCTTTGACGCCTTTTGTTATAAGGGCAGATTTGGAAAATTTTTCGCCGCCGTGCACTACCCTGTGGCCGACCGCGTCGACTTCAATCTTGTCCTTAAATATACCGGCCTTTGAATCAAGGAGCATTTTTGTGACCTGCTCAACAGCCTGTGTATGGTCCTTTGCCTCGACTTCCTTTACAAGTTCCTCGTCCTTTTTCATGTTCTTTGACTTGTATTTAAATTTTGACTTGTCTTTGCCTATCTCCTCGATGACACCCTCGGCCATGACATAATTTGTCTTTTCCATATCAAAGAGCTTGAACTTTAAGGAAGAGCTTCCGCAGTTAATGACCATTACCTTCATATTATTTGCCTCCGGTTATTTATTATAATAATATTATTTTGCGTTCTGCAGCCTTACAACATTTATGGCTACTACATTTAATATGTCCGAAGCCTTGCAGCCGCGCGAAAGGTCAGAACACGGCCTTGCGGTTCCCTGATATATAGGGCCGTATGCTTCGGCCTTTGCCAGCCTTTCAGTAAGTTTATATGCTATGTTGCCTGAATCAAGGTCGGGGAAAATAAGGACATTTGCCTTGCCCGCGACAGTTGAGCCCGGAGCCTTTTTCGCGCCTACAGCAGGAACAAGCGCGGCGTCTCCCTGCATCTCGCCGTCAATATTGAGTGTCGGGTCCTTCTGTTTTGCCAGCGCCAGAGCGGCTGTTACTTTATCAATGCGCGGATGTTTCGCGCTCCCTTTGGTGGAAAACGAGAGCAGAGCTACATTCGGCTCTTCCTGCATAAGTTCCCTGAAAGTCGCGCCTGTGGTGACCGCGATATCAGAGAGCTGCTCGGCGTCAGGTTCAATAACAAAACCGCCGTCGGAATAAAAAAGGACGCCGTCCTTGCCGAATGTTTTGTCAGGCAGTATCATTACAAAAAAGCTGGATAATGTTTTTATTCCCTTTTTCATTCCTATAAGGTAAATTGCCGCCCTTGAAACATCAGAGGTTGTATTCACCGCGCCCGCCACAAATGTGTCTGCGAGCCCTTTTTTTACCATCATTGCGCCGTAATAAACATCGCGCGACATTGTCTTTTTTGCCTCTTCGGCGGTTATTCCCTTTGCCTTGCGCAGTTCGTAAAATTCCGAGGAATAGGCGTCAATATTCGGGAGGTTATTCAGGTCTATGAGTTCAATTCCGTCAAGCGAGAATCCCTTTGCCTTGGCGATATCCTTCATTTTGCCTATATCGCCTATCATTGATATCTTTGCTATCCCCATCTGTGTGGCCCTTACAGCAGCCTCGACTGTCCGTTCGTCTCCGCCCTCTGGCAGAACCACTTTTTTCGGAGATTTTTTTGCTTTTTCATAAACGGTTTCCATGAAAGTTGCCATTTCTAAGCTCCTTTGTATAAATGGCGCAGCAAAGCGCCTGGATTTTGAACAAATTTAATTATATTCCCGCGGCGTGGTTTTGTAAAGGAGAATATGATTTGATGGGTTTTAAATCAAATAATACCTCACAACGCAACATTAGCTTTTGCGGATTTTTTGGACGTAAAATTGGGAGGAGGGAGTGTGCCTTAGAACAGGACTATAAATGAAAAAGCCCGGGGGGAAGACCCCGGGCTTTTAATAAAATGTTATTTGATATATTAAAAATTAATTACTCCTCGCAAAACGGAAGCCGTAAACGCTGATCGTGTTGTCCGGATTAAGGGCGCTTCGATAGCCCACCTGCAGGTTAGATGCGGCGAGGCTGAAGCTGCCGCCTCGTATCACGCGGCCGGGTACGGAACTGCTCGCCGGCCCTGAATAATCTGTTTGAGCTGTGGCCGGATAAGCTCCGGACCAATCAAAACACCATTCCCATATATTGCCCGACATATCATAGATTCCAAGCGCATTTGCGGCTAAACCACCCACAGCGTTTGTGGTTCCTCCTGAATTAACACTATCCCATCCTACAAGATCCGTTGCCGTTTCGTTTGTAGTGTCCGCTGTGGCCCCGCTGGCATAGTTATACGGCGTCCAGCTTGATCCGTTTATATAACTTGCCGCATACTGATATTCACCTTCTGTAGGCAACCGATATCCGTTTGCAGTCCAGTTTACATACGGGTTATCAAAACCACCTGCTGTTGTATTAAAGCTGCTTACATACAAACCGCTCGCAGAACTCTTAATCGCTGTGGTAAACCCCGAGTCCGAACAATACACAGGATTCAAACCTGTTTTCTGGCTGAATGCGTTGCACCACACTATGGCATCCCGCCAATTTACAGTTGTTACTGGCTGATATTTCGCGGATGTCGGCGCGGCGCCCTGTACGCCATTAAAACCCTCCGCGCCTGCATCTTCAAAAGTATAACCGTTGGCTATTGCCCACTGGTAAACCGTATACCACAACTGATACGTAACCTGGTATTTTCCCATTTTAAATGCAGATATTGTATGGCTGAAGCTGTTTGTTCCATCTGTCTGGGTGTATGTCCCTCCGGGAACTGATGCAAGCTCTGAAAAAGCAATTGTCGCTGTAGCAACCGGCCCGGATGGTGAAGAACTGCGTTCACAGCCCGTCATAAAGCCAAACGCAACAACTAAAGCCAGAACAAAAAATAAAATTGTATTTTTCATTTCTGTACCCCCTATAAGTCATTTGTTTTATAAATTATACCCCCCCCCTGTTATTTTGTCAAGTTTTCAGTAATATCGTTTATTAAGGAGGATTATTTTGCCTAAAAAAAGCTTCGCCAAGAAGTACAAAACCCCGCATTTAGCCGCAGCAATCCGTCTTCGCCTCCAACGGACATGGGCAGCGGTTCTACAAATATATATCTTTACTTATACGTCACTTTTAAAATATCAATCACCTTCGTAAATAAATAAGCGTGGTAAAGGATTACCGCGAAAAAGAACCATGAGACTATCCTGTACATTATAAGATACTGCGGATTGTCGGTTGTGTAATAGTCCAGGAAATAGGGCCTGTTAATAAGGAAGGATACCCCTGTGGCAAGGAAGAACAGTATAATCAGCCCGTATGAAATTATCAGGTATGTGTAATTGCCGTTGAAATAATTGTCAGCATTCATATATGGTATGTTTATCACGATTTCAAGCATTATAAGCAGGGCAAATTCGTATTTGTAAGTTATAATCATCTTTTCCCTCAGGGTCATTATCACCCCGAATACTATGGCCGCAATGTAATAAATATCCACTCCGATTGAAGCTGTCTTTACACCGAAGCCGTTCATATAAGCAAGCGCGGGTGTGGCAAGAAGGAGCAATATAGGGATAAACTCTTTATTAATCGCGCTTTTTACAATGACTTTATCCTGCTGCATACCCACATCCCCAATGAAAAGTTTTATTCTCCCAGTTCCCCTGTTTCCGGATTGTATTTCCAGTCTCCCTCCGGAATTGAGCCCAGATATTTCTTGTCCACCAGGTCCTGGAGCGTTGCCGGGTTTGTCCCCTGCATGCCCCGGTACTGTAAAATGGCGCCCTGAATTACCGCCTTATTTGCCGTTACTGCCGCGGCTTTTGCCCTGTCTTCGTCATTTTTCAGGCTGTTGCCCGCGTTGATTATCGTGCCGCTCGGCTTTAATAATTGCGGCATAAATTTTTGCACAATGAACCAGCCGGCTATTGCTATTACAACTATTATAATCAGATTTTTCATGCAACCCCTCCTTCCTGCAGGCTCTTTTCCCCTGCGGCCAGATAATTTTTCACATAATCCGACACACCCTCCTCAAGGGAATGCGTCTTGCCGCCGTAATTTGAAAGCAGCTTATCCATTTTAGCCTCGGTAAAATACTGGTACTTTTCCCTTATCTGCTCCGGCATGTCTATAAACTCAATGTCCGGCTTCTTCCCCATCGCGTTAAAAACCGCGTTGCCCAGGTCAACCCAGGTCCTTGCTTTGCCGGTGCCGGTGTTATAAATGCCGTTGCGGCCGGAATCATAAAGATTAAGGGTCATATTAACCGCGTCTTTCACATATATAAAATCCCTTTTCTGTCCGCCGTCCGGATATTCCTTTTTATAGGATTTAAAAAGCTTCAGCTTTCCCGTTTCTTTTATCTGGCCGTAGGCCTTGTGTATCACCGAGCGCATTTCGCCTTTATGATATTCGTTCGGCCCGTAAACGTTGAAAAATTTCACCCCGGCGATTTTGTCCAGGAGCGCGTTGTTTTGAGCCCACAGGTCAAAGAGGTGTTTTGAATAGCCGTACATATTAAGCGGCTTGAGCCCGTCAAGCCCGGCGTGGTCGTCGGAAAATCCCGCGGAGCCGTCGCCGTAAGTCGCGGCGGAAGAGGCATAAACAAACCTTTTCGAATTCCTGACGCACCATTTCGCCAGCACCTGCGTGTATTTAAAATTATTCTCAATCAAAAAAGAGCTGTCTTTTTCCGTGGTGGAGCTGCACGCCCCCATATGGATTATACCGGTTATCTTTGACTTAAAGAATTTATCGTCAAATATTATCCTTTTTAAAAACGCGTCCTTTTCCTCGTAGTCGGCGAATTTCAGCCCCACAAGATTTTTCCACTTGTCGTCCTCCTGCAGTATGTCCACGCAGTGTATATCGGTAATCCCCCTTAAATTAAGCTCATAAACTATGGCGCTTCCTATAAAACCCGACGCCCCGGTTACTGCTATCATTTGCCATCCTCCCTGTCCGCGCCGATTTTTATTGTGACTTTTTTTCCGTAACGGCGCTCATATTCCCTTATCCTGTCCTTGTATGCTCCCTCCAGGCTCTTTTTTACCTTCTCCGGCATCATAACAAGCACGCCCCTGGACGTTGCCTTTTTACACGCATATTTTATCTTTTTAAGATAATTGATGCAAACACTTTCTTCGTTCAACACCCTGCCCCTGCCGGAACATACCTGGCACTCGGCAAAATTCACGTCATCAACACGCTTTGAGTCGCGCTTTCGCGTGATTTCCATCAGGCCGTATTCGCTTATTTCAAGGGTTTTAAAATACATCTTGGACTTTGCCAGTTCCTCGTCCATGACGGCCTTTACTTTTTTTCTGTTCTCGGCCTCCTGCATGTCAATAAAATCAACCACAATGAGCCCGCCGATATTGCGCAGGATTATCTGCCTGGCCACTTCCCTGGCCGCGTTCATATTTATGTTCAACAGGCTGTTCTCAACATCTTCGGCCCCTTTGGACTTACCGCTGTTTATGTCGATGACAGTCAGTGCCTCTGTCACGTCTATCTTTACATAGCCCCCTTTTTTAAAGGAGACTATATTGTTGAATATCCCGTCCACCTGCTGGGCCAGTTTATAGTACTCAAATATGTGGTCAACCCCTCCGTAAAACATCACTTTCGCGCTCTTTTTTGAGGTCTCTTCCATGTACCATTTTACAGAATCATGGGTTTTTTCGTCGTCGGCTATTATCTCGGCGGTGTTTGTGTCCACGTATTCGCGCAGCACCTTTATGGCAAGTTCCTGCTCCGTATAAATTACGCGCGGCGCCTTGTATTTTTTATACTCAGAACGTATTGCTTCCCACTGGTGGTAAAAATGCCCGATTTCCTTCTCAAGCTCTTCCGAGGCGACCCCGGCGGCGTTTGTGCGCACTATTATGCCGAACTCACCCTCATATGTGCGCCTGACCTTATGTATTATATTCCTGAGCCTCTCCCTCTCGGCGTCGTCCGTTATCCTTTTTGAAACGCCGGTATGCTTTAAATACGGGGCAAAAACAATATGCTGGCCCGGCAAAGTTATGTTGGTAGTGAGCCTGGCCCCTTTTGTGGAGTACGGCTCTTTTACCACCTGCACCATAAGCTCCTGCCCTTTTTCAAATATGCCCGCGATGTTCTCCTGAATCGCCGGCGCGTCAGCTTCGGTCGCCGTATCATCAAAGGAGCCGAAGGCATCCTTCATTTCCCCGCCGGACATGTCAAAATATTCCTTTTCCGAGAGAAAGGCGGGTTTGTCATCCCCGATGTCAACAAAGACAAAATTCATATTTGAAACTATCTTTGTTATCTTCCCCTTGTAAATGTTTCCATTCTTCGCGTAAATATTTTTTTCGGAAAAATAATTTACCAGCCTGCCTTCTTCGGCAATGGCCACATTTGTGTCAAAATCCTCGCAATTGATGTATATGCTTTTCATGTCACTCCTCTGCTTTCATATATTCTTTATATATGTTTTGTAAAATTCCCAGAATCATCATTATAACCAGCACCGACGAGCCGCCGTATGAAAGAAGCGGCAGGGTTATCCCGGTCACCGGCATTATGCCGATGTTCATGCCGATATTGATAAAAACCTGCATAAAAATTATCGAAGTCAGGGCGGCTGCAAGCATTTTTCCGCTGTTATAATGGCACAATTTAACCACCTTCAAACCTTCCATTATCAAAAAATAATATATAAGCAGGACTATAATGCTGCCGATGAGGCCGAACTCCTCGGCTATAACCGCGAAAATAAAATCCGTATATTTTATAGGGATAAAATTCAGCTGGCTCTGGGTGCCCTGCGCCCACCCCTTGCCGATAAGCTGGCCCGAGCCCACCGCTATCTGCGACTGGATAACATTATAGCCCGCGCCAAGCGGGTCGCTCTGAGGGTTTACAAAAACACCGATCCTGGCCTTCTGGTAATCCTTCATAAAAAGGTAACCCACCGGCAGAATTGTTATGCCGATTATTATTATGGCGACAAGCTTTTTAGGCGGTATGTTCCCCATGAAAAGCACGACCAGTATAAGCGGAAGAAGCAGTATCGAAGTTCCCAGGTCCGGCTGCTTGATGATGAGCAGGAACGGCACGCCTGTGAGGGCGAAAAGCTTGAAAAGATTTTTCCATTCAAAGCCGTCCCTGTGGGAGGCCAGCAAAAACCTTATCATCGCCAGGGGCACTATTATTTTCATAAATTCGCTGGGCTGGAACTGGAATATCCCGAGTTTTAGCCACCTTGTAGCTCCAAGAGAAGCGTGGCCGATAAAAAGCACCAGTACCAGGAGAAATAAAAACAACCCGTAGAGCCAGTTGGCCACATTTATAAGATGGTTGTAATTCATGTTTGCGAATATCAGCATCACTATTATCCCCGTAAAATACCAGAGCAGCTGCTTGGCAAAAAACGGGTTGCCCGAGGTGCCTGTCGCGCTGTATACGGCGGCTCCGCCCACGCACATAAGCATGGCCATGCATATGAGCAGTACCATATTAAAGTTCCTGAAATATTCCCTTAACCTGTCAAGAAAAGCTATTTTTATCCTCATTTGCCCCTCAGCGTTTTAAAATAAAATTCAAACATGTCCCCGGCCAGCGGCGCCGCGGCCTCTCCGCCGAAGCCTCCGAATTCTATGAGCACATAAACCACTATTTCCGGGTTGTCGAACGGGGCATACCCGACGAACATGGCGTGGTTGTCGCCGTGCGGATTTTCGACCGTGGCGGTTTTACCCGCCGTTGTAAGGCCTTCAACGCGCGCCCTGTGTCCCGTGCCGGTCTGCGTCATAACGTTCAGCCTCAGCGCCGCGTTCATGGTATGTATAACATCCGGTTTGACATTGAGCTCAAAAAGTTTTTTTGGCGTGAAGGTGGATTCGATGCGCCTGTTATCAAGCGTCACGGCCTTTAATACATGGGGCGCCATGACATAACCGCCGTTGGCCATTACGGTCATAATATTCATAATCTGAAGCGGCGTGGCCGTAATGTATCCCTGGCCTATGGACATCATTACCGTGTTTCCCGGGAACCACGGGGAACGGTCCTCCCTGAGTTTCCATTCCCTGCTGGGCATGAGCCCGGCTTTTTCGCCCGGCAGGTCGATTCCGGTTTTTTCTCCTAGCCCGAACATAGTGCCGTATTTATTCAGCAGTTCAACCTTCATTTTAAGGCCGACCTTATAGAAATATATGTCGCACGATTCCGCTATAGCGTGGTAAAAATCCATCCAGCCGTGCCCCGTCCTTTTCCAGCATTTATAGGGCCATGTCTTGATCCAATAAATCCCCTCGCACAGGAAGGAATCCTTTGTTGTAATTATATTTTCGTTTAGTGCGCCGCTGCCGACAGCCACCTTGAAAATAGAGCCGGGCGAATAAAGCCCCTGAACCGCCCTGTTGGTGAGCGGATAAGCCTTGTTTCTCATTAAATTTTTCCATTCGTGCGGATTGACGCCGCCGGAAAAATATTCCAGGTCGTAGTCCGGCTCGGATGCCATGCACAATATCTCTCCCGTACGCGGGTCCTGGACTATTATGACCCCCTTGTAATTATATTTCTGAAGGAGTTTTTCGGCGAATTTCTGGAGTCGGTAGTCGATTGTAAGGACTATATTTTTCCCCTCTTTGGGCGGGATGGTCTTTATTACTTCCTTTTGTTTGCCGGAAGCGTCGGTTAAAATAAGCTTCTGCCCGTCTTCCCCGCGCAGGATGTCATCATAAACATTTTCCACTCCGCTCTGGCCTATGATATCACCCGCGGTTTTGTTGTCCTTGTACTTGCCGTTTTTGAGCTGTTCGTCCCCTATTTCACCCACATATCCCAGCACATGGGAGGCCACATTCTTGTAATCATAGCGCCTGATGGGCTCCTGGGTTACTGTAAGGCCGCTTATCTCTATCTTTTTTTCCTCAAGAAGCGCGAACTCTTTGTCTGATATGTTGCGCTTCACCGGCACCTGGGTAAGCAGGTAATTTGACGCGCTGCCCGCCCTGGTTATTTTCGTTTCTATATCATCAGCCGGCATGTCAAGTATCGCGGAAAGGGAATCAAGGGCCTTTTTCCTGTCGCCATTCTGCGCGAAATATTTCGGTATTATTCCAAATGTGTATGACGGCCTGTTGGCGACAAGCGGCACATAGTTGCGGTCGTATATCTGCCCCCTTGCCGCGGGTATCTTTTCAACCGTGGTGCAGTTTTCGTCCGATTGTTTTTTATAATAGGCGCCTTTCATTATCTGAAGGTATGAAACACGCAGCACAAGCAGAAGCACGCTGATGGAGAATATCCATCCCAGCGTGTTCACGCGCTTCAGGCTCTTATAGGCTCCCTTTATTTTTTCCGAAATATCATCCCTGGTTTTAACCACGGCGCCAGCCTTCCATAATCGATTTCCATTATTTTATATATTACCGCTCCCGCGGCAATAGTCAGCGCGGCCTTTAGCAGGACGGCCGGCGGAAACTCAAATTTTTTCATTGAATTGTAATAGACAAAAACAAGTATCCCGCGTGTAATTTCTTTTACAACCTCGGCCGACGCCAGAATTATCACCCTGCTTGAATAGTTCCCCCTGTAAAGGCTCATGCAGAGCGCCGAAGCGGTCAGCAGGGCCCCAAAAAGTGAAATGGCGGAAAAACCCTGGGATGGCATCAAAAAAGCGTCATGGATAAGGGCCGCGCATATGCCGAAAATGTACGCGGTATAAATCCTGTCCGCGATGAGCAGGGCGACACACGCAATCAGCGTGAAATCCGCGTAATGAAATCCGCCCCTCAGCGCGTAAGCGGAATTGTCATAAGCCGCGGCAAGGGCCAGTACGAGCCACAGAAAAATAGTCTTTCTGATAAGGTTCACCTTCTTTATAATCTGACAGCGCTTTTTCGCGCTATTATTAAACCCCGTGTAACGGGTTATCTTTTCTTTATAACAAGCACTTCTTCAACGGAAAAAATATCCGCGAAGGGCTTAACTTTAATATCCATTGAGAGCCCCTCAACCTTTTTGTCGGCCTTTATTACCTTCCCAATTTTTATCCCCTCGGGAAAGGACTTGCCGAGCCCCGATGTTACGATTGTATCCCCTTCGGCGACGTCCTCGTCCTTCGGCACATAATTAATAGAACATTCGGAGAAGCTCTCCCCCGCGAGAATTCCCGTCACCCTGCTGCGTTCGTCCTTGGCCGAGATATTGGATTTCGCGTCGGTTAAAAGCTGCACAAGGCTGCTCTGGGGGCTCACTTTTACAATCCTGCCGACCACGCCGGCCTCCGCGACTACGCCGTCGCCTTCGCTTACGCTGTCTTCGCCGCCCCTGTCTATAGTATAATAATATATAAATCCGTCGTCATTGGCCCCGATAACATAAGCCTGGCATATGACAGAACTTTTAAAATCCTTAAACTGCCTTAAAACAGCCGACTTTTTTAATTTTTCATTTTCTGCCTTAAGCACGCTGTTTTCCGTGTTAAGCTCCAGGTTCCTCTGCGCCAGGATCCTGATGCCTTTTTTTCCCTGTGTGAGCCCCGGGTCCGCGGAAAACGTCCCTCCGGTGTAAGCAAAAAAAGAAGAAACTTTTTTCTGCGCGGCGCCGGCCGCGCTTGTCAGAAACCCAAAGCCTGTCTTCTTCCATAAAATAAATATGCCGGGGAGCAGGATTACTGCAGCCACGGCATATATCAGTATTAAATTCGGTTTGTTTTTTCTTTTCATTATTTTCCTATATCAGGCTTTCTTCTCCCTCAAATGAAAGCCTGCGGAGTACGTCGAGCTGCTCTTCAAGCATTTTGCCCGCGCCCGTTACGACGCAATCCTGCGGGTTCTCCGCGATGTGCACGGGCACCCCGGTTTCGTCGCGGAGCTTCTGGTCGAATGCCTTGAGCTGCGAGCCTCCGCCCGTGAGAACAATGCCCTTGTCGATTATATCCGCGGCAAGCTCCGGCTTTGTCTGTTCGAGGGTGTATTTTATCCCGTCTATGATCCTGGTTATCGGCTCCTCGAGCGCGATTGCCATTTCATCCGATGTGACCCTTATGGTCCTGGGCAGTCCGGTGGTCTGGTCCGAGCCCTTTACGTCCATCTCGAGCGTCTCCTCGAGTTTCTGCGCGCAGCCTATCTCTATCTTCACGCGTTCCGCGGTGCGCTCTCCTATGTGGAGGTTGTAAGCCTTTTTCAGGTAAGCCATGATGGCCTCGTCGAACTTGTCCCCTGCAGTCCTTATGGAATTAAACACAACGAGCCCGCCCATTGAGATGACCGCTACCTCAGTGGTGCCTCCGCCGATGTCGACGACCATGTGCCCGACCGGATCCTCGACTGGAAGCCCGGCTCCTATCGCGGCCGCCATCGGCTCGTCGATAAGGTAAACTTCCCTGGCTCCGGCCTGGATGGCCGATTCCTTAACCGCCCTTTTCTCGACCGGAGTTACTCCCTTGGGGACCGATATCGCGATCCTGGGGTTGACCATGGAGTGGCGGTTGTGGACCTTTACTATGAAATATCTTAACATTTTTTCGGTCACGTTAAAATCGGCTATTACCCCGTCCTTCATCGGCCTTATCGCGTAAACATCGCCCGGCGTCTTTCCCACCATCTGCTTTGCGGCCTCTCCGACGGCAATTACTTCCCTGTTCTTGTAAAGGGCGACGATCGAAGGCTCCTTCAATACGATCCCCTTGTTCTTCAGATATACGAGTGTCGTGGCCGTCCCGAGATCGATGGCCATGTCGTTCGAGAACATTCCAAGCAGAAAATCAAATATCATTTCTTTGCCCCTTTCTTTTTCGACGGCTTGGCCGGTTTGACCGGTTTTGCCAAAGGCTTCGAGACTTTTTTAGTGTCTTCCTTCGAAGGCGCGGCATCCCTGACTTTCTCACCGCCGAACCATTTATCCGTATCAACTCCGCCCCATTCAATCAGGCCCTGTAATACAACAAGAGCTATCAAAAGCAGGAGCAGGGATATCCCGATAATCACACCTAATACCATTTAAAAAACCTCCTTGAAATAATTATTCACCCGTAAAATAAACCTGTTTCGGGTTTTGTATACAGCAACATAAATATCAAATTTGATTATAACAAAATACAGGGGTTTTGGCAATATAATTAAGATAAAGATACAGCGTTTTATCCTTATTATTCCTTTTAAAATATAGCCATTTTCAATTCCTGGTTTTGAATTTTAACTTTTAAATCTGGAATTCTTTAGAATTCCACTGTTATCCCGCCGTTCATATTAATGCCGGGCATCACATAATTCTGCACCACCTGATATGTTCTATTATTCAGGATATTGTCGACATTGAAATGAAGGGTTATATTCTTGCTCATTTCCTGGGATATGGACCCGTTAAGCAGATAATATGGTTTTAATTCCGCCCCGTTAGTGGAATATCTTATGTCCACATACCTTGCGCATATATTTATTTTCGTTTTGAAAGGCAGCGATATGTCAGCGTTTATATTGGCGTCATTTACCGGCCTGTAGGCAAGGGGCTCTTTTGTCAGGGCGTCTGTCGCGTTCAAATATGTGTAACCCCCCCTTATGGCCAGGTTGTCGCCCACTGATATTTCAACCTTTGCCTCGGCACCGAGTATGTCCGCTTTGCTGATATTGACCGGCGTCGTCGTTACAAGATCCGGCGTAGACTCCCATGCAATAAGGTTGTCAATTGAATTGCTGAAAAACGTGAGTGATTCTTTTATGTTTGTATCTTTTTTTGATATTGAAACCGAATAATCCGTGGAATTCTCGGTTTTTAAATCCGGGTTGCCCGCTATGTAATAATAATACTGCCCCGGGGGGCCGGCCTCGAGCCGGTAAAGGTCGTTAAAAGCCGGGGGGCTGAAAGATTTGTCGAACATGCCGCGCAGTTCCACATTGTCCGGCATTTTGTATTTAAGGCTGATATCCTCGCCGGTCATATTGCCGTAAACAGAATTAAAATCCGCCCTGAAACCTCCGTTTAAGAGCAGTGTGTCGCCCAGAAATTTCGCCGTAACGCTTGTGATGGAAGCCTGGTTGGAGACGCTTTTTTCCCCTGCAATTTCCGGGGCGTTCACATCTTTCAGGTCCGTTTCATATCCCGTGGTTACCGCGATGTTCCCGCCGCCGTCGTAGGAGAACATGGCGTTGCTTTCATATTCTTTTTTTACATCACTTGTATAAAGGCCGTATGAAGGATCCTGGTACGAGAGGTCTTCCGAGCGCATATAACCGCTGAACTTGGCCTTTAAGGGGCCTATATTGAGTTTTTCATCAATGCCAAGGTTGTAATTTTCATCTGTCTGCCTGGAAAAAAGGTCCGGGCCCAGCGGGCCGTAAGGCACCCCCATGGTCCTTTTAAAATAATAGCCCGTTAAAGTGGAATCAAGCAGGTCCCCTTTGAACTGAAGCTTTAAGTCCGCGCTTCTTTTCATAAAATCGGAATTCGGCGCGTAGCCGTCGCTGCGTTCCTCAACTGCTGATGCCGCGTATGTAATCCCCATTATTTTATAGTCGGAATAAAGTGTGTATTTCTGGTAATTAAACGAGCCGTAATCAGCCGCGGCTGACAGCGGTTTTGGGTCCTTTGACCCGGTTAAGATATTAATAGCGCCCGCCGAAGCGCAGGCGCCGTATATTGACGACAATCCCCCTTTTAAAACCTCGATGCACTGCGCCATTGAAGCGTCCAGCGCCGTAAGGTCAGCCGCGCCCGACATTATATCGTTCACCGGAACGCTGTCAATCATTACAAGCGTCTCATCCGCCGGCGCGCCGCGCGTGAAAATTTGTGAAAGCCCTTCATAACCGCCGTTTTGCGCTATATAAATTCCATTAATGGCCTCCAGGATATCCGAAACACTCTGCAGCCCGGAATGTTTTATATCGTCAGCTTTTATAATATCAATGTCGCCCGCGACAAGGGCCGCCGCCTCGGGCATTCTCTGCGCGGTAATTACCACATCTCCGGCCTGGGCCCCCGGCTGCGCCGAAGATGCCTGGGCCGTCGGTTGCGCGGGCGGTTTTGAGGGCGGCACCGGCTGTTGTGAAATACCGCTAGCGTTTTGCTGCGCGATGTTCGCGCCTGCCTTCTGGCCGTTGTACTGCACGGCCGCGCCGGTAAAATTGGAAGAAAAAGCCAGTATTGCGCCCGCCGCCAACGCCGCAAACACAAAAGCGTAAATTATTTTTTTCATTTTATTCCTCCGTATTGCCGGGGCCCTATGAAAATATTCGGCCTGCCGGTGCGCGGATTGTCCGCAATGTCAAAATTGTCAAATCCGTAAGCTTCCCTTATATTATCATAATTAATGCATTCTTTTGCAGTGCCGATGAATTTTATTTCCCCGCCCCTGATAACAGCCACGCGCGAGGCGTATTCCGAAGCGGTATTTATTCCGTGCGATATTAAAAGCACCGACTTTCCGGCCCTGTTCATCTTCATAACCGCTTCCATCAGCATTGACTGGTGCTGGATATCCAGGTAAGTCATGGGCTCGTCCATAAATACCGCCGGAGTATCCTGAGCAATAGCGCGCGCTATTAAAACCATCCTCTTTTCACCTCCAGATAGCTCCGGGTATTTCGCCGACCGCTTCGCGTAAATTCCGATTCCGTCAAGGGCGCTTTTTATTGCCTCAATATCAGCGGCTTTAAGCCTGCCGCCCGGAGTGATATACGGCCGCCTGCCCATGGCCACAATCTCCTCCACTGTAAAATTAAAGACATGCTCCGATGACTGGGGTATATATGAAATTAACCTTGCCAGGCCGCCCTCTGGTGTTTTTTTAATATCCTGTCCCGCGGCAGTTACAACACCGGAATAGCCCTTTATAAGACCGGAAAATATTTTCATAAGCGTTGATTTCCCCGCGCCGTTTGGGCCTATCATGGCGAGCGTCTCGCCATGGATAAGTTCAAGATCAACATTTTTTATGGAAAAATGCCCCGCGCCGTATGAATATTTTATCCCTTTTGCCGATAGAAAAATCACTTTGACCCGCCTTTGAGCATGAAATAAATAAATACCGGCACGCCGACGAGCCCCGTTATAACGCCGACGGGTATTTCAGCGGGTAAAAAAAACGTCCTTGCCAGCGTGTCGGAAGCCAGGAGAAATATGGCGCCGGCGAGAAATGAGCACGGTATCATTACCCGCATATCCGGCCCCACCATTGCCCTTACAACATGCGGCACGATGAGCCCGACAAAGCCTATGACGCCGCTTAAGGCCACGGAGACAGCCGTCAACACGCCGGCTATGGAAAAATATATTGCCTTGATGAGTTCGACATTTACCCCCATTGACTTTGCCTCATCCTCGCCCGTTGTAAGGATGTTAAGGTCATTGGCAAAGTAAAGCGCGATTATAACGGCCGCAAAAAGGGCTATAGCGCTGTATAAAAGCAGCCCGGGATTTATATTTGAAAGGTCGCCCATGAGCCAGAATACCACCTTTATAAGATCCTTTGAAAAAAGGGCATTCAACAGCATTATAAGCGAGGAAAAAAACGATCCCATCATCACGCCGGTCAGGAGAAGTTTATTTATATCAAGCACTCCCGCGGAAAGCGATATCCTGTAAACAATAAACATGGCAAGCGCTGCGCCAGCCATTGAAGGCGCAAGCAGCCCGGATGCGCCCGCCATTATGGCGCATGCCGCCCCGAAAGCCGCGCCTGAGGAAATGCCCGTTATAAACGGGTCAACAAGCGGATTTTTCAGAAGCGCCTGGAGTATTGCGCCGCTTAGGGCAAGCATGCCGCCTACAAGCGCGGCAAAAAGGGCGCGCGGCAGCCGTATCTCGTTTATAATGCCTATTGTCTGCGCGCTGCCGATATTGGCAAGGGCCTTAAAAGCGTCTCCCGGTGAAATCGGGGCGCTGCCAAGGCAGAGCGCTCCGGCAAAACAGAAAACAAATATCAGCAGAAGCGCCGAAGACGGAACTATTATACGCCGGTTCATTTGTAAGCCGCCTTTTCAAGTATTTCCCTGAGCTGTTTTACCCCGGCCGGTATGCGCGGGCCCGCCCGGAGCACAGTATCAGGATTGTCCAGCACGTATATATCCCCGTTCTTCCCTGCTTTTGTCAGCTTAAAATATGCCCTTTCCTTATAATCTTTTTCAGGTTTGTATAATAATATTATCACGTCAGGGTTCAGCTTTACCACCTCTTCAGGGGTTATCTTGGGGTATTCGGACCTTGCCGGGCTTAAAATATTTTTGCCGCCGGCGAGTTTTAATTCGTCGTTTATAAACGACTTTGCCCCCACCGACATCACCGGCTGGTTCCAGACTTCAAGGTAAACCTTAAGCGGCTTAAAACCTTTTTCAGCCGAGGCTTCGCTTAA
Organism: uncultured Spirochaetia bacterium; assembly: GCA_964565765.1. Classification (GTDB taxonomy): domain Bacteria; phylum Oederibacteriota; class PGYV01; order PGYV01; family Palsa-1178; genus Bog-1181. The sequence continues at coordinate 17,005 of CAZMGF010000041.1, forward strand.
AAACCTCCTGTACTCAAGTATCCTTTTTTTGACATTTCCGTAATCCCCGGCCAGGCCGCCGATAGTTTCCATATCACGTATCAGCCCTTTATCAATGTCCGCGGGATAGAGCACGAGTACGGGGATTTTCAGTTTTTCAAGTTTGGCTATGGCCTTTTTTTGTATACCGCCGCCGGAAATTACAACATCAGGTTTATAGGCCGCTATTTTCTCCACATCCGGGTATAAAAAAGAGCCGGCTTTTTCCATTGTTTTTGCCTCGTGTGGATAATCGCAGTTAAGCGATACAGCCACGAGCCTTGACTGGAGGCCGAGCCAGTAAATTATCTCCGTATCGGCGGGCGAAAGGCAGACAATGGACTCGACAGGAGTATTGACGTCAACCATACGGCCCACATCGTCCTTTATTATTTCTCCGTTTACGCGCGCGCATAACAACGAAGCGGACAAAAACAATAAAAATACGGCGCTTATTTTCAGCTTCAAAATTCAACCCCCTTCGCGGCTTTCACGCCTTTTTTATAAGGGTGTTTAATTGCCCGCATTTCAGTCACCAGGTCCGAGAAATCAATCAGTTTTTTTGACGCGCCTCTTCCGGTAAGGACAAAATTGACATTTTCAGAGGCTTTTTTTATCATATCAATAACGGTTTTTTCCGCGGCAAGTTCCAGTTTTATAAGGTGCGTTATCTCGTCGAGTATTATCATTTCATAACCGCCGGATGCAATTGCCTCTTTTACCGTTTCAATGTCATTTTTCACCATCATCTTAAGGCCGTCCATTTCAACGGCCGCGTCAAAGAATGGCGTTGTCTCTTCAAAACGTTTATAGAATATCCCCTCTGTTTTCATAAGGATGTTTTCTTCTGAAACGGGAAATTTCCCCCCTTTCAGGAACTGGAAAAAAGCGGTTTTTTTCCCGGCGCCCGCCGCGCGTATTGCCTGGCCAATTGCAGCCGTGGTTTTTCCCTTGCCTTTTCCTGTGTAAAGCTGGACCAGGCCGGTTTTAACCCTGTTTTTTTTTGTCATCTCAGACGCCTTTTATATGGTATTCAATGGAATTGCGCTCTTTCACAGAAAGATGGGATACGCTGTTCAGAAGCAGCAGAAAAAAGGATTTCTTGTCAGCATCAAAAAAAATCTCCGATATTGACGCGTTATAAATACGCAGTTTCCTGTAATCCTTCAATCCCAGCACATATGAAACAATCTGCCGCACAACTCCGCCGTGGGTAATTACCGCTATGTTTTTACCTTTATATTTTTTTAAAACATCCTCAAATGCCCTGTTGACCCTGGCAAAAAACTTCTTGTCGCTTTCCACTTTGCAAGAGGCCCGGGGAGAGCCGAGCATAACATATTTTTTTCCTTCAAGGGCGCCATAATCCCTCTCACGCAATCCGTTGTTTTTCTCAATTGCCCCTTGTATTCCGCACGCTTTTTTTACTTCTGCCGCTGTAAGGTATGCCCGGGAAAGGTCGCTGGATATGATTGCGCCTATATTTTTACACTTTAATTCCGCGCCAATATGGCGGGCCTGGGAAATTCCGGTTTTATTCAGGGGTATGTCTGTCTGCCCCTGAAAAAGGAGCCTGGTGTTCCAGTCTGTTTCGCCGTGCCTTACAAGATAAATATGCAAGCTGTTGCCTCCTGTATAATCCGGGTAAAAAAAAAGACCCGGCCTTCGCCGGGTCCTGTTATAATCGCAATAGTTTCCCTTTTACGCGAAAGTAATACCCTTTTTTCCAGTGGACCGGGCTCGCGGACTTTTTCCGCATTACCGTTGCGCGACAGCGGCCTGATTCTCACAGGCACTTCCCCTTGATAAAAGGCCTTAACTGCAATTATGTTAACATGGTGAATGGGCTAAGTCAAAGAGTTTTACATTGATTTTACGAGATTTCCCTCTGTTTGGGCCCCGTTCATTGTTTCGTGGAATTTTGAAAGGACAAGCCTCTCAATTTTGTGCCGTGTTTCCGTGTCCAGCGGATGTGCGATGTCCTTGTAGGTTCCGTCGGAGAGCTTCCTGCTGGGCATAACCACAAAAAGCCCCTTTTTGCCGTCAATAACCTTTAAACCGCGCACAAGAAAAGAATCGTCAAAAACAATGCTCGCGTAGGCTTTCAGTTTCTGGTCCGTGGCCTCTTCCGGTTTCCGCTGAAAAATCTTCACTTCCGTGATCTTCATAAACACCCCTCTAAAATGTTTTTACGCCGGAACCCCTCCCGGCGTTTTCCTGCGGGGAGTAAGATACAGGAAATGCTTAAATTTTTAAATGGTAAAAGTGGAGGTTTGATTGACTTTTTTCTACTGAACCAAATACTTTTCCGGATATGGATAAACTCAACAACTAAATAGCAACTAATTTAATCCGGCGGAAAAAGCACAGTGCCGGGTATTGCATAATCCTGCATATCTCCTGGTTTTTTCCAGAGAAGCCACAGGCCATCACAACCGCAACTTGTCTGATTATCTAAAATATAAGTATCATATTTAACCTCAATATAATGAAACCCTCTGCTCAGATATGTTTCTGCGGCATTTGATGTAAAACC